>JAGUXT010000031.1 GCA_020061705.1 Halothiobacillus sp. | reverse complement strand
CCCGCGCTACCAGGTGCTCAATGCCAGCAAGGCACAGATTCGCCTAGCCGCCTTGTACACCGAAGCCTGGATGAGAACTTTTACTGATGATTGCTTTGTTTAAACAGTCATTGGAATTTTAATGTTATTTCAAGGGGATACGAATCATGACGCCAGAAGAAGAGAAAAAGATTCTCGCGACTTCACCCATTGGTACTTGGGTCATTCTCGCCATCTACAGCGTGTTGTTTACGCTGGGCTGGTTGGGAATGTATGCCTTGTTTCTTAGCCATGGCCCAGTGCACTAAGTGCCGCGTTTCATAAGAGGAGTTTGAAATGTCCACGATTCATATTGATCCGCTGGAAAAGCGCTGGCTTTGGGCCATTGGCGGTATGTTGGCGCTTTTCTGGGGCGTGCAAATCTACTTTGCTGCAGTTGAGAATATGCACCCGCCAAGTAACGTCGAGACTATTGAATCATCCAAGATGCATCTCTCAGGTGAGTTTGCAGAAGAAAACCTGGGTGTGAAAAATGAAGCCGATGGCTCGTATACCGTGACCATGGTGGCAGCCCGTTATGGCTTCTATCCTCAGGAAATTGAAGTTCCTGCGAACACCCCTGTGAAATTGCGTATTGCTTCGTTCGATGTGCTGCACGGTGTGCATGTGCCATTTAGCAATATGAACACCATGGTGGTGCCAGGCTATGTGTCTGAGGTTCACACTCAGTTTCAAACACCGGGAAGTTTTCCGATGATTTGTAACGAGTACTGCGGTTTGGGTCACGATTACATGTATTCCAAGTTGCATGTAACCGCGGGCAAGTCCTAATTTAGGGAGAGACGAGAAATGAGCATTACTGCTGAACATGCTGCGAGTCTTGCTGCCACCTCATCCCGCCCAGCGGTGACGGCAGTGCAGGCTTACGGTAACAAATTAGGTCTGTGGAACATGTGGGTTGCCTTTGCGGCGCTCGCCTTGGGTTTGCCCATGGGCTTGTTCCAGGCCGCAGAGCGTAGCGGATTTTTCCCCGGTATTGAAAACACGGCGGTGTATTTCGCCTCCACCTCAACGCACGGCGTGTTGCTGGCCTTTGTGTTAACCACCTTCTTCGCGATGGGCTGGGGTTATCACACTATGGCGCACAGCGTCAACAAGAAACCGTTCTTTGGCTGGACGAGCTTCTGGGTGTCGCTGGTGGGTACCGTTATGGCGGCCATCCCGCTCCTGACCGGTTACGCGTCGGTGCTCTACACTTTCTATCCACCTGAGTTTGCGCATCCATCCTTCTACTTGGGTGCAACTCTGCTGGTGGTTGGTTCGTGGTTCTGGGTTGCCGATATGATTATCGCCTTCGTCCAGTGGAAGAAGGAAAACCCTGGCAAGCCCGTGCCGCTCGTCATGTTCATGTTCACCATGACAGCGCTCTTGTGGGGCTGGACGAGCTTGGGTGTAGCCTCAGAGGCTGTTTTCCAGTTGTTGCCCGTGGTGTTCGGTATTGCACCGACCATTGACGTGGGCTTGGCGCGTACTCTGTTCTCCTGGACGCTGCATGCGATTGTGTATTTCTGGTTGATGCCAGCTTATATCGCCATGTATGTGATTTTGCCCAAGGAAGCGGGCGGGAAACTGTTCTCAGATGAGTTTGCACGTATCGCCTTTGTGTTGCTGTTCATCTTCTCCGTGCCGATTGGTTTCCACCATTTGTATGTTGATCCACAACAAGCCGCAGGCTGGAAGCTGCTGCACATGTTCGGTACTTTCATGGTGGCCGTGCCAACCTTCCTGACAGGCTTTACAGTGTTGGCTTCGATGGAAATTGCAGGTCGTCTGCGTGGTGGCAAGGGCTTGTTTGGCTGGATTGGTGCCTTGGACTGGAATAACCCCTTTGTCCTGGGTGGTGGTCTTGCGCTGTTGATGCTGACTGTCGGTGGCTGGGGTGGTGTATTGAACGCGGCCTATACGTGGGACGTTATGGTGCATAACACGCAGTGGATTACCGGCCACTTCCACCTGATCTTCGGCGGTACCACGGTCATCATGTACTTGGTTGCAGCGTACTGGCTATGGCCGAAGATTACAGGCAATGCGCTGTTTTCACGCGCCCTTGCTGTTTGGCAGTTGTGGCTGTATTTCATTGGTATGGTGGTATTGACAGCACCTTGGCATGTATTGGGTCTTATTGGTCAGCCACGTCGTGTGTCAACCACCGATCAATACGCTGCTTTCCCTGAATATGCACAAATGTGGGGTATCTATGAGGCCATCATGATTGTCGGTGCTGTGATGTTGGTTGTGTCAGGATTCATGTTTGTCTACAACCTTTTCATGACGCACTTCAACAAAGTGCCCGCAGCGGATACCAAGGTTGAATATGCCGTGGCTATTCATGAGCCAATGCGTCTTCCTAACGTGCTGAATAGCTTGGCCTTTTGGAATTGGGCGATGTTGGCCTACATGATCCTCAGCTACGGCTATCCAATTGTGCAGTTCTTCTTTATGGAAGGGCATCACACCATTCCTTGGGGAGTTTGATTCATGAACAATAAGCACATTAAAACCGTTGTAGGCATGGTTGGTCTTGCCGCTGCGATGATGGTTTCCCCGCTGTTTGCTGCGGGGCACGAAGCAGCTGCTGCAATTAAAGGGCCCTCTAGCAATGTGGCTTGGACCGCAGAGCAGGTTCGCTTCGTGGCGCAAGGTGACAAGAATCGTGGCGCGCAATTGCATCAGGAGCTGTTCTGCGTGTCCTGCCACGGCAACGCAGGCATTGCACCTTCAGCCAACTGGCCATCGCTTGCGGGTCAGCGTGCCGAGTACACTTTCAAAATGCTGAAGGATTACAAGGACGGCAAGCGCAAGGGTAGCCATGCGGCAGAAATCATGACCGCCGAAGGGCAAATGGTGAGCGATCAGGACATGGCTGATCTGGCGCAGTTCTATGCCAGTTTTGATCTGCCGGCGCTGCCCGAAGGTGTCACCTTTGACGAGGCCGTCGGTGAGCAAATTACCTACATGGTTCGCCGTGGGGATGGTAAGCGTTTGCTCGCCCCTTGCCAGTCTTGCCATGTGTCCAATGGTGAAGGCCAAGCTACGGATACCCCGGCACTGGCAGGTCAGACACCGGAATACTTCATCAGAACCATGCAGGATTACAAAACAGGTGCGCGTCATAACGATGTTTACTCGCGTATGCGTTTGATCGCAAAGGTTTTGACGGATGAAGAAATTGTGCAATTAGCACATTACTACGCAGGTTTGACTGCCAAGTAATTCTTCGTTTGATTGGGTATAACTTGAGCCTCGCAGTTTTTGCGGGGCTTTTTTCATAGGACTTACGCAAATTCGCCCCAGCGGCGTTAAAGCGCCTCGCCGTAATAGGTGTACTGTCTTCGTCGCTTTGCCTTGCCGGGACAATTTTGCGTAAATCCTATTTCATTGGGATAACGCTGCGTGGCTAACGACAAATCGCTTGAAAAACCTGTTTGCTACCACTGTGCGCTGGAAGTTCCGCCAGGGATTGATTTGCGTTATCCCGTGCTCGGAGAAGAGCGGGTGTTTTGCTGTGCCGGTTGTCATGCGGCCTGTAAGACTATTGTGGATGCGGGGTTTGAGGATTTTTACAAGTTCCGTGAGCAGGAGGGCGAGATTAATGCTCAAGTCCTGCCGGAAATTCTGCGCAATTTGAGTTTGTTTGATCGCCCGGATGTTCAGCAAAGTTTTGTGCGCCACAGTGGCGAATTGCTTGAAGCAGCGCTTATTCTGGAAAATATCCGCTGTGCGGCCTGCATGTGGCTGAATGAGCAGACCTTGCGTGCTCACCCGGGAGTGGTTGACGTGCATTTGGACTATGCCAGTCATCAGGCACGCGTGACGTGGGATCCGTTGCAAACGAAGTTGAGCGAAATTTTGCAAACCATTGCTGCCATTGGATACATCGCTCACCCGTATGATCCAGCGCATCGCGAGCAGTTAATTGAGGATGAACGTCGGCGTAGTGTTGAGCGCTTGTTGTTTGCCGGCTTGCTCGGCATGGAGGTCATGTTTTTTTCCATCGCGACCTATTGGATGGGCGGCCATGAACCGGGTGGGCAACTTCAGCTTTGGGAGGTCATCGGACGTTGGACCTCGTTGCTGATCACTTTCATTATGCTGGTTTACTCCGGTGCGGACTTTTTTGTTGGCGCGTGGCGCGACTTGAAAAACAGGCGCCTGGGTATGGATGTTCCAGTCGTTTTGGGTCTCGTCGCTGCGTGGGGTGGCAGTTTATGGGCGACAATTACCGGCGGCGAAGAAGCCTATTTTGATTCCATTGCCATGTTTGTATTTTTTGTTTTGCTGGCGCGGGTGGTGGAATTGAAAGGGCGACTTGCAGCAGCGAATGCGCTCGATCATCTGATGAAGGTTATTCCGCGCACGGCCACCCGAGTGGATCAGGATGGTGACGTTGCCATTGACATTGAAGTTGCGGTCGCCGATTTGAAACCCGGTGATGTGGTGCGCGTGTTACCCGGCGCAAGCGTTCCGGTGGATGGCTGCTTATTAAGCGCATTTAGCAGTTTTGATGAGTCGCACCTCACGGGCGAGTCGGCGGCTGTGGCGCATTGGAAAGGGGACTGGATTGCTGCCGGAAGTTGCAATGTCGATCAGCCCGTGTTGATGCGGGTGGAGCGTGTCAGCGCCGATTCGACCATGAATGAACTACAACGCCTAATGGATCGCGGTTTGTCCGAGAAGCCCAAGCTGGCGATTTTGGCTGAACGCATTTCTGCGCCGTTTGTACTGGTGACTTTGATTCTCGCGGGATTGACAGCGCTGGTGTGGTGGTTGATTGACCCGGCGCATGCCCTGCCCAATACCATTTCGGTGCTGATTATTACCTGCCCCTGTGCATTGGCCTTGGCCACGCCCGTGGCTTTGGCGATTGCGGCCGGGCGTTTTGCGGGTATGGGGGTTTTGCCCATGCGCATGTCGGCGGTTGAAGCGCTGGCACGAGCGAATACCTTGGTGTTGGATAAAACCGGAACATTGACGCGCGGGCGACCCAAAATCACAAATGTGCACGTATTGGGTGGCGAGGATGAGGCTTGGGTGCGTGCTTTGGTGGCGCGCATGGAAATGCACTCGGAGCACCCTTTGGCGCATGCGTTGCGTGAGGGGGTTGATCCGCTGGATGCACATTTCGAGGTGCTGAATATTCCGGGGCAGGGGCTGGAAGCACACTTTAATGACAGGTGTTGGCGTGTCGGCACCCCGCTTTTTGCGCTGCAAGGCGCCGCGCTGGCGGATCAGGATCAAGTCTGGTTGCATGCGCAGCTTGAAAGCGCCGGTATTGTGGTGGTGTTGAGTTGCGATGCACAGCCGCGAGCGTTGTTTGTGCTACATGATGAAATGCGCGAAGGTGCCGAAAATTTTGTGCTTCAGGCGCGCGCTTTGGGTATGCAACGTGTGGTGATTTTGAGCGGCGACCAGCCTGCTGCCGTGCGTTATATGGCGCAAAGGCTTGGTATTGACGAATATCACGGCGCTATGCTTCCTAAAGATAAACTGGCTTGGATTGAGCAGGCGCAGGCAATGGGCGCTAGAGTGATGATGGCAGGGGATGGCATTAATGATGCGCCTACTCTTGCGGCTGCGCAGGTGTCGCTATCATTTGGCTCAGCTACAACACTGGCACAGCTACATAGTGATTTTGTACTCCTTGGGCATGATTTGAGTGCCATACCGCAAGCGATTCGCATGGCGCGATCGACACGACGTAACATACACACAAACCTGGCTTGGGCTTTGGGCTATAACATTTTGGCCGTGCCCTTTGCGGCGCTTGGGTTTATTAGCCCTTGGGTGGCAGCGGTTGGCATGTCGCTCAGCTCCCTGCTGGTCGTGGGCAATGCCTTGCGTTTGAAAAGCATTGTGTTGCATGAAACCCGTTAATGGGTATAAATTGCGCTAATTATGTATTAAATATTTAACGCGGGGGATGAAGTTCATGAGTGAATCTGGTCGTCAAAATGCGCCTGTTGCCGCTGTGGTTTTTTTGGTCTTGATTGTCGCCCTGAGTGTTGCTGTATATCTGAAATGGCAGCGTGCGAATGTGGATTTGGCCACGGTGGTCGATCAGTCGGTGATGCGTGTGATTCCACAGGCGATCTCTGTGCCGGAATTCACGCTGACACGCATGGATGGCAAACCGTTTGAACGCAAGAATCTGTTGGGCAAGTGGACGTTTTTGTATTTTGGCTACACGCTCTGTCCTGATGTCTGTCCGACAGAGTTAACCGCGCTGGCTGAAGTCGCGACGCTGTTACGCAAGGAGGGTGTACAGTCGTCATGGCAACAGGTGTTCGTTTCGGTTGATCCTGAGCGTGATACCCCAGAGCAGTTGGCCAAGTTTGTGACTTATTTTGATCCAAAAATTATCGGCGCGACCGGGACAGAGATTGAGTTGCGTTTGATGGCTAAGCCCTTGGGCGTGGGGTGGGAAAAAGCCTCCTTACCCACGGCAAATGATGCAGCGTCCAGTTCATATCTAATTAATCATACAACCTCCATACTCTTGGTGAGTCCAGAGGGTACCGTGGTTGGAGTGTATCCAACGCCGCATGATCCAGTGGCGATGGTTAAAGCATTTCGTACTGTAATTAACGAGTGAGGTGTTCCATGCGTAAGTTGATGTTTCTTACAGCCATGTTGTTGCCATTGTCTGCGCTGGCAGACGTTAAAATAGTTGATGCATGGATTCCCGAAGCTCCGCCCAATGCGCAGGCGATGGCAGCGTTTATGGTGATGGAGAACGATGAAGACAAGGAAGTCAAAGTACTGAGCGCCTTTGCACCAGGCTTTAACACCATTGAGCTGCATAAGTCGATCGAGGTTGACGGTATGCATAAAATGATTAAACAGGATGCCTTTGTGATTCCTGCCATGGGCAGTTTGACCCTTAAGCCGGGCAGCTATCACATCATGCTGATTGGGGTGCAAGACCCACGTCCCAAGGCGGGGGATATCATTCCGGTGCGCCTTGATTTTGCCGATGGCAAGCAAATGAGCGTGCAGGTGCCGGTGAAAAAACGTGCCGACATGATGCAACGCATGGAAACCATGCAAAAAATGCAGGGGCATTGAGTCATACTGCTTCTTGTATCGGGGGGGATTCGCCCTTAGTTTGAGTTGGCGCTGGATGGGGTTTGGTACCCCGCCCGGCGCCTTGTTATTTTTATAGAATTTTCGCAAAACCTCCCCAGCGGTATTCAAGCGTCTAGCCATATCATGTGTACTGTCTTTGGCGCTTTGCCTTGCTGGAACACTTTTGCGTAAGTCCTAATTTTGGAAGGGAGTGAGGCATGGGGCGTACCGTAAGCAGTCAGCGCTGGCTGCATGAACATTTTACTGACCCCTATGTGCAGCGCGCTCAGCGTGAGGGATGGCGTTCGCGCGCGGTATACAAGTTGATTGAGATTCAGGAACGGGATCGACTTTTGCGCCCTGGGCAGGTGGTGGTGGATCTTGGTGCAGCTCCTGGAGGTTGGACGCAGTATGTTTCCAGTCTGTTGGGAGACAAGGGACGGATTTTTGCACTCGATCTTTTGCCAATGGATGGCTTTGCGGATGTGGATTTCATACAGGGTGATTTCACGGAGCAAGCGGTTTTGGACACGCTGATGCATCACCTTGATGGACGTACTGTTGATGTGGTTTTGTCGGACATGGCGCCCAACATGAGTGGACACGATGGTGTCGATCAGCCGCGCTCCATGTACCTTGCTGAATTAGCGGTGGAATTTGCGTTGCGTGTACTGGGACCTGAGGGTGTGTTTGTTATCAAACTATTCCAGGGCGCAGGTTTTGATGACTATGTACGGGAATTGCGCAAACAATTTGGCAGTGTCACCATGCGCAAACCTGACGCTTCTCGCGCCCGTTCCCGCGAGGTTTATGCCTTAGCGCGGAACCCTCGCGTGTTATAGTGCTCAAATATTTACTTTTCTAACCCCATTATCTAGCGCATCAAGCTGGAACGAGGTTTTGCTTTGAACGACGTCGTAAAGAATTTACTCCTCTGGTTTGTAATCGCCATCGTACTGATGACGGTTTTCAATAGTTTCCAGGGTGCTCGCACGCCCGCGAACGTACCCACTGCCTATTCGCAATTCATCAGTGATGTGAAGTCCGGTTCAGTGCAGCGTGTGCAGATTGAAGGAAATGTGATTCGCGGCAAGATGACCTCTGGCAGTGAGTTTATGACCTACAGTCCAGAGTCGGATAATCGTGCGCTGATTGGTGATTTGCTGAATGCAGGCGTGACGATCAATGCCATTCCTCCTGAGCGCCCGTCGTTGTTGATGACCTTGCTTATCCAGTGGGGGCCTTTCCTGTTGTTGATTGGCGTGTGGATATTCTTCATGCGCCAAATGCAGGGCGGTGGACGTGGCGGTGCCATGAGTTTTGGCAAGAGTCGTGCGCGCTTGATGGGTGAAGATCAAATCAAAGTGACTTTCGCTGATGTGGCGGGCTGTGATGAGGCCAAGCAAGATGTTGCCGAGCTGGTCGACTTTTTGCGTGACCCGGGTAAGTTTCAGCGCCTAGGCGGCAAGATTCCACGTGGTGTATTGATGGTGGGTCCTCCCGGAACAGGTAAAACACTGCTGGCGAAGGCGATTGCGGGTGAAGCCAAGGTACCTTTTTTCAGCATTTCCGGTTCGGATTTCGTGGAAATGTTTGTTGGCGTGGGTGCGGCGCGTGTGCGCGACATGTTTGAGCAAGCGAAGAAAAGCGCGCCCTGCATTATCTTTATCGACGAAATTGATGCTGTCGGTCGTCAGCGCGGCGCGGGTTTGGGCGGTGGTAACGATGAGCGTGAACAAACGCTGAACCAAATGCTGGTTGAGATGGACGGTTTTGATGGACACGAAGGCATCATCGTCATTGCCGCTACCAACCGTCCGGATGTTCTTGATCCAGCCTTATTGCGCCCAGGTCGTTTTGATCGTCAAGTCGTCGTTGGATTACCTGATGTGCGCGGCCGCGAGCAGATTCTTAAAGTGCATTTACGCAAGGTTCCTGCGGCAAGTGACGTGACCGCAATGAACATTGCACGCGGTACGCCTGGTTTCTCTGGCGCAGATTTGGCTAACCTCGTGAATGAGGCAGCTTTGCGTGCAGCGCGTACAGGTCGCCAAGAGGTCTCCATGGCCGACCTTGAGTGGGCGAAAGACAAGCTGATTATGGGGACTGAGCGCCGTTCGATTTTAATGAATGATGACGAGAAAAAGCTCACGGCCTATCACGAAGCAGGTCACGCGATTATTGGCCGTTTGGTGCCAGAGCATGACCCGGTTTACAAGGTTAGTATTATCCCGCGTGGTCGGGCCCTGGGTGTCACCATGTTCTTGCCTGAGCAAGATCGCTATAGCTACAGCAAGCGCAAGCTTGAAAGCTCATTATCCACTTTATTTGGTGGACGATTGGCGGAAGAGCTTGTTTTTGGCCCGGATGCTGTAACCACAGGGGCGTCCAACGATATTGAGCGCGCGACGGATATCGCTCGCAATATGGTCACCAAATGGGGGATGTCGGAAAAACTAGGCGCCTTGAGCTACATGGAAGAAGAGGGTGAGGTTTTTCTTGGCCGCAGCGTGACCCAGCACAAGAATGTTTCGGATGATACTGCGCACCTGATTGATGCCGAAGTACGTGCAATTATTGACCGCAATTACGAGCGTGCGCGTACCATTCTCGTGGAAAACATGGATATTCTACATTCCATGTCGGAAGCGCTTTTGAAGTACGAAACCATTGATTTGCCTCAGATTGATAATTTGATGGCGCGGCGTGAGCCAGGTGAGCCCAAGGGTTGGGGTGAGGATGGGCAGAACCCTCCGCAGTCAGGTGGTGGGGTTGCCTCTGGTACGGGGGAAGCATCCAAGGAGCCTCCTGCTAAATCTGTTGGTGATGCAGCCAGCCAGCATTAAAAATGTCTGTATTCGATTTGTCCTCATGGACGCGGGATCGCCCGCGTGTCATGGGAATTATCAATGTGACCCCTGACTCCTTTTCGGATGGGGGTCGTTTTTTTGGGCGCGATTTGGCTCTGGCGCAGGCCGAGCGCATGATCGCCGATGGCGTGGATATATTGGATCTCGGCGCAGAATCTACGCGCCCAGGAGCCATGGCAGTCAGTGCGGCGGAAGAGCTGGATCGATTAGGTGAGATTCTGGAGTGCCTGCGTGGCGCGCCTGTGCCCTTGTCGTTGGATACAAGCTCACCCGAAGTCATGCATGAGGGCTTGCGCCAAGGTGTAGCGCTAATTAATGATGTGCGTGCCTTGCAGCGCCCCGGTGCGCTTGATGTGCTTGCGGCTCATCCTGCTGCGGTTTGTCTGATGCACATGCAGGGTGAACCGGTTCAGATGCAGGATGCACCAGTGTATGGGAGTGTTGTCGATGAGGTTGAAGGTTTTTTACTGAAGCAAGTGCGAGCCTGTCTTGCTTTGGGTTTGCCGGCATCTTCCATCGCCATTGACCCAGGGTTTGGCTTTGGTAAAGATTTTGCGCACAATCACGCGCTTTTTAAGGCGCTTCCGCGTTTGGTGGGGCATGGATTTCCTGTGTTGGTTGGCGTTTCGCGCAAACGCATGATTGCCGAATTGATTGGCCAGAGTGCGCCAACCGAACGTGATGCTGGCACTCTGGCGGCGCACGTCATGGCGCTTGAGCGTGGTGCGCGAATATTGCGGGTTCATGCGGTAAAACCTAGCGTGGATGCGGTTCGCGTGTGGATGGGGTTGGTGTAAGCAGCGTATTTGTCGAGAAAAAAATGAAGTATTTTGGTACGGACGGTATTCGTGGGCGGGTAGGGCAGTGGCCTATGACCCCTGAGGTTGCATTGAAGCTGGGTTGGGCTGCCGGGAAAGTGTTGGCGAGTAGCGGAATGCGCAAGGTCGTTTTGGGCAAGGATACGCGCATTTCCGGCTATATGTTGGAGTCTGCCCTGGAAGCCGGGTTGATTGCAGCCGGGGTTGATGTGCGTCTGCTGGGGCCGATGCCGACACCTGCCATTGCCTATCTGACCCGTACTCTGCGCGCCTCGGCGGGTGTAGTGATCTCGGCTTCGCATAATCCGTTTGATGATAATGGCGTAAAGTTTTTCAATGCGGCCGGAAGCAAATTAAGTGATGCGCAAGAGGCAGCGATTGAGGCATTGATGGATAGCCCGTTGGATGTTGTTGCTCCCGAATGTCTGGGAAAGGCCAAGCGTGTTGACGATGCCGCCGGACGTTACATTGAGTCTTGCAAGGCAACCTTGCCCCTGGGTTCAAGTCTGGCGGGTCTGCATGTGGTACTCGATTGTGCGCATGGTGCAACCTATCATGTGGCACCCAAGGTCTTTGCCGAATTGGGTGCACTGGTCGAAAGCATCGGCGTGATGCCGGATGGCTTTAATATCAATGCCGAATGCGGCTCGACTCACCCGGAAAGTTTGCGTGCAGCGGTACTCGCCAAGGGCGCCGATATGGGCATTGCCTTCGATGGTGACGGTGATAGGGTCGTGATGATTGATGAAACCGGGGCAGTGCTGGATGGCGATGACCTGCTATTTGCCATTGTGCGCGAGCGCGTGGAACAGGAAGGCTATAGCGGTGGTGTTGTTGGTACCCTGATGAGTAATCTTGGCTTGGAGCTGGCAATTGCCCGGCTGGGCTTGCCGTTTCAGCGTGCCAATGTCGGTGATCGTTATGTGTATGAAGCGCTGCGTGAACAGGGTTGGCTGTATGGTGGTGAGGCTTCGGGGCATATTCTGTGTCTGGATCGTGCCGCTACGGGTGATGGAATTATCGCGGCCTTGCAGGTGGTGGCCGCCATGCGGCAACGCGGTGAACCGCTGAGCGCCCTGCGTCAATCAATCAGGAAATACCCGCAATTGATGTTGAATGTCCGCCTGCATAAAAAGATCGATTTAGCAGCCTTGGATAGCGTGTGGCAGCGCGTTGAAGAGTTTGAGAAGGCTTTTAATGGACGCGGGCGCATTGTTTTGCGCGCGTCGGGAACCGAGCCTTTGGTGCGTGTCATGGTGGAAAGTGACGATCCTGAAGTGACGCGGCGCACAGCGGAAGCACTGGCTGAAGTGGTGCGTGAAGCGGTTGCAATTGGTTGAACCGCGCTATTCTTGAGTGTTGGCATAGGTTGCTTTCCGAGCCTTTTAACATTAACCTTGCCGCCCGTTTCAAGAGCAGTGAACACAAGTCCCATGCGCAAACCGATTGTTGTAGGAAATTGGAAAATGAATGGCCGCACGGCCTCGATTGACCAACTCGTTGCCGGATTGCGCCATGGTGTTTCTGATCTTGATGCTGTTGATGTTGCCGTCTGCCCAAGCTATGTGCATATTACACAGGCCATTGATGCTCTGAGTGGCACAGCGGTGGCAGTGGGTGCGCAAGATGTCGCCCTCGCCGAGCAGGATGGTGCATTTACCGGGGATGTGTCGGCGGCAATGCTGCATGATGTCGGATGTGCCTATGTGATTGTGGGGCATTCTGAGCGACGTGCAATTCATGGCGAAACGGATGCACAAGTGGCTGAGAAGGTTGGGCATGTTTTGCGCGCCCAGCTTGTTCCCATTCTATGTTTAGGTGAAACGCTGGAAGAGCGCGAGCAGGGCGTGACCGAGGCTGTGGTGGCGCGCCAATTGGATGCTGTGTTGGAGCAGGTGGGTGTTCAGGCTTTTGAGCAAGTGCTCATTGCCTACGAACCTGTTTGGGCGATTGGTACGGGTCGCACTGCCACTCCGCAACAAGCGCAGGACGTACATGCTTTTATTAGAAATCGTTTGGCAGCGCACGATGTCGCAATCGCGTCGCGAGCGCGCATCATGTACGGTGGCAGCATGAAGCCAGAGAATGCCCTCGAATTGATGGGGATGCAGGATATTGATGGCGGCCTGATTGGTGGCGCATCCTTGAAAGCCGAAGATTTTCTTTCCATTTGCCGTGCGGCGAGGGATAACGCGTGATTGCTCTGTTAACAACGTTTCATATTTTGGTTGGCATGGCCCTGATTGGCTTGGTTTTAGTTCAGCATGGCAAGGGCGCCGAAGCTGGTGCAGCCTTCGGCGGCGGCGCGTCGTCCACGGTTTTTGGTGCTCGCGGCGCAGCGACGTTTCTGAGTCGCTTGACGGCTTGGTTGGTCGCAATTTTTTTCGTGACAAGTTTGTTACTTGCCTATATTGTGACGTCCGCTCCAAAGAGCGGGAGCGTAGTTGAATCTGCGGCTCCAGTCGCAACTGAAGTTGCGCCACAGGAGAATAGGCCGGCTGATGTGCCGGCAGTTAAATAAATTTTTCGCGGATGTGGTGGAATTGGTAGACACGCCATCTTGAGGGGGTGGTGTCGCAAGACGTGCGGGTTCGAGTCCCGCCATCCGCACCAATTACGTAATCTTGGCGGCTTGATGTAACAAGAACTGCCAACGATTCGAATGAAAAAAGAAGCGTCGTTAAACGCTCATAATTTTTACAATAACCACCATTGCAGTCATGGCAATGCAGGCGGCAACACGGGCAATACAAACAGGCTGGGCTTTTGTGTGCCAAGTCGTATAGAGCCTGGTTGCGTAGGAGGAGTGAGTCGCGTGCTTGAGAACTATCTTCCTGTTCTGGTGTTTTTCGTCGTAGCACTAGGTTTCAGCCTGGTTATGCTGCTGACGGGCTTTATCCTTGCCCCACGTCATCCCGACAAAGAAAAAGACTCGCCCTATGAGTGTGGTTTTGCCGCATTTGAAGATTCGCGCATGAAGTTTGACGTGCGTTTTTATCTTGTCGCCATTTTGTTCATTATTTTTGACCTTGAAATTGCTTTTCTTTTTCCCTGGGCCGTGGTTCTGGATGAGATAGGTGGTTTTGGCTTGGCTGCCATGGGCTTGTTCTTGCTGATTTTGGTGATTGGCTTCATCTACGAGTGGAAGAAGGGGGCTTTGGAATGGGAATAGAGGGTATTCTCGACAAAGGCTTTGTCACAACATCTGCTGACAAGCTCATCAATTGGGCACGCACCGGATCACTGTGGCCGATGACCTTCGGCTTGGCCTGCTGTGCTGTAGAGATGATGCACGCCGGTGCTGCGCGCTATGACCTGGATCGTTTCGGCGTAGTATTCCGTCCAAGTCCGCGGCAGTCGGACGTCATGATTGTTGCCGGAACCCTCGTAAATAAAATGGCACCCGCCTTGCGCAAGGTTTATGACCAGATGCCCGAGCCGCGTTGGGTTATTTCAATGGGTTCCTGTGCTAACGGTGGCGGTTATTACCACTATTCGTATGCGGTGGTGCGTGGTTGTGACCGAATTGTCCCGGTGGATATCTATGTGCCCGGATGTCCGCCGACTGCTGAAGCCTTGCTGTACGGCATTATTCAGCTGCAAAACAAAATTCATCGCACCAATACGATTGCTAAACCTTCTTCAGTGACTGAGGCGGTTTAATGAAATTTACCCTGTCCAAAACTTATAGTCAGTTACGCGAGCAGTTTTCTGCACGTTTTCCCTCTGTTGCGACGCAGTACATTGAAAGCTGTGATGAATTAACGATTGAAGTGCGTGCGACCGATATTTTGCGTGTATGTCAGGCATTGGCCACGGAGGCTGAGTTTGCCTTTGAGCAGTTGATTGACCTGTGCGGCGTGGATTACAGCGATTACGGCAAAAGTGAATGGTCGTCCGACGAGAAGGTATGCAAAGGTGGCTATAACCGTGGCGTGCAGGAATCAACTGCTGGACGTATGAAGTTTGGCGATGAGATGCAGTTGTCCGATTCCGCTCGGCCGCGCTTTGCGGTGGTCTACCATCTGCTTTCGTACAAGTTTAATCAGCGTTTGCGTTTGCGCGTGTATTGCGACGATGTCGATATGCCAATCTTGCCTTCGGTCACCTCGGTATGGTCGGGTGTTAATTGGTTCGAGCGCGAAGCTTTCGACCTTTTTGGCATCTTGTTCGACGGTCATCCTGATTTGCGTCGCATTCTGACGGACTATGGTTTTGTGGGGCATCCCTTCCGTAAGGATTTTCCATTGATTGGCAATGTTGAAATGCGTTACGACGAAACCAAGGGGCGCGTGGTGTATGAACCGGTGAGTATCGAACCACGTGTGCTCGTGCCACGGGTGATACGCCAGGATCATCGCTACATTCTTTCGACGCAGAAGAAGGGTTGAGTCATGCCTGAAATCGTCAACTACACCTTGAATTTCGGCCCTCAACACCCATCGGCGCACGGTGTGCTGCGTCTTGTGCTTGAGCTGGATGGCGAAACCATAGTGCGTGCTGATTCGCACATTGGTTTATTGCACCGCGCGACCGAAAAGCTGGCCGAGAGCAAGCCTTACAACCAAAGCATCGGTTACATGGATCGTCTCGACTATGTGTCGATGATGTGTAACGAACACGCCTACGTCATGGCGATGGAAAAAATTGGTGGAATTCAGGTGCCGGAGCGCGCGCTGTATATCCGTACCATGTTTGATGAAATCACGCGCATCTTGAATCACCTGCTCTGGTTGGGCGCGCACGCGCTGGATATTGGTGCCATGTCGGTGTTCCTGTATTGCTTCCGTGAGCGCGAAGATTTGATGGATTGCTACGAAGCGGTCTCTGGGGCGCGTTTGCACGCAACGTATTACCGTCCAGGTGGTGTGGCGCGCGACTTGCCGGATTCCATGCCGCAATACAGCACCTCCAAATGGCATAACGCCAAAGACGTGTCGCGCATGAACGAAGTGCGTCAAGGATCGATGCTTGATTTCCTTGAGGATTTTGTTAATCGCTTTCCCGCCTTGGTCGATGAATACGAGACCCTGCTGACCGATAACCGTATCTGGAAACAGCGTACTGTAGGGATCGGCGTTGTGACTCCTGAGCGCGCTTTGGCCATGGGTTTTACCGGGCCGATGCTGCGTGGTTCAGGGGTTGAATGGGATTTGCGCAAGAAACAGCCTTATGCGGTGTATGACAAGCTGGATTTTGATATTCCCGTCGGCGTAAATGGCGATTGTTATGACCGTTATCTGGTACGTGTAGAAGAGTTGCGTCAATCAAATCGCATCGTCAAGCAATGTATTCAGTGGTTACGTAAAAACCCCGGCGAGGTGTTAACGGGCGATCATAAGTTTGCTCCACCGCGCCGTGAAGAAGCCAAGGCTGATATGGAGGCCTTGATCCACCATTTCAAATTGTTCACCGAAGGCTTCTGCCTGCCTGAGGGTGAGGTGTATTCTGCGGTTGAGCATCCTAAGGGTGAGTTTGGGATCTATCTGATTTCAGATGGAGCGAACAAGCCGTATCGCTTGAAGGTGCGCGCGCCAGGTTTTGCCCATCTTTCAGGTTTGGACGAGATGTCACGTGGGCACATGATTGCCGATGTGGTGGCCATTATTGGTACCCAGGACATCGTATTCGGGGAGGTCGATCGTTGATGAACGAACAAGAACGTGTGCGCAAAATCGCTCTGTTAAGTGCAGATACGGTGACTGAAATTGAGCATTGGCTGAGTAAGTATCCTTCCGATCAACGAATGTCTGCCTTGCTTGCCGCGTTGCGCGCCGCCCAACATCAAAACCACGGCTATTTGACAACCGACTTGATGGACGCGGTTGCACTTTATCTCGGCGTGCCAGAGATTGCAGCGTATGAAGTCGCTACGTTTTATTCAATGTTTGAAACCAAGCCTGTGGGGCAGCACAGCATTTCGATTTGCACCAATATCTCCTGCTGGTTAATGGGGTCGGATCGCATTGTTGAGCATGTGGAAAATCGTTTGGGCATTAAAACCGGCGAGAGTACACCCGATGGAAAATTCTTCCTCAAGTGCGAGGAAGAGTGTCTGGCAGCGTGTGATGGTGGCCCGATGATGCAGGTCGATCATGTGTATTACGAGCGCCTGACCCCGGAAAAAGTGGACAGTATTCTGGATGCTGTGGCACTTAAGGACGGACACTGAAAATGAGTACTCAAGTTTGTTTTGCAACCCGCCAGTTCGATGAGCCATGGACGCTGGAAAACTATCTTAAAACGGGCGGCTATCAGTCATGGCGCAAGATTCTGGCGGAAAAAACAGATCCGGCGGTCATTATTGAAGAGCTGAAGCTTTCCAATTTGCGTGGTCGTGGTGGCGCGGGCTTTCCCACCGGCTTGAAGTGGAGCTTTATGCCGCGCAACGCACCGGGGCAAAAGTATCTGGTGTGCAATTCGGATGAGTCGGAGCCCGGCACGGCCAAGGATCGCCAAATTTTGCTGAACAATCCGCATGCCCTGGTCGAAGGTATGGCCATTGGAGCCTACACGATTGGCGCGACCGTGGGTTACAACTACATGCGTGGTGAGTTTGGTGACCTGCCTTTCCAGCGCTTTGAGCAGGCATTAAAGGAAGCTTATGAGCATGGTTTGCTCGGCAAAAATGTTCTCGGCTCCGGTCTGGACATGGACCTATATGGCTCATTGGGTGCGGGCGCTTATATTTGTGGTGAAGAAACCGCCTTGCTTGAATCACTGGAAGGGAAGAAGGGGCAACCACGCTTCAAGCCGCCTTTCCCTGCCAACTTTGGTTTGTATGGCCGCCCGACGACGATTAATAACACTGAAACTCTGTCCTCGGTGCCTGCGATTCTACGCAATGGCGGTCAGTGGTTTGCGGATTTGGGCGTGCCAAACAGCGGTGGCACCAAGATGTTCTCGGTCTCCGGCCATGTCAACGCGCCGGGTGTGTTTGAAATTCCCATGGGTACGCCGTTTGCCGACCTATTGGCGATGGCGGGGGGAGTGCGCGACGGATACTCTCTAAAAGCAGTGATTCCGGGTGGTTCTTCGGTGCCGGTGGTGCCTGCGGATGTGATGATGAAAGTCAATATGGACTACGACTCACTGGCCAAAGCGGGCAGCTACCTTGGTTCGGGTGGTCTGATTGTGTTGGATAGCAGCACCTGCATGGTCAAGGCACTGCGTCGTATTTCCCGTTTTTATTACTCCGAATCATGCGGGCAATGCACGCCTTGCCGTGAAGGTACGGGCTGGCTCTATCGCATGTTGACGCGTATTGTGGAGGGCAAGGGCGCGTTGGCGGATTTGGCTCGCCTGGACGATGTGGCCAGCAAGATTGAAGGCCGTACGATTTGTGCGCTTGGCGATGCTGCGGCCATGCCGGTGCGTAGTTTTCTTAAGCATTTCCGCCCGGAATTTGAATATTACATTGAGCACGGCCACAGTATGGCCGAAGCCAAGATTCGCTAAAGGGCGCAGGGAGTAGCGATGAGTGATGATCTGATCTCCATTGAGGTTGACGGTAAGAAGCTGCAAGGGCATCAGGGTGACATGCTGATTGAAGTCACCGATGCAGCGGGTATTCATATCCCTCGCTTCTGTTACCACCGCAAGCTGTCCGTCGCGGCCAACTGCCGTATGTGCCTTGTTGAGGTTGAGCGTGCGCCCAAGACCTTGCCTGCCTGTGCAACCCCAATTTCAGAAGGCATGCGAGTCTTCACCAAGTCGCCGAAAGCCATTATTGCGCAGCGTGCGACCATGGAGTTTTTGCTCATCAACCATCCGCTGGATTGCCCCGTGTGCGATCAGGGCGGCGAGTGTGAACTGCAGGATGTTGCCATGGGTTATGGCGACGGCGTAGGTCAGTATTCCGAAACCAAGCGTGTCGTGAAAGATAAAGACATCGGTCCGCTGGTGGCAACCGATATGACGCGCTGTATTCACTGTACGCGCTGTGTGCGTTTTGGTGATGAAATCGCCGGTGTGCGTGAACTTGGAACCACTGGGCGCAGTGAGCATATGGAAATCGGAACTTACGTTGCTAAAGCCGTAAGCTCTGAAATCTCCGGGAATATTATTGACTTATGCCCCGTGGGCGCACTCACGGCGAAGCCTTCGCGTTACATGTTCCGTCCCTGGGAGTTGGCGCAGCAGCCTGCCATTGCACCGCATGATGGCCTAGGCTCCAATATGTACATGCACATTCGAGATGGTGTAGTCATGCGTGTGGTGCCGCGTGAAAACGAACCGGTCAACGAGGTTTGGCTGTCGGATCGTGATCGATTTAGTTACCTCGGCATCCAGCACGCCGAGCGTTTGGCAAGTCCGATGATCCGCGTCGAAGCGGGCTGGCGAGAGGCGAGTTGGGAAGAAGCGCTGGAAGTGGCGGCCAAAGGGCTTAAAGCAGCGGGTACTGATTTGCACACCTTGATTGCTCCGCATGCGACCTTGGAAGAGTTGTATCTTGCGCAAAAAATCACGCGTGGACTGGGGTCAGCCAATATTGACCATCGTTTGCGTCAGCGTGATTTCCGCGATCAGGCTGCCTTGCCAGTGATGCCTTGGTTGGGGCATGACGTGGCCGACTTGGAGCAGCGTCAAGCCGTGTTGGTCATCGGTAGCCATGTTCGTCATGAACAACCGCTCCTGGCGCAACGTTTGCGCAAAGCAGCGCTTGCGGGTGCGAAGATCAGTTTCGTCAATCCAGCAGTATTGCCGCAGACCTTTGCAACATTGGAAAACTTGGGTGTCGGCAACGATGCCATGGTTGCAACTTTGACGGCCGTTTTGGCGGCGCTTGCACCGAACGGCCTAGATGGGTCACTTGCTGCATTGGTTGGTCGTGTAACCGTTGAGACGCAACATCAATCCATTGCTGCGTCACTTAAGAATGCCAAGCGTGCCGGTGTTTACCTTGGTGCTCTGGCAATGGCGCACCCCGACTTGTCTGTCATACGACAGCTTGCTCAGGCCATTGCGCAGAATAGTGGTGCATCCTTGGGCGAGTTTGTATCGGCAGGCAACAGTGCGGGGGCTTGGTTGGCTGGCGCTGTGCCGCATCGTTTGCCCGGCGGTGTAGTCTCTAAACAACAAGGCTTAAACGCCGCTGCAATGCTGTCAAAAACAGCAGCGGCAACAATGCTTATCGGTGTCGAGCCAGAATTGGATACCCTGCAGGGTCGAAGTGCACTTGAGTTATTGCAGCAATCCGCCTTTAACGTTGTGATTAACCCATTCATGACCGATGCTATGCGTAGCTATGCCCATGTGGTTCTGCCGATGGTTACTTTTGCCGAAACCTCGGGGACGTATGTCAACACCGAAGGTTTGTGGCAGGGAATGCGTGCTGTTGCGCGCCCCTTGGGGGAGGCACGCCCAGCATGGAAAATTCTGCGTGTTTTGGGCAACTTGCTGAATTTGGAAGGCTTTGAATTTATGAGTTCTGAAGATGTGCGTGATGAATTACGCGCTGCATGTCAGAACCTCAAATTAAGCTCACAAATTACCCCAATGGAGGTTGTTGTGTCGCAAAACGCAGACCAGCAAGGAATGCAGCGCTTGGGTGGAGTTGCCATGTTTGCAGTCGATTCGTTGGTCCGCCGTTCTGCTTCCCTGCAAGAAACTGCAGATGCACATGCGGCCAAAAGCGTGCGACTTCATCCGGCAGAAATCCAGCGTTTGGGTTTGGTCGTTGGCGGCATTGCCGAGGTTTCATCTAGGACGGATCAGGTACAGATGATGGTGCAGGCAGATGACGGCTTGCCAGAGGGTAGCGCGTGGATCGCTTACGGCACCGATGTCAGCGTGGCGTTAGGTGGCGCCTTGCACGTTCAGATTAAGGGGGTGTAAATCGTGGCCGAATTTCTCTCCCCGTTGTTGAACCTGTTTCCTGAGGGACTGCGTGAGCTGATCCTGATCCTGATTCAGATCATGTTGGTCGTAATGCCGCTGGTCATTGCGGTGGCTTATACAACCTACGCGGAACGCAAGGTTATCGGCTATATGCAGGTACGTATTGGCCCGAACCGCGTGGGTCCTATCGGTTTATTCCAGCCGTTTGCCGATGTGTTCAAGCTGATGTTCAAGGAAATCATTATCCCTTCGGCTGCGAACAAGTTCATCTTCTTCACTGCGCCGGTGATCATTTTATTCGCTGCGCTGGTGGCCTGGGCGGTAGTACCTTTTGATGATGGCTGGGTCATCGCTGATGTCAATGCGGGTCTGCTGTATGTTTTGGCGGTCGGTGCTGCGGGTGTCTACGGTGTGATTCTGGCGGGTTGGGCATCCAACTCCAAATACGCCCTACTCGGTGGTTTGCGCTCGGCAGCACACAAAATTGCGTATGAACTGGCGATGGGCTTCGCGCTGGTCGGTGTGCTGATGGCCAGTCAGAGTTTGAATTTGCAAGACATCGTGCGAGCACAGAGTGGTAGCGTTCTTCATTGGTATTGGTTGCCTTTGTTGCCGATGTTTGTGGTGTATTTCATTTCCGGCGTGGCGGAGACCAACCGAGCGCCGTTCGATATTGCCGAAGGTGAGTCGGAAATCGTCGCGGGATTTCATGTTGAATACTCCGGCATGGGCTTTGTATTGTTCATGTTGGCTGAATACGCCAGCATGATCCTGATTTCCGCATTGACCGCGATTATGTTTCTCGGCGGCTGGTTATCGCCGTTCCAGGGGACTTTTCTTGAAGCTGCGTTTGCATGGATTCCGGGTATTATCTGGATGTTTGCCAAAATTGCAGTGTTGCTATTCCTGTTTATCTGGTTTCGCGCCACTTTTCCGCGTTATCGCTATGACCAGATCATGCGCCTGGGGTGGAAGGTTTTGATTCCGGTCACCCTGGTGTGGATTGTGGTAGAAGGTGTCGCGGTGTATTTCAAACTTGGCCCTTGGTTTGCGTAACGGAGCCAGCTTATGAATCAAGTTAAACAGTTTTTCAAAACCTGGTTTTTATGGGAGTTGCTGGTGGGTATGCAGCTTACCGGGCGTTATCTATTTGCACGTAAATTCACCGTGCAATACCCGGAAGAAAAAACCCCGATGTCGCCGCGTTTTCGTGGTTTGCATGCCCAGCGCCGTTATGCAAGTGGGGAGGAGCGCTGCATTGCCTGCAAACTTTGTGAGGCAGTTTGTCCTGCGTTAGCAATTACCATCGAATCCGAGCAACGTGAGGACGGCACTCGCCGCACTACGCGTTACGATATTGACCTGTTCAAGTGCATTTACTGTGGCTTTTGTGAAGAAGCCTGCCCGGTAGATGCCATTGTAGAAACTCGAGTGTTTGAATATCACTTTGAATCGCGTGGTGAGCACATCATGACCAAGGAAAAACTCCTGGCCATGGGTGACAAATACGAAACACAGATTGCGGCAGATCGTTTGGCTGATGCACCCTATCGTTAATATCGAACTTAATAATTAATACGGAAACCTCATGAGCTTTATCAAGCTACTTTTTTTAGTCTTTGCCTCAAGCGCAGTGTTGTCAGCCTTCATGATGGTGACGACGCGCAATACGGTGTATGCCGCGTTGTATCTGGTATTGACTTTTTTTAGCACCGCCTTGACCTGGTTACTGCTTGAAGCTGAGTTCCTGAGTATCGTATTGATTCTGGTGTACGTCGGAGCAGTAATGGTGCTGTTTCTGTTCGTGGTGATGATGCTGGATGTGAACACGGCAGCGACGCGAGAAGGTTTTGTGCGATTCCTGCCGCTTGGGGCGGGTGTGGCGATTATTATGATGTTGGAAATGTCGCTGGTTTTGGGGCCCAAATTGTTTGGTTTGGATGTATATCCAGCACCCGTACCCAAGGCTGCGGATTACAGTAATACCGAGGCCATTGGTTCGGTCCTGTACACCGTATATGTTTACCCATTTGAAATTGCCGCGGTGATTTTGCTGGTAGCCATGGTTGCAGCCATTATGTTAACCCTGCGCCGCCGTCCGGAAACCAAATACCAGGATGCAGCAGCTCAAGCCAAAGTACGTCGCGAAGATCGTGTGCGCATGGTGAAAATGGAATCTGAGACGCGTGTTGCCGACATTGCAAAACAAGGAGATGGCGCATGATTGCTTTATCCGATGTGCTGATTTTCGGCGCAATCCTGTTTGGTCTCTCTTTGGCCGGGATATTCCTCAACCGCAAAAACGTGCTGGTTCTGCTCATGAGCATCGAGCTGATGTTGTTGGCGGTCAATATCAACTTTGTCGGCTTTTCGCATTTTCTTGGTGATACGGCTGGACAGGCTTTTGTATTCTTTATCCTGACGGTGGCTGCCGCCGAAGCCGCCATTGGTTTGGCGATCCTGGTCGTATTGTTCCGCAATCGTCGCAGCATTAACGTCGATGACCTCGACAGCGTTAAGGGGTAAGCCGTATGGAAACGATCTACCTCTGGATTGCCCTTGCTCCCCTTATCGGTTCAATCATCGCGGGTCTTTTTGGACGGCAGATTGGGCGTGTAGGTGCGCAAAGTGCCACCATTACAGGCGTGGCAATATCCTTTGTCCTTGCGCTCTATGCCTTCAAGGTGCATGTACTGGATGGTGGTGAGGTGTTCAATGGCACAGTTTACACTTGGCTGGCCAGCGACTTGTTTACCTTTAATATCGGCTTCCTGATTGATAATCTGACCGCAGTGATGATGGTCATCGTCACTAGCGTCAGCTTGATGGTGCATATCTATACCATCGGTTACATGGCACACGACGAGGAACTCTGGCCAGAGACCAGCCGTGCGCGAGCAGGTGGATATCAGCGTTTCTTCAGTTATATCTCGTTGTTCACCTTCTCCATGCTGATGCTCGTTATGAGCAACAATTTCCTGCAATTGTTCTTCGGCTGGGAAGCGGTAGGCTTGGTGTCCTATTTGCTGATCGGTTTCTATATGAACCGTGAATCTGCCATTTATGCCAATTTGAAAGCATTTATTGTCAATCGCGTGGGTGATTTTGGCTTCCTACTCGGGATCGCAGCCATTCTGGTTTACACCGGTTCGATGGATTATCACGAAGTATTCAAGCAGGCGAGCCAACTGGCGGGTATTCAGGTTGAATTGATTCCTGGTATTGAATGGTCCTTGATTTCAGTGATTTGTATCCTGCTGTTTATCGGAGCGATGGGTAAGTCGGCACAGATTCCATTGCACGTTTGGCTGCCTGACTCCATGGAAGGTCCGACTCCGATTTCTGCCTTGATTCATGCCGCTACCATGGTGACCGCTGGTATCTTCATGGTGGCGCGGATGTCGCCAATGTATGAGCTGTCCGAGGCTGCTTTGTCCTTCATCATGCTGATTGGTGCGATCACCGCATTTTCAATGGGCTTGTTGGGCATTGTGGCCAATGACATCAAACGTGTGGTGGCATTCTCTACGCTCTCACAACTGGGTTATATGACAGTGGCGCTTGGAGCCTCGGCCTACTCGGCAGCCATTTTCCACCTGATGACCCATGCCTTCTTCAAGGCGCTGCTGTTCCTGGCCGCAGGTTCGGTGATTATTGCCATGCACCATGAGCAGGACATCCGCAAGATGGGTGGCTTGCGCAAATTCATGCCGATTACCTTCTGGACCTCAATGATCGGTGCGCTGGCCTTGATTGGTTTCCCCGGTTTCTCAGGCTTCTTCTCCAAGGATGCGATTATTGAATCGGTTCATGCATCGAGCTTGCCCGGAGCCGATTTTGCCTATTGGTTGGTGCTGTTGGGAGTGTTTGTCACGGCGTTCTACACCTTCCGCATGATTTTCCTTGTGTTTTTTGGCAAGGAGCGCATGGATAAGCACACGCGTGAGCATCTGCATGAATCACCTTGGGTAGTGACTGTCCCGCTTGTTCTGCTGTCTATCCCGGCGGTCATGATTGGCTGGGTGGCGATTGAACCCATGCTGTTCGGCGACTTGTTCAAGGACATTATCGTGGTCAAGCCCTCACACGATGTGCTGGCACAGGTCGGCTCGCACTTCCACGGTGCATGGAGTTTTGTTTTGCATGGCCTGATGAGTCCGGCGGTGTGGTTGGCAGCGGCGGGCGTGTTGCTTGCCTGGCTAACCACAATGCAGTTCCCTGTTGTGGCACAGCAGGCCGAGCAGCGCTTCTCCTGGTTGAGTCGCCTGCTTAAAAATGGATTTGGCTTCGATGCTTTCAACACGATTGTTTTTGAAAAAGGCAGTCTTGGTTTGGGCCGTGGATTATGGAAGTGGTCTGATCTCAAACTGATTGACGGCTTCATGGTGAATGGTACGGCACAGTCCGTAGGGCGCTTGGCTGATGTATCGCGTCTGATGCAGACCGGATTCATGTACCACTATGCCTTCGTGATGATTTTCAGTGTATTAGCCATTATGACTTGGGTACTGTTCTTCTAATGAAGGCGGTATTTGCTTTTAACTTTCAATAATTAGGACGCTTGGATGCTAGCCAATTGGCCCTTACTTAGTTTGCTTGTATGGCTGCCCATGCTCAGTGGTGTGTTGGTACTGCTTTTGGCTGGGCGTTCATCACAGATGGCGCGCTGGTTGAGCCTAATTGCCAGTCTGGCCATTTTCCTGCTGAGTTTACCGTTGGCATTTGGCTTTGATGCCACGCAATCGGCCATGCAGTTTGTTGAGCGCTATCCATGGGTGCCTAGTTTCCATGTTGAGTATTTCCTCGGGGTGGATGGTATTTCCATGCCCTTGGTTCTGTTGACAACTTTTACAACGGTGCTGGTGGTACTTGCGGGCTGGGACGTTATTGAAGAAAAAACTGCCCAGTACATGGCGGCCTTCCTGATTATGGAAGGCATGATGATTGGTACGTTCGCGGCTTTGGATGCCATTCAATTCTATTTCTTCTTTGAAGGCATGTTGATCCCCATGTACTTGGTAATCGGTATATGGGGTGGGCCGCGCCGCGTTTATGCCACGCTGAAATTCTTCCTCTATACCTTCTTCGGCTCGGTGTTCATGCTGATCGCCTTGATCTACATGTACTTCCAGGCGGACAGTTTCAGCATTCTCGATTTCCATAAACTGCCGCTCAATATGACCGAGCAGATTTTCATTTTCCTGGCCTTCCTGATTGCATTTGCGGTCAAGATTCCCATGTGGCCAGTGCATACCTGGCTACCTGATGCGCACGTCGAAGCACCCACCGGTGGATCGGTCATTCTGGCCGCCATCATGCTGAAAATGGGGGGCTACGGTCTTATCCGTTTCTCTTTGCCAATCACGCCTGATGCAAGTCATGTGCTGGATGCGTTCATGATTTTCCTTTCGCTGGTGGCGATTGTGTATATCGGCTTTGTGGCTCTGGTGCAAAGCGATATGAAAAAGCTGGTGGCGTACTCGTCGATTTCGCATATGGGCTTTGTGACCCTGGGTATGTTCGTGGTCTTTATGATTATGGCCAATCCGGTGGGCGAGGGTGGTGCGGCGCTGGCACTTGAGGGTGCGATGATTCAGATGGTTTCGCATGGCTTCATTTCTGCCGCCATGTTCCTTGCCATTGGTGTGATGTATGACCGCCTGCATTCACGCGAGATCTCTGCATATGGCGGCGTGGTGAACAGCATGCCGATCTTTGCGGGATTCGTGGTGTTGTTTGCCATGGCTAATGTCGGTTTGCCGGGAACCTCAGGTTTTGTCGGCGAGTTCATGGTGATCTTGGCCAGCTACAAGGCGAATTTCTGGATTGCGCTCACTGCGGCATTAACGTTGATTATTGGAGCAGCCTATACCTTGTGGATGGTCAAGCGTGTGATCTTTGGTGAAGCCCGTCACGCTGAAGTTTCCAGCATGCCTGACTTGAATGCCCGTGAAATGATTATCATGTTCAGTTTGGCATTCTTCGTCATTCTTTTGGGTGTGTGGCCCGACCCGCTCGCGAATGTGATGCACGCCACTATTGATAACCTTGTACAGCATATTGCTCAATCCAAGCTCTAAGCACGGAAAAACTCATGACTTTAGATGCGCTAAACCTAATGCCAATTTTGCCGGAGATTATTCTTCTGGTATTGGCTTGCTCCATTTTACTTATCGACGTGTTTATGCGTGCAGGTTCGCGTGATGTCACTTATTGGTTGACTCAAGTAAGTCTAGTAGTGATTTTTGTGGCCGTGTTGTCAGGAATGAGCATGGATCAGCGCTTGAGTTTTGAAGGCAGCGTCATTAACGATGGTCTTTCGGATGTCATGAAGTTGGCGATGATTCTTATGACAAGCATGGCTTTTGCGCTATCGCGCAGCTATCTTAAGGATCGTGATATTCATAAAGGTGAGTATTACATTCTCGGCTTGTTTGGCTTGCTGGGTATGATGATTATGGTGAGCGCCTATAGCTTGCTTCTGATTTACCTAGGTTTGGAGCTTATGTCGCTGGCCATGTACGCCATGGTGGCCATTCATCGTGATGATATTCGGTCGTCTGAAGCGGCAATGAAGTATTTTGTTTTGGGTGCGTTGGCCTCTGGCTTGCTTTTGTATGGCATGTCGCTGCTCTATGGCATTACAGGATCACTTGATATTGCTGTCATTCGCCAAGCCGTGCTGGGTGGTGAAATACCTAAAATTGCCTTGTTGCTTGCCATGTTGTTCATGTTGACTGGCTTGGTGTTCAAGTTGGGAGCTGCGCCTTTTCATATGTGGTTGCCTGATGTATATGACGGGGCACCTACAGCAGTGACGTTGTATATCAGTGCTGCGCCCAAAATTGCTGCCTTGGCGATTTTAATGCGACTTTTTGGTGATGGCCTGATTGGAATATTAGCTGACTGGCAAATGCTTATGATCGTGTTTGCCGTGGCATCGTTATTTATTGGTAATGTGGTTGCGATTGCACAAACCAGCTTCAAACGCATGTTGGCATATTCTACTGTCTCGCACGTCGGTTTTATTTTACTGGGTGTTCTTGCTGGTACCGCTGATGGTTTTTCAGCAGCACTATTTTATGTATTGTCATATGGTCTAATGAGCCTCGGCGGATTCGGCATTATTACTTACCTTGCTTCACGTGGTATTGAAGCCGATCAGTTGGATGACTTGAAAGGTTTGAATGACCGTAGTCCCTGGATGGCCTTTATTCTGCTCATTTTGATGTTCTCCATGGCAGGTATTCCGTTTACCTTGGGCTTTTGGGCTAAGCTCGCTGTATTGCAGGCTGTCGTGGAGATTGATCTGGTTTGGTTGGCGATCTATGCCGTGGTCATGTCGGTGATTGGTGCTTTCTATTATTTACGTGTGCTTAAAATGGCATATTTTGACAAGCCGTTGATTACAGGCATGCCTGTACGCAGTTTGGATATGCGTTGGGTATTGAACGGAACCGGTATTGCGATTTTGATTCTCGGGCTCTTCCCGGCGGGCTTGGTTGCGCTATGTGCACAAGTGTTCTAACAGCCTTGAAGGTTAACTTGGGCTTTTCTAGCGAGTTCAAACTTTGACAACGTCTATTTCCGTGTACGGCTTGATTGTATTGAGTTTTATCTTGGCCAACTTGCCTTGGCTGAATCAGCGTTTTTTTGCCGTTATTCCTTCGCCAGTCCAAAGTAAGGCCTTCTGGGTGCGTTTGCTTGAGTGGTGCGTTGGGTTCGCCGTCGCCGCACTTTTAGCTTGGCGCTTTGAATTGGGTTGTTCTGGGGTTGCTGCATTTTTAGGTTTTGCCAGCTGCGCCGGTGAGGTGTATGCCAAGACCTGGGAGTTTTATTCAGTTGCGTTAGTTTTATTTGCGGTGTTTGCGTTGCCTGGTTTTATCTATTTTGCCGAAGGCCGTCGTCGTCATAAACCAGCTTGATCCGATTCACTAGTAGCGTAAAAGCGCTTAAGCAGTGATTTACCGGGGTAACCTAAACAACACGCAGGCCATTGCGTAATAGGCTGTCTGTCGCGTTTATAAAGCTCTTACGCTTGAAAAGTAGGTTTAGCTTGCGGCCACCGCACTGATGCCAAAGCACGGCTGAGCGGATACCGGCAAACAGCGCGCTACGAATGCGCTGGGCGACCATGGGGTCGTTGAGTTTTCTTGGCTCGCCCTTGACCATGATTTTTGGGCTTAACGTACTTATTGTTTGTTGGTATAGCTTGGCAAGGGCTTCAATCCGACTCGAGTTTAACCAATCGTTATTTGCCACTCTTGCATCGATGGTCTGAATTTCACTGGCGATAGTCTGCATCATTTGCTTGTCCTGCAAGAGTTGTTGAGCAAGCTGCAGCAGCGTTAGACTGTGTCGCATGATTTCAGCGTCCTGCGCGCCAACCTGTCCTGTCAGTTGTTTGCGCAAATGGCGCAAGCCGTCACCCAAGCGCAGCACGCCGTCATACACACTCGGAACATCGGGTGCATCCATGCGGAATACGCTGGCAATACTCGCCTCAAAAGCGTGCTCGGGTGCCTGCCCTTGGTACGCCAGTTCGCGCACGATGAGACATGCTTGTAGGACACCGGCAAGTGCCAGGGTTTGGTCTTCAATTGTTTGAGCCATCAGGCGTCCATCTCCATAGACAAAGCTAATTCTATAACTGCGCCGCCCAGGCATTCGTCAGCGTTATAAAAAACGACGGATTGCCCTGGGGTGATAGCGCGTTGTGGTTGATCGAAGACAACTTTTATAGTGGCGTCGCTGTTCTTTTCAATCGTGCAGGCCTGATCCGGTTGGCGATAGCGTGTTTTGGCGTGACAACGCAGCGGCAAAGATGGAGCATGGTCTGCAATCCAGTGGGCCTGCGTTGCTATGAGTGCCGAGCGATAGAGCGAAGGGTGGTCGGTGCCCTGGGTGACTATCAGACGGTTGCGCGCCAAGTCTTTGTCCACCACAAACCATGGCTCTTCACCAAAATCACGCAGACCACCGATGCCCAGACCCTGTCGCTGGCCGAGGGTGTAGTACATTAAGCCGTGGTGTTGGGCAATCACCTGTCCATCCAGCGTGACGATTTCGCCGGGTTTGGCAGGCAGGTAGCGTTGCAGAAATTCAGTGAAGCGCCGCTCGCCGATAAAGCAAATTCCAGTGCTGTCTTTTTTCTTGGCGGTGGAGAAGCCCGCTTGTTCGGCGAGGCGGCGCACTTCGGGTTTAGGTAAGTCGCCAATCGGAAAAAGTACTCGGCTGAGTTGCTCTTGGCTAAGTGCGTGCAAAAAATAGCTTTGGTCTTTATTGTCATCCAAGCCCTTGAGCAAATGTGTGCCGTGTTCATCGTGCCGCAGGCGTGCATAGTGCCCGGTGGCAATCGCCTGCGCACCAAGCTTGTTCAGCGCATGGTCAAGAAAAGCGCGAAATTTGATTTCACGGTTGCACAAAATATCCGGATTGGGCGTGCGCCCAGCGCGGTATTCCTCAAGAAAATAGGCGAACACACGATCCCAATACTCTCGCGCGAAATTGACGAAGTGAAACGGAATATTCAGACGGTCACACACTGCCATGGCATCAATCATGTCGGCTTTGGAGGTGCAGTGCTCGTCATCATCGTCGCCTTCCCAATTTTTCATGAATAAGCCCTCAACGGCGTAGCCTTGTTCAAGCAGGAGAAGGGCGGCAACGGACGAATCCACGCCGCCGGACATGCCTACAATGACCTTGACCCCACTATTCTTGCTGGGTTGAAGTTGCGTTGCAGTACTCATGAAAAATGTCGAATCGTGTCTAACGGATAGCGCCGCCCGGCGAGGTGATCGTCAATGCACGCCATCACCAGTGGGCTGCGATGACGAACGGCACAGGCGCGAGCATCGTCTGCACTGAGCCAGATCGGGCCGATAATGCCCTTGTCCAACACAGCGTTGTCGATAATTTGTTCAATTTCGCCACCAAAGGCCGCGCGCAAATAAGTTGCTCCATTTTCTGGAGCACGCCATTGATAAATGCCAATCAGACATGTAGGGCGAAATACGAGCCCGGCTTCTTCAATGGTTTCGCGCACGCAGGCATCCAACAGGCTTTCACCCTGTTCAAGGTGTCCGGCGGGTTGGTTGATGAGTGTTTGACCGTTGATACGCTCTTCGACAAGCAAATAACGCCCGTTTTGCTCAAGAACTGCGGCGACGGTGGCGTGTGGTTTCCAAATCATGGGCGCTAATTTAGCAAAAATGTTGTCTGAAAGCTGTAATCCATTACGTGATTCGAGCCACTTGCGGATGATGTTGGAACAATTTTTGCCTTACTTCTTATGTGCTGCTATGTTGCGGCTACTTGAATTCACCAGACATTTACCCCAAGGACCATGCCATGAGCCAAAGCAAAATTACCATCCCCGCCACAGGTGCAAAAATCACCACCAATGCCGATTTTTCCCTGAACGTGCCCAGCAACCCGATTATCCCGTTCATCGAAGGTGACGGCATTGGTGTAGACATTACCCCGGTGATGCTGAAAGTTGTTGATGCAGCGGTGGAAAAGGCTTATGGAAGTGCGCGAAAGATTGCCTGGATGGAGATTTATGCCGCTGAAAAGGCCAATAAGCTGTATGGTGCCAACACTTGGTTGCCTGAGGAGACTTTCGCCGCCATCAAGGACTATGTGGTGTCGATCAAAGGCCCGTTGACCACACCTGTTGGCGGTGGCATTCGCTCCTTGAATGTGACTCTGCGCCAGGATCTTGATTTGTACGTTTGCCTGCGTCCTGTGCGCTATTTCAAAGGCACACCCAGCCCGCTCAAGCACCCTGAAAAAACCGAAATGGTCATCTTCCGCGAAAATTCGGAAGACATTTACGCGGGTATCGAATGGGCGGCGGGCACACCCGAAGTCAAAAAAGTCATCGACTTTTTGCAAAATGAAATGGGCGTGAAAAAAATCCGTTTTCCCGAAAGCTCGGGCATCGGCATCAAACCCGTCTCGCGTGAAGGCACCGAACGTCTGGTGCGCAAGGCGATGGAATATGTGATCGACAACGACCGCAGCTCGCTCACCCTGGTGCACAAGGGCAATATCATGAAATTCACCGAGGGCGGCTTCAAACAATGGGGCTACGACCTGGTGAAAAAAGAATTCGGCGCAGAGGAGATTGGCGGCGGTTGGTGCAAATGCACCAATCCCAAAACCGGCAAGGAAATCATTATCAAAGACGGCATTGCAGATGCATTTTTGCAGCAGATTCTGCTCAAGCCTGAAGATTACGACGTGATTGCCACCTTGAACCTGAACGGCGATTACATCTCCGACGCACTGGCCGCACAAGTGGGCGGTATCGGCATTGCGCCGGGCGCGAATCTGTCGGACACGATTGCCATGTTTGAAGCCACCCACGGCACCGGCCCGGATATTGCGGGTAAAAATATCGCCAACCCGGCATCACTCATTCTTTCGGCCGAAATGATGCTGCGCCACATGGGCTGGGTCGAAGCCGCTGATCTGGTGATTAAGGGTGTGGAAGGCGCAATTGCCAGCAAGCGTGTCACCGGCGATTTTGCCCGCCTGATGGATGACGCTACGCGCGTCAGTTGCTCGGAATTTGGCGATGAGATGATTGCGCAGATGTAAGCGCTCTTGCCTATTCGCACACGAAAAGCCTGCTATCAAGCAGGCTTTTTTGTGCGCATAGGGCGTAGCGCATCCTTCAATGCGCAGGCTTGAACATACGCCAGAGCTTTGTCGCCACCGTGACCAAGGCCAGCACCATCACACCCGCTAAAACGCCGAATACACCTTCGATGAGCAATGGAGTGATGACGGCAAGGCCACCGACCCAGCCATGCACCAAGGTTTCGGCGTGGTGCAGGAAGTCATGCGATTGAGGAATACCGTGCAACAAAATACTGCCGCCGACGAGGAACATTGCGGCCGTACCCACGATAGACAGGGTTTTCATCAGCCAGGGCGCGAAAGCTAAAATGCCTCGACCCAGCGCTTGCCTAAAGCCGTTAAACGCACTCGCTGCGCGTTCCTGGATGAGGTGCAATCCCACATCATCAAGTTTGACAATGCCCGCGACCAGTCCGTACACACCCACCGTCATGACAAAGGCAATGGCCGACACTACAGCGGCTTGGGTAGCAAGGGATGCAGTGGCCACCGTGCCGAGCGCAATCACAATGATTTCAGCCGAAAGGATAAAGTCGGTACGAATCGCGCCTTTGATTTTGCTTTTTTCAAAGGCCAGCATGTCGGCTTCTGATTGGCTCGCTGCCTCAATAAGTTTGGCGTGCTCACTCGAATCATCCCCGTGCGGTAGAAATTTGTGTGCGAGTTTCTCTACGCCTTCATAGCACAAGTACGCACCGCCGAGCATGAGCAGGGGAATAATCAGTTGCGGTGCAATAGCACTAATCGCCAAGGCCGCAGGCACCAGTATCACTTTATTCAGCAAGGAGCCCTTGGCCACCGCCCATACCACGGGCAATTCCCGGCTGGCACGCACGCCGGAGACCTGTTGCGCATTGAGCGCCAAGTCATCCCCCAGTACGCCAGCGGTTTTCTTCGCGGCAACCTTGGTCATTAATGCCACGTCGTCCAGAACCGTGGCGATATCGTCGAGTAGGGCTAAAAGATTGGCTGCGGCCATGGGCTATTCCTTGAATGTGACTAAATAACTTGCAAATTCGCATACGCCAGCACCAGCCATTTGCTGCCCTGGCGACCAAAATTGACATGCACGCGAGCCTGCGCACCGTTGCCTTCGTGGCCGATAATCACGCCTTCGCCAAACATGGCGTGCTGCACGCTTTGACCGAGACGCAGGCCGCTTTCTGCCGCGGCATGTGCGTGCACATGCGCGGAAGACATCCCCATCGGGCGCGTCACCTGGGGACGTGGACGCACATCGTGCAGTAATTCCTTGGGAATTTCGCCGAGGAAGCGCGAGGGCTGGGGATAGAGATCCTTGCCATGCAGGCGGCGGCGTTCAGCGCAGGTGACGATGAGCTGCTCACGTGCGCGAGTGATGCCGACATAGGCCAGACGGCGTTCTTCTTCGAGTTTTTCCGCGTCCTCGCGTGACATTTGGTGTGGAAACAAACCTTCTTCCAAGCCAACCATAAACACCAGTGGGAATTCCAGCCCCTTGGCAGCGTGCAGCGTCATCATCTGCACGCAATCTTCATGCGCACCACTTTGACGTTCTCCAGCCTCAAGCGAGGCATGACCTAAAAATGCGTCAATTGGGCTCAAACCCATGGCCATATCATCTTCGCGCAGCATAAAACCGCGGGCCGCATTGATGAGTTCTTCGATGTTTTCAGCGCGCATTTCTCCCCGCTCGGCATCTTTTTTATGGAATTCGAGCAGGCCGCTGGCCTCGGCAATATGGTTGACCTGGGCTTCGAGTGTCTGGTCTTCAATTGCCGCCCCCATGGCATCAATCGCCAGCACAAAACTGCGTACTGCACCGGCGGCGCGCCCTGACAGCGTGCCCTCGGCCAGAAGCTTCAGTGCGGCCTGCCATAGTGGCAGGCTTTCCGCCCGCGCTGAGTCGCGTACCTGTTCCAGCGTTTTGTCGCCAATGCCACGCGGCGGCACATTCACCACGCGCTCAAACGCTGCATCGTTGTCGCGGTAACGCGCCAGGTTGAGATAGGCCAGCATGTCCTTGATTTCTGCGCGCTCGAAAAAGCGCAGGCCGCCGTAAATGCGGTAGGGCAGGTCGTGCTGAATCAGCGCCTCTTCCAGCACGCGGGACTGGGCGTTGGAACGGTACAAAATCGCTGTTTCAATCAGTGAGTTGCCCGCCTCTCGCCATGCATTGAGTCGCTCGGCCACAAAACGCGCTTCATCCTGCTCGTTGTAGGCTGAATAAACCTGAATCGGCTCACCCTCCAAGCCGTCTGTCCACAGGTTCTTGCCCAAGCGGGCTTCGTTGTGTGCGATCACGGCGTTGGCGGCCTGCAAAATCGTGGCGGTCGAGCGGTAGTTTTGTTCCAGCTGCACCACATGCGTTTGCGGGAAATCGCGCTCGAAATGACGGATATGTTCCACTTTGGCACCGCGCCAACCGTAAATGGATTGGTCGTCGTCACCCACGGCAAAAATAGAGCCGTTGCTACCTGCCAACAGGCGCAACCAGCCGTATTGCAGCGTGTTGGTGTCCTGAAACTCATCCACCAGCAGATGCGTAAAGCGCTGGCGATAATGATCGAGCAGGGCGGGCGTATCACGCACCACCTCCAGTGCACGCAGCAGCAGTTCGGCAAAATCCACCAGCCCGCTCTGGCGACAAAGTTTTTCATACGCCTCATACAGTTCGAGCAATTGCTTACCCGCCGGGTCGTAGCCCGGTTGCACATGGCCGGGGCGCAAGCCTTCTTCCTTTTTCGCGTTGATATAGCCCGCCACCATGCGCGGCGGCCAGCGGGTTTCCTCCAGCCCGCGTTCGCGCAGCAGGCGCTTGATTAGGCGGATTTGGTCATCGGAATCAAGGATTTGAAATGCTTGCGGCAGACCGGCTTCTTGCCAGTGCGTGCGTAACAGGCGATGCGCAATGCCGTGAAATGTACCCAACCACATGCCGCTAAAGCCATGGCCAAGCAAATGCTCCACCCGTGCGCGCATTTCGGCGGCGGCCTTGTTGGTAAAGGTCACGGCGAGCACGGCATACGGCGAGACGTTCATGGCCTGCACCAACCATGCAATGCGGTGGGTCAATACACGGGTTTTGCCCGAACCGGCACCGGCGAGGACCAGGGTGGAGGCGGCAGGACTGGTGACCGCTTCGCGTTGCGCGTCATTCAGCGGGTCGAGGATGGCTTGAATATTCATGCCGCACATTCTAGCAGGATGAGGGTGAGCGTTTTTTCAACTGGCAGCCTGTCGGACCTGAGACGATCTGGCTGCTAGACTGTGGCTGCTAAAAATTACTTTATAAGCAAGGTGTCACTCCATTGATGAAAGCCATGGTCACACTTTATGACGGCAGTCCGTCCTTCAACCGCTGGCAATGCGCCGATGATCGCGTCATGGGAGGCGTTTCGGTGGCTCAGGTGCGCGCACAATCGGACGAAACGAGCGGGTTCATGTGTCTTGGTGGGCAGGTGTCACTGGCCAATCGCGGTGGTTTTGTACAAATGAAATGGTTATTGGATGCGCGCTCCAAACCACAGCCTGGCGTGGATGGGGTGTTTATTGAAGTGCGTGGTAACGGCGAGGCGTATAACCTGCACCTGCGCACCACGCAGCTCTGGTTGCCGTGGCAGTCATTTCGCTACACATTCAAAACCACAGCCCATTGGCAGATGTTATATGTTCCCTTCGTCGCGTTTGAGGCTTATAAATCCAGCGCCAGTCTTGACCCGCTGCAACTGCGCAGTTTGGCGGTCGTAGCCATTGGACGAGCTTTTGCAGCGGATGTTTGTGTGCGCCAAATGGGGTTTTATTGTGGCCAGGAGGGTCAGGAATGAATAGTGAGACCGACATGCCTGAGGGCTGGGAGCGTTTAAGTTTTGGCGCACCGCTACCCGCGGGCGTGAACATTCAGGAGCGCTTGCGCCAGCAAGGTTTTGGTTTGCTAAGCGCCGAACAAGTTTATACGCTGATCGGCACGGCTGCTGAGTCTTGCGCGGCGTTTATGCCGTTGTGGAATCATTTGCCCGAGGATCGCTACCTCAAGGACGGCGGGCGTTACCGTTCACGTCGGCATGGCAGTTTTGTGCAGCAGCTCAATCCTGCCACAGGCGAGTGTGCGCTGGAACAGGTTGCCCATCGCGCGCACTGGCAACCACTGACCTACAACGCATTGCACGGCGGCATGTCACGCTGGTTTGAGCCGCTTACGCAGGAATTGGTGAGCCTGCCATGCTGGCAACCCCTGCTGACCCAGTTGGGGCTGGTGTTTGCCGAAGTACGCCCGGTGAACAAGTGGTTTATCGAGGCACATCAATTTCGCATTGACACCCGCGACGGTGTAGGGCGTCCGACCCCGGAAGGCGCACATCGTGATGGCGTGGACTTTGTCGCGGTGATTTTGATTGGGCGCAAAAACATTCGCGGTGGCGAAACCCGGGTGTTTGAACTCGACGGACAACGCGGCGTGCGCTTTACCTTGACTCAGCCGTGTAGTGTCTTGTTGATGGACGACCAGCGTATCATCCACGAAAGCACACCCATCATGCCGCTGGAAACGCAGGGCGACAGTTGGCGCGACACCCTGGTTTTGACTTTTCGTGCGGATGGTTTTTTGGAGCCGAAATAGCAGCCTGTCGGACTTGAGACGAACGGGCAGCTAGGCTTAGAGTTTTATTTGCCCGCGGTAGCGGGGAAAGCGTTGCAGCCACCTCGGCAACAACCATTCAATTTATTCAATGTAGGACTGCCACGTGAACAGCATGCGTCGTCGATTTTTAGGCTTGGGATTAATGAGTCTGGGCTTGATCGCCTGTGGCGAGCCCCCCAAGGTATTGCCGCAGGGAACAGCTGAAGAACAGGCCGCCGATGTTCAGCAGGTCATGCGTCAGGTGATTGGTGGTCTGGGTGCAGGTCAGTCGCATCAGCTTATTGATAGGGAAGTGATTTTTTTGCCATCGCGCTGGCGTAAACAGGCCAAGGAAATGGAGGAACTGGAGAGTTTGAGCAAAAATATTGCCACTCAGTCCGGTGAAATTGAGTTGGGTAAAGTTATGGTGGCGGGGCGTTGGGCGCTGTTGGAGAGCGTTAAGGTCGGCGGTGTATTGATTGGCAAACCCGATACGCCGTGGTTTATGTTTTATTTTGCGGGACAATGGCGCTGGATGCCCGCCAGCATCCTTAAAGACCCGGCGATTGAAGGCATGATGGATCGGAATTTTGATCGCTTGTGGGCGGCATGGCAGGCGGAGCATCCCAAGCATTGAGGGGCGCTCGTGCTATTTAGCAGGCAGCTGAAATGCCCTGTCAGCATCCTGTTTGGGCGTGTTTATGCGGAGAATTTAAGTTATGTGTGGCCTGGCCGGTGAGTTGCGATTTGATGGTGAGCGGGCAGATTTAGCTGCGGTGGGGCGCATGATGTGCGCGGTGGCGCGGCGTGGGCCGGATCATGCGGGCAGTTTTAGCGACGGTGCGCTGGCCTTGGGGCATCAACGTTTGTCGATTCTCGATTTGTCGATTCACGGGCATCAGCCGATGGTGGATCGTGAGGCCGGGCTGGCGCTGGTGTTCAATGGCACGATCTATAACCACCCGGAGTTGCGCGAGGAGTTGCGCTATCGCGGGCATCGTTTCAGCTCCAGCGGTGATACCGAGGTGATTTTGCGCGCCTGGGCGGAATGGGGTGCGGAGTGCGTGAAGCATTTTCGCGGCATGTTCGCCTTCGCCATGTGGGATATGCAGGCCAAGCGCCTGTGGCTGGCGCGTGATCGCTTTGGCATCAAGCCGTTGTATTACAGCAAGAATGCAGAACGCTTGCGCTTTGCTTCCAGTAGCCAGGCGCTATTGAGTGCGGGCGGGGTGGATACTTCGCTGGATGCGCTGGCCTTGCATCATCAGTTCACTCTGCACGCGGTGGTGCCTGCGCCGCGCACGGTGCTGAACGGTATTCGCAAGCTGCCGCCCGCGCATGTTTTGCGCATTGATGCCGACGGTACGGAAACGCTGCACCGTTATTGGGAGTTGACGGCGCAGCGTCCGTCGGATGATTTGAGCGAGCGCGACTGGGTTGAAGCATTGCGCGGCAAGTTGCTGGAAACCACGGCGCGGCATCAGGCGATTTCTGATGTGCCGGTGGGCGTGTTGCTGTCCGGCGGTCTGGATTCGAGTTTGTTGGTAGGTTTGCTGGCCGAGCATGGCACGCTACCGCGCACGTTTTCGATTGGTTTTGAAGACCAGCCGGAAGAAAAAGGCAGTGAGTTCGAGTATTCCGATCTGGTGGTCGAGCGCTTTGGCACGCAGCACACGCAAATCGTGATTCCGAATGGTGAGGTGTTGAAGCGCCTGCCTGATGCAGTGGATGCCATGGCCGAACCCATGGTGGGGCAGGATGCGGTGGCGTTTTATCTGCTCTCCGAACAGGTGAGCCGGCATGTGAAAGTGGTGCAAAGCGGGCAGGGCGCTGATGAGGTGTTTGGCGGCTATTTCTGGTATCCGCAGATGGACGCGGCGCAGGGCACCGATCTGGAGCGCTTCGCCCCTTATTATTTCGACCGCGAGGATGCCGAGTATCAGGGCATGCTCACGCCGCCGTATCGCGGACGTGATGTAACCTCCGAGCTTATCGGGCAGCGTCTGGCGGGCATTCGGGGCGATACCTTTATCGACCGCGTGCTGGCGCTGGATGTGACCACGCTGATTGTCGATGACCCGGTCAAGCGCGTGGACAATATGACTATGGCCTGGGGTCTGGAGGCGCGAGTGCCGTTTCTCGATCATGAGCTGGTCGAGTTGGCGATGCAGATTCCACCGGCGCTGAAACTGGCCGAGGGTGGCAAGGGTATTCTGAAAAGCGTGGCGCGCGGCCTGGTTCCCGACGGGGTGATTGACCGTCCGAAAGGCTATTTCCCCGTACCTGCGCTCAAGTTCGTGCGCGGTGAATTTCTTGAATTCATGCGCGATATTCTGAGCAGTCAGGCGTGTCGTGAACGTGGCGTTTATGAGCGCGCCTATGTCGATACGCTGCTGGCTGCGCCGGACCAGCATTTCACACGGCTACAGGGCAGCAAGCTGTGGCATCTGGCGCTGCTTGAGTATTGGTTGCAGCGCCATGTAGATGGTTTGTGCAGTCCGAAGGTTTGATAAATTCGCACGATGATCGCGCAGGATATTGTTCGTATATGGGCTTTTGCAGCCAGTTCGCCTCAAGTCCGACAGGCTGCTAGTATCACCTACTCGAATATATAACTTGAAAAGGCAGCATCATGGAACCCATCCTCCAGCAGATCGACGAGATCGTAAAAAGCAACCCCATCGTGATCTTCATGAAAGGCACACCGCAGTTCCCGCAGTGTGGCTATTCCAGCCGCGCCGCCGAGGCGATCAAGGCTTGCGGCGTTGAATTTGCCTATGTGAACGTGCTGGCCGATATGGAAATTTTCAACAACCTGCCGCGTTACCAGGATTGGCCGACTTTTCCGCAGATTTATGTCAACGGTGAGTTGATTGGTGGCTCGGATATCGTGGTTGAATTGCATCAGCGCGGTGATTTGAAGCCGATGTTGGAGAAGGCAGCATCGACTCCAGCAGCCTGATATTGTTGGAGCACAATAAGAAACCCCGCATTGCGGGGTTTTTTGTGGATTCAAGCACCAAGCCTGTGACCAGGCTTGAGCTTCGGGAAGGCGATGTTAAAACTCGCCTTTGGCTCCGGCTTGCATCATTTTCCAGATGGTGTCGCGAACCTTGATAGCCTCGGTTTTGAAGGGCTCTGGCATTTCTTTGCCGCCATACACAAACATATCCATGTTCAAGCTGTACAACCACAATTCGCCGTTTTCGTGTTCAACCACCGAGATGCGGCAAGGCAGGTAGGCAGAGAAGTACGGACTGAAGTCAGTGGCCTGACGCGCAGTAAGCGGGTTGCAGAACTGATAAATATGCAGGTAACGGCTCTTCTTGCCGCTGCGCGCAGTGATTTCTTCTGAAAGGGGCATTTGGCCGACATCCAACAGGCCGGTTCCCAATGAGGCCGACTTGAATGCTTCGCCGATGTCGCTTGGGGTCACACCCTTGTTGACCTTGACCGCCCACACGGTGGCTGCACCCAAATCCCCTTCACTGGCGACGAACCGGTCGTACATGCCCATGTAGGTATCCATGGCTTTCGGATCCAGTTTGTCCTGAATAGCCATGAATCCGCAGCCGGACAGCGATAATGCAGCGGTGGCTGCAACCAATAATTTTAATGATGATTTAATCAACGCCGTGCTCCTCGAATTGGTTGATGTGAAGCCATCCACACATGCATGTGGGGCAACACGGGTAGTTTAGGGTTTGTTAATGAAGGATGACAAACGTATTTAACTGTTTGTTCATAAAGGATATTTATCTTGCTTAATATGGATGTGGGTATAAGAAAAAATGAATATAAGAAAATTAGCGATTACTTCTATGTATCACTGATAAAAAGTTTCCTCATTGGGTTTAGGAGATGATTTGCTAATCTTGCGAGCCTAAAAGTTGACGCTTGTCGTCAAGTTTGACTTTAACTTTAATTTGGAGATTTCAGATGATTCGTAACCTTCTGGCCTTGGTTGGTGTACTTGCCCTTGTGGCAGGTGGGTATATGGCGGCCGTTATGCCCGGCATGATGCAGTTGATGCCGGGCATGATGAGTTCCGGCATGAAGCCGATTATTGATGTGATCAACAAGGATCCGCAGGGCTTGATGGCGGCAGCGGGCAATCTGGCACCTGGCGCGGCAGAAGAAACTGCCACCATGCTAAATCGCTGGGTGGCGAGCAAGGGTGAAATTGGTTACACCACCACTTGGGAAAAGAAGGTCAAAGAAGGCGTCACCCTGGATGACATCAAAGCTTCACTGGAATCCGTTGCCACCAACCGCAATATTAAGGCCGTAGGCGAGCTTCCTTTGTCCGACGAGCTGAATGCTCGTGGCGTGAAGTCCGGAACCTTGTTCATTGCCTCTTACTGCAACCCTGAAACCGCGCGCAAGATGGTTGATTTTGCACCGAGCATGGCGGCTTACTTGCCTTGCCGCGTGGCCGTGATCGAAAAAGCGGATGGCTTGTGGCTGATGACCCTCAACATGGACATGATGTTGAAAATGGGTCAGACCATGAAAGATCATCCTGAACTGCTCAAGGCTGCCACTGGGGTGCGTGACACCATGTGGGAAATGCTGGAGAAAGCTTCAACAGGCGAAATTTAATCGCCGCATAACTTTCCTGTAGAACTAAAGCGCCCGGCCTTGTGCCGGGCTTTTTGTTATCATGCGCGACCTTCGCGCTCGAACGATCTCATTCATGTCTGAATTTCTGCAAAACCTCAAAAAACGTCGCACCTTTGCGATCATCTCCCACCCGGATGCCGGTAAGACCACGCTGACCGAAAAGTTGCTGCTGTTCGGCGGCGCAATCCAGTTGGCGGGTACGGTCAAGGGGCGCAAGGCCAGCCGCCATGCCACCTCCGACTGGATGGAGCTGGAAAAGCAGCGCGGAATTTCGGTGACTTCATCGGTGATGCAATTCCCGTTCAAGGAGCGCATCGTCAACCTGCTGGATACACCCGGTCACGAAGACTTCTCCGAAGATACCTACCGCGTGCTGACGGCGGTGGATTCCGCGCTGATGGTGATCGACAGCGCCAAGGGCGTGGAAGAGCGCACCATCAAGCTGATGGACGTGTGCCGCCTGCGAGACACGCCGATCATGACCTTTATCAACAAGCTCGACCGCGAAGGCCGCGAGCCAATGGAGTTGCTGGATGAGGTCGAGAGTGTGCTCAAGATCAAATGTGCGCCCATTACCTGGCCGATTGGTATGGGCAAGGCCTTCAAGGGTGTGTACCACCTTTATGACAACCGCATTTTTATCTTTGAGCCCCATGGCAAAGCCGAATTTGAAGTGATCGACGGGTTGGATAATCCCAAACTGGACGAGTTGCTGGGGATGCGTGCTGCAGAATTCCGCGAGGAAATCGAACTGGTGCAAGGTGCCAGTCACGCTTTTGATCTGGATGCCTATCGTCGTGGCGAATTAAGCCCGGTGTTTTTTGGTTCAGCGATGAACAACTTCGGTGTACGTGAACTGCTGGAATTCTTCGTCGAACAAGCGCCCGGCCCGCTGGCACGCGCCACCAGCACCCGCGTGGTGCAACCGGAGGAAGAGAAATTCAGTGGCTTCGTGTTCAAAATCCAGGCCAACATGGATCCGGCGCACCGCGACCGCGTGGCCTTCTTCCGCGTCTGTTCCGGCAAGTTCAGCAAGGGCATGAAGGTTAAACATGTGCGTCTTGGGCGTGATATTAAAATCGCCGACGCGCTGACCTTTATGGCCAGCGAGCGCGAGCATGTCGAGGATGCCTACCCCGGCGACATCATCGGTATTCACAACCACGGCACCATCCGCATTGGCGACACCTTCACCGAGGGCGACAACTTCGCCTACACCGGCATCCCCAACTTCGCGCCGGAACTGTTCCGCCGCGCCCAGTTGCGCGACCCGCTGAAAATGAAGCAGTTGCAGAAAGGCTTGATGCAGTTGTGCGAAGAAGGCGCGACCCAGCTTTACCGTCCGCTGATTAACAATGATCTGATTCTAGGCGCGGTTGGCGTATTGCAGTTCGACGTGGTAGCGCACCGCCTCAAGTCAGAATACAACGTCGATTGCAGCTTTGAGATGGTCAACGTCAACACCGCGCGCTGGGTGGAATGCGATGACGAGAAGAAGCTCAACGAGTTCAAAACCAAGCACGAAGCCAACCTCGCGCTCGATCACGCCGGGGATCTGGTGTACATCGCCTCCACCCGCGTCAACCTGCAAATGACCATGGAGCGCTGGCCGGACATCCGCTTCCTCGCCACGCGCGAGCATGGGGATTATGTGACGGAGTGAGGTGATTTGAGGGGTTCAGATTGTTCCGCCGAGCTGGTGCATGCTCTTGGTTGCTCAGGTTTCAGGATTACTTTCCCCGCGCTGGAATGTACGAACGAGATAACATCGTTGCTACAATGCCGTCGCCCGGATTCCAGGGCTTTTTCACTTTGGAGGTGCATCATGAAAACCAAGCAACACTACCCCAACCAATTCTGGTTTCGAGGCTACCAGCAAGCGTAAGAAGGGCTTCCCTTCCGAAACCCAGGTCAAGCGCGGGCACAGAGTGGTTCATGGAAACAAGGAACTGCTCGAAATGCTCGGTCGCAATGACCCATGCCCGTGCGGATCCGGCCGTCGGTTTCAAGAACTGCTGCATGCTCACCGGCGAGCATGATGGTGCTGACCGCAATGACTTTTTTTAGAGAATGAGACTTGCCTGAAATTTTGCTTGAGATTTTGGTCTAGGGCAGTCGCCTGTCGGCTTCGCTGGCAGGTTATTTCAGCACTTGCGGCGCTCCAGCGACTCCGCTGGTCAGATATTCAGATTGTTCCCTTGCTTCGGTGTGGGAACAATATAAAAACCCGGTAAGGGTGATGTGTGTTGATTCGATCCTTAGCCAACCTTGGTCTAGCGCGTTCTGACATTGAGGAATTGCTGCAATGAATTACGAAGAATGGCGCAACGAGCTTTTTGGTCAGCCTCCTGAGATGAGGCCTGCCTTATTTGAGCATTGCCCTGAGTTCTACCGTGTACCGCCGAATCAGGCCTTTGATTATATTGATCGTGTGCTCGTTGATCCCGAGGTGCATACGCTGTTCAGCAAAGACCAACTCGGCAACGGAATTAATACCATCTACTCGCTTAATTGCAGTGATCTACCAAGTCTGTACAAGACTGAGGGCGATGAGGCTCGGCGCATACGCGGTATTGAAAACCTCATCAGTCTTTACAAAAACTATTTCGAGAGGTATTGCACGGGGGCGGTCAAGTCTATCGGGAATGACAACACTGATGGATCGATGGGATATATCTGCTACATGTTTTGGGATGTCTTTATTCTGTATCCGGGCAACGCTACGCCAGCAATGATAAATGCCACTTTAAGGGTTATGAGGATGGCACTTGAGTCTCACAACGACAATTGTCTGACTTCCGCTATTCATGGATTGGGACACAAGGTGCGTTATGTTCCCGAGGCATCCAGGATTCTGCAGCAATGGCTGCTTCGCCCGACGACGAAAAATCCTGAAATACTGCAATACGCGCAAATTGCGACCACTGGGATGATTAATTAGTGGCGGAGCTGAAAATAGTGATCCGGCACGATTAATCCACCACCGAGCGCGGCATCTCGCGGCTGATTTTGTCTTTCAGGCGTTCAAAATCGCTGGGCGCAACGTATTGCAAAATTTCTCGTTCCTTGTCAGCCAGCATGATGACCAGACCCTTGTCGGGGTAGAGCCAATATTCGCGCCCTGCGTCGATCGGTTTGCGCTCAGAGGGCTTGCCAAAGCGCTTCTCCAGCAGTTCGGCGTCGAATTGCACCGCCATCGGGATGTAAGTCAGCGAGCGCACCGGCCAGCTCTGGATGGTCAGATAATCTTCGTCACGCAGGTCGGCTTTCCACGAGCCACTTGGTTGGGCGCGCAGGTTTTCGGCATGTTCAGCCAGTATTTTCAGCTGTGCGGGCGTGGCTTCCACTTCGGCGATCAGCTTGGCATCAAGCACGCCAAGGGTAAGCGTGCCGTAATAGGCTTCGAGCGAGAGAGTGCCATCGGCGGATTTGAACAGGCTGAAATCAGCCTTGTGATCCAGCGCGCGCTTGGCATCCAACGTGGTGGACTTGCCCAGCTCGATGCCGAAGACCTTGCTATGGCCGTCGGGCAATAGCTCGATCTGCCAGGGTAGGTTGTCAATGTGGCGTGGAGCCTGATCCCCGCAGGCATTGAGGACAAGCGTGGCGGCGAGAACCAGGCCAAGGCGCGAAGACGTGAACAGGTTCATTTCACGCGCATTCCAGGCTGTGCACCTTCGTCGGGGCTGAGGATGAACAGCCCTTGCGTGCCAGCACCCGACGCTGCCAGCACCATGCCTTCCGACATGCCGAATTTCATTTTACGTGGAGCGAGATTGGCAACCATCACAGTCAGACGGCCTTCCAGTTCTTCTGGTTTGTAGGCCGACTTGATGCCAGCAAACACATTGCGGGTTTCAGAGCCAATATCCAAAGTAAGTTGCAACAGCTTTTCTGCGCCTTCGACTTGCTGCGCCTTGACGATACGCGCAATGCGCAGGTCGAGTTTGCTGAAGTCGTCGATATTGATAGTGGGGGCAATCGGTTCGATGCTGGCAGCAGGGCTTGCAACAACTGGCGCGGGCGCGGAGGCTTCGCTGGCTTCGGGCATGGAGTTGAGGTTCTCTTCCAGCATGGCATCCAGTTGGCTTTGTTCGATGCGCGTCATCAGTGGCTCAAAGGGCTGAATAATGTGCGCAAGCATCAACTCGTGGCGGCTTTCCCAGTTGAGTTCGCCAAAGTGCAAGAAGTGCTCAACCTGTTTCGCCATAGTAGGTAGCACGGGTTTGAGGTACACCATCATCACGCGGAACAGGTTGAGACCCATGGTGCAGATCGCCTGAACTTCGGCCTCATTGCCCGGCGTTTTGGCCAGTGCCCAGGGCTTGTTCTGGTCAATGTATTGGTTGGCGCGGTCGGCCAGTGCCATGATTTCGCGCATGGCACGGGCGGTATCGGAGGCTTCATAGGCGGTGGCGATACCGTCCCCAGCGGCGACAAACTCTTCATAAAGAGCCGGGTCGTGTAGCTTGTCTGCCAAGCGTCCGTCGAACAGCTTGCCGATAAATCCAGCGGTGCGCGAGGCGAGGTTGACCACTTTGCCCACGAGATCGGAGTTGACGCGCTGCATGAAGTCTTCAAGATTCAGGTCGATGTCTTCCATCGAACCATTGAGTTTGGCGGCGAAGTAGTAGCGCAGCGCGTCGGGATTCAGGTGGTTGAGGAAGCTGCGCGCCATAATGAAGGTGCCGCGCGATTTGCTCATTTTTTGGCCGTTGACGGTCAAAAAACCATGCGTGCGCACCGTGGTGGGCAGGCGCAAACCGGCACCGGAGAGCATCGCAGGCCAGAACAGGGTGTGGAAATAGGCAATGTCCTTGCCGATAAAGTGCCAGAGCTCGGTGTCGCTGTGCTCGGCTTGGATTGCGCCCCAGAAGTCGTCAAATACATTGAGGCCGCGAATGGTGCACAGAGCCTGGAAGCTCGCCATGTAGCCGATTGGCGCATCCAGCCAGACGTAGAAATACTTGCCTGGGGCGTCGGGGATAGCGAAACCGAAGTAGGGTGCATCACGCGAAATATCCCAGTCGTTCAGGCCGGATTCAAACCATTCGTTCATTTTGGCCGCAATTTCGCTTTGCACCGCGCCGCTTTGCAGCCAGTCCTTCAATATGGCTTCGAAGTCGCCGAGCTTGAAGAAGTAGTGCTCGGACTCTTTTTCAACCGGGGTGGCGCCGGAAATGGCCGATTTGGGGTTTTTCAGATCGGTCGGGCTGTAGGTCGCGCCGCAGGCTTCGCAGGAGTCGCCATATTGATCTGCCGCGCCGCATTTGGGGCACTCGCCTTTGATAAAGCGATCCGGCAGGAACATTTCCTTGACGGGGTCATAGGCCTGGTGAATGGTGCGGGTGGCGATGTGCCCAGCCTCGCGTAGCTTGAGGTAAACCTGCTCGGCAAACATGCGATTTTCATCGGAATGTGTGCTGTGAAAATGGTCGAATTTGATCTCAAAATCGGCAAAGTCAGCCTGATGTTCGCTGCTGATGCGCGCAATCAGTTCTTCAGGCGTGATACCTTCATTTTGCGCACGCAGCATGATCGGTGTGCCGTGCGCGTCGTCGGCGCAGACGTAATACACTTCGTGCCCACGCATCCGTTGAAACCGCGCCCAGACATCGGTTTGAATGTATTCGACCATGTGCCCAAGATGAATCGGGCCATTGGCGTAGGGCAGGGCAGAGGTGACAAGAATGCGGCGCGGCGTGGTCATGCTGGCTCCGAGGACTAGGATGAGTAGGGTTATTTTTTCGGTGTGTGACACTATCATAAATCAGGCGAAGTCTGGCGTTGTCGCTGGATAGAATGCGGAGAAATTCATGGCACTGTTTGGTTTGGGCAAGAATAAGGATGCGGTGAGCGAGGCTGTGGTGCGTGCGGCATTAGCTGCGTTGCTCGATCCGGAGCTTGGGCAGGCGTTTGAGGGCAAGCGCGTTCACTCGGTGGAGATCAAGGCTGGTACAGTCAGTGTGCATCTGCGTTTGGGTTATCCGGCGGCTGGGGTGCGCGAGGATGTTTGTCGTCAGGCTGAGGCGGTTTTGCGCGCTGTGGATGGTGTGCAGGTTGCGCAGGTAACCTTGGATTGGGTGATTGAACCGCATTCGGTGCAGAAAACGCTCAAGCGGATGCCGGAAGTGCGCAATATCGTGGCGGTTGCTTCGGGCAAGGGCGGGGTGGGTAAATCGACTACGGCGGTGAATCTGGCGCTGGCTTTACAGGCCGAGGGCGCGAAAGTTGGCATCCTGGATGCCGATATTTACGGCCCTAGCGTGCCGCGCATGTTGGGTGCGGAAGGCGGACAGCCGAACAGTCAGGATGGCAAAACCATGGACCCCAAAGTGGCGCATGGCTTGCAGTGCATGTCGATAGGCTTTTTGGTGGCTGAAGATAACCCGATGATCTGGCGTGGGCCGATGGTCACCTCGGCCTTGCAGCAGTTGTTAAATGACACCAACTGGCGCGACCTGGATTATCTGATCGTCGATATGCCGCCCGGTACCGGAGATATTCAGCTCACACTGGCGCAAAAAGTGCCGGTGGCGGGCGTGGTGATCGTGACCACACCGCAGGATATTGCGCTGCTGGATGCCAAAAAAGGCTTGAAGATGTTCGAGCGTGTGGACGTGCCAGTGCTGGGCATTATCGAGAACATGAGTCTGCATGTGTGCTCAAATTGCGGGCATATCGAGCCGATTTTCGGCGAAGGTGGCGGTGCCAAAATGGCCGAGGAATATGGCATCGAGTTGTTGGGGCAGTTGCCGTTGGAGCGCGGCATCCGCGAACAGGCGGATGGCGGCAATCCGACGGTGGCGGCAGATGCAGAAAGCACCACGGCGCTGTTGTATCGCGGCATTGCGCGCAAATTGGCAGCCAAGTTGGCACAGCGCGCGAAGGATTACAGCACCAAGTTTCCGACGATTGTGATTAAGAACGACTGAGTGGCTTAAGGTCAGGTGTTACTTTAATTTGCGGGTAAGTCGCTTTTTTGATCGGCATGTTAAGCATGACGCAATGGTGGAAAATCTGCATACAACGCCGATTGACCACTTGGCTCGTGCTGCTCTCGCAGCAAATAACCTTTGGGCTTGATGAAGCTGTAGATGGATTTCTTGGGGTTCTCATGCCAACTGATATTGAAGGCGCACATGGCAGGGAAAAACTGAAGTTCGCTGTAGGGAAGATGGTCATGAATCCAGTATGCGAGAGCCCGCCAATCCGCCCCTTTTTCGTACTGATCTGTGAACCATGGGATCGCAATGCAGGCTGTGGCCCCCTTGAATCCTTCGGCATCAAGGCGATCCCAGATGTGCCCTGCATAGTTGGCCTCGTTCATGGCACATCCATAATCGTTCTCGTTGCAAAATGCGTTGACGTCGCATGACCGAAATGAAGATCGCAGAGCGACCCTGCCAAATGTTGCATTTAGTGGCTCAAGAAGTTCTTCACAGAGCTTACGGCCAACTTCGATAGCCAAGTCAGGGTTATCTGGAATATTTTGTTTTCCGTGAAAATTTGCTGTTTCGCTATACAGGAACTCGCGCATATAGAACGAGCGGGAAAGCCGAACCATTCCAAGCTTTTCCAGAGCATTTACGGACTGAGGTCTACGCATAGCGACTCCTTGAATTTCATATAGTTAAGATAAACGTCTGACCACAGAGGAGTGGTTTTACACCCAACGCATCATGCACCGGCAGCACTATGCGGTCAAAACAATCCGCCTTGGACAGTTCGCTTTCTTGTGCGGCCAAGGGGGAAGGGAAAATCCAAATCCGCGCCTTCGGCGCAAGCATCATCCCACCCCATCCCCTTTCAGCACGTTCAATAACGCCTCAGCCGCATGAGAAAGTGTGCGTTTCTGATGCTGCACGACACCCAGGGTGCGTTGAATGGCGAGGCCATGTACCGCAACTTCGACCACATCGCCGCCCATCATCTTGCGTGGCAGGGCGCTCCAGCCGAGGCCAATGGCGACCATGGTGCGCAGGGTTTCCAGATAGTTGGTTTCCAGAATGACGTCCAATACACCCTGGTGTTGCAGGATGGTGGCTTCAATAATCGTGCGGGTGTAGGTGCCAATGGCGGGCAGGATGGCGGGGTGTTGGCCGAGTTTTTCCAGTGTGACGGTGGTTTTTCCGGCCAGTGGGTGATCGGTGGCTACGGCAATCACCAGCGGATCATTCCATAGTGCCGTGGCGGAAAGCGCGGCCATGGGGCGCAAAGGCAGGGTGACAATGCCCAGTTCATATTCGCCACGTTCGACGGCATGGCAGGCTTGTTCGGAATCCATAAAGGCCAGATCGAGGCGCACGGCGGGGTAGCGGCGGATGTAGTCCTTCAGGATGGGCGGCAGGCGGCGCAGGCCGATGTGGTGCGAGGTGACGATGGAGAGTGTGCCGCTGATCTCGGTGGAGAGGTTGGCAATCACCTGGCGGGTTTCGCGCACGTCGTTGAGGATGCGTTCGGCCACGGGTTGCAGTGCGCGTCCGGCGGTGGTGAGGCAGACACGGCGACCCAGGCGGTCGAACAGCGTCACACCGAGGCTCGCTTCAAGCTGGGCAATGCGTTTGCTGATCGCCGGTTGGGTCAGGTGCAGTTTTTCGGCGGCGAGCGAGAACGAGGTGTGCTCTGCCACGGCAAGGAAGGCTTGGTAGCTTGATATATCCATTTGGAATGGATTCCATGAAATTAATCCATTGGAGTTATGGATAATTCATTTCTACACTGTGCGCAAGATATTTGAGGAGATGCGTGCCATGACTGCCAGAACGCTTTACGACAAACTTTGGGATGCCCACGTGGTGCGGCAGGAAGATGAGAGTACGGCTTTGCTGTATATCGACCGCCAGTTGGTGCATGAAGTGACTTCGCCACAGGCTTTTGAGGGCTTGCGTATCGCCAATCGCCAGCCGTGGCGGCGTGAGGCGATGCTGGCGGTGCCGGATCACAATGTGCCGACGCTTGGTCGTCGCGATAACGGGCTGGACGGGATCGAGGATCCGGTGTCACGCGAGCAGGTGAGCACACTGGACAAGAACTGTGCCGAGTTCAAGGTGATCGAGTTCAAGATGGACGACATTCGCCAGGGCATCGTGCATGTGATCGGGCCGGAAGAGGGTTTCACCCTGCCGGGTATGACGATTGTGTGCGGTGATTCGCATACTTCGACACATGGCGCGTTTGGCGCTTTGGCGTTTGGCATCGGCACCTCCGAAGTCGAGCATGTGATGGCGACCCAGACCCTGATGCAGAAAAAAGCCAAAAACATGCTGGTGCGGGTGAACGGGCGTGTTGGCGCAGGGGTGACGGCCAAGGACATCGTGCTGGCGATTATCGGCAAAATCGGTACGGCGGGCGGCACGGGCTATACCATCGAATTTGCCGGTGAGGCGATTGAGGACTTGTCGGTCGAAGGCCGCATGACCGTGTGCAATATGGCGATTGAGGGCGGGGCGCGTGCTGGAATCATTGCAGTCGATCAAAAGACTATTGATTACGTCAAAGGCCGTCCATTTGCGCCGCAGGGCGAGATGTTCGACCAGGCCGCTGCCGCCTGGCGCGATTTGCACTCTGACGCGGGGGCGCAATTTGATTGTGTCGTTGAACTGAATGCGGCGGATATTGCACCTCAGGTGAGCTGGGGCACGTCACCGGAAATGGTGGTGCCCGTCGCCGCGCAGGTGCCCAACCCCGATGTGGAAAGCGATGCGGTCAAGGCTAATGGCATGCGCAAGGCGTTGGCTTACATGGGCTTGGAAGCCGGTCAGGCCATCGAGTCGATTGCGGTCGATAAAGTCTTTATCGGTTCCTGCACCAATTCGCGCATTGAGGATATGCGAGCGGCGGCGGCAGTGATTAAGGGGCGCAAAAAAGCCGACAGCGTGATGCTGGCGATGGTGGTTCCCGGCTCGGGTTTGGTCAAGCAACAGGCGGAGGCCGAGGGTCTGGACAAGGTGTTCCTGGATGCGGGCTTTGAGTGGCGCGAACCGGGCTGCTCGATGTGTCTGGCGATGAATGCCGACCGTCTGGAACCGGGCGAGCGCTGTGCCTCCACCTCGAATCGCAATTTCGAAGGGCGTCAGGGGCAGGGCGGGCGCACGCATCTGGTCAGTCCGGCCATGGCGGCGGCGGCGGCGATTGCCGGGCATTTCGTCGATGTGCGGAATTTTTGACTTTTAGATGTAGGTGCGAATTTATTCGCACAATTTGGCATCCATGTGCGAATAAATTCGCACCTACCAAGGGTTTAATACATGCAAGCTTTTACTCAACACACTGGTATTGTCGCGCCGCTTGATCGTCCGAATGTCGATACCGACGCGATTATTCCCAAGCAGTATTTGAAGTCGATTCATCGTACCGGGTTTGGTCCGAATGCCTTTGATGACTGGCGTTATGTGGAGCCGGGTGAGCCGGGGATGGATCACTCCAAGCGTACGAAAAATCCTGATTTTGTGCTGAACCAGTCACCGTTTGATCACGCCAGTATTTTACTTGCGCGGGAGAATTTCGGCTGCGGTTCATCGCGTGAGCATGCGGTGTGGGCACTGGATCAGTTCGGTTTTCGTGCAGTGATTGCGCCAAGTTTTGCCGATATTTTCTTTAACAATAGCTTTAAGAGTGGAATGCTTCCTATTGTTTTATCAGCAGAAACTGTTGATCGTATCTTTAAGGCGGTGGCCGCGCAGCCTGGCTTGGTGCTGACCATTGATCTGGAGCGCAAAACCATACGCGGCTTGGGCGATGAGGTGATCGAATTCAATGTGGATGACTTCCGTCGCTACTGTCTGCTCAATGGTTTGGATGATATTGGTTTGACCTTGCGCCATGCGGATGAGATTCGTGCCTATGAAGCGCAGCGCAAGGTGAGTGCGCCTTGGTTGTTTTGATTTTTGCAGGCCATATT
>JAGUXT010000054.1 GCA_020061705.1 Halothiobacillus sp. | reverse complement strand
CGCTGCGCCACACGCTGGCGCTGCGACCCGGCGAGCGCGACCTGACCACGCTGCCGATTTTCCTGCTCGCCAATCTCGCCTCCGGCCTGAGCAGCCTGATCCCGGATGCTGATCTGCGCCGTCCGGGCTTCATTCGCGCTGCACCGGTACTGGCACAGGCACGCGCACTGGGCATTGAGCGCTGCGGCGCATCGCCTGCCTTCTTCGCGCGACTGGCCGAGCAGGCCGAAGCCGATGGCCAGGGCTTACCGTTCAAACGCATGGATACCGGCGGCGCACCGGTATTTCCGCCCTTGCTTGATCGACTGCGCCAACTTGCGCCCGATGCACGCATTGTTGCGGTGTACGGTTCCACCGAGGCCGAGCCGATGGCGGAGATCGAACAGAGCGCGATCGGCGCGGACGAGCGTGCCGCCATGCGCGCTGGCTGCGGCCTGCTGACCGGGCTCCCGGTTTCCAGCCTGCAACTGCGTATCCTGCCCGACCGCTTCGGCACGCCGATCGGCCCGTTCACGGCGCAGCAATTCGAGCAGGACGTGCTAGCGCAGGGTGAAATCGGCGAAATTGTAGTCAACGGTGCGCATGTGCTGCCGGGCTATCTGCACGGCGGGGGCGACGCGGACAGCAAATTCGAGATGGACGGTCAACGCTGGCACCGCACCGGCGATGCAGGCTGGATCGATGAGCACGGCCGCCTGTGGCTGGTGGGTCGCTGCAGCGCGCGCATCGACGATACGCACGGTCGGCTGTATCCATTCAGTGTGGAATGCGCGGCGAGCTTTTGGCCGGGTGTACGCCGCTGCGCCATGCTCGCGCACCGCGGACGACGCCTGCTGCTGATCGAAAGCGACGCCGAGCTGGACATCAAGGCGCTGCAAAGTAGCCTGGGCTGGGCAAGGATCGACGAACTGCGCCGCATCAGCGCTATCCCGGTCGATCGACGCCACAACGCCAAAATCGACTACACGCGTCTGCGTGGTCTGCTGGATTGAGTGCTGCGCCGGGCTGAATCCGCCGGGTCAAACGGTGCCATGCCCGACGGCACGCGAGGCAAAAAGGTTCAAGCCCAGTTGTTCGGACAAAAACACCGCTGTTTTTTGTCCGCGCACGCTATTGCCCGCCTCATCCAGCGGCGGCGAAAACGTCGCCAGCCCGCCTTTGCCGGGCGCGACGGTAATCATGCCGCCGCTGACGCCGCTCTTGCCGGGCAGCCCGATGTCATACAACCAGTCGCCGGAGTTTTCATACAATCCGGCAGTGACCATGACCGCTAAAACATGCTGACAATGGATCGCGTCGATCACTTTCTCTTGCGTCAGCGGATTAACGCCGCCATTCGCCAGGGTGGCTGCCATCACAGCCAGATCGCGTGCAGTAACGTTCAGAGCGCATTGCCGGGTATACACATCCGTCGCCTCAAACGGGTCAAAATAGATGCGCTGATGGCTTTTGAGCAAGGCCGCAATACCCTCATTGCGCTGATTGGCGGCGGACTCGGAGCGATACACCGCATCATCCATGCCCAGCTCACGTCCGGCAAAGCGAGACAAGCCCTCGCGGATAAACTGCCATTTAGCCTCAGCCGTGTCACCTGGCGCGAGACTGGAGGTGGCAATGGCACCCGCATTCACCATTGGATTGCTTTGCCCATGGCTCGAACGTTCGACAGCCATGACCGAGTTAAACGGCAGACCGGTGCTGTTAACCCCCAGACGCGAACGGGCGTCGTCCTCGCCAATCGCCTGGCAGATCAGGCCGAAAACAAAGGGTTTGGAAATACTCTGGATGCTGAAACAAACATCGACATCACCCGCAACATGCAGCTCACCCGTAACTTGCGCCACGCAAACGCCAAACAACGACCTGGGCACATTGGCTAACACGGGAATGTAATCGGCATTTTCACCTTCATTACAATCCGCAAAGCGCTGATGCGCCTCATTGACCAGCGCGTGAACGCGTCGCGGGATCGGAAGATGGCCGGCAGGAACGGACGACATCGTCAAGCAACTGTCTCGCTCGGCTGCTGTTCTTGCAACTGCGATGGCTGCATCGGCGGTTGCATTGGCCGTACTTGCGACTGAGGTTGTACTTGGGATTGCGCCGACTCCCAGCTAAAAGGCGGCAAACTGCGGAAAGCCAGACGAATCGCTGATTCCCACGCGTGATGCATGGTCAATAGCTCAGTAGAGTCCGCCTCAAGCTTGCTCCGTTGTGAAAGCATCAGCGTGTCAGTGGGATAAATCGCCACTTCAAACGGCGGAGCAACGGTGAGATTGGCACGCGCCGTAGCCACCAGCGAAGCCATGCACATACGTGCTCCATCCTCCAAAGACATGCTTGGCATGGCAATCGTATCCAGCACGGATTTGCCATATTTGCTTTCGCCAATCTGGAAATACGGTGTTTCTTCGGTGGCGTGAATAAAGTTTCCCTGCGGATAAATCAGGAAAAGCTCGGGCTCCTGCCCGGCGATTTGTCCGCCAAGAATGAAGGAAGCCTCCATGCTGGCCCCTGACATGCGCGAGACGGCGCTGTGTTCATTCTGGATGGCAAGATTCAACTGACCGATATACGTCGCGGCTTCAAACATGTAATTCACATTCAGCAAGGTTACGCCAGGGGTCTGCTGATACGGACTAGGCTTGGCATTAAGCGACTGATCCAAATCGCGTTGAATCCGATTCAACAGCTCTTGTGTCGTGGACAAGCTGCCAGCCGCCAGCAGCATGAAAATACGATCTGGGGCGGGCTGAACCACATGCAGCTTGCTGTAGGACGAAATGTAATCCACACCCGCATTGGTGCGTGAATCGGATGCCATTACCAAACCTTTGTCGAGCAAAAGACCAACGCAATAAGTCATGTCAAAACCCTCATCAAGGCGCGCAGTATTTACGCGGGTGGAATCAAAATTCGGAGCCGATCAGAAGTTCGCCAGGAAAAACGGAATCATCACCGCATTCGCCAAATCAATGAAAAACGCAGACACCAGCGGCACGATGATAAAGGCCTGATGTGACGGTCCGAAGCGCTGGGTCACTGCCGCCATATTCGCCATGGCCGTGGGTGTCGCCCCCAAGGTCACGCCGCTGAATCCGGCACAGACCACGGCGGCGTTGTAATCGCGCCCCATGGCCGGAAACAGAATGAAAATAGCCACCAGCACCGCCAGCACCAGTTGCAGAGCCAGAATGGTGAACACAGGCCCGGCCAGATCCACCAGCGTCCACAGCTGCATACTCATCAGCGACATGGCCAGAAACGTCCCCAGCGCCACATCGGCAATCAGTGCCATGGCGGGTGCGCGCGTCGGCCACGTGATGCCATGCTTGCCCAGCAAGCCGTGCGGCAGCAGGTTGGTAAGCAAAATCCCGGCAAACAAACAGGTCACGAACAGTGGAAGACTCAAGCCCCAGCCACTGACCAGATCATTCAGCAGCGAGCCAAGAATAATGGCGATATGAATCGCCAGAATGGTATTCAGAAAATCAAGATGACTGATGTTTTTGTTGCAATCGGCAGCGGACACACCAACATCCTGCACATCATGGATATGCGCGGCATCCGGTTGCAGCTTGTGACGGTTAATCAGAAACTTGGCCACTGGCCCGCCCATCAGGCTGGCCAGAATCAGGCCGATGGTGGCCGAGGCAATGCCGATTTCCATGGCGTTGGCGATACCGAAGTTTTCCGCAATCTGTGGTGCCCAGGCGATGGTGGTGCCATGTCCGCCGATCAGCGACACCGTGCCGCCGATCACCCCCACTGCCGCCGGTAGATCGAACAGCCACGCCCCGCCAATGCCCACCAGGTTCTGCGCCACCATGAACGCCACGGTAATCAATAGAAGAATAATCAGCGGTCGTCCGCCGCTCACCAAATCACGCACACTGGAATTGATGCCAATGGTGGTAAAGAAATACACCAACAGAACGTCGCGCGCAGCAAGGTTGAACTCGACCTCAACGTTAAGCAGGAGATAAACCAGACCGAACAGGATGGAAAACAGCAAACCGCCGGTCACCGGCTCCGGAATGCTGTATTCGCGCAAGAAACCGATGCCATCATTGAGCCGCTTACCGACAAACAGCACGATAATGCCGATGGTGACTGCGATCAGCGAATCAATGTGCAGAATGTTGCCGTCAAGTTCCATGCGTGTTCCTCAGGTCATGAGCCGATACAACAAGCCCCGCTCGGGCTGCCAAAAGCTAACAGTGCTAAAAACAGGCGGCAATCAAACTGTTGCCTGAGCGCCACCCGGGTTTAAAAGGCTGCTGAAATACTCATTTTAGAAGCCTGTTAAGGCGGGACATGGATGTCCCGCACGCAAATTAATCACGTAAGTGATTGATTTATCGCCACCGAATCCGGGCGTGTACCGGATTCGGTGGGGCTGAAAAACTCATGGATGAGTTTTTCAGCCCCCTGTTAGCGGGTCTGCGTTTTGAGAAAAGCGAGCCATACACCGAGCGCACTCAATGCGATAGCGAGTTGCCCAAGCGCCAGCCACTGCACGCTCGCGGCCAGCAGCGTCACCACAAACGCTGCCAGCAGGCCGTTGGACATCATCTGCATAAACCCCTGCACGGCGGAAGCCATGCCGCGCCGGGCAGGATACATATCCAGCCCCAGCAAACTCAGGCCGGGCATGGAAAACGCCATGCCCATGGCATACAGCGCTACCGGCGCGATCAGCGTGACTGCCGTCTGAGTGGGCAGATACGTCAGCGCCACGTTCAGCAAGGCCGCCACCGCCATGAGCACGAAGCCGATGCTCACGCCCTGACGCGATGTCAAACGATGCGCCAAACGTCCGGCGAGGAAACTGCCCATCACAATACCGACCACCACGGGCACGAACAGCCGCCAGAAGTCATGCGACCCATAGCCCAAATGGGTGTAGATCAACTCCGGCGCAGAGGCAATGTAAATGAACAGGCCGCCGAAATTGATGCCGAACAGGAGTGCCAGCAACATAAACGGCAGATGGCTGAACATGCCCCCATAGGCCTGCGCCACTGACAGAGGATGAATCGGCTGGCGCTGGTGATCCGGCAGGGTTTCCGGCATCCACGCCGCCACCAGGGCAAAGATCAGCAACCCCATCACGGCCAGAAACAAAAACACCGCACGCCAGCCAAAGGCATCATCCAGCCAACCGCCCACCAATGGCGCAATCGCCGGAGCAATGGCAAAAAACAGCATCACATCCGCCGTCACCCGCTGCGCCTGCGCACCCTCGAACACATCACGCACCAGGGCGCGGCCAATCACCAGCCCCGCCCCCGCCGCCAGCCCCTGTCCTGCGCGCATCAACATCAGGGTGTCGATGTCATTGGCCAAGGCGCAGCCGAGCGAAGCCAGCGCATAGCCGAGCAAAGCCACCAGCACCACCCGCCGCCGTCCGAGCGCGTCGGACAGCGGGCCATACACCAGCATCATCAGGCCGAAAGCCCACAGGTAATCGCTCAGGGTGCGCTGCATCTCCTGCGGCGTCGCACCCAAATCGGCAGCGATGGAAGGAAAGGACGGTAGGTAGGTATCCAGCGAAAACGGCGCCAGCATAGCCAGCGCCGCGACGATGAAGGACACCCGCAAGGGGTGGCGCGTCACCTTCAGCGCCGCCCGCCGGACACGGCGAGGAAGCGTCTGAGCATGTCATGCCCATGCTCGGTGAGGATGGACTCGGGGTGGAACTGCACGCCCTCGATGGTGAGTTCACGATGACGCACACCCATGATCTCCTCGAACGAGCCGTCCGGGTTTTGTGTCCAGGCGGTGATTTCCAGGCAGTCCGGCATGGTTTCGCGCTCGATCACCAGCGAATGGTAGCGTGTGGCTTCAAACGGGTTGGGCAATTCCTCAAACACGCCGACATTCGCGTGGTACACCTGCGAGGTTTTGCCGTGCATGATCTGCTTGGCGCGGATAATGTGCCCGCCAAAGGCCTGGCCGATGGCCTGATGGCCAAGGCAGACGCCAAGAATCGGCAGCTTGCCCGCGAAATGCTTGATCGCATCCACCGAAATCCCGGCCTCAAGTGGCGTACAAGGCCCGGGAGACACCACGATATGGCTCGGTGCCATGCGCTCAATAGCGTCCAGCGTGATTTCATCGTTGCGATGAACCTCAACCTCCGCCCCCAGCTCGCCCAGATACTGCACGATGTTGTAGGTAAAGGAGTCGTAGTTGTCGATCATTAAAATCATGATGATTCCCTCAAGTCATTGTTCCTTGATCCACTTGCCATAGCGGATACTGTTGTCGAAATACAGGATGGTGCCATTGTGATTGGTTACAAAGCTTACGATCTTGGGCGGCAGCAGCCATGGCTGACCCGGCGCGCTCTGGGAGGGCTTTGGCAACTCAAGCGATCTGGCCTGTTCCGTGAACAGGAAGGACGATGGCTCACGGACTTCAAAAATGACCTTGACGGAAATGGCCTTATCCGGCCCAAAGGGAAAGGCCGGCAGGGATTCTATGATCGCATGCACGCGGGTTTCGCCGAAACACAAGCGCGGCTGCCGCAAGGCTTCGCGAGCAATATTGCCGTGTATAACGCGGCGCACATCCACGACCTCGGTGTAATGCTGCTTGCCCAACGCGGCAAGCCGATAGATTCCTTTGCCTAGGTCTTTGCTGATAAGACCCGCCTGCACCAAAGCTGCGCAGTCCGTACAGCCTGGGGGGAGAAACTGTTTCACAGGATCAAGCGGGAACGGTCCGACATGGTTCAGGCAAGCCGGGTCAGACTCACCGAGCTCCACCTCAATAGCTGTGGTGTATTCGCTCATGTGCTCACGCACAACAGGCGTGATCAGGTTATCTGACGGGCGCATCACCCACCACATCAACAGCAGGGGCAGAGCCAGGGCAATCACCATCCCAAAAAAACGAATCATGTCCCACCCACAAATGCCGCGAAGAAGCCCTACAAAAGAAGCAAAAGCCAATCAGAGCGCAGACGAAAAGGCACAAGGAAAATTTTAACGATGCTTGATCGCCGAAGCATCCAGCCCCGCCTCCGCCAGCGCGACGGCACGGAATATCGCGCGTCCTTTGTTCATGGTTTCCTTCCATTCCAGCGCCGGAATGGAGTCATACACAATCCCGGCGCCCGCCTGGATATGCAGCTCGCCGTCTTTGATGACCGCCGTGCGGATGGCAATCGCCGTGTCCATATTGCCGCCATGTGAGCCACCCCAGCCCAGATAGCCGACCGCACCGGCGTAAACACCGCGCTTGACCGGCTCCAGTTCGTCGATGATTTCCATCGCCCGCACCTTAGGCGCGCCTGATACCGTGCCCGCCGGGAAGGTGGCGCGTAACACGTCCATCGCCGACAAGCCGTCGCGCAACTGCCCGGTCACGTTGGAAACAATGTGCATGACATGCGAATAGCGCTCGATCACCATCTTGTCGGTCAGGCGCACGCTACCGGTCTTGCACACGCGACCGATGTCATTGCGACCCAGGTCAATCAGCATCAGGTGTTCGGCGCGCTCCTTCGGATCAGCCAGCAGTTCGGCTTCAAAAGCCGCGTCCTCGGCGGCATCGTGACCGCGTCGGCGCGTGCCGGCAATCGGGCGCACGGTGACTTCTTCATCTTCCAGACGCACCAGAATCTCCGGCGACGACCCCACCACCTGCATGTCGCCCAAATCAAGGAAGAACATGTACGGCGAAGGATTCAGCCCGCGCAAGGCACGGTACAGATCCAGTGAAGGCGCGGAGAACGGGATGCTCATGCGCTGGGAGAGCACCACTTGCATCACATCACCCGCAGCGATGTATTCCTTGGCCTTGTGCACCGCATGTTTGAAGCCGGCTTCGGTAAAGCCTGAGACAAAATCCGCTTCATCGACCTTGGCGGGGCGGTGCTGGGTCTGTGGTGCTGCCAACGGCAGGCGCAATTGCGCTTCGATGGCATCCAGGCGTTGCTGCGCCACCTCCAGCCCGCCGGGTTGCGCATGCACAATGATCTGCAAGCGCCCGCGCAGATTGTCGAACACCACCACTTCGTCCGAGAGCATCAGCAAAATGTCCGGCGCACCGATGGTATCGGGTTTGTGAAAACCCTGCGCCAACTTGGGTTCGATGTAGCGGATAGTGTCGTAGCCGAAATAACCCACCAGCCCGCCGAAAAAGCGCGGTAAGCCTGCAATATTTAATTGCCCTGAGTTTAATTGCTCCGAGGTCGGCACACGATAACGCTGCTGGAAGTCTTCGATAAAGGTTAATGGATCAGGCACTTCGACCTGTTCGACCACCTCGCCCGCCTCCTCAAGCGTCACCACATAACCACGCACCTTGAGCACAGTGCGCGCAGGCAGGCCGATGATGGAATAGCGCCCCCATTTTTCGCCGCCCTGTACCGACTCGAACAGGTAGCTATAGGGCAGGTGAGAGAGCTTAAGGTAAACGGAAAGCGGGGTATCAAGATCAGCCAGGACTTCACGCATCACCGGAATGCGGTTATAGCCCTCGCTGCAAAGGTGTTCAAAGTATTCGGGTTGCATAATGAAATCTCCAGAAAAACGGGCAAGGATCGACTGCGCGGGGTTAGCCTGCGCGCCACCATCGCTCCCCTTGCCACGCCTCTCTGTAAAAAATCATGATGCCTTGACCAGCTCTTTCAGCTCGACCATGGAATCAATCACCGCATCCGGATGGTAGTTGCGGATATCTTCACCGTGGTTGTAGCCATAGCTCATGCAAATGATATTGAAGCCCGCCGCGCGCGCCGCCTTAACGTCAGAAATCGAATCACCGATCATCAATGCCTCGTGCGGAGCACAATGAAACCAGCCCGCCGCATAAAACAGGGGGCCGGGGTCAGGCTTTTTGACCGGCAGGGTGTCGCCGGAAATCACCGTTTCGAACGCATCGAATACACCCAGATCCTTGAGCAAGGGCACGGTGAACTGCTCGGCCTTGTTTGTCACGCAGCCCATACGCAGTCCGAGCGACTTGATGTATTCCAGACCTTCCTTGACCCCCGGATAGAGGAAAGAACGACCGGAGGTGTTATCGGCATAAAGCTGCTTGAAGATCGGCAAGGCGCGCGCAAACAGCACAGCATCCGGCTTGCCATTCAAATCATTGCTCAGCGCACGCTCAACCAGACGCTCAACGCCATTGCCGACCCAGTTGCGTACCGCCGCCTCGCCGCGCAGCGGCATATCCAGCGCCTTCATCATCTCGTCCACGCAATAAGCGAGATCAGGCACGCTGTCGATCAGGGTGCCGTCCAGATCGAACAGGACCATTTTGGGAGCAAAAGTTTTCATGCGGATCAGCCGCCAACCTTGGCCAACTCGGCACGCATTTCCGCTACGATGGTGTCGTAACGGTTCGCATCGTTGTCATTACGCTTGCCAAACAGCGCCGAGCCGGAAACGAAAGTATCCACACCGGCTTCTGCGATTTCGCGGATATTCGCCGCGCTCACGCCACCGTCGATTTCCAGGCGGCAGTCATAACCGCCCGCGTCGATCATCGCACGCACCTTGCGCGCCTTGTCCAGCACATACGGAATGAACTTCTGGCCACCAAAGCCGGGGTTGACCGACATCAACAGCACCATGTCCAGCTTGGGCAGCATGTATTCCAGAATATCCAGCGGCGTGGCCGGATTGAACACCAGACCCGCCTTGCAGCCGGATTCCTTAATCAAGCCAATGGTGCGATCAACATGCTCGGAAGCTTCCGGGTGGAAGGTGATAAAGCTCGCACCCGCCTTGGCAAAGTCCGGGATGATGCGATCAACCGGCTTGACCATCAAATGCACATCAATCGGAGCGGTCACGCCATGCTTGCGCAGCGCATCGCACACCAGCGGCCCAATGGTCAGGTTAGGCACGTAATGGTTGTCCATCACATCAAAATGCACAATGTCGGCGCCAGAAGCCAGGACGTTATCCACTTCCTCGCCAAGCTTGGCGAAGTTGGCAGACAGGATGGACGGTGCGATAAGGAACTTGGACATGATGAAACTCCGCTAAAAAACCAAAAAAATCCCACTTCGGGCAAATGTACCCCAAGCGCACGGGGATTTCACCCCATACCGGGCAAGGAAAGACGTTTTATCCCTCCCGCGTGGCGAGGGGGAGCCAAAAGCGTAAGCGGCATCCTACGGCTGCTTGGGCGGAAAGGTCGCGATATGCGCCAAAAGCTCCTGAATCTGCGTCTCGGTCAGGCTTTTGGCCATATCCACCATCACCTTGTGCCCGTTCCCGGCTCGGTAGTTCTGCATCATGGCGGCATAAACCTCCACCGATTTGCTGTTCAAACCGGGAAACATCGGCGGCACGCCCTGCCCCTTGCCCCCATGACACAGCGCGCAATGTGCCTTGTAGAGATCCTTGCCCGTGGTGGGCGCGGTTTGCGTTGAAGTATCCGCCCATGCGTTGGAGGTTATAAAAAGCGCAACCATGCCAACAACGCTAATGAAATATCTCATGCAACGAACCTCAGTAATGCGCCCAAATCATTTTGTTACACCTATAGCCGATATTTGTCATCTACTTCGAATAGCTGCATTTCACCTATCAGCTCATCATCTATTTCAGACAGTTTTCTCCGTTCCTCATCATACGCTGCCAGCGATACATATATCAGTGCGCTCCTAACTAGATTTAACAGCTTCAATGTTTGATTAATAAGCTCTCGCTCACTTATTGGATACTCCCACTCATGCCCTTTAGCACAACGCCACGACTTAGTATCAACGAGAGAGTGATCAAAGACTTTTAGATATTTGTGCGCGATGTGGTTACGAATTTCTGCAATGTGCCAGGCATCCGGTTGCAGCGAGCTACTTATTTCTTTCTCACCAACAAATTCCTTGCTAATCCAGTACAATCCCCTCAAAGGCCAGTTTTGAGAAGCATCAAAAGCCGGAACGAAACCGTCGCCCGCTTTACCGTTGTTAAACCAGCATGTCTTAAAGCTTATACGCCTAGCGGGCTGATTCAATTCCCAGTATTCATTGATCAAATAAGCAATTTTGTCGAAAATCGCATGCACCCCAAGGAATGCCATTTTCACTTTTTCTATCCACAAGCGGTAGTTGCGATAATCAAGCATGTTGTATAGCTTAACCCTCTTATCCGCGAAATGAACGCCTTCTTGTGATTCTTTGATTGCATCGAACAGCATGTAACGAGCGCTGACGTACTCTTGTTTTAGTTGATTGTAAATCCCATAGACTTCCGGTGGCGACCCTCGGTGACTTTTTTCTAGCTTCACGATTATCGAAGGAAAAGTCAAAACATCATTGGCAGCAATATCGTCTTTCCACAAATCATTTAGCGGATTAAGGAACAACTTGTGATTGAGACACCATGTGCGGTAAGACTTTTCGCGTTCAGAGTCTCCTCTTGATTCATTTTCAGACTGAAAATGAAAGCTTTCCCAGTCGCGAAGTTCTAGCAGATGATCTAGCCACTCCTGCATCCCTACCGCAGCATGATCCTCCACCCCGATCTTAAGCGCCTGTTTTATCTTGTGATAACTTTCATTTAATAAAATACCCTGATGCCCTGGGTCATAGAGATATTTTCCATACCAAAGAAACGCAAATCCTCTATTACCTACCGACATAGCGTAATCAGGGGCGTCTGCCAAAACTTCGTCCCATAGATCAATGGCCTCAACAAATCTACCCACATGATTGAGTGCATTTGCAAGATTCGTGGATACTCTGAAACGCAAGTCCGTTTGATCTTCCTTCAATGGGACTTCCGACAGCATATTTCGTGCTGCCCGAAGATGATAAATCTCACGCTCTAATTCTGGATCGTCCCAGCCCCATGAAAGGTGTCTATCCTTGAGTTGGCGTAGCGCCGAATAACAATTTGCCTTAAAGAATTCAATCTTGGAAAGTTCAATTTTATTAAAATCATGTTCCGGGAGATTATTAAGCTTCACCAGTAACGTCTGAAGTAAGTCCTCGTCTCCTGTATCAATTGCCCCATCAATCAACTTGGCATACTCGTCGAGTGAAGTGTAATCCATTAAGCCTTACCTCTTGATCTAATGCTTGAATTCACCGGCCTTGAGCTGCTTACCAGTGGAGAGACGAGTTAGCCCCCTCATTTCTGCTGCAAGAGATCTTCCATCTCTTCTGCAGTTGCGGGCTTAATGGGATAGCCCCAGGCAGGCGTACCAGAGAATCCATTGTTGTTAAGTAGCTTTGTGATTTCTGCGTCGAATACCGGATTACTCAATGGATGAGGAGATGGATATGCCTCCGAGTCGGGATACTTGAAGCCAAGAAATACACGCTGACGAATTTCAAGCACATCAACGCCATAACCTTTCTTTAGCTCTTCTGGATAGTGCCCTTTTATGTAGGTAGCAATCTTCTCTTGAAGTGACGATCTCGTTAAATATGACGAAACTTCTTTTGTAACTGTAAATACCGCGAAAACGATTACAGCCACAACCAGCGCAAAAAATGCGGCTGCACCAATTCCGATTACCCATTTCTTCCATCTTTCGAGGGTAATTTTTGCAGAAATAACAACAAGAATACTGGCGATGCTTGATGCCAAAACACTGAGCCAAAAATCGGAAAGGGTCATAGAAACTCCAAGAGGGCTAACGTATTTTATCCAGCGCAAGCGCCGTACTACGGTAAGCTTGTTTCAACCTCCACGCAATCACAAGCGCTCACCACCTGCATTGTCGTTTTCCTATCGCCAATTAAGGATGCCGGACTTGGTAAGTGGCAACCTGAAATTTGCGTATCATGCCTTGAAATATCCACCCCGAGGATTCCGCCATGCCCGCCCCTGCTTTGCACGAGATGCTTGCCCGGCTGATTACCATTCCTTCGGTCAGTAGCGTCAACCCGTTGTTCGATCAGGGCAACCGTACGCTGATTGACGAAATCGCGGGCTGGATGGAGGCGGCGGGGTTTGCGGTGGAGATCGTGCCGCTGCCGGGGCAGCCGGACAAGGCCAATGTGATCGGCACGCTAGGCCAGGGTGCGGGCGGGCTGGTGCTGTCCGGGCATACCGACACCGTGCCTTGCGACCCGGAGTTGTGGACACATGATCCCTTTCGCCTGACCGAAGCCGATGGGCGGATTTACGGACTGGGCACCTCGGACATGAAATCGTTCATCGCCCTTGCGCTTGAGGCTGCGCGCGGGCTGAATGCCCGCGAGATGAAGCAGCCGCTGATCATTCTCGCCACCGCCGATGAGGAAAGCTCGATGGCGGGCGCGGAAGCCCTGGTCAAACTGGGGCGACCCAAGGCGCGCCATGCGGTGATCGGCGAACCGACCGGACTCAAGCCGATTCGTATGCACAAGGGCGTGATGATGGAGGCGATCCGCATTCGCGGACGTTCCGGGCATTCCAGCGACCCCAGCCTGGGGGCGAACGCGCTGGAGGGAATGCAGCAGGCCATGGGCGCGCTGCTCGATTTCCGCACCGAGCTGCAACGCTGCCACTGCAACCCGCTGTTTCATGTGCCGGTGCCGACCATGAACCTCGGCTACATCCACGGCGGCGACAACCCCAACCGCATCTGCGGCCATTGCGAGCTGCATATCGACGTGCGCCCGCTGCCGGGCATGAACATGCTGGAATTGCGCGACATGCTGCGCGAGCGCTTGCAACAGGCCGTCACCCTGCCCGGCCTGAACCTGACCCTCGAACCGCTCTTCCCCGGCACCGCGCCGATGGAAACCCCGCCGGATGCGGAACTGGTGAAAGTGACCGAGCGCCTGACCGGTCACACGGCGGGTGCAGTCGCGTTCGGCACCGAAGCGCCCTACCTGCGTGAGCTAGGCATGGACGTGGTGGTGCTCGGCCCCGGCGACATCGCGCAGGCGCACCAGCCGGATGAATATCTCGCGCTGGAACGCATTCCGCCAACACTTGAGCTGCTGCGCGGGTTGATTCAGCGGTTTTGTCTGACGACCGAAGCATAAGGATCGCCGCCCATTCAAACCGGAAGCGTCAGGCCAGCCCGTGCAAGCTGCGCAAGCGTTGCACCAGCGCAGCGATGTCTGCACTCGGGATGTCCTTCACTTCCGCGCCCACCGGGTCGTTGAACTCCGTATCGCCAAGCATTGCGCGCAGGCTGTTGGCCACGCCATGACCCAACACCTCCGGGTCGTAGCCGCCCTCCAACGTGAACACCACGCGCCCTCCACAGTTTTTATCGGCGAAATCCACCAGTCTGCGACTGAGTTGGTCGAAGCCTTGCAGGGTGATTTTCTGCCGGGACAAGGGGTCGCGCCAGTGACCGTCGTAGCCAGCGGAGACCAGCAGCATCTGCGGTTTGAAGCGACGCATCACAGGCTCGAAAACATGGTCATACACGGCCAGAAACCCTGCGTCATCCACATAGGGCGGCACGGGGGCATTCACGATGGTTCCGCGCGCGGCGCCTTCGCCAATCTCCTCAATCCTGCCGCTTCCGGCGGGAAACAGACTGGATTGATGAAAATCGAGGAACAGGATGTTGGGATCTTGCCCCACCACGGCCTGGGTGCCGTTGCCGTGATGAATGTCGAAATCGAGAATCGCCAGGCGCTGGATGCCCTCGGCCTGCAAGGCGCGCGCGGCCAGGGCGATATTGCTGACAAAGCAAAAGCCCATGGCACGGCTGGGTTCGGCATGATGCCCCGGCGGGCGCACCAGCGCAAAACCTGCATCCAGATCACGTTTGGCCACCGCCCGGCAGAGATCAATCAGGCCGCCCACCGCATGACGCGCCGCGCTCCAGGTGGCCTGATTGACGTAATTGTCCTGCATGCCGAAGTTGAAAAAGCCCGGCTCGCCATCGCTGGCCACTCGCACCTCCAAGAGGTAGCCCTCAGTGTGGCCGCGCAGCAGTTCGGCTTCGCTGGCGGCGCGAGCCTTCTGCGCCAGTAGGCGGTCGAGCAAGCCATCATTTTCCAGTCGTTCAAGGATGGCGCGCAGGCGATACGCGCCTTCCGAGTGCTCCGGCCAGTCGTGCGCCAGAAACAGCGGATCGGTCACAATCCCCACACGGCGCGCCTCGTCTGCGCGCACCCATTGCGGCGCCATTGTCAGGGCGAGCGCTGTGCGTAAAAACTTTCGGCGGGCGAATGAAGAGTGCATAACAAACCTTCCCGGCGCGTTAGGTGGTTATATTTTAGATCGTTCCCTCGCCCGGTCGCGGAAAAAAAAACCGCGCACAAGGCGCGGTTGAATGCGTCGCTCTAAACAGAATCAGGCGGCCAGCTTCAACGCCTCCACGACGGGACGTATTACCGGGGGATGCAGCGGATCGTAGTCGCTTGACAGCTCGCCCTGGGCAATCAGCTTGGAGCGGCTGACCAGGAAGTCCACCAGGTGATTGCGCACGGCATAGAATTGCGGGTCGTGGTGAATTTCCTGACGCACGCGCGGGTGGGGGAGCGGGTTTTCCACGATCTCGGCGATTTTGGCCAGCGGGCCATTGGACATCAGCACGATCTTGTCGGCCAAAAGAATCGCCTCGTCCACGTCATGCGTAATCATGAACACGGTCTGGTGCGTGGCATCGCAGATTTTGACCAGTTCGTCCTGAATCACGCCACGGGTGAGCGCATCCAGCGCGCCGAACGGCTCGTCCATCAATAGCATCTTCGGTTCGATGGCAAAGGCGCGGGCGATTCCGACGCGCTGTTTCATGCCGCCGGAGAGCTGGTGCGGTTTCTTGTCTGCCGCATGACCGAGGCCAACCAGCTCGATGTACTTCATGCAATGGGTGCGCACCTGCTCTTTGTTCCAGTCTTTCCAGCGCGAGCTGACGGCAAAGGCGACGTTTTCCATCACGGTCAGCCAGGGCATCAGCGCATGGCTCTGGAACACCACGCCGCGATCGAGGCTGGGGCCTTTCACTTCGCGGCCATCCATGAACACATTGCCTGCGGTGGCTTCGTCCAGTCCGGCCAGTACGTTGAGGATGGTGGATTTGCCGCAGCCGGAGTGGCCGATGATGCAGACGAACTCACCTTTTTCGAAGCCGAAATGGATGTTTTCAAACACGGTGACATCCGGTGCGCCACCGGGCGAGGGAAAGACCTTTTTCAGTCCTTCAACCTTGAGGAAGGGCTGGTTCATACGTATCACTCCTGATAACTGACTAATTTGGCCAGGACACCGAACACCATGTCCAGCAACATCCCGACCGCGCCGATCATGAAGATGGCGAAGATCACATTCGACAGGTTGAGGTTGTTCCACTCGTTCCATACGAAGTAGCCGATACCCGTGCCACCCACCAGCATCTCGGCGGCGACGATCACCAGCCAGGCAATACCCATCGAAATGCGCATCCCGGTCAGAATGGTCGGCGCGGCGGCAGGCAGTATCACTTGCATGGCAGTACGGAAGGCGCTGACTTCCAGTGTGCGCGCCACGTTCAGCCAGTCCTTTTTCACCGAGGCCACGCCGTGCGCGGTGTTGATCATCATCGGCCAGATCGAGCAGATGAAGATCACGAAGATCGACGACAGCGAAGCGTCCTTGATAGTGTAGAGCGCAAGCGGCATCCAGGCCAGCGGCGAGATCGGCTTCATGATCTGGATGTACGGGTTGAGCGCCTTGTACATCAGCGGCGACATGCCGATTACAAAGCCCAATGGCACCGCGACAATGGCGGCCAGCAGGAAGCCTGCAAGCACACGCGACAAGGAATAGGCGAGCTGGATGCCGATACCCTTGTCATTCGGCCCGTTGTCATAAAACGGGTTGGAGAGCTGGCTGAGGATGGTCGAACCGACCACGCCCGGCGTGGGCATACTGGAAGCCTGCGTCGCCGCGCCGCCCATCATGGCAGCGTATTCCGGGTCGGCATACACCGCCCCGCCGCCCGTCGGCAGGGTGGCGAGCTGCCAGGCGCCGAGGAAGACGACCAGAATCAGCGCGGAGACCATGCTCGCGCGCAAGGTGAGTGAGGCTTTCATCTCACACCGCCTTCCGAATCGCGAAGGAATCGACGTATTCCTGCGGCTTGGCCGGGTCAAACACTTTGCCCATGATGGTGTGCTTCTTGAAGTTCTCCGCCGGGGCTTCCAGTCCCATGGCCTTCAGGCGTTCACGCGCTTCAGTGGCAAGGAAAACCTGCTCGGCAATCTGCCGGTAGTCGATGTCCTGCTTGATATAGCCCCAACGCTTGAGCTGGGTCAGAATCCACACGCCCATCGACTGCCAGGGGAACGGATCGAAATCGGCACGACCCGGCACGTTCTGGATATTGCCCAGGCCATCGGCAAACTTGCCGGTCATCACCTGTTGCAGCACGGGGATTGGCTGGTTCAGATAGTTGGCCGGAGCAATGGCCTCGATAATTGCCGGGCGGTTTTCTGCCTTGTGCGCATACACCGTGGCGCTGGCAATGGCACGGAACAGCGCGGCATAGGTATTCGGCGCTTCCTTGATGAATTTCTCGGTGGCGGCAAAGGTGCAGCAGGGGTGGCCGTCCCACAGGTCCTTCGAAAGAACCTGGATAAAGGCAAAGCCCTCGAATACCGCACGCTGGTTGAACGGCTCTGGCCCAAGGAAGCCGTCGATATTGCCCGCGCGCAAGTTGGCCACCATATCGGGCGGCGAAATCACGGTCAGTTGCACATCCTTGTCCGGGTCAATGCCGTTTTCGGCCAGGTAGTAGCGCAACAGCAGGTTGTGCATGGAATAGTCGAACGGAATGCCGAACTTCATGCCCTTCCAGTTTTTCGGGTCGCGATTGTCCTTGTGCTTGATGTGCATCGTGATCGCTTGACCGTTGATGTTCTGGATCGTGGACACAAAGGTGGGGCTTGGCTGCGAGCCCAGTCCCATGCTGGCGGCAATCGGCATCGGCGAGAGCATGTGCGAGGCGTCGTATTCGTTGTTCAGCACCTTGTCGCGCACCAGCGCCCAACCGGCGGTCTTGATGATTTCGACATCCAAGCCTTCCTTCTCATAGAAGCCCATGGGCTTGGCCATGATGATCGGCGTGGCGCAGGTAATCGGCACGAAGCCGATCTTGAGATTCTTCTTCTCCAGCGGCCCGCCCTCTGCGGCCAGTGCTTGCGCCGCGCCCATGGGGAACAGGGCCGAAAGCGCGGCCATCGCGGTGCCCGCACCGACGGCCTTGAGGAAGGCGCGGCGCGTTTCGTCATGCGGGAACAGGGCGCGCACCACGGCGGATTCAATCACACGATTCAGCGCCGCTTCGTCATTTTGCGGCTCGGCCAGGCGCGCAGCTTCGGCATCGTGCTCGGACTGGCTGTGATGCTTGCCACAAGAGCAGCCGCCCTTGAGACGGATATTGGAATCAAACGGGTTTTTGAAGGCGGACATGGCATTTCTCCCTGCGTGAAAATAACGGACACGGGGGTTAATGCAGTCTTCATGCCAAAAAACGCGCCGCACTGCCCAAAGCCGGGCTATGCGCACTATCAGGGCGGAATTCATGCCCCGGACAGACGATCCGCTACCAAAGCACCAAAATGATGCGGCGTGTTGCACTGAACAAAGTCAGCCAGATTCGTCAGGCCACACGGACATTGCACGGCCAAGACCGACTAATGTCGAACATTGTTCATTAAAAAACGGCGCGACTCTTGCTTTGTCTATCGGCAGACGCACAAGGAAACAAGACCATGACCAATAAGTCCGCCCCGACGCCCGCCCAACTCGCCGTCCATTCGACCGCCCCCATGACCGCCGCGCACGACCTGCACGACGAAGCCGAAAGCGAAGACATTGAACTGCTGGTCATCCACGAAGCCGCGCGCCTGCTCGGCCACGCCACCACACCGGACGTGGCGATCCACGGCATCCTGCGCCTGATGTCGCAAATGGTTGGCCTCAACCGCGGGCGCGTGGTGCTGCCGGACAGCGCGGGTCACATGAGCATCCAGTACGCCTATGGCCTGACCGCGCTCGAACGCCAGCGTGGCCAGTATGCGCCGGGCGAAGGCGTGACCGGACGGGTGATGCGCACCGGGCAAACCGCCGTCATCCAGAACATCGACGACGAGCCGATCTACCTGACCCGCGCCGTCGATCGCTCCACCTTGCCGCAAGAAACCGTGTCCTTCCTCGCCGTGCCGATCCTGCATGACAACGTGCCGATGGGCGTGCTCGGCACGCACCGCCTGCGCAAGCGCAAGCGCGCCTTCAGCCGCGATGTGACCCTGCTGCGCGTGCTCGCCACCTTTATCGCGCAGATTCTGCGTATGAACACGCTGATCGAAGAGAAAACCGCCCGTCTGGCCGATGAAAACCGCGCGCTCAAGCAGGCGCTGGAAGACCACACCGAGGGCGCGCACGGCATTCTGGGTGACAGCCCGGCGCTCAAACAGGCGCTGCGTCAGGCATTGCACGTCGCCCCCACGCAGGCCACCGTGCTGCTCACCGGCGAATCCGGCACCGGCAAGGAGCGCTTCGCGCGCATGGTGCACATCACCAGCAACCGCCAGGACGGCCCGTTTATCGCCATCAACTGCGCCGCCATCCCGGAAAATCTGCTGGAGTCCGAACTGTTCGGCCATGAAAAAGGCTCGTTCACCGGCGCGGTGGCCATGAAAAAGGGTGTGGTCGAACTCGCCAGTGGCGGCACCCTGTTTCTGGATGAAATCGGTGACCTGGCCTTTGACCTGCAATCCAAGCTGCTGCATGTGCTGGAAAAACAACTCATCAAGCGCGTTGGCGGCATCAAGGATGTTGCGGTGGACGTGCGCATCATCGCCGCCACTCACAAAAACCTGCAAAAAGCCATCAACGAAGGCCGCTTCCGCATCGACCTGTTCTACCGCCTGAATGTCTTTCCCATCCACCTGCCGCCGCTGCGCGAGCGCTCGGGCGACGTGCGCAGTCTGGCGCGGCATTTCCTGCAACTCGCCAGCCAGGAGTTCGACCGCAACACCATGTTCGGCCAAGGTGTGCTGGAGCGACTGGAGCACTACAACTGGCCGGGCAACATCCGCCAACTGGAAAACGTGGTCAAACGCGCCGTACTGGTGGCGCAAGGCGGCCAAATCAGCGTCGAAGACATCGTGCTCATCCTGCGCCACGAAGCACGCATCGGCGAACATCTGGAAGCAGGCACCTCGCTTTCCACCGCAGCCCCGCCGCTGCCCGAGCCAACACCCATGCCGTATGAAGCCCGCCTACCGCCCGCCCACACCCCCCAACCCGCCAACCTGCGCGGCTACAACTGGGTGCGCGAAGACGAAGCACAAGAACTGCTCGACGCCCTCAAACAGGCACGCGGCAACAAAACCCGCGCCGCCGGAATGCTCGGCATGAGCGCCCGCCAGTTCAGATATCGGATGGTTAAGTTGGGATTAGTGGATGGTGGGGAGTGAGGAGCGGGTGTGTACAGCGTTACGCTGCAAGAAAATTAGCGCAACCAATTGGCAAGGTGGATAAACGTAAAACGCACGGAGAGTAGCCTCCCCCTTTGTAAAAGGGGGATTGAGGGGGATTTGATTGTATTGGGACGTGTCGCGGCCTTCAAATCCCCCCTGCCCCCCTTTTCCAAAGGGGGGAGAAAAGGCGGCGTGCTCTTCATCTCCGGTGATCGAGTGGGCGTGTCGGATACCCAAAATTAGACGACACGCCATCTACTCCGGCACATAGCCCGCCTCGCGTTGATGTCGAACGGAAAGCACCAGAACGGTGTCATGCCCCGGCTCAAAGCTGTACAACGCAAGATAGCCGGACTTGCCGCGAGAAATGACCAACTCCCTCAACCCATGCTCAATGGGGCGACCCATCAGCGGATGGTTTTCAAGAACTTGCACGGCCTCGGTGATGAGTTCCACCGTCTCCACAGCAGCGATCGGCTCAGTCTGACGGAGAAAGTCGGTCAGCCGAACCAGATCAGCAAGCGCCCGCTCGGCGTAGATTACCCGCGCCAAGACGTAGCCTTGGGTTTGGGCAGTGATTCGCCCTGGGCATGAGCGCGCAGATAGGCATGAACCTCCTCAGCCACGTAACCCGTGCCAGACGCAAGCGCTTCATTTCGCGCCGCGACGGCATCCGCCACAAACTGCGCCCGCTTTTCCGCAAGCGTCGCCGCGTTGCGGATCGCCTCCACCATAAACGCATGTGGCGAAATGCCCTGCTGCCTGGCCGCAGCCACAGCAAGCTGCTTGATGTCTTCCGGAAGTTTCAGTGATGTCGTGGACATGGCGGTCGTGACTCAAAACAAGGTGACACCACGATAACACCGCCTGATTCGGCGTGGCAATTGGGTTTCTTGTGTCGCTCTTATCGCGCGAAAATCGTTCCCACGCGGGAGCGTGGGAACGATGAAACTTTCATGAGACTGATATCCATGAGTTAAAACGCCGTGACCGCACATGGCAGCAGGCACCAGACAAAGCAAAGCCTTGCGGCATCATTTGCCCGTCCTTACCTAGGAGTTAACCTCGTTTCTGGTGATTTCTAACCCACTCCGCAGCCAACTCCTGAGCATTCTTAATTTGTTGGATAGTCATCTTCTTAGCAAGCTCATCACGAGCTTTAACAGCATCAGTCATACCTTTTGAGGCTGCAATGTTGTACCACATATGTGCTTGTGCATAATCCTTTTGTACACTTTGACCGTTTTCATACATGAATCCCAATTTGAATTGGGATCTAGTTTGCCCTTGTTCAGCCGCCTTGCGGAACCACTTCACCGCTTCGGCATCATCTTGAAATACTCCTAGGCCTAGTTGATACATTTCTCCAAGGGTTAATTGCGCAATGTCATCCCCTTGTTCTGCTTTTTTACGATGGTTATCTGCCGCTTTTAGCCACCACTTTGTAGCTTCATCGAAGTTTTGAGGAACACCTAGGCCCTTGAAGTACATAAATCCAAGTGCAAACTGCGAATTAACATCTCCTTGTTCCGCAGCTTTGAGATACCACTTTACTGCTTCGGCATGGAAATCCAAGCCTTCAGAGTATACGTTGCCAATGTAGTATTGCGCCCTAACATCCCCCTGTTCGGCAAGAGGCCGCCACTCACGCAAAGCTGATTGATAATCTTTTTGAATATAGGCATCAAGCCCTTTTTTAAAATCCGCTGCATAACTAGCTGATGCCACGCATAGCAACGCACTAACAAACAATGTCTTGAGTTTCATGCTCTGGTTTCCGTGTTGATGTATTTGTACAGCGTCGTCCGCGACATCCCATAGCGCTGCGCCACATCGCCCACCTGGAGGAATAAATATCGTTCCCACGCTCCAACGTGGGAATGCAGCTATGGACGCTCCAACGCCCCGTCACACCGTAGCAAGGCTTCGACCAGAAGTCGATCCGTCAATCTGGAAATGGATAAGCCTTGCTGTTCTGGCCTGCATCAACTCGACGGATTGCTCGCGACTCGGTTAGGCACCGCTGGAGCGGCTAGGGATGCGTTACCACGCTGGAGCGTGGGAACGATAAAGCCACATTGGCCGTGGCAATTGGGCTTAGCCAGCCGCCATGAATCCATCATGGAACGTGACAGTGCCCTGCGGAATATGCCCATCAAAGGACAGCGCGAAGAAAACTTCTTGCGGCACGCCTTCAAGCACCAATCGCGGGCTGTTTTCAAAGCCGAATTGTCGGTAATACTCCGGATGCCCGACCAGACAGCAGCCTTGAGCGTTCATTTCTTTCAGGCGTGACAGCCCTTCCTGAATCAAACCTTTGCCTATGCCCTGACGCTGATACTCAGGCAATACGGCAACCGGCCCCAGGCCGTACCAGTTTTGTGTGCCATCTGACATGGTTACGGGGGAGAAGGCAATGTGTCCAACGACACGGCCATCCACTTCGGCGACCAGCGATAGCGTGAGCGCGTTGGCAGTACGCAGTGCCGCGATAACGAACTGTTCCGTGTGCTGGCTGATGTCCAGGGTTTTGAACGCAGCGACAGTGACCTCGGCGATGGCTTCCACGTCGGCGGCTGTTTCGTTTCTGATTACGAACTTCATATTCATGAATTCCTTAAGGGAGATACGGCCCGGCCACGCCAATCACCGTAATTAGCGCGCCCAGACACAGGTTGGTGAACATCACCCAGCGGATGGTTCGCATCACCGCGCCGCCTTCCGGCCAGTTTTCGCTGGCCACGGCACGGCGCAGGCGGGCGAAAAGCCCGAAGTACAGCCAGGCAAAAATCAGGATCATGAGCCAGCCCACGACTTGCATGGCGATCAGGTAGGGCGTGCTGGCGCTGCTGAAGCGGGTCAGCATGTCCAGATAGCCGCTGACGACCAGCAGCGCAATGAACACCCACACCCAGGGGAAAAAGCGTGCGTAGGCGCTGTTCCACATGCGCAGTCGTGCGGGCGGCTCCATCTGTGCGCTGAGTGGGCGCATGACCATGTAGGCGAAAAAGATGCCGCCGATCCAGAACACGGCGGCCAGGGTGTGCAGGGAGAGGTAGATGGCTGACATACAAGGTCCTCGGCAAGATCGTCGGCGGGTTTTCCGTTCAACAGAATAAGCCAAAGTACCTCACGGCGCTTTGGCTTGTTTGGTTCAACCGGGCAGACTGCAAGGGAGTTGCAGTCTTTACTCAGGCCTGGGCGTAGGGCAGACCCGACTGGATGGGCAGCTCGGGGTCGCGTGACCACTCGTTCCATGAGCCGAAGTAGAGCTTGACGTTCTCGATACCGGCGGCCTTGAGCGCAACCAGCGTGTTGGAAGCGCGCGCGCCCTTGAAGCAGTAAAGGTAAACCGGCGTGTCCGGGCGGATGCCAACGGTGTGGCATTCGGCCAGGATTTCTTCGGCGGCTTTGTAGAGCGGGGTGGCGCCCGGCTTCATGAAGCGATACCACTCGATCCAGCGTGCGCCGGGCAGGCGACCCTTGCGCGGGCAGAAGTCCTTGCCATAGGGCGAGGAGCTGGTGCCGATCCATTCATCAATGTCGCGTACGTCCAGCAGCACCACGCTCTCGTCATCCAGCGCGGCCAGCACTTCATCCTTGCCGATCAGCAGCTCGGTTCCGGTATCCACCAGCGGGAACTCGACGGGCGTCACCTCTGGAACCTCGGTGCTGACGGGCAATCCGGCATCCAGCCAGGCGCGGTAACCGCCATGCAGAATGGAAATCTTCGGATAGCCCAGATAGGACAGCAGCACGTAACCGCGCGGCGACTGACCGAAGCCGGTGTTCATCGCCTCTTCGTAGATCACGGCCGTTTCCTTGCCGGAGAGCCCGGCCTTGCCAAAGGCTTCGCTGAACTTGGCCTTGAGCGCGTCCAGACCTTCCGGGGTGGAGGTCGCAAGGTAGGTGAAAATATCGTGGATATTGACCGCACCCGGAATATGCCCGGCGGCGTAGGCCTCGGGTGAACGGGTGTCGATGATGACTGTGGGCTCCTTTTCGGTCAGTGTCAGCAGTTCGGGGATGGACAGCAATACAGTACTCATGGAAGGCTCCTCGTAGGGTGGCGTGTGAAAACCTTGGTCAGATCTGAAAACCCTGCGCTTTACACCGCCATCGCGTTACGACAGACGGTGTCATAAAGCTCGGCGGCGCTGGCCGCTTCCGTACCACTCAGCGCAAAACCGCTCGAGCGCCCATGCACCATAAAGGCCATGCGACACGCTGCAGCGTTTTCACGCTCCAGCACCCAATGCCCCATGTCGGCCACACTCAGGTCGGGCGGACACAGATTCAACGCCAGACTCGGCGTTTTGACGCGAATGCTGGTCGGTTTGCGCTCAAATGGTGCACATTCGCCACAGATTGCTGCGGCAACCGCCTCGGCCTGACGCTTGATCGGCTCGATGTAGAAGTAGCTACGCCCGTCCACCTCGGCGCAATCGCCCACGGCAAAGATATGCGGATCGCTGCTGCGCATGTCAGCGGGATCGGCATGAATGCCGCGATTGACCATCAACCCGGCCTTTTTCGCCAGTTCGATATTCGGCACCAGACCCATGGCGGAAATCACCAGATTTGTAGCAAGTGTCGCGCCATCGGTCAGCGTGGCGCGATAAGCCCCCCCCTCCCTGTCCAGCGCCGCCAGACTGACACCGGGACGGAAGTCGATACCCTGCGGCTTGAGCGCATCGAGCAGTCGCGTAGCCACCGGCGGCGGAGCCAAACGCCCGAGCAGTTGCTCACCCAGATCGAGCAGGGTGACACGATGCCCACCCGCGTGCAGGTCTTCGGCGAATTCCACGCCGATCAGCCCCGCACCGATCAGGGTGACGTGCTGCGCGCCGCTCTCCAGCCGTTCGCGCATCTTGCGGTAGCTGGCCAGATCGTTGACACGCAGGATGTCGTCGGCGGCCTCACCTGCGAAGACACGGCGGCGCTGGCTGGCACCCAGGGCGAGCACCAGTTGGCCGTATTTCACATTGCCCTTGGCGGTCATCAGGCGCTTGTCGGCAGGCTTGATGCCCATCACACGGGTATTGGCCTGCAAGGTCACGCCCAGCTCGGCGGCCTTGTCGGTGCCGGACTTCTCCACCAGATCATCCGCGCTGCGCCCCTGACCGATGGCCATGCTCAGGGCAGGCTTGGGATAGACGCAGCCATCATCGGCGCAGATCAGGGTGATCGCGCGCTCCGGGTCGCGTGCGCGCAGGCGTTCGGCCACCGTCCAGCCGGCAATGCCACTGCCGACAATGACCACGGCATCTTCACCGCCGACCTGCCCCTTGGCACGCGGCGGGCGGTTTTTCGGCCCTGAGGACGCGCCGCGCTGGGCGGCATACTCCTCCAACGTGATGAAATCGGCCTTGGTCACTCCGCACAGCGGGCAGGACCAATCCTCGGGGATGTCTTCAAAACGGGTGCCGGGGGCAAGTCCGCTATCCGGGTCGCCCTTGCTTTCGTCGTAAATCCATCCGCAGGTCTTGCAGATCCAGCGCGGGGTGCTCATGGTCATTCTCCATTAAACTTTACGAGCATGCTTACGCCCCGTCTGGACAGGTTCAGCTCGTAGGCCAACATCAGGTAGGTGCGAATTCATTCGCACAATTCAGGTGCGTTTGTGCGAATGAATTCGCACCTACACGACCTGTTCGACACCAACGTCCCACCTTGCAAGGCTCAGAAACCGACGCCTACGATCAGGCCGCCGCCATGGCATCGATTTCCTTGCGCAAATGCTTGGTGGCCGGGGTGACGATGGCGACGAAGTAAGCCTCGCGCAATTTGCGTTGCGCCGGGGCGTCGTGCAGATAACCGTTCGCTCCGGTGTGCAGCATGGCCGAGTTGGCCGCCTTCAATACCAGCTCGCCGCCAAGCAGACGCGCTTCCAGCACGGTGCGCTGATAATCCGGGTCAAGGTTGAACGGGGTTTCGCACAGGCCAGCAATCGCTTCGCGTGCATCTTCAAGCTCTTCGCGCAACTCGTCGGGGCGGTCATCCAGATAGGCGTTGACATGCCCAAGCTTGGGCTCCACTTCTTCACACAACTGGATACAACTTTCGATGACACCCGTGGCCATGCCGGTTTGTAGCAGGATGAAGCCCGCCTTCATCTTCTTCAGATAGGGAATCAGCGGGTCGCCCAGCACATGGATCTTCGGCACGAACACGTCCTTGAACACCAGTGCATAGGTGCCGGTGCCTTCCATGCCGCAGAACTTGGCCAGCTGCTTGAGCGCCATCCCGTCCCAGGAGGTATTGACCAGCGCCATGACATCACGCGGGTTATCGCCACCCACCTTGAAGATGGAGCCAAACCAGTGATCCGGCCCAAGGTTGGACACCCACGGCAACGTGCCGTTGAGGATAAAGCCGTCTTCGGTCTCTGTGGCAGAAACAAGCAGCGGCTCAATGCCCGCCAGATATTTCATCGGATTGGAGAGCGCCGTGCCGCCGAGTGCTTCGCCACTGGCAAGCTTGGGCAAAATCGTTTGCTTCAGATACTCGTTGTCTGACATCTCGACATACCAACCCACCACGTCCTGCGCCCACATCATGAACCCCGTGGACATGCATTGCTGCGAAACGATATCCATCGCCTTCAATGCAGCTTGCAAATCGTACTCACCGCGCCCGTTCTGCGAGGCGAGATGCTGACGAAGGGCTCCTGCCTCACCCAATGCACGCAACACGTCAGTGGGGTAGTAACCCTGGTCGATTTTCACGGTCAGCGGCGCAAGCTTGTCGCGCACAATGTCGCGGATGGAGTTAAACAGCAGCTCGCCTTCGAGGACTGCGGACGGGGTGGTGTTCATGGTTTGGGTCACGGCGGTCATGGCGTTCTCCTTCGGAATTCTTGAAGCCGCTTCGCCCTGTGACGAAGCGGCGGGTTCATTACAGCAGGGCGCAGTCGAGAGCGACCGGACGCATCATGGTGTTGGCAACCGGCGACCACTTCTTGGCGTGCTGCAACAGGGCATCCAGCTCTTCGGCGGGGATCGGGTCGAGAGTGGCAACATCAAACTTGACGCGAATGGCGGTAAAGCCCAGCGGCTTGTCCTCGGCCAGATCGCCGGTGCCCCATACGGCGGTCACGTTGATGTCGCCTTCAATCAGCAGCTCCAGCTTGGTCAGCTTGATACCGCGTGCCGTGGCGTTGGCGTGCACACCCACGGCCAGGCAGGCGCCCAGTGCAGCCAGCAGGGCTTCGGAGGGGTTTGGTGCGGTGTCTTCGCCCAACAGGTGGGGCGGCTCATCGACAACCACCGGAGCGAGCTCACGGATGTAGGTCAGGTTGCGGAACTGGCCTTCGCACACGGTCTTGGCTTTCAGGGTGACGACAGCGCTCGGATTGGCTTTGCCTTTCTCGCCAAGGGCGGCGAGACCGGTTGCATCAATTTCACGCAGGGCTTGGCGGATGCAGGACGGGGCAATGGGTTCTTCGAATTGGGTGCTCATGCGGTTTTCCTCGGTTATGCGTTAATGGATCGCAACCGAGGTAATGCACCACTCGTGCCAAACATATCAACTCATTGATATTAAATGTCTTTTAACCAAAACCCACTTGCATCAACACCGATAAACGACATTGTCGAATTCTTTGTCCTTAAATGTCTCATATTGGGAACTGACAATGTCCGACCAGGGGGTGCCGGGCGCACGGCGTGATACGCCAAATACCCCGCAAGCCGCATTCAGACGCGCCTTGTCAATCTTGGCAAGCTTTTTGATAGTGGGTGTAGCAAGGCGTTTAACACGCCCAACCCCCTCTATCCACGAGCCTATCCATGACCGGAGTAACTACCATGATGAACAAAGAAGCCCTGACCGCCCTGATCCTTGAAAAGAAAGAAGCTCTCGGCCTGAGCTGGGAGGCCATCGCCAGCGGTATCGGCCTGTCGCCGGTGTTCACCACCTCCGCCTGCCTGGGCATGAACAGCCTCAAGCCGGAATACGCGCAAAAGCTGGTGACGGTGTTGGAACTGCCCGCCGAAGCCAAGGCAGCCATCGAAGCCTGCCCAACCAAGACCTGGGAGAAGGCAGTACCGACCGACCCGCTGATCTATCGCCTGTACGAAGTCGTCGGCGTGTACGGCCCGACCATGAAGGCGCTGATCCATGAAAAATTCGGCGACGGCATCATGAGCGCCATCGACTTTTCCATGCACATCGACAAGGAAGAAAACCCGCTCGGCGACCGCGTGGTGGTGACCATGAACGGTAAGTTCCTGCCGTACAAGTCCTGGTAAGACCTAAACGCGCACAAACAAAAACCCCCGCCAATTGGCGGGGGTTTTTTCGTTGCGGCAAGCGCGTGTAATTACTTCAGGGTAGCGATATAGGCAGCCAGATTGTCGATTTCGGCATCGGACAGACCAGCCGCTTGCGGTGCCATCATGGCAGTGTTGGCGCCAACGGTCTTGCCCGCCTTGTACTGTTTGAGCAGGTCGGTGGTCTTGGCCACAGGGTTACCCGCCAGCTTCGGGAAAATCCCCATGCCTTCGCCGTTCATGCCGTGGCAGCTTGCGCAAATAGAACCATACTTGGCCTTGCCAGCAGCAACATCGCCAGCGGCAAAGGCACTGCCGCTGATCAAAGCAACAGCAGCGGAAAGGGCAACAACAATCTTCTTCATGGTGACGTTCTCCTGGTGGTTTTTTTAACAACATCAACTTGGGTTGGCAACGGGGTACGAAAGTTCAATACGCCTTTTCCCAAGCTTCCCTTGGATGCTAACACAGCCCTCGTCCGCCCCAAATACACCCGGCTGCGTGGCGGCCTATTGTTTTATTTGTTACTGGAATAAACCAACTCACGCGGCACATGCAAATGACAGGTTTATGCCCTCTACGTGGAAAGTACTCCGCTCGCAGCCCAGGTATTGCCAAGATTTTATATATACCTAAATCAAATATGTTTATTTAAGCCCACTTGTGCTGTTACATTAACCTCATTCCTTAAAGTTAACGGAGCTCATCTCATGACACAGACACCCCATCAACCCGCCCACGGGCGGCTTGAGCACTTCTCCATTGCCTTCTTCGCCATTGTCATGGGATTGGCCGGCCTCACCATCGCCGTAGAAAAAGCACAACATCTCTGGGGTTGGGGAACGATACCCGGGCTGACTTTACTTGCAGTGACTACGCTGGCTTATATCGCCATCTCACTGGTCTATCTGATTAAATTCGTGCGCCATCCGAAAGACGTTATCGCCGAGTTCAACCACCCTATCCGCATGAGCTTTTTCCCTGCGACATCGATTGGCATGATCCTGATTGCAATCGCTTGCCTGGAGACGTTTCCGGTAGCTGCGTTCTATCTCTGGGCGATCGGCACGGTGGTGCAGTTGGTATTCACGCTGATCATTCTATCCAACTGGGTACACCACGAAAAATTCCAGATCCAGCACAGCAATCCCGCCTGGTTCATTCCTATCGTAGGTACGATCCTGGTGCCGGTCGCAGGCGTGCCGCTGGGCTTTATGGAGATTTCCTGGTTTTTCTTCAGTGTTGGTCTGCTGTTCTGGATCGTCCTGCTGACCATCCTCATGAACCGTTTCTTCTTCCACCCGATGATGCCGGGCAAACTGCTGCCAACCCTGTTCATTCTTATCGCGCCGCCTGCTGTGGCCTTCATCTCCTGGATCAAGCTGCATAACGGCGTGTTGGACGACGCAGGACGCATTTTCTACTACATCGCCCTGTTCACCACCCTGCTGATGTTTGCGCAGATGAAGTACTTCGTTAAAGTGAAATTCGCCCTGCCTTGGTGGGCCTACTCCTTCCCCATGGCGGCGATCACCATTGCCAGCATGATTATGCTGGAAAAAATCGGTGGTTTATTCTTTGCCTGGCTCACGCCGTTGTTGTTAACTTTGTTGTTATTGCTCATCGTTGCGCTGGTCTTCAACACGATTCGCGCTATGCTTCGCGGCGAAATCTGCGTTCCAGAATAAGCCCACGGCTTTAACCCTACAGTCGGGGCGGTCTGAAGCGATTCAGACCGCCCTTTTTTATTCTTGAATTTATTGACCGGAGCGCTGCCATGAGCACCCAAAGCATCATTCACCTGCATGGCTTGTTTGTCATTCTATCGCTCGTACTGTTCAGCTTGCGCGGCTACTGGATGCTACGTGAATGCCCTGCCCTGCAAGCGCGCTGGGTCAAAATTACCCCACACATTGTTGATACCTTGCTGCTTTTGACTGCACTGTGGGCTGCGTGGCTAATATTCTGGAGCCATGGCACGCATCCTGCTTTTATTACAGTGAAAATCATAGGTTTGCTCGTGTACATTGGCCTCGGTTTAGTCGCACTTAAACTCGGCAAGACCAAAACCATACGCCTCGCTGCATTTGTTGCTGCCTTGGTGGTTTATGCCTACCTTATCGCCGTAGGCGTTACCATGCGCGCTATCCCATTCATCAGTTGATGTTCATATACTCATGCACCGCAAACCCTCCACCGCCGCCGCCACTCGCACGCCCGCATTGCTTACCTGGCAAGCGGAAACTGGGGTATTGCTCGCATCTGGAGACTGGGACGCACGCGGTGGGGGTGATTTAGCTGAGCGCCTGGATAAGTTGCTGAGCATAGTGCCGAAAAAAAGCCATGTGCAGCTCAATACCCAGCAGGTATCTCACATGGATACAGCAGGCGCTCTACTTGTACTACAAGTCCGCGACCTGCTCCAAGCGCGTGGTGCGACGCTGGATCAATCTGCACTCAGCGACGACCAACAGGAACTGATCGAGCTGGTGCAGCGTGTTGGTGAACTTACGCCCCCCGCGGAACCACCGCGTCTGAACCCCTTGCAAAACATCGGCAAGACCACGCTGGATGTTTTGTCGAACGCTTACGACACTCTGGTCTTTCTTGGCGAGGTCATCACGCGCACCCTACCGCTGCTCCTCCAGCCTTGGCGTTTGCGCTGGCGTGAAATCGTCAATGAAATCCAGGCGGCAGGCTCCCGATCCGTGCCGATTGTGGCTTTGCTGACATTTCTTATCGGCGTGGTGATTGCCTACCAATCAGGCGTCACGATGCAGCAATACGGCGCAACGGTGTTTTTGCCGGACATGATCGGCATTATTACCTTGCGCGAAATGGCACCGCTCATTACCGCCATCGTGGTTGCGGGGCGCACCGGCTCCAGCTACGCGGCGGCTATCGGCACGATGAAAGTCACGCAGGAGGTTGATGCCCTGCGCTCGCTGGCGATTTCGCCGATTGAGATGCTCGTGATTCCGCGGGTTCTAGCACTGACTGTCGCCCTCCCCCTGCTCACCGTAATGGCCATGGCCATGGGCTTGTACGGCGGTGTTTTGATTGCGTATGAGATGTTTAATCTCGACATTAACGTCGCATTAACACGCCTTAGCGCACTGCCGCACTCGCATTTCTGGGTGGGTATCGTCAAGGCTCCTGTGTTTGCCCTAGTGATTGCCATGATCGGCTGTCACGAGGGCATGAAAGTTCGTGGCAGTGCCGCCGACGTGGGGCGTTCAACCACATCCAGCGTAGTCCAAGCGATTTTTTGGGTCATCTTGATTGATGCCGTCTTTGCCGTCACTTTCAGCAAACTTGGCTTATGAACCATCACACCCCCGCCCAAGATGCTCCCGCCGTCATTGAGGTGCATGGCCTGAGTAACCGCTTTGGCAGCAAAGTGGTGCATGAAAACCTTGACCTATGCGTCACCAAGGGCTCGGTCATCGCTCTGGTCGGTGGCAGCGGGACAGGCAAAACCGTGCTCCTCAATAACCTCGTCCTGCTGCGCCCCCCGACCACAGGCACCGTTCGCCTGCTCGGCCAAGACACCGCCACTTTAAACCTTGAGCAACTTCAAGCCCTGCAATTGCGTCTTGGACTAATGTTCCAGATGGGTGCGCTGTTTACCTCGCTGAGCGTACTGGAGAATGTCTGCCTGCCACTGATTGAACATACCGATTTACCCAAGAATTTGCGCGAAGAGCTCGGCATGCTAAAAATCCGCCTTGCCGGACTACCCGCCGATGCCGCACATAAACGTCCCAACGAGCTATCTGGCGGTATGGTCAAGCGTGCCGCTCTCGCGCGTGCGCTGGCACTCGATCCGGAAATTCTATTCCTCGACGAACCCACCTCTGGCCTCGACCCGGTCGGTGCACGTGCATTTGATGCCTTGGTCAACGAACTACGAGACCTCCTGGGCATCACCGTCTTTCAAATTACCCACGATTTGGACTCCATTTTGCATGGTGTGGACAAAGTGGCGTTTCTTGCGCGCAAGAAAGTCCTCGCCTTCGCTCCGGCGGCTGAACTCATGCAAAGCAAGGAGCCTGAGCTGGTGGAATACTTCAACACACGTCCGACACAGGAATAACCTATGGAAACCCGCGTCGCCTATGCCGCCGTTGGCGCTTTTGTTCTACTACTATCAGGGTTGTTTATCGCCTTGGCTCTTTGGCTGGGAAGCTCGTTTAGTCAGACCCAGTTCACCCCGTACCAGATTTTGACCCGCGACTCGGTGGCTGGGCTCAGCGTGGGCAGTCCGGTGAAATTTCTCGGCGTACAGGTCGGATCGGTGAGAAGCATCGAACTGGCCAATGCCGAACAGGTGAGGATTGTTCTGGATGTCAACGCAACCACGCCGGTCAAAACCGACACCGTGGCCACACTGACATCGCAAGGTGTCACTGGTCTTTCGTTGATCGAACTTTCTGGCGGCACGGCAAGCTCGCCCTTGCTTACTGCTGACCCCAAAAGCGACGAGCTACCGACGATTGCCACTCGCCCCTCGCTGTTAAGGCGGCTTGATGTCGCAGTTAGCCGCACCTTGGATAGCGTCGATCAGATTGCTGGGCAAGTAAAAAGCGTACTGAACGACCAAAACCAGGCCGAATTGGCCAAAATTCTCAGCAATCTTGCCCTGGTGACTGAAACCATGGCGCAAGAGCGCGCACAAATTGCCCAAGTGCTTGAAAATAGCGTGCGCGTGACCGCCTCCGCCGACAAAGCCCTGGCGCGCGCACCGGAAGTCATGAACGAGCTCAACAAAACCCTGATCGATGTACGTCGCATGACCGCAAGCTTTGAGCAAACCAGCGGTCGCTTTGGCAAGCTAAGCGACACCCTGCAATCCGCCACAACCCACACGCAAGAAGAAATCCAGCTTATGCGCCGCAGCATTCAGCCGCAAATCAATCTGTTACTCACTCAATCAACATCCACCACCCGTGCGATTGAAACTCTGGCGACGGAAATCAAACGTGACCCCTCCAGCCTTATCCGTGGTGCGCCGGTGCAACAACCCGGCCCAGGTGAACGTTAAAGCCCGCATTCAACTTTTAGACGGAAACTCCTCATGAACCTGCGTCCTATTTTCGCTGTCATCCCCATGCTCGGCCTTAGCCTTCTATTGAGTGGCTGCGGCTCCCTGCTCGCGCCGCAAGCAGCGCCGCTCACCTATCGTCTCAATGCCGAAAGCACAGCCCAACCCAGTATCCAGGCCAACAATCAGGCGCGTTTTCCCTTCACCCTACAAGTCGCCACACCCTTGAGTGAAGCTGGCTTCAACACCAGCGCCATCGCCTATCGCCAACAGCCTTACCGCCTCGACTACTACACCCAGAGCCGCTGGGTTGACCAGCCCGCCACCCTGCTGGGCGAGCAAATCACGCTCGCACTCGAACAGAGTGGTGCTTATCGCGCGGTGCTCGCACCCAATGTCACCCTGCCCCCTGATCTGCGCCTGGTGACCGAGTTACTTTCGCTCGAACAGGTATTTAGCGACAGCACGACCACCCCGCCATCCGGCAATAGCACAGTGCGCCTTGCCTTGCGGATGCAACTTATCGACGCCCGCAACACGACAATCCTTGCCTCCGGGCGCATTGACCTCACGCAAGCCGCACTCAGTGCCGATGCAGCAGGCGCGGTGACTGCCGCCAATCAGGCACTACGCGAAGCCCTGCCAAAAATCGTGCAATTTTGCATTGAAAACACGCCAAAAACACTCGGCAGCACGCCATAAGCGCCAACAGCACGGTTTTTTATTGCCCCGTATGGGGTCGCCGTGAAAGGAGTGCCGCAAGTGAGGTAAACAAGCCATGGATGGCCTGTTTAGTCCCGTCGCAACGTGGATGTTGCATCGGGACGGCCCTGCCGTAGGCGCTGCGTTCTCGGCGGCATCAAGAGGGGACGATAAATCCAAATCCGTGTAGCCTCCACTCCTTATGCTAACCCCCTACCTTCGCAATGATCATAAACAGGCTCGAAGAATCACACACCCACCGCATCGGCGGCCTGAATTTGCTAGCATAGGTGCATCAAGAAATCTTTTCGATTCACTCATGCGAACCAGACCATGCCAATGAACACCCCCGCCAACCCCAACGCACTCTGGGACGATGCTGAACGACGCGTCGAAACCTACCTGCGTGCCATGCTGGTTCCCGCCGCCGTCCGCCAGGACATGGTGAACACCATCATTGAGCGCGCACGCGCCCACGGTGACGAGCATCCCATCACAGCCGCCATGCGCGAGGTGCAAAATCACCTTAGCCGCCAAGTTACGCGCACTCAAGGCGTCATTCCCAGTACCCCCGCGACCGGCTCGGCGGCGTGGCGCGTGGCCGTGTGGCGGCATTCGGCCTGCAGTCAATGCACATGGCGCGCCGTTCCCTGGGGTAGCTTGCGCCTCTCGCATGAAGGCCAACAATTCAGTCTCAGTGGCATGGATGCCATGCCGATGGTGCAACGCGCCGTCGTAGCGCCGGCGCAGATTCGTCCCGCACCCGAAGGCTTTTTGTCTCGCCTTTTAGGTCTGAACGAAGAACACTCCAACTAATCCTGTAATCGACACTCCAATGCGCACCTCCCCCAAAGAACTTACCGCGATCGCTGCCGATCGCCGCCTATTGCTGGTTTTACTTGTTCTCCTTCCCACAATGGGCGGTGTTTGGATGTTTGCCAATACCTTGCCTTTTGGCGGCAAGCACCCGCTGGAAATCGCGTTGCTGATTCTTTTTGGTCTGCTATTTACCTGGCTGTGGATTGGTCTTTGGACAGCGCTAATCGGCTTCATGCTGCAGTTGCGCGGCAATGACTGGCTAAAAATCAGCACCCTCAACACCCCAAGTCACGGCCGCCCTACCCCGCTGGCATCGACTGCCGTGGTCATGCCGATTTGCAACGAAGATGCGGATGAGGTGTTTGCCCGTCTGCGTGCCACCTTCCTGTCCTTGCAGGCCACAGGGCAGCTCGAACACTTCCGTTTTTACATCCTTTCCGACTCCAACCAACCGGAAAAATGGGTGGATGAAGAGCTGGCCTGGGCGCGCCTGTGCCGCGAAGTCGATGGTTTTGAAAAGATTTTCTACCGCCGCCGTCGTTATCGCGTGAAGAAAAAGAGCGGCAATATCATCGATTTCCTGCGCCGTTGGGGCAAAAATCATGAATACATGATCGTGCTTGATGCCGACAGCGTGATGGGTGGGGAGAGCATGGTACGTATGGTGCAGGCCATGGAGCGCAACCTGCATGTCGGCATTATCCAGACCCTGCCCATCTCGCAGGGCATGGACACTCTTTACGCCCGCGTGCAGCAATTTGCTGGACGTTTGTACTCGCCCATGTTTGCGGCGGGTCTGGCGTGGTGGTGGCTGGGCGATGGTCAATACTGGGGACACAACGTCATCATCCGTATTGCGCCGTTTATGAGCCATTGCAACCTGCCACGCATGCCGGGCATCAAGCCCTTCGGAGGCGAAATTCTCAGTCACGACTTTGTCGAGGCGGCTCTTATGAACCGCGCAGGCTATCAGGTTTGGGTCAGCTACGACCTGCCGGGAAGCTGGGAGGAATACCCGCCCAGCCTGACCGACGATCTCAAGCGTGACCGCCGCTGGGCGCAGGGCAACCTGCAACACGGCGGGGTAATGATCGCCGAAGGCTTGCCACTGATGCAGCGTTTCCTGCTGGTCAACGGCATCATGAGCTACACCGGTTCTCTGCTCTGGTTCTTGCTGCTGATTCTGACCACCGTGTTGGCCTGGGTGACTCCAGCAAATGCCCAGGTCAACATCGACCAGGCCATGCAGCTGCTGTGGATTACGTTGGCGCTGCTATTCCTGCCAAAAATACTTAGTTTATTCAATGCATTGCGCAACAAAGAGCGTGCCGAGAGCTTTGGTGGCCGGGTCGGTTTAAGCCTCAGCGTTTTGTCGGAAACCCTGCTTTCCGCGCTTTCCGCGCCGGTGCGCATGGTGTTTCACAGCCGTTTTGTCATTCTCACCCTGATGAACAAAACCGTAGCGTGGGGCTCACAGCAACGTGGTGAATTCGTCATGAGCTGGCTGGAAGCGGCGCGCAATTACGCGGGCACAACCCTTATCGGTCTCGTGTGGGGGGTGATCGCCTGGTACGCCAGCCCGGTGTTCTTCGCCTGGCTCTCGCCGGTACTACTGGGCCTGGTGCTCTCCATTCCGTTGGCACGCCTGACCAGCCTCGGCACACTGGGTCGCGCCGCGCGCAATAACAAACTGTTCGTCACGCCCGAAGAAATCCAGCTTCCACCAGAGCTCGCCGAATACCGCCACGGCCTGAAGCTCTACGCCGATGAGCGCGCAGCTATCGGCGAAGTTGATCCCTTCGTGCTCGCCGTGGTCGAACCCATGGCCAATGCCATTCATACCGCCTTCCTGCGTCCGCGCCGCAACCAACCCGAAAGCGTGCGCCTGCGCCGCGCATGGATGCAGGACAAGGCCTTGCACGAGGGCCCTGCCGCCTTGACGCAGGCCGAACGCGCCGAATTGCTGAATGATTTGGATGCAATGCACAGCCTGCATCAAAAAGTCTGGTCACTGTCTGAGGCCAGCTTCAAAAAATACTGGCCCGTGCCAGGAATAAACACATGACCGGGCGTAAATACGGCTGCCCATACATGAAACGGCTCCCATGAATACCGCCAAGGCTCCGTCAAGCAGACTGCGCCTTCCGTTCGCCACTGCGTTGCGCGCGAGCCTGCGCCACTACAGCCGACATGACCTGAAGGCCGACCTACTTGCGGGCATTACTGTCGGAATGCTGGCTATTCCTCTGGCCATGGCACTGGCCATTGCCATTGACGTGCCGCCACAGCATGGCTTGTACACGGCACTGATCGCGGGCGCGGTGATTGCCCTCACAGGAGGCTCACGCTTCAACGTCTCGGGTCCCACCGCTGCATTTATCGTCCTGCTCATCCCGATTGTTCATAGCTATGGCCTTGGCGGGTTGTTGATGACCACGTTGCTGACTGGACTGATTTTGATCGGCATGGGCATTTTGCGCCTTGGGCAACTTATTCGCTTTATCCCTTATCCGGTAATTCTTGGCTTCACCACCGGCATCGGCGTAGTCATCGCCTTCCTACAAATAAAGGACTTACTCGGTTTACAAACACCTGAATCCATGCCTGCGCATTTCATTGAGCGCCTCGAAGTGCTGCTGGCCGCCCTGCCAAGCGCGCATTGGCCCGATGCCCTTGTCGGCGCGTTAACCTTGACGCTCCTACTCACGTGGGAGCGCTTCAAAATCCCCATTCCACGCTATTTGGCGGCTTTGGTGCTCATAAGCCTGACTGCCTTTGGCCTGCATCTGGTGTTACCTGGCTTTAACCCGATCACTGTGGGCGATAATTTTCACTGGGAAATGCACGGGCAAAGCGGCCATGGCATCCCTCCTTTCCTGCCGCCCATTGTACTGCCCTGGGAACAACTCAACGCCCAAGGCGCACCGATTGGATTTTCATGGATTTTGCTGCGTGATCTGCTCATGCCTGCACTCACGCTGGCCATGCTCGGTGCGATTGAATCCCTGCTCTGCGCCGTCATCGCCGACGGCATGACGCATACCCGTCACGACCCGGATGCCGAGTTGGTTGGCCAGGGCATCGGCAATCTGGTCGTACCTTTTTTTGGCGGCATCACCGCCACCGCCGCTATTGCGCGCACGGCGGCCAATATCCGCTCTGGCGCACGCTCGCCTCTGGCGGCTGTCTTTAACGCACTTGTGGTGCTGCTCGCCCTCGTCATCTTCGCACCGCTTTTAGCACATGTTCCCATGGCCACACTTGCCGGCATGTTACTGATTGTGGCGTGGGGCTTGAGCGAAGCGCCGCATTTTGTACGCACCTTGCGGGTCGCACCGGGCACCGATGTCGCTATTCTGCTGACCTGCTTTGGCCTGACCATTTTTATCGACATGGTTGCCGCCGTGGGCGTCGGCATGGTGTTGGCCGCTTTTGTTTTTATGCACCAAATGGCCAGCCTGACCAGTGCCGAGCGGCGTGAAGATGATGCCGACATGCCCTTCAAACTGCCTGAGTGGGCGTTGTTTTACGAACTTCACGGCCCGCTGTTTTTTGGTGCCGCCGAGCGCGCCATCCTCACACTGGAAGTCGCCATGCGCGAGCACGAGCAAAAAAGCGTGCTGATTATCGACTTTACCCATGCCCCCACGATTGATATGAGCGGCATTCACGCACTTGAAACCGCTTTCCAGCATCTTAATGCGCAAGGCATCGGCATTGTCCTGAGCGGAATGCACCCCAGCATTTACCGCCATTTGCGCAAAGCGGGCCTGGAAGATGTTGCCGGAAAAATGATCTTCTCCACCGACGCAACCCAAACGGCACTTGCCGCCGCCGAGTTGCGCCAACACCAACGTGACCACGAGGTACACTGACATGGAACTCATCCTGATTCGCCACGGCCAAGCGGGTGATGCCGACGAATGGCACACCACAACCGGGCGCAGCGACGACGAACGCCCGTTAACCGACGAAGGCATGAAGCGTATGGCTCGCGCCTTTCGGGGACTGCGGCGCATTCTGGAGACTCCCGATCACGTCTTCGTCAGTCCTCTGACCCGCGCTCAGCAGACCGCTGAATTGATGCGTGAGGCGTATCTTGATCTGACTCTGCAAACCATCCCCACCCTACGCCCGGAAGATGCGCCGCAAGCCACCTTGCAATGGCTCAATGACAACCTCCCCCAAAAGGTATCGCGCATTGCCATCGTTGGTCACGAGCCGCACCTTTCAGCTTTGCTTGCGTTGTTAACGTTGGGCGACACCGATTGTGGCAGCCTGCCACTGAAAAAAGGTGGGGTAGCCATTTTAGAGATTAACAAGATTTGCGCCGGTGGCGGCGAGCTTCAAGCCCTCCTGCCACCACGTGTTTTGCGCGCCTTGGGCTAGCAGCCCCCCCACACAGACTTGAGACGAATTGGCTGCAAAAGCCGCTCAAGTCTGACAGGCTGCTAACCGCCAGCCGGACTTGAACCGTTATAATTCGCGCACTTTTGAATTCAGGACACGCACTGTATGCCGCTGCAAAGCTACGATCTCGCCGCAATTGACCTAGGCTCCAACAGCTTCCACATGGTCATTATGCGCATTCAGGATGGCCAACCGATTATTCTCGACCGCATCAAGGAAATGGTGCGTTTGGGTGATGGTCTGGGTGAAAACGGCGAGCTCAAGCCAATTGCCGCGGAGCGGGCGCTGGCCTGTCTAAAGCGCTTTGGTCAGCGCCTGCACGATATGCCGCTTGGCAGCGTGCGCGCGGTCGGAACCAATACCCTGCGCCGCGCCAAGAATTCCGGCGAATTTATCAAACTTGCCGAGGAAGCCCTGGGACATCCCATCGAAATTATTGCGGGGCGCGAAGAAGCACGTCTGATTTACCTTGGTGTGGCGCATACCGATCTGGACAGCGGCGAGCGCCGTCTGGTCATCGATATCGGTGGTGGCAGCACCGAGGTTATTGTTGGCTTGGGACACACCGCAGAGTTCATGGAAAGTATGCCGCTCGGCTGCGTCAGCATTACCCAGGGATTTTTTGTCGATGGTGTACTCACCCGCGAAACGCTGAAGCGTGCGGAAAACGAAGCACGTCTGGAAACCCGCCCTTATGAATACGCTTTTCGACATCACCGCTGGCAGCGTGCTGTCGGTTCATCCGGTAGCGCCAAAGCCTTGGCCAGCGTATGTCAACAACAGGGCTGGTGTGAGGCAGGAACACTCACCCTGGAGGGTATGGAGCGCATACGCAAGGCCATTATCAAGGCCGGTCATATCGACAACCTGCAGCTATTGGGTTTAAGCGACGAGCGCCGCCCGGTGTTTGTGGGTGGTTATGTAGTCATGCAGGCAGTGTTTGATGCCTTCAATATCAAAACGATGTACATCTCTGAAGGTGCGCTAAGGGAAGGCTTGATTTACGAACGCCTGGATCGTGAACGCGGAATTGATGTAAGCAGTAGCACGCTCGAAAGGTTGCAGCGCGACTTCCGCATTGATCGAGCCCATGCCATGCGTGTGGCAGAAACCGCACAGCATTTTTTCGACCAGATCAGCACCATGTGGTCGCTGGAACGCGAACCTGACGGCACGCTGCTTCGTCAGGCGGCCTTGCTGCATGAAATCGGCATGATGATTGCCCATAACTCTTACCACGAACATGCAGCCTACATTATCAACCACGCCGACATGCCGGGTTTTAGTCTCTCTGAGCAACAACGTCTTGCAAGCCTGGTGCGTGGGCATCGCCGTCGCCTGCGCCGCAACTGGTTCAACGAGCAGCCGAGCGACACACGCCAGAGCAACCTGCGGCTTTTGGTACTGCTACGCCTTGCCGTGACCTTTCACCGCACCCGCTCGCCGCGCAGTAGCCTGCCAAACATTGAGATTCAGGTCGATCAACAGAACATCCGCTTGCGCTTCCCGCAGGGCTGGCTGGAGCGCAACCCACTAACCCTCTCCGACTTGCAGCGCGAAGCTGACTACTTGCATCCGCATATCGCCCTGAGTGTGGAGTAGCGCGCCTACAGTCGGCGAAGAGGTTTTCCCTTCCTCCCTTTGAATCCGCCGTGGAGTGGGCAGTGGAGGCCGGGTAAAAGCGCCCTGGATGACGCGGCTTTGGTTTTGATTTACATCCCCCCTTTTTCGATGCTGCTGTGAACGGGGAGGCGAAAGCCGAAATCCAAATCCGTGGCGCGCCATCCATGGCGCTTTTACCCGGCCTCCACAGGCCAGTTCACGGCGACATCGAAAAAGGGGATGGGAAATCCAAATCCGTGCAGTCGACAGCGACTGTCAAACTTTCACTGCCAAAAATAGCGCAGAGCTACTCCTTGTGCTCCATACGCGCCAGCAAAATGGCATGGGCGCTGCACAGGGCCTCGCCCTCCGAGGGGCGCATGCGCACATATTCTCCACTTGGTTGCAGCTCCCAGCTACCCGCATTGTCGGCGAACGCCAGATCAAATACTTCTTCGTTGATGCGGGCACGCAGAGCCTTTTCTTCGATCGGCACGCAGGTTTCAACCCGCGAATACAAATTGCGCGGCATCCAGTCGGCACTGGAAATATACAGCTCAGTCTGCCCGTCATTGAGAAAACTGAACACGCGCGCATGTTCCAAAAAACGCCCCATCAGCGAGCGCACCTTGATGTTTTCCGACAACCCCTGCACGCCGGGACGCAGACTGCAAATTCCGCGAATCACAAGTTCGACCTTGACCCCAGCCTGCGATGCCGCATACAGCGCGTGAATGATGCTCGAATCAATCAGCGAATTCATCTTGGCGCGGATCAAGGCAGGTTTGCCTGCACGCGCATGTTCCGCCTCACGTTGAATGCGCTCGATCATGCCTTCACGCAAAGTAAATGGCGACTGCAAGAGCTTCTTCAAACGAATGCCGCGCGACAAGCCTGTGAGCTGCACAAACAGCTTGTGAACATCCTCGCAAATCATCCGATCATCAGTGAAAAGACCATAATCGGTGTACACCCGCGCCGTACCCGCATGGTAGTTGCCGCTACCAAGGTGCACGAAGCGCTTCATCTCGTGCCCCTCGCGACGCACCACCATCAACATTTTGGCGTGCGTCTTGAAGCCAACGATGCCGTAGGCCACATACGCTCCCGCCTTTTGCAAACGGGTGGCCAGCTCGATATTCGCCGCCTCGTCAAAGCGTGCGCGCAGCTCAATCACCGCTGTCACTTCCTTACCATTGCGCGCCGCCATTTCCAGCGCATCGACAATTGCCGAGTTCTTGCCCGTGCGGTAAAGCGTTTGCTTGATCGCTACCACTTTGGGGTCATTCGCCGCCTGACGAATAAAATCCACCACCGGGGTAAAGGACTGATAAGGATGGTGAATCAAAATGCGGCGATGCTTGGTAATCGCTGCGAAAATATCGTCCACCCCATGCAATTCACGCGGGATGCCCGGTGTAAATGGCGCGAACTTGAATTCGGCACAGTCCACCAAATCAAACACAGCGGTGAGACGGCTAAGATTGACCGGCCCATGCACCTTAAACATTTCACGCCGGGTAAGATCAAACTTCTCCAGCAAATAATCCGCCACGTCATCAGGACAGTTATCGGCCACCTCAAGACGCACCGCGCCACCATAGTTGCGCTCAAACAAACCACCCTGCAGCACTTGCAGCAAATCTTCATCCAGATCGACATCCACCAATAAATCGCTATTGCGTGTGACGCGGAACTGGAAACAGCCGGTTACTTTCATACCGGGGAATAAATCATCCACGTGCGCATGAATCATCGAGCTTAAAAAAACGAAATCATGCGCCCCACCCCCGATGCTTTCCGGCATCGGCACAATACGCGGCAGGCTGCGCGGCGCTTGCACCACGGCCATATTGGTTTCACGCCCAAAATCATCCAAACCTTCCAGCGTGACCACAAAGTTGAGGCTCTTGTTCAAAACACGCGGGAAAGGGTGTGCCGGATCAAGACCCAGTGGAGTTAAAACCGGAGCAAGCTCCTGCAAAAAATAATCGCGCACCCAATCCGCCTGACGCTTGTTCCAGTGCGTACGGCGTGCAAAATGAATACCCGCATCCCGCATTGCAGGAATCAAAACCTCATTCAGCACACGGTACTGATCGACCACCAGCAAATGTGCCTCAGCCAGCACACGCTCAAGCTGCTCAGGTGGTGTCATGCCGCATTCACCCACCCCGCCCACGCCCAAGTGTACTTGCTGCACCAAGCTTGCCACACGTACCTCAAAAGCCTCGTCCAGATTGCTGGATGAAATGCACAAATAGCGTAAGCGTTCGAGCAGCGGAATACTTTCATCCACCGCCAATTCCAAAACACGGCGATTGAAATTAAGCAGGCTAAGCTCGCGGTTAATCATGCGTGCTTCAACGGATGTATCTAAGGGGGAAGTCAATTTAGGGTTAGTCATGTTTCTGTCAATTATTTATGCGTAGAATGTAGTTTGCTGTGATTATCAGAAAACCACAATGGTAATTAGCCTGGGCAGCGCACCGATGACTATCAAGTCCTTGATTTCATCCACGAACGTGTCCTATTTAGCATTTTAACTGCACCGCCAACGCCAGGAGCCAACATGAACACAACTGCACCCCACATCAGCAGCCAATTCGACCACGACCTCAACCATGTACGCGACCTCATCATGTCCATGGGTGGTTTGATTGAGCAACAACTTGATAACGCTCTTCGTGCACTTATCGATGGCAACATCGCTCTTGGAGAAGCGGCTGCTGCGGGAGACGTGAGCGTCAATCAATTTGAAACGGATATCGACCAAAGCATTGTCGATATCATTGCGACGCGTCAACCTGCCGCCAGTGATCTGCGCTTCTTGTTTACCGCCAGCAAAATTGTTGCCGACATGGAACGTATCGGAGATAAAGCCGAAAAAATCGCACGTATCGCCCTTGTCATTCAGCCACTGGTTAACAGTTATGGCTTTATGAAGGACATTCACGTCATGGGAGAAATGACCCAAAAAATGCTGCACGATGCGTTTGATGCCTTTGCGCGCATGGATGCAGAAGCGGCCATTGCCATCAAACAAGCCGATACACACGTCAACAATGCCTACCGTGAGGTTCTTGCTGATTTGATGAAGCACATGGCTGACAATCCCAACACGCTTGATTACAGCTTGAACGTCCTGAGCTGCATGCGCGCCATTGAACGTGTTGGCGACCATGTCACCAACATCTGCGAATATATTGTCTATCTAGAGAAGGGCGTTGATGTGCGCCATCTCAACTTGAATAACACTGTAGAACAAATCGAAAAAGTGTAATTACGTAAAACGCATTGTAGAAAATAAAAAACCGGATCTGATCCGGTTTTTTTTATTGCGTGATGACTATTTACGCCGAGTTTAGAAACTCACTGATCCTACCTTCTATGCGCTGAGCAAACTCCACCGACGACGTTTCCCGCAACCAGGAAACCAGATCAATCGCCAGTACATTGAGCGATTCATGATCTTGCGCATAACGCGCACGATTTCGCCAGGCATTAGCCACTTCCGGACCGTGAAAGGCTACACAACGCTCGATAAGGTCGAATAAATACATCCGAAACGCAGCCAGATTTTTGGATGAAACCTGCACATATACCGAAGCAACCTCCTGTCCAGTGCTCGACTGCTCAGGCATGGACTCAAGATACTGCTCATGCACAGGCGCGGTGGTCGTAACCGTCACTGCGACCTCAACCCGCACAACGACCGGCTCGATATAACCACCGTCAAGCAGAAACATAATGGTCTCAGCACCATGATCTGGAAATATTTTTTCCAGCTCTGAACGGGTGTTTTCCCCATTCACCATGCGCAAAAGGACACGTTGCTTGACCGAAAGCGTTCGATCACGCGTTTCTAATGCGGTACTACCGACTTCAGTGCGCTTGAGCATATTACAAACCCCTGATATAGAATTTATTTTTCCCAACATACACAGATCACATTAACGTTTAATGACCTGTCGATATAGAAAAAGGCTAAGCCAATCTAAAGTCCAAACATAAAAAAAGCCCTGCACAAACGCAGGGCTTTTAAACCGAGTCCGTATCAAAGCCAACACCTGAAAAGCGTGTTGGAATGCACGCTAAAAATTAACCGAAACGACCCGTAATATAGTCTTCGGTTTCCTTCTTGTCCGGCATGGTGAAAATCACATTGGTGTGATCGTATTCGACCATTTTGCCCATGTACATGAACGCTGTGTAATCCGACACACGCGCCGCCTGCTGCATGTTGTGCGTGACGATCACTACGGTGAACTCTGACTTCAGCTCGTGAATCAGCTCTTCAATCTTCAGTGTGGCAAGCGGGTCAAGCGCCGAAGTGGGCTCGTCAAACAAAATAACTTCTGGCTTGACCGCAATACTGCGCGCAATGCACAGACGCTGCTGCTGACCACCGGACAGCGCCGTACCGGCCTGACCGAGCTTGTCCTTAACCTCGTCCCAGATCGCACCCTTGCGCAAGGCCCACTCCACGCGGTCATTCATGTCCGACTTGGAAAGGCTCTCATACAGCTTCACACCAAAAGCAATGTTGTCGTAAATCGACATCGGGAACGGTGTCGGCTTTTGGAACACCATGCCAATCTTGGCGCGCAACTGGTTTACGTCCATGGCCTTGTCCAGCATATTGTGACCATCCATCACAATCTCACCTTCAGCGCGTTGGCCAGGGTAAAGATCGTAGATACGGTTGATCGCGCGCAGCAAAGTGGACTTGCCACAACCCGACGGGCCGATCATCGCCGTAACCTGGCGTTCAGGAAAGCTGACGTTGATGTCATGTAGCCCCTGAAAATTGCCGTAAAAGAAATTTACATCACGCAAAATCAGCTTGCCGTTAGGAACATGACGAACACCATTAACCTTTTGGGCCATGCTCTGCTCAGTACCCGATGACTTTTTGGTCACGGCCGCTGCCATATTAAAACTAACTTTTCCGCTCTGCGGCTCTGCCATCGTGCTCATCGTGGGATTCTCCGTGCTCATTTTTGATAACTCTCTTATCTTGTCTTGTTTTCGGGCAAAAGAACCCGCGCCAAGATATTCATAACCAGAACAAGGGTGGTAATCAGCAGGGCTGCGGCCCAAGCCAACTCACGCCAGTCGTCGTAAGGGCTCATGGCAAACTGGAAAATCACGACCGGCAGGTTGGCCATCGAATCGTTCATGTCCGTAGACCAGAACTGGTTGTTCAGCGCAGTAAACAGCAGAGGAGCCGTTTCACCCGTAATGCGCGCCACAGCGAGCAACACACCAGTAACCATACCTGCAATCGCGGCTTTGTAAACCACGCTTGAGATGACCATCCACTTTGGAGCCCCCAAGGCCGCAGCGGCCTCGCGCATCTGAGTTGGCACCAGCGAAAGCATGTTTTCCGTGGTACGCAGTACAACGGGAATCACAATGATCGCCAAGGCAACCGCACCCGCCCAACCAGAGAAGTGCCCCATCGGCTTGACCATCAGAGCATAAACGAACACCCCGATAATGATGGATGGCGCGGACAGCAAAATGTCGTTAATGGTACGCACCACTTCGGCGAACACGCTCTGCTTGCCATATTCGGCAAGATAGGTGCCCGCCATAATGCCGATCGGGGTACCGATTACCACCGCGACCATGGTAATCATCAGGCTACCGACCAGCGCGTTGGCAAGACCGCCTGCGCTGCCGGGAGGCGGGGTCATTTCGGTGAAAATCGTCCAGTTGATTGCGCCCACACCTTTCATGATAAGGACGATCAGAATCCAGCTCAGCAACATCACACCAACCACCGTAGTCAGCACAGCGGCGGTCATGTTGAATGTATTGATAAGCTTGCGACGTGTGTAAAGATTCATACTAACTGCCTCAAGTCTTGCTACCTTCCTGGCTTGCAGCCAAGCGCATCAGCATGAGCTTGGACAACATCAGGACGACAAAAGTGATAATAAACAGGATCAAACCCATGGCAACCAGGCTGTCCATTTGCAGGCCATCGGCCTCGTTGAACTCATTGGCCAGCTTGGCCGCAATGGTGGTGCCGGGATCAAGCAGGCTGGAGCCCAGCTGACTGGCGTTACCGATAATGAAGGTGACCGCCATGGTTTCACCAAGGGCGCGACCCAAGCCGAGCATGACACCACCCACCACACCGGTTTTGGTGTAGGGCAGGACAACATTCCACACCACTTCCCAAGTGGTTGCACCCATAGCGTAGGCCGACTCGCGCAAACTGCCCGGAACGATTTCAAACACATCGCGCATCACCGAAGCCATGAACGGTATAACCATAATGGCCAGCACGATGCCGGCAGTCAGCACGCTGACGCCGCTGGAACCGCCCAGTGTCGGCATCTGGAACAAAACACCGAAAATCGGCAGAGGCCCAAGTACGGCAACCAGCCCTGGCTGAATATAGGCCGCAAAGAATGGAGCGAAGAAAAACAAGCCCCACATACCATAGATAATGGAAGGCACGGCCGCCAGCAGTTCAACCGCCGTACCCACCGGGCGCTTCAACCATTGCGGAGCCATTTCAGTAATAAAAATGGCGATACCGAAGGACAGAGGCAAACCAATCAGCATTGCAATCAATGCCGCCACCAGCGTACCCACCAGCGAAGGCCAGGCACCATAAATATCTTGCACAGGATCCCAATCGTTGCCAGTAATAAAGCCCCAACCGAAGGCTTGAAAGGCAGGCAACGAGCCCTGGATCAGCATGGCGACGATACCGATAAGCAACATCAGCACGACCAAGGCAAAAAACAGCGCTGTAAACTTAAATACAACATCGCCCAAGACAAAGGAAAGCTTGGATCGGTTGATCGGCGCAACGGATTTGACTTCGTTTAGCACGCCTGTGTTTGTCGATGACATGATTGGCTAGCCTCGAAAATAGAGAGGACTTGGTATCCCAAGTCCAAAGCGCATCCGTCCATGAATGCTAGATGATTGTCCTTAGCTCAAACGTAACATCTGCCACTTGGCCTGCCAGTTGACGTGTTACGAGGCCAATTACTTGGTGATTGCAGCGACGCCTTCACACTTGATGTTGTCCTTCCAATAAGCTTCGATCTGGGCGACCAGATCCTTCGGCAAGGGAACATACTCAAGCTCTTCAGCCATCTTGGCACCATTCTTCCATGACCAGTCGAAGAACTTCAGGGCAGCTTCGGTCTGAGCGCAGTTTTCTGGCTCTTTGTACACGATGATGTTGGTCTGAGCAGCGATTGGCCAAGAGGTCGCGCCTGGGGCGTCAGTAATGAACAGGTAGAAGTCCTTGGCGCCTTTCCAATCTGCACTGGCCGCAGCAGCAGCGGTGGCCGCAGCGCTTACAGCCACATACTGACCATCTGCGTTCTTCAACTGTACAGTGGACAGCTTGTTTTGCTTGGCATAAGCGTATTCAACATAGCCGATGGTACCGTCGATTTGCTTGACGTAAGAAGCAACACCTTCGTTACCCTTGCCGCCCAGACCAACCGGCCACTTCACAGCCTTGCCTTCGCCAACGCTTTCTTTCCACTCAGGGCTGATCTTGGCCAGGTAGTTGGTGAACATGGCAGTGGTGCCAGAACCGTCAGAGCGACGAACTACGGTGATCAACTTTTCTGGCAGAGTCACGCCT
>JAGUXT010000055.1 GCA_020061705.1 Halothiobacillus sp. | reverse complement strand
TGATCTGTTCTTCGCTGAATCGCTTCTTCATGTCCAATCTCCTTCATGGGTGGGATTGGACTCTAAGTTCAGGTGCTACTCAAATTGGGGGGACGTCGCTACCTATGCGGTTAAGGTTATCGCTTAAAATTTACCCCCATTCATAAAAAAACTTACAAGACTTCTTTTATGAGACTGATGACATTGAACTACAAGTGTATGTTTGGCGGTTGGCTACTAACTCCTAGATGATGACTGACAGAGCAAACAAAGAACTTGACTACCTCCTGCTTCAATTAATGTTTGACCAATACTGACAAGCCTATTCAATGTCGTCAAGCCCCCGTTTATAGGAGAAGACCGATGATTGAAAATCCTATGTAGTCCGCAGATATCCAATAGCGTTCAATTACGACCGAATGAGGCAAGAAAAAAATTTCTAAACGAAAAAAAAGATTGAGAACGCTTTGAAGATGCACCAACTAGCAGCAACGATGCTCTAAAGTTCAAAAGTTGTGCAACCAGTATTTCGTGAGCATTGATGTATATGCTGCGTCATAATTCGTCGCCGAAATAAAAATTGCCCCCACTACCACGGGCGACAGACAACGGATTGGCAGCGGTAAGCTGAAAGACTTCTTAAAGTTTAATTTCCTTCATGATTGGGATTGGGCTCAAATGTTAGGCGCGACCCAAGCCAGCCGGGCTGACATCGGTCGGTAGATGACAGATGGGTCACTGTTGAACTCGTTTTAAAGCACACATAAAGTGGGTACGTGAGTGGGTACATAAAGACTTCACACAAGAAAAAGGGCTTAGCCATTTCTAGCTAAACCCTTGATTTATATGGTCGGGACGACAGGATTTGAACCTGCGACCACTAGTCCCCCAGACTAGTGCGCTACCAGACTGCGCTACGCCCCGTGAAGCTGTGCATTATGCCAGTCCGAGCCGCCTCTGTGAAGTCTGCGTGACAGGCTTTGTCCCGTCAGGCCGCAACAATCGGAATGATTTTGTCCGCGACGTGCTGGTAGGCCGACATTTGATGGAAATTCAAATAGCGGTACACATCATCGGCCAGCGGTTCCAGGGTTTTCACATGCGCCTGATAATCCTCGACGCTGGGCAGGCGCCCCAGAATGGCGGTGACGGCGGCGAGTTCGGCTGAGCCAAGATACACGTTGGTATCCTGCCCCATGCGGTTGGGGAAGTTGCGGGTGGAGGTGGACATCACGGTCGCGCCGGTGGCTACCCGCGCCTGGTTGCCCATGCACAGCGAGCAGCCCGGCATTTCGGTGCGTGCGCCCGCTTTGCCAAAGATGCTGTAGTAGCCTTCTTCGGTGAGTTGGTGCGCGTCCATTTTGGTCGGAGGGGCAATCCACAAGCGGGTGGGCACCGAGCCGCCGTGCTTTTCCAGAACCTTGCCCGCTGCGCGGTAGTGGCCGATGTTGGTCATGCAGGAGCCGATAAATACTTCGTGCACCACATCACCCGCCACTTCGGACAGCGGTTTGATGTCGTCGGGGTCGTTCGGGCAGGCCAGCAGCGGTTCGGTGATGGTGGCAAGGTCGATTTCGATGATTTCGGCATATTCGGCATCCGCATCCGGTTGCAGCAGCACCGGGTTGGCCAGCCATTTTTCCATGGCTTCAATCCGGCGCGACAAGGTGCGCTTGTCTTCGTAGTCGTTGGCGATCATCCACTTGAGCAGGGTGATGTTGGAGTTGAGGAATTCGATGATCGGTTCCTTGTCCAGATGCACGGTGCAACCGTTGGCCGAGCGCTCGGCGGAGGCATCGGCAAATTCAAACGCTTGCTCGACTTTAAGTTGCGGCAAGCCTTCGATTTCCAGCACGCGACCATTAAAGACGTTTTTCTTGCCCTTCTTCTCGACGGTGAGCAAGCCCTTCTGGATGGCGACATAAGGAATGGCGTTGACCAGATCGCGCAGGGTGATGCCCGGCTGCATTTCGCCCTTGAAGCGCACCAGCACGGATTCAGGCATGTCCAGCGGCATTACGCCCAGCGCGGCGGCAAAAGCCACCAGGCCGGAACCCGCCGGGAAGGAAATGCCCATCGGGAAGCGGGTATGCGAATCGCCGCCGGTACCGACGGTATCCGGCATGACCATGCGGTTAAGCCAGGAGTGAATCACGCCGTCGCCCGGACGCAGTGACACGCCGCCACGGTTTTGGATAAAGGTCGGCAGGCTGTGTTGCAGCTTGATGTCCACCGGCTTGGGATAGGCGGCGGTGTGGCAGAACGATTGCATCACCAGATCGGCAGAGAAGCCGAGGCAGGCCAGTTCGGTCAGCTCGTCGCGGGTCATGGCGCCGGTGGTGTCCTGCGAACCGACGGTGGTCATGCGTGGCTCGCAGTAGGTGCCGGGACGCACGCCGGTGACACCGCAGGCCTGACCAACCATTTTCTGCGCCAGAGTAAAGCCCTTGCCGGTGTCATGCGGCGCGACCGGGCGCACGAATACATCGGAAGCTGGCAGGCCAAGCGCATGACGGGCGCGGTCGGTCAGCGCGCGACCGATAATCAGCGGAATGCGTCCCCCTGCCCTCACTTCATCCGCCAGCGTGGTTGGCTTGAACTCAAAGCGCGCAATCACTGCGCCATTTTTGAGCAACTCACCCGCATATGGGCGCAGCGTAATCACATCGCCGGTTTCAAGTTGCGACACATCCACTTCAATCGGCAAGGCGCCGGAGTCTTCGGCGGTGTTGAAGAAAATAGGTGCAATCTTGCCGCCAAGTACCACCCCGCTGGTGCGCTTGCCCGGTACAAACGGAATGTCGGCACCCATGTGCCAGAGCACGGAATTGATTGCCGACTTGCGGCTGGAACCCGTACCGACCACATCACCGACATAGGCAATCGGATGGCCTTTGGCCTTGAGTTGCTCAATCGTATCCAGACCGCCGGGCATTTTGCTGCCCAGCATGGCCTTGGCGTGCAAAGGAATATCCGGGCGGCTCCAGGCATCCTGCGCGGGTGAAAGGTCATCGGTGTTGGTTTCGCCCGGCACCTTGAACACGGTCAGGGTCAGCTCATCCGGCAGCGCAGTGCGATTCTTGAACCACACTGCATCCGCCCAGGCCTGCATGACCTTTTGTGCATGGACATTGCCTGCCTTGGCCTTGTCTTCCACATCGCGGAAGGCATCGTAAATCAGCAAGGTACCCGACAAGGCCGCCACCGCTTCTTCCGCCACTGCCTCGTCATCCAGCAGGGCAATTAACGGCTGTACGTTGTAGCCGCCGAGCATGGTGCCCAAAAGGAAGGTCGCACGCTTGCGATCAATCAGCGCGCAGGCTGTCTTGCCATGTGCCACATCGGCCAGAAACGCCGCCTTGACATACGCTGCCGGGTCAACACCCGGCGGCACCTGATCGCTAATCAACGCCACCAGCACGTCATCCTCGCCTTGAGGCGGGTTCTTCAAAAGCTCAACCAGCGCAGCAACCTGCTCAGCGGTCAGGGGCAGCGGCGGCAAGCCAAGAGCAGCGCGTTCAGCAACGTGCAGACGATATGTTTCGAGCATGGTGACCTCCTTAGTTATTTGTGCGTAGTTTATCCCCATCTACACAGCAACAACCAAGCCAATTTGTTAAAGTGCTTCACCCTTTAGTTCACTACCGCCATGCCGCAACAACTTATTCTTCACTATGCCCTGCTCTTTCTCGCCGTCGGCATCAGCTTTTTCCTCAATCTCGGCGGTGCGCCGCTGTTTGATCTGGACGAAGGCGCATTCTCCGAGGCCACACGAGAAATGTTTGTGCGTGGTGAGTTCATCTCGCCGTTCGTCAACGGCCTGCCGCGCTTCGACAAGCCGGTGCTGATTCACTGGTTGCAAGCGGCCAGCATGAGCCTGTTCGGCGTGAATAGCTTCGCCTTCCGTCTGCCCTCGGCGCTAGCGGCAAGCGGCTGGGTGCTTTTGACCTACATGTTTGTCAGCCGCGTGATTGACCGTGAAACGGCTTTGCGCGCTGCGCTCATGCTGGGTAGCGCGCTCGGCATCGTGATTATTGGCCGCGCAGCGACCGCCGATGCGCTGCTCAATCTGTGGCTGGTCGCAGCAATGTTCGGCATGTACCTGTATTTTCTGGAGCGCAAAAAGCGCTGGATTCTGCTTACCCATGCCGCGATGGGCTTGGGCTTTTTGACCAAGGGGCCGGTGGCCCTACTGGTTCCCGGCGCGGTGGGGCTGATCTTTTTTGCCATGCAGCGCGAACTGCCCGCCCTGATGCGCGCCGCGTTTTATCCGCCGGGCTTGATTCTGCTGATTGGCATTCCTTTGCCCTGGTACATCCTGCAATTTCAGGCGCAAGGCATGGCGTTTATCGACGGTTTTTTTGGCACGCACAACGTCGAGCGTTTTAGCGGCTCAATGGAAGGTCACGCAGGTAGCCTGTTTTATTACCTTCCCATCGCCCTGCTGCTCGCCCTGCCCTTTGCCACCCCCTTGCTGCGTGCCGCACGCGAACTGCCCAGGCAAATCAAATCGCCGCTCGGACTATATCTCTGGCTGTGGTTCGGCTTTGTGCTGGTGTTTTTCTCGCTCTCAGGTACCAAGCTGCCGCACTACCTTAACTACGGCATGACCGCCGCACTGATCCTTGCCGCGCTCGCCCTGCCCCTGCTCAAATCGGAGAAGCTTGGCTCGCGTGCATTGGCCTTGCTGCCGCCGCTGCTGTTTTTCGGCCTGCTTGCACCCTTACCTTGCCTGTTGCCTGAAATCATCACGCGGATGCCGGAAAATGATGCACGTGCCTTGCTTATAGGCGCAGTTGACTTGTTCCCCACAGGGTATTTCACTGTGTTTTTCCTGCTGGCCGTCACCAGTCTGGCGCTGATGTTTGTACGCAGCTTGTCACTGGGCCGCAGCCTGCTTGGCCTCGCTTTGGCGGGAAACTTGGCGCTCGCGCTGCTTTTCCTGCCCGCCCTGGGTGCGATTCAACAGGGGCCGATTGCCCATGCTGCCCAAATCGCTCAAGAGCTGCCCGGCCCGTATGTGATGTGGCGCGTGAATACACCAAGTTACAGCGTCCACAGCGGCCATGTGCAAGACTTGCGTGAACCGCGTGCGGGTGATTTGGTCTTCACCCGCAGCAAGGAAATATCCGCCCTGCCGCCCCACACTGTCCTCATGAATGAACGTGGGTACAGCCTGATTCGATTAAATCCAGCGGAGTAAAGCCATGCTCAAACGTATTGCCACACTGCTTGCTTGCCTTGCCAGCGCGCCCGTTATGGCGCTAGACCATGCCGAGTTTGCTCTCAAAGCCAAAGCGCTGGCCGCGCAGCCCTTTAGTCCGCCAAAGAGCTACCCGGCTTTAAGCGTGCTCACCTACGACGACATGATGGCGCTGCGCTATCGCACCGCGAAGTCACCGTGGCTTGAGGATGGAAAGTTTTATCTCCAGTTCTTCCATTTGGGCAATTTCAATACCCACTCAGTCAAAATCAATCTGGTTGAAAACGGCCAAACTCGTCCGTGGGTCTACGACAAATCCATGTTCGAGTGGCCGGAAAAATTTCATGGCAACCCCGGTGTGATTCCGGAAGAACTTGGCTTTGCCGGATTACGTGTGCATGCCCCCATGCACCCCGGCGCTATGCCGGAAGAGTTTTTGCTGTTCCTTGGCGCCAGTTATTTCCGCTCGCGCGGGGATGGCGAGTGGTACGGTCAATCCGCCCGCGCCGTGGCTATTGATACCGTATTGAAAAAGGAAGAGTTCCCGCTCTTCACCGAATTTTGGATCGAGCGACCTAAGAAAGGTGACAAGGCGGTACGCATTCATGCTCTGATTGACAGTGAAAGCCTGACCGGCGCGATGACCCTCGACGCAACGCCGGGCGATGCCAGCGTGATGCGGGTGCAAATGACCCTGCATCTGCGCAAGGCAATTCAGCGGCTTGGGCTGGCCCCGCTGACCTCGATGTTTGAACATGGAGAAATGAGCCTTGATCTGCACGGCGACTTTCGCCCGGAAGTGCATGACACCGACGGACTGTTAATTGAAACGGCCAACCAGGAGCGCATCTGGCGCCCGCTCTCCAATCCCGGCGTGCTACTCGACAACGCCTTCGCGATGGATTCGCCGCGTGGTTTTGGCCTGTTTCAGCGTGACCGGGTGTGGGATCACTATCAGGACATTGGCGCACGCTATCCAAATCGCACCAATCTTTGGATCGAACCTGAAGGCGCATGGGGCAAAGGTGCCATCGCCCTAATTCAGATTCCGACCAACAACGAATACATGGACAACGTGGTGGCCTTCTGGACACCGGAGAAACCTGCCAAGGCGGGCGATACCCTTAGCTATGCCTACCGCATGACCTGGCACGGCCACCCGCAACGCAAGGCCGAACTGTGGATGGTGCGCGACACCCGCATCGGGCGCGGTGATGTGTTCAACGGCGAACAGGCCACGCGTTTTGTGATTGATTTTGAACCGGGTGTCACACCCTGCAAGGCCGCCACAACTCAACCCGTGCCGCATATTCAAACCTCAAGCACCGCCAAAATTGTCGAAAACCACGTCGATTGCCGCCCCGATGGAGGCTGGCGCGCCGCCTTCAACGTGGTCACCCCCAAGCAGGGGGCACAGGATTTGAGCCTGCTGCTTTTAGATGTGGACAAGCCCGTTTCCGAAACCTGGAGCTACACCTTTCAACCCGAGCACGAGATGCGTCGATGAACGAAGTCGGCTCGGCATTAAGCGTCAGCCAACTGGTCAATACGCTTAAAAACCTGATTGAAGCTCAACTGCCTCTGGTGTGGGTGGAAGGCGAGATTTCAAATCTGGCGCGCCCTGCGTCCGGGCATCTGTATTTCACCCTCAAGGATGCGGGCGCTCAGGTGCGTTGCGCCATGTTTCGTCCGCGAGCCGGGCTGTTACGCATGCGCCCGCAGGATGGGATGCAGGTATTGCTGCGCGCACGCATCACGCTGTACGAGGCGCGCGGCGACCTGCAACTGGTGGTCGAGCACATGGAAGATGCGGGCCTGGGTGCCTTGCAGCGCGCCTTTGAGTTACTCAAGCAGCGCTTGAACGCCGAAGGCTTGTTTGATGCCACACACAAGCGCCCCCTGCCCGCCATGCCGCGCCGCATAGGCATTATCACTTCACCCAGCGGTGCGGCGGTGCAGGATGTGCTGCATGTCTTGGCACGGCGCTTTCCACTTATTCCACTGCGTATTTATGCAAGCAGCGTGCAAGGTGCGCTTGCCGCCCATGAGCTGATTGAGGCGCTGCAACGCGCCAATCAGGAACAAGCATGCGATGTCCTGCTACTGGTGCGTGGAGGTGGTTCACTGGAGGATTTGCAGGCGTTCAATGATGAGGCCTTGGCTCGCGCGGTTCGTGCCAGCAGCATCCCGGTGATTAGCGGCGTCGGGCATGAAACCGACTTCAGCATTGCCGATTTTGTGGCGGATGCGCGTGCGCCGACACCAAGCGCCGCTGCAGCATTGGCAGTTCCCGATGCAGTCACCATGCTGGAACAACTGGAACTGCTCAGCGCACGCCTGCAGCGCCACATGCGCCATCGCATGGAGTCGCGAACGATCCACTTGGACACGCTCACGCGCCATCTCAAAAACAATCACCCTCGCCAGCGACTCGCGCGGATGAATGAACGCTTGCAGACTCTGATGGCTCGTTTGGCAGGTGCGCAAACACGTTTGGCGACACAGCGCAGTCACCGCTTGGATGCGCTGAGCCAACGCCTGTTCAATCGTCATCCTGAACACAAAATCGACGTGCTGCGTGCTCGCATTCTCAGCCTGCACAAAAGCATTCGCTTCCAGAATGAACGCGCTCTAATCGCACAGCAGGCAAACCTGCAACAACTGGGCGCACGCCTGCATATTCTCAGCCCTCTGGCGACGCTATCACGCGGTTATGCAATTCTTGAACACGTCAACGGAACACTCATTACGCAAAGCGCGGGTTTGCGCATCGGGCAGAGCATTCAAGCCCGTTTGGCGGATGCTGTTCTGCATTGTGCCATCCAGCAGATTGAGCCTGTCAAAGCCGCAGATACAAAAAAAGGGCAAAAAGCCCTCTTTTGAAATCAATCACTCGCAATTATTGATCCAGAGCGTTCAGCTAAACGCGCCCTGCCCCGACATAACGCTTTTTCCAATAGGCATCACCCAGGCTGGTAACTTCAACATCCTTACCTGCTGAAGGAGCATGCACAAATTGGCCGCTGCCAACATACAGGCCAACGTGACTAATGCGCGATGAACGTTGACGGAAAAACACCAAATCGCCGGGTCGCAAATCTGAGGTTTGTACGCGAGTCGTGACTGAATACATGCTGCGAGAATCGCGTGGAAGCTGCACCCCAGCCGCTTGATAGGAAAAATTCACCAAACCACTGCAATCAAACCCTTGGTTTGGATTGTCACCACCAGGGCGGTAATCCACACCGCGCTGTTTTAGCGCCACTTCAAGTGCCTTGGCGGCTTGCGGTGAAGCCGCCGCCTTTTCCTGTAAAGGCACTGGGTAATGACTATCAAGCGCCGAGGTCTTTTTCTCGCTCACCATGGAACAGCCCGAGGTCAAACTCAGTACACATCCCAAAGTCAGCAGGGGTAGAAAAACGCCAGCCCGGCGCAAGGTTGGGCTGATCCAAGGGGTCGTCCGCATTGGGGACAGTGCACTGCTTTGTTTCAAGCGATTCTCACCTGTTTTTTGGACTTCGGTCGATTATGCCCATTCAGCTCTTGAAGGCAAGTACCCAGCACTGATGAATACGTGGATTACGTGCAAAATCCTTCGGAATCGAGGCTTTACTCACATCCTGGATGGCAAGATCATCCAGGGCCGCCATGTCCAGCTTGAAGCGCTGCATGTTATTGGAAAACACCAGCTTGCCGCCCTTGCGCAACAGGCGCAACGCCTGGCGCAACATCGGAACATGGTCGCGCTGAATATCCAACGTCCCCTGCATTCTTTTTGAGCTGGAAAAACTCGGCGGATCCAGAAAAATCAGATCGAATTGTTCCCGAGCCTGTGCGGCTTCATCCATCCAGGCCAGACAATCGGCCTGAATCAGATGGTGTCTGGTTTTGCTCAAGGTATTCAATTCCAGATTACGCCGCGCCCATTCCAGATAGGTGCGTGACATATCCACCGAAGTCGTGGAACGCGCCCCACCCAGCCCCATCTGCACGCTGGCCACGCCGGTGTAGCAGAACAGATTCAGGCAGTCCTTGCCCTGCGCCCACTCGCCCAGCCACGCTCGCGTGACGCGGTGATCGAGAAACAAGCCGGTGTCCAGATAATCGGTGAAATTCACCAGAACAGTGGCCGCACCTTCGCGCACCTTGTGAAACACGCCGCGCTCGTCCTGTTTTTCATACTGTGACTCGCCGCGTTGACGCTCACGAATACGCAGGAAAATCTGTTCCGGCTCGACCTGCAACACCTCGGGCAACACCGACATGGTTTCGCGCAAACGACGACGCGCATCCTCCTGCGACACCTGCGCCGGAGCAGCGTATTCCTGCACATTCACCCAGCGCTTGCCATCAAGATCATGATACAAATCAATTGCCTGCGAATATTCCGGCATATCGGCATCATAAACCCGGTAGCAGCTCACGTTTTCCTGTGCTGCCCAGCGCGTAAATTCCTTCAGATTCTTGCGCAGGCGGTTGGCCACCATTTGCGCACCATTGGACTCTGCCATCGCCGCACAGGCACGCACCAGGCGCGCCGCCGAGCCATCGTCCTGCACACGCGGTGTCAGGCGCTGGTCTTCCTGCAAATGAAAGCGCAGCAGGCGGCATTCCAGCGGCCCGTTCAGCACGTCATGCGCGCGGAAGGCACGCCAGCCGAGATGCCATGACTCAGCTTCTTTCGGCAGAATCATGGCCGCCTCCCAGCCCATCAACTCACGGCGCATGGTTTCGCCCAGTGCGGCGTATAGGGCAGGCATCGTGCTCACATCACCCAGACGCTCGCCATACGGCGGATTGGTCAGCATCAAACCATGCTCAGGCAAGGCCTCCGGCAGATGCAAATCCTCCACCCTCCCCTGCATGACATGCACAAACTCATCCAGCCCGGCGCGCTCCAGATTCGCCTGTGCCACCGGAATCATGCGCGCATCACGATCAAAACCCAGCATTAGCGGCAATTGTTCCAAGCCGACATCGGCTCGATTGCGCATTTCATCCTGCAGCTCTGCCCATACTGCGGCCTCATGCTGCGGCCAATGCTGCAAGGCCCACTGCTTGCGCAAGATGCCCGGCGCGACATCACCCGCCATCCAACCCGCCTCAATCAACACGGTTCCCGAGCCGCACATCGGGTCGACAAAGCCGCCACCCGCCTTGGCGATGGCCGGCCACCCGGCGCGCCACAACAAGCCAGCCGCCAGTGTCTCGCGCAATGGCGCATCACCCGCCTCGATGCGATACCCACGCTGATGCAAGGCCTCGCCACCAACCAAATCCAGCGAAACACGCGCCTTCGCCCCGGATAAATGCACGCGCACCACCTGATCGGGGCGCTGTGGCTCCACCAGCGGACGGCGACTGTGACGCTCAAAAAACGCATCCACAATCGCATCCTTGACCTTTTGCGCGCCAAAACCGGTGTTGTTGATGTTTTCGTTACCACCATGAAAACTCACGGCAAAACTTTTGGCCGGGTTCAACCAACGCTGCCAATCCTGACGATGCACCTCGCTAAACATGCGCTCAGCATTCTCGGCATCAATCTGCGCAATTTCCACCAACACCCGGCTCGCCGCACGCAGCCACAAACAGGCGCGATAGCCAAACGCCATATCACCGGAAAAATGCACCCCCGCCGGATGCTCGCGCAACTCGGTCGCCCCCAGAGCACGCAATTCTTCAGCCACCACAGAAACCAGACCCTTGGCGGCACTGGCAAAAAATACAAATTGGCTCACAGACTATTCCACAAAATACAATCGCTGCATGATACCGCGCCTGCCAAGTATCGTGCTTTGGAAATCACGCAATTAGGGCTTACGCAAAAGTGTTCCAGCAAGGCAACGGCGCCGAAGACATTACACCTAGTTCGGCGAGGCGCTTGAACGCCGCTGGAGCGCTTTTGCGTAAGTCCTAACAATAATCCATGCTTTTCATCGAATAGCCTTGCAAGCGGGCAAACAAACCCCAAAATGAAGCGCAATCACCCCACAACAAGGCTATAAACACATGGAAAGCTACCACGGCACCACCATTCTCTGCGTGCGACGTAACGGCGAAACCGTGATCGGCGGCGACGGCCAGGTTTCGCTCGGTGCGACCATCGTCAAAGGCAATGCACGCAAGGTACGACGCCTGTACGAAGGCCGTGTGATTGCCGGATTCGCTGGCGCAACCGCCGATGCCTTTACCCTGTTCGAGCGTTTTGAAGACAAACTGGTCAAACATGGTGGCAATCTGCTGCGATCTGCGGTCGAACTGGCTAAAGACTGGCGCACCGACCGCGCCATGCGCCGTCTGGAAGCCATGCTGATCGTGGCGGATCGTGAAGCCATGCTCACCCTCTCCGGCTTGGGCGATGTGCTCGAACCCGAACACGACCTGCTCGCCATTGGCTCCGGTGGTGCTTATGCCCAATCCTCCGCACGCGCCCTGCTGCAACATTCCTCACTGAGCGCCCGCGAAATCGTTGAAGCCTCACTGGGGATTGCGGCGGAAACCTGCGTGTACACCAATCGCAATTTCACTATCGAAGCTCTGGGCGAGACCAAATCATGACCACATTAACTCCTGCTCAAATCGTCGCCGAACTGGATAAACACATCGTCGGCCAAGCCGATGCCAAGCGCGCTGTCGCCATTGCCCTGCGCAACCGCTGGCGTCGCCAGAACGTGGCCGAGCCGATGCGCACGGAAATCACGCCCAAGAACATCCTGATGATCGGCCCGACTGGCGTGGGCAAAACGGAAATTGCCCGCCGCCTGGCCAAATTGGCCGAAGCGCCGTTTCTGAAAATCGAAGCCACCAAGTTCACTGAAGTGGGTTATGTCGGGCGTGATGTTGAAAGCATCATCCGCGACCTGGCTGAAGTCGGCATGAAAATGTTGCGTGTCAGTGCGCAAGCCAAGGTGCGCGAGAAGGCCGTCGAAGCCGCAGAAGAGCGCGTTTTGGATGCACTTCTCCCTCCGCCGCGTAGTCTGGGTCAGGAAACCGGTGCATGGGAAACGGACAGCAATACCGAAAAGGCCTACAGCAACACGCGCGAAAAATTCCGTCAAAAACTGCGTGATGGCAGCCTGGATGACAAGGAGATTGAAGTCGAACTTGATGCAGCACGCCCCGGCATGGAGATTTTTGCACCGCCCGGTATGGAAGATATGGCCAGCCAACTCAAAGGCATGTTTCAAAATATGGGTACGGGCAAAACCCAACGCAAGAAAATGCGTGTGGACGAGGCTATGCGCGCCCTGACCGAAGATGAAGCCGCGCGCCGGGTGAATGACGATGAGCTGAAAGCGGAGGCAGCACAACTGGTCGAACAACGCGGCATCGTATTCATCGACGAAATCGACAAAATCTGCCGCAAGGGCGAATACAGCGGCAGCGATGTCTCACGCGAAGGTGTGCAGCGCGACCTGCTGCCGCTGATCGAAGGCAGCACGGTCACCACCAAGATTGGCATGATCAACACCGATCACATCCTGTTCATCACCTCGGGTGCATTCCATGTCTCACGCCCCTCGGACTTGATTCCCGAGCTGCAAGGCCGTTTGCCGATCCGTGTCGAACTCAGTGCGCTGAGTGCCGATGATTTTGTGCGTATTTTGACCGAACCGGATGCCGCGCTGATCAAGCAATACCAGGCCCTGCTCGCCACCGAGGGCGTCACCCTCGAGTTCACCGATGCCGCGATTCGCCGCCTGGCGGAGATCGCCTTTCAGGTCAACGCCAGCACCGAAAACATCGGCGCACGTCGCCTGCACACCGTGGTCGAGCGCCTGCTGGAAACTCTCGCGTTTGATGCCCCCGCATGCAGTGGTGAAAGCATCCGCATGGATGCCAGCGATGTGGATGAAAAACTCGGCGCACTGGCCAAGAGTGAGGATTTGAGTCGGTATATTTTGTGAGTTATTCGTTAGTTCTCGTTGCGCACACTGCCGCCCATGAAAATTGACTGCCTTGATCACTTGGTGCTTACCGTCAAAGACATTGACACCACGCTGTCCTTCTACTCAAAAGTTCTGGGCATGGACATCGTTACCTTTGCGGGTGGCCGCAAGGCGCTGTCTTTTGGTGCGCAGAAAATCAACCTGCATCAGCACAAACAGGAATTTGAACCGAAGGCTCAACAGCCCACACCCGGCTCGGCTGACTTATGTTTCATCACATCAGTCCCCCTGCCTGAAGTGATCAAGCACCTCGCTTCATGCGACATCAGCGTGATCGAGGGGCCGGTTCTGCGTAGCGGTGCAACGGGATCCATTCTTTCTGTCTATTTCCGCGATCCAGACATGAATCTGCTCGAGGTTTCAAATCGTGTGCATGCCTGACGTCTAACAGGATGCTGAAATGAGTATTTCAGAAGCCTGTTAAGGCGAGCGGAACCCGGTTTCAACCAAAGCGCAGCTTGAAATACAAAATCGTCCCGGCCAGCCCGGTAGTGATGGTATTGGCAATAATGATCGGCCATGAGCCAATCAGCAGGCCATAAATCAGCCACAACACCACGCCGGTGGTGAACATTGAAAACATGCCCAGCGAGAGATCGCGGGCGTGTTTGCTTTTCCAGGTCTGAATGACTTGGGGCACAAAAGCTATGGTGGTAAAAAACGCCGCCACGGAACCGACGATTTCAATATGCGTCATGTTGATGCTTTTTCACACGCGGATATTGTCGATCAGACGGGTTTGTCCCAAACGCGCCGCAACCAATACCACCAGGGCATTTTCTACTGAGCTTGGTTCGGCTAAATCTTCGGCGCGGCGAATGGCGACATAATCCGGCACAAATCCGGCGGATTGCAAAGCGAGAGAAGCTTCACTCTGCAAAAGCTCAAAATCCCGCTGTCCAGATCGAATGCGCTCAGCGATGTTTTGCAGCATGACATACAGCGCAGGGGCACGTTGGCGCTCATCGTCGCTCAGATAAGCATTGCGCGAACTCATGGCCAGCCCGTCGGCTTCACGCGTGGTGGGATGGCCAATGATTTCCAGTGGAAAATTCAAATCCGCCACCATGCGCCGGATGATGGCGAGTTGCTGAAAGTCCTTCTCGCCAAACACGGCCACATCCGGCTGCACCAGATTGAACAGCTTGGCAACGATGGTGGTCACGCCAACAAAATGGCCGGGGCGCGAGGCACCACACAAAATATCCGACAATCCGGGAACTTCAACCCGCGACTGCGCTGCTTGTCCGTGCGGAAACAGGCTGTCCACGCCGGGCAGAAACAACAGATCCGCACCGACGGACTCCAGCAAAGCGGCGTCACGCTCAATTTGGCGCGGATAGCGGCTGAAGTCCTCGCCCGCACCAAATTGCAGCGGGTTGACAAAAATGCTCACCACCACCACGTCCGCGTGCTCACGCGCCGTTTTGACTAGCGCAAGATGCCCGTCATGCAAAGCCCCCATGGTCGGCACAAAAGCCACCCGCCCTGCCCTGTCTGCGCGTAAGTTGCGCACGATAGCGCGCAGTTCAGCGGCGTCACTGGCACGCTGCATCATGCGGGCAACACCTTGGCAAGGGCTTCAAGCAGGGTGCTATTTTGCTGCGGCGTGCCGATAGTAATGCGCAAATATTGGTCAATGCGTGGTTTGTTGAAATGACGCACGATCACGCCGTATTCGCGCAGCCCGGCGGCCAGCGTCGCGGCATCATGCGCAGGATGGCGCGCAAACACGAAGTTGGCTGCCGAAGGGATGACCTCGAAACCCAGCGCACTCATGTTTTGCACCAGCGCTTCACGGCTGTCCATCACCGCATGACGGGTTTTCTGAAAGTACGAATCATCCGCAAACGCCGCCACCGCACCAGCCTGCGCCAGGCGGTCGAGCGGGTAGGAATTGAAGCTGTCCTTGATCCGGGTCAGCGCTTCAATCAAGTCAGGATGCCCCACGGCAAACCCGACCCGCAGCCCCGCCAAGGCACGTGATTTGGACAACGAATGCGTGACCAGCAGATTGGGATAGCTGTTAACCAAGCAAATTGCCGTTTCACCGCCAAAGTCGATATACGCCTCATCCACCACGACGACCGAATCGGGATTGGCTTGCAGCAGACGCTCAATCTCGCCCAAGGCCAGCAAACGTCCTGTGGGAGCATTCGGATTGGGGAAAATAATCCCGCCGTTCGGACGCAGGTAATCATTGATCTGAATCGAAAAATCATCCGCCAAGGGGACGGTTTGATAGTCGATTTCATACAGCCCGCAATACACCGGATAAAAGCTGTAGGTCACATCCGGGAACAGCAACGGCGCATCGTGTTTGAACAGCGCCTGAAACACAAACGCCAACACCTCGTCCGAGCCATTGCCGACAAACACCTGATTAACCTGCACGCCGTGGTAAGCCGCAATCGCCTGTTTCAAAGCCAAGGAGTCTGGGTCGGGATACAAGCGCAGGTTATCGCCCACTTCGGCGCGAATCGCCTCCAGCACCTTCAATGAAGGCCCGTAGGGGTTTTCATTGGTATTCAGCTTGGTCAAATTGCTCATCTTCGGCTGCTCACCCGGCACATAGGGCGAAAGACGGGATACCAGGGGGCTCCAGAAACGACTCATAACAACACCTTCATTTTTCGACCACCGGCCACTGCAAAACCTTCCCGCTCATAAAAACTCAACGTGCGCGCATACTCAGGCAACGGCGGCGTTGTAACTTCCAAGCGCTTCCATCCACGTTCCCGGCCAAATGTTTTGGCCTCATCCAGTAATGCCCGTCCCAAACCTTGCCCACGATAAGCTGGATCAACATAAAACTCGGCCATTGTGCCAAACACGCCCTCAGCGTAAAGCGCATAGCATTCATACATACTAAAAAAACCCGTCAGCTTCCCGCCATCCTCTATAACGAACACCCAATATTTTCCCTGCTCAAGAAACTGCTCCAAGCGCTCGGTGGTTGCGTCCAGATCAAATTGAAACGCCTGCACCCCCGTCGTACTCATGATTTCGGACAGCAAATGCCCGACAAGCTGCGCAATTGCAGCGGCTTCTTGGGGATTAGCTTGGCGGATGGAAATGTTATTTCTCATGGAAATCGTCAATAAAACCTTGTTCGTTGGGGCAATTGACGGCTTTTTTTAGTAATCAATCCCCGCTCTCATTTCGTAGGGCCGGTTAGCGTAGCGCAAGCCGCCGAATTGAACGTGCATCGGCTCAACCTTTCGACGCATTGCACTGCGCTAATACGCCCTACGCGGGTTGGGTCTAAAGTTTGTTAAGCGCGGCATCCAAAGTCGCCTTGACCCTTTTCTTTTCAATTTCCGGATCGATTTTCTGAAGATATTCGACGGCGGCCAGGTCATCTCCCCGTTTACGATTTTGGCGAGGCTCCAACGCTTCAATCAATATCGCTTCCAAAGCAGGAATCAATTTTGCAGCCCCATAAGATTCGGGCAACGCACCAATGTGTCCTGTTTCAGAAACAGGCAATAACCCAAACCATGAAAAACGATCCCAGCGAGCAGATAAACGATCCAACGTATGCTCATATAACCTTCGCCCCAAAGGGCGATCGGTTGTACGTCCTACGTAAATGACCTCTCGTCCGTCATAAAGCAGGTAAATACCAAGTTGCTTGTGAAAATCGACCGGAGTGGCGCCGATTTGCTGCATTCCAAGTAATTTTGGCGTAGCGATCCATTCAATAGCATCTTTACGCCAGAACATACCAAATGAGGTTACGATCTCGTATTGCTCTTCAGAATCTTCCGACTCAACAATATCGGGAGTTAATTTTGGCATGTCCGCTAGCGTATGGGCGCTGCCCGAACGCAAGGTAAAGATGCCTTTAGCTACGCGGATATAATCCGAACCATCTCCATCATGCTTGATTGAGGCCGAGATTTGCGCATTGACCGTAGCAGCAGGCGTCGCACCTAAATTTTTATGCAACCTCTCGGCAATAATTCGCTCGGCAATTTCGTTGTAATGCAACGGTACTGCTGAGGCTGCCAGAACCTTGTCGATTGCTTTACGCCAAGTTAATTCGGAAGACACGGCTAGAGCTCCTTACAGAATCGACGAAACAGCCTCAATCCTTAACCCGATACGCCGCCGAAGCCGCATGAGCAAACAAGCCCTCACCCTCCGCCAGCACGCGCGCAATCTTGCCCAGTTCCGACGCGCCCTGCGCCGAACAACCAATCAAACTGGAGCGCTTCTGGAAGTCGTACACGCCCAGCGGCGAGGAGAAGCGTGCGGTGCGTGAAGTGGGCAACACATGGTTCGGCCCGGCGCAGTAGTCACCCAGCGCTTCGGCGGTGTAGCGTCCCATAAAGATGGCGCCTGCATGGCGGATTTTGCCTGCGTAGGCTTCGGCATCGTCGAGCGATAGTTCAAGGTGTTCCGGGGCGATGAAATTAATGACATCCGCCGCCTCGTCCAGATCGCGTACATGAATAAGCGCGCCCCGCCCTTCCATCGAGGCACGGATAATCTCGCCACGCGGCATTTCCTCAACCAGGCGGTCGCAGGCGGCGGATACGGCTTCAAGGAAGGCGGCATCCGGGGAGATAAGGATGGACTGCGCCTGTTCGTCGTGTTCGGCCTGTGAGAACAGATCCATGGCAATCCAGTCCGGGTCGGTCTGGCCGTCGCAGACGACCACGATTTCGGACGGCCCGGCAATCATGTCGATGCCCACCGTGCCGAACACCAGACGCTTGGCGGTAGCGACGTAGATATTGCCGGGGCCGGTGATTTTGTCCACTTGCGGGATGGTCTGTGTGCCATAGGCCAGTGCGGCCACGGCCTGCGAGCCGCCGATGGTGAATACGCGGTCGGCTCCAGCAATGCGGCAGGCGGCCAGCACCAGATCATTCAATTCACCCTGTGGCGCAGGGACGACCACGATGAGTTCGGCCACGCCCGCCACCTTGGCCGGGATGGCGTTCATCAGCACGGACGACGGATAGGCGGCCTTGCCGCCCGGAACGTAGAGGCCGACACGATCCAGCGGCGTAACTTGCTGCCCGAGCAAGGTGCCATCAGCTTCGCGATACTGCCACGATTCGAGCTTTTGACGCTCGGCATAGCGACGTATGCGCTCGGCGGCCTGCTCCAGCGCCTCGCGCTGCGCAGCGGGGATGCGCGCCAGCGCCTCGTCGATACGTACCGCGCCAACTTCAAGCTCGCTCATCGTTTGCACGGGAAAGCGGTCGAAGCGCGCGGTGTATTCGAGTACCGCGTCATCACCCCGCGCACGCACATCCCGCAAGATGCCCTGCACGGTGGCAAAAACCTGGTCGTCAGAGACGGATTCCCATTCCAGCAGGGCTTGCAGGCGGGTTTGGAAATCAGCTTCAAAAGTCGAGAGTCTTTGGATGTTCATGTTTTATTAACCACGCGCATTGACAGCGTTGCTCATGTGCTCAATAAACTCGCGCAGCCGTGCCGATTTCATCTTCATGGCGGTGCGATTCACGATCAGGCGTGAGCTGATGTCGGCAATATGCTCCAGCGGCTCCAGGCCATTGGCGCGCAAGGTGTTGCCGGTATCGACCACATCGACAATGCAATCACCCAAGCCCACCAGCGGTGCAAGTTCCATCGAGCCGTAGAGCTTGATGACCTCGATCTGACGGCCCTGACGGGCAAAGTGGGCGCGTGCGCTTTCGACATATTTGGTGGCCACGCGCAAACGATGCCGACCTTCGAGCACACCCGGCTTGCCCGCCACCATCAGGCGGCAGCGTGCAATGTTCAAATCCAGCGGCTCATACAGGCCGTCGCCGCCATGCTCCATCAACACGTCCTTGCCAGCCACGCCGACATCCGCCGCGCCATATTCAACATACGTTGGCACATCCGAAGCACGCAGCAGTACCACGCGCACGCCCGGCACATTGGTATCCAGAATCAGTTTGCGGCTGGTTTCCGGGTCTTCGCTCGGCACGATGCCTGCGGCCGCCAACAGCGGCAGGGTTTCCTTGTAGATACGGCCCTTGGACAGGCCTATGGTCAGTGTGTCGGTCATCACGTCTCCTTTAACCGGGTACGCGACGAATATTCGCGCCCAGTTTGGCTAATTTTTCTTCAATCGCATCATAACCACGGTCAATGTGGTAGATGCGGCTGACTTCGGTTTCACCTTCGGCGACCAATCCAGCGAGAATAAGACTGGCCGAAGCACGCAAATCGGTAGCCATCACCGGCGCACCTGTGATTTTTTCCATACCGCGCACCACGAGGGTATTGCCTTCAAGCTGAATATTCGTGCCCATGCGCAACAGCTCATGCACATGCATGAAACGGTTTTCAAAAATCGTTTCGACCACGGTTGAAGTGCCTTCCGCAATCGCGTTCATCGCCACAAACTGCGCCTGCATATCCGTCGGGAATCCGGGGTGAGGTGCAGTACGGATATCAACAGCTCGCGGCCTGCGTCCCCGCATATCCAGCTCAATCCAGTCATCACCGGTTTGTATGTCGGCTCCGGCCTCGCGCAGCTTTGCCAAGACCGCATCCAGGCTTGATGGATCAGCATCTTTTAGGCGCACCTGCCCGCCAGTCATGGCCACGGCGACCAGGAACGTACCCGCTTCAATTCGGTCAGGCAAAACCCGATGGGTACATGCGCCAAGACGCTCAACACCTTCGATGGTGATGGTTGCCGTGCCTGCCCCAGAAATGCGCGCACCCATGGCGACAAGGAATTTCGCAAGATCAACAATTTCAGGCTCACGCGCCGCGTTTTCCAGTACGGTCGTACCTTCCGCGAGGCACGCAGCCATCAACAGATTTTCAGTGCCGGTTACGGTCACCATGTCCATCACAATGTTCGTGCCTTTCAACCGATCAGCTCGCGCACGGATAAATCCAGCCTCAACCCTAATGTCCGCACCCATAGCCTCCAAGCCTTTAAGATGTACATCCACCGGGCGCGAACCAATCGCACAGCCACCCGGCAAAGACACATCCGCTTGCCCAAAACGTGCAAGCAGCGGACCGAGCACAAGAATGGAGGCACGCATGGTGCGCACCAAATCGTAGGGCGCGGAAAAGTTATGCGCCGGACGTGGGTCGATATGGATACTCATCCTATCGCCAAGTGTCAGCTCTACACCCATCCCGCCCAGCAACTCCATCATGGTGGTCACGTCCATCAAATGTGGCACGTTCTCAATCACCACCGGAGCATCGGCCAACAACGCACCTGCCATAATTGGCAAAATGGCATTTTTCGCACCCGAGATACGTACCTCGCCCTTGAGTGGTGCACCACCTTGAATCAATAATTTATTCATGAAATCTCAATTGTATTTATGTGCTTTGCCCATCCTAACAGTCAGTTCGGCTTAAATCCGATAGGCCGACATGGAGTGACAATTCAAAGACTCGTGTGATTTTGCGCTAAATCAGGAAAAAGCGCACCCAACTGACAGGCCTGCACAATGGCGATAAAAGCCGATGGTGCGTGCTGTACACGGCTTGCACCGCGTCGTTGCAATTCCAGAACCAAGGCCACCGCTGAACTATCGCACAGCCCCAAGCGACTTAAATCGACGTTTTGCGGAAACTCAAGTTGAGTCATGGATGCAATTTTTGCCAACACCGGGTCAATTGTGGCCAATGTGACCTCGCCATCAATCACTAAAGTGTGATTCTGGATCTCTATATGCCAGCCTCCATGATTTGCTTCTCTTCCTTGGCTCATCAGCTTCCTCCCTCGCTCAACCTTTTTGACTATTGCTTTCCATGTCGTCACAAGATGGATACAACGACTGAATCGTACCGTGTTTTGACGCAGCAAGCGCGGCTTCAGTGGGTTTACAGAAGTGCCCTTTACTCTGCAACATTAAAAGCAATTGCATAAAAAAACCCCCAGACGGGGGCTTAGGCGCAATATAAACAAACTTACCAACTAACAATTATTGGGCTGATTTTGTCTCGTCTTCATTCACCATAAGACGCAACTCTTTTCCAGGCTTGAAGTGAGGCACATGCCTTCCCGGCAAGGTCACCTGCTCACCTGTCTTAGGGTTACGCCCCTGACGTGGCTGACGGAAATGCAGCGTAAAACTGCCAAAACCGCGTACCTCAACACGCTCCCCTGTTGCCAATGCGTCACTCATCAGTTCAAGAATTGTCTTGACAGCGAGTTCAACATCCCGCGAAGGCAGGTGTTCTTGCTTTTGGGCAAGTAGCTCAATCAATTCAGACTTGGTCATATCCTGGAGTCTTGGAGTGAAGGGAAGAAATGCGCTCCAACTCTTAGCAGTGCTATCTGGGCTGGGCGCACCAAGACCCTCACCCATCACACGATTCAAGCAACGAGCGATGGGCAAGGGCAGGAGTCAGCAATTACTCACCACGACCCATTTGTTCCTTGAGCAAATCGCCCAGGGTTGGGGTTGTCGGCGCGTTAGAGCGGCTGTACTCACTCATCACTTCCGCTTCTTCCTGGCTGTCCTTAGCCTTGATGGACAAGGAAATGGCACGGCTCTTACGGTCAACGCCAACAAACTTGGCTTCAACTTCATCGCCTACTTTCAGCAAGTTACGTGCATCTTCCACGCGGTCGCGTGAAATATCGGAGGCACGCAAATAACCTTCAACGCTATCCGCCAACTGAATGGTGGCACCCTTGGCATCCACATCCAGAACCGTACCGGTCACAATGCTGCCCTTCGGATGATCGGCCACAAACGTGGTGAACGGATCATGATCCATCTGCTTGAGGCCGAGTGAAATACGCTCGCGCTCGGAGTCGATCGCAATGATGACAGCTTCAACTTCGTCACCCTTCTTGAAGCGACGCACGGCTTCTTCACCCGGCTCGTTCCAGGAAATGTCTGACAGGTGAATCAGGCCGTCGATACCGCCTTCCAGACCAACAAACACACCGAAGTCAGTGATGGACTTGACCTGACCCACCACACGCTCACCCTTCTGGTGAGTCGAGGCATATTCATCCCAAGGGTTAGGCTTGCACTGCTTCATGCCCAGGGAGATGCGGCGACGCTCTTCATCGACATCCAGCAACATGACTTCAACTTCGTCACCCAAAGCAACCATCTTGCCTGGATTGACGTTCTTGTTGGTCCAGTCCATTTCGGAAACGTGTACCAAACCTTCGATACCGTCTTCGATTTCAACAAAGCAACCGTAATCGGTGATATTGCTGACCTTACCGAACACACGGGTACCAACCGGCTTGCGACGCACCAGATCAGACCAAGGATCAGAGCCGGTTTGCTTCAGACCCAGGGACACACGGTTACGTTCACGGTCAAATTTAAGAACGCGTACTTCAATTTCGTCGTTGATGTTCACAACTTCCGATGGGTGCTTGACACGTTTCCATGCCATATCGGTAATGTGCAACAGACCGTCGATGCCACCCAAGTCGATGAATGCGCCGTAATCGGTCAAATTCTTCACGAAGCCCTTAACCATCTGGCCTTCTTCCAGACCATCCAGCAACGCTTCACGCTCTGCGCTGTACTCTTGCTCAACGACTGCCTTGCGAGATACAACAACATTGTTGCGCTTTTGATCCAGCTTGATCAGCTTGACTTCGATGTCCTTACCTTCAATAAAGCTGGTGTCACGCACAGGACGCACATCGACCAAGGAGCCGGGCAGGAAGGCACGAATTTCACCGATATCCACGGTAAAGCCGCCTTTAACCTTGCCACTGACACGTCCGACAATAATTGCATTGTCAGCAAAGGCCTTGTCAAGCTTGATCCAGGCTTGCGCCTTCTTGGCTTTTTCGCGCGATAGACGCGTTTCACCGAATCCGTCTTCGAGGGCGTCAATTGCAACCTCGACAATGTCGCCGACTTTAACGAGCAAATCGCCGTTGTCTTCGCGGAATTGCTCGGTAGGAATCGAGCCTTCCGTTTTCAGGCCAACGTTAACGACGACAAAATCAGAGCCGACAGAAACAACCGTTCCTTGAACGATCGAGCCTGTCTGCATTTGGGTGGATTTGAGGCTTTCCTCAAAGAGATCGGCAAAACTTTCAATCATGATGGGTTAAGGGATTCCAGGGTTTCGCCTGCGTAAGCATCCTTGTGCGCAGGGTCAAATAAAAAAACCCGCGCACCTACCTGTGCGCGGGGCCGTGAATAGAGTCAAGACAAACTACTTCCCCAAACGGGCGAGGCACTCGGTCAAAACCTGTTCCACTGTCAAAAAGCTCGAATCAATCACATGCGCGTCATCGGCAGCTTTGAGCGGGGCAACCGGACGTTGCATATCCCGCTCATCACGACGACGGATGTCATCAATAATCTGCGCTAAGTTAGCATGAAGCCCCTTTTCATTCAACTGCTTATAACGTCTTTCACCACGCACTTCGGCACTGGCATCCAGATAAATCTTCACGAACGCCTGCGGAAAAACGACTGTACCCATATCCCGCCCGTCGGCAACCAGTCCCGGAGCCGCCGCAAAACGTCGCTGGAAGTCGAACAGGGCATCACGCACGGCGGGGTGCGCCGCCACCACCGAGGCCGCCTCACCAGCCTGTTCACTGCGAATTTGCCGGGATACGTCTTCGCCATCCAGCAAGACGCAGGTTTCATCTTCACCGACAAAACGCACATCCAGGTGCGCCGCCAGCTCGGCAATCGCCGCAGCATCATGCAAGTCAATCCCGCGACGCTGTGCAGCCAGTGCAGTGATGCGATACAGAGCTCCGGAATCCAGCAAATGCCACCCAAGATGTTTGGCCAACAATCGCGCCACGGTACCTTTGCCCGAGCCGCTTGGCCCGTCAATCGTTAAAACCGGCACGCTCATGACGCTGCGCTCTGTGCACAAATACGCAAACCCGCTCGCTGCGCCAGTTCGACAAATCCGGGGAAGGAGGTATTGACGTTTTCGCAGTCATGAATGCGGATTTCTCCGCTTGCGCGCAGTGCAGCGACGGCGAATGACATGCCAATGCGATGATCGCCATGCGTGGTCACTTCACCACCATGCAGTGCTCCGCCACGAATCACCATGCCGTCCGCTGTAGGCTGCGCATCCACACCCAAAGCATTCAATCCGTCTGCCATCACCTGAATTCGATCCGACTCTTTCACGCGCAACTCTTCCGCACCGGTCAGTATCGTTTCACCCTGCGCGCATGCCGCTGCAATGAAAAGCACAGGGAATTCATCAATCGCCAGTGGTACCAAGGCCTCGGGGATGGAGATGCCTTTCAGCTCTGCACTGCGTACACGCAAATCAGCCACCGGCTCGCCGCCCACCGTACGCTCGTTTTGCACCTCGATTTGTGCACCCATCAAACGCAAAATTTCAATGATGCCGGTACGTGTCGGATTGATGCCCACATGCTCCAGGACAAGATCGGAGCCAGGCGCAATGCTTGCCGCCACCAGGAAAAAGGCCGCCGAAGAAATATCCGCCGGCACGTCAATGGTGGTTGCCTTCAATGATCCACCACCACTCAAACATACCGTGCTGACGCCGCCCTCGCCTGCCACACGACGCACCTCATAACCAAAGCCCTGCAACATGCGCTCGGTATGGTCGCGGGTGGGCGCAGGCTCGGTGACACAGGTTTCACCACTCGCATACAAGCCCGCTAGCAACACACAGGACTTCACCTGCGCACTGGCCATCGGCATGACATAGCTGATGCCCTTGAGTGCGCTGCCACCATGCACCCGCAAGGGCGGACGACCGCCGTCCTGGGTGTCAATCTGCGCACCCATCAAGGCCAGAGGCTCGGTTACCCGGCGCATTGGGCGGCGTGACAATGACTCATCACCCTCCATTACCGCATCAAAATCCTGCCCGGCGATAATGCCCGACATCAGACGCATCGACGTGCCCGAGTTACCCAACCAAAGTGTGCCATCCGGTTTTTTCAAGCCATGCAGCCCGACACCGTGAATACGCACTCGCCCCGCGCCTAGCGTTTCAGGATCTTCAATCTTGACCCCCATGCGACGGAAACAACGCAAGGTATTCAGACTGTCTTCACCTTCCAGAAAACCGGAAACTTCCGTCACGCCTTCGGCCAACGCACCCAACATGATCGAACGGTGAGAAATCGACTTGTCACCGGGCACGCGCATTTGGCCAGTAAGACAGCCACCCGGCTGCACAATGAATTGAAGGTTATTGTTCATTTTTGTCCCTTGCTCGTAGGTGCGACTTGTCGCACAACTCAATAATCATGTGCGAATGAATTCGCACCTACACGAAATTAAAACTGCAAACCTTCACGCGCCTGCTGTGCACGACTGAAGCGTTCAAACAACGCTTGTGCATCCTTGGTTTCCAGGTCGTGCTGCAATACTTCAAGCTCATGTTGAAAACGAAGTAACATCTGTTTGATTTCAAACGAATTAGCTAAAGCAATATCACGCCACATAGTCGGGTCGCTTGCTGCAATACGGGTAAAATCACGGAAGCCGCCCGCCGCATAACGGAAAATTTCATGCGACTCATCCATGCGTGCCAGGCTATCCACCAAAGTGAAGGCCAACAGATGTGGCAGATGGCTAGTCGCGGCAAGCACATGATCGTGATGTTCCGCATCCATGCATTCAACAATGGCGCCCACGCATTCCCACATTGCGACCACGCGGGCAACATCAGACGCGTTGTTTTCAGGCAAGGGCGTCACTATTACACGGCGTTGTCTAAACAATTCAGCAAACGCGGCATCGGGGCCGCTTTTTTCCGTGCCCGCAATGGGGTGCGCAGGTACGAATTGCCCCAGCTTGTCGCCCAGTACCGCCCGCGCATCCGCAATCACGGACTGCTTGGCACTGCCCACGTCAGTCACCATTACGCCCGGCTGCAAAACGGGTTGAAGCTGCGCCAACACCTCACGCATCGCCAGCATCGGCACAGATAACACCACCATATCAGCGCCTTGCACAGCCACTGCAATGTCGGTGCTGTAGTGGTCAACAATGCCCAACTCAAGCGCGCGTTGCAACGTCGCACTGTTGCGCCCGCAGCCCACGACATCAGCGACGGCACCCGCCTGTTTCAGCGCCAAGGCAAGCGAGCTGCCGATTAACCCGCTACCGATAATGCACACACGCGCACTGTAAAAACTCACGCCAGACCGTCCATCACATTTTCAAGCGCGCTCAAAAAACGTACGTTTTCAGCCTCAATGCCAATACTTACGCGCAAATGCTGAGGCAAGCCATAGCCCGCGACCGGGCGCGTAATGACACCTTGACGCAATAAACCGTCGTAGAACACATGCGCGGGGCGGCGCATATCAATGCACAGAAAATTGCCCATGCTAGGCAACGCCTTTAGGCCCAAGGCTGTTAAGCCCGCACGAACATGGGTCAAACCTGCATTATTCAAGGCGCGAGTACGCTCAACATGCGCATCGTCATCCAGGGCAGCGATGCAAGCCTCCATAGCAAGCAGATTTACATTAAACGGTTGACGCACACGATTTAACACTTCAGCCACCTGCGGATGCGACACGGCATAACCGACGCGCAACCCCGCCAAACCATGAATTTTGGAGAAGGTGCGGGTGACGACCAGATTTGGAAACTCATCCAACCACGCCAGAGCATTTGGAAAATCCGTATCTTCATCGACAAACTCAATATACGCCTCATCCACCACCACAAGCACGTCAGCAGGCACGGATGCAATAAACGCGTGTAACGCGTCCTTTTCCACCCACGTTCCCGTGGGATTGTTCGGGTTGGCTAAAAACACCACGCGGGTTTGTTCGGTTATGGCGTCGCGCATGGCGGCAAGATCATGCCCATAAGGCTGATGGGCATGATCGGCGGGCAGGGCTTTGGCAACCTGCGCAATCGCACCCACGGCTTGCGTGCTAATTGCATAGACAGCGAAAGCAAATTCAGAAAAAACCGCCCCACGACCCGCCCCCAAAAAGGCGCGCGCAATCAAGTCCAGCACATCATTTGAGCCATTTCCCAAAGTAATGGACTCGATCGCCACGCCAAGGGATTGCGCCAAAGCCTGCTTGAGTCTGAAACCATTGCCGTCAGGATAAAGATGCACACTGGACGCATATTCACGCATTGCCAGCAGTGCTGCGGGAGAAGGTCCAAGAGGATTTTCATTCGATGCAAGCTTGATTGCACCTTGAATGCCAAGCTCACGCTCCAGCTCATCCAAAGGCTTGCCCGGCACATAGGGCGCAAGGCCGCAAACCTGCGTACATGCCCGCACTAACCACGGATTATTTGGCGGATTTATGGGCAAATTATTGGGCGCACTCATGCCTTCAACACCGCCTTGGGATAAGAACCAAGCACCCGCATCCAGGCAGCCTGCTGCTCAAGCTCGCTGATCGCTTCGGCCACCTGCGGATCGGCACGATGACCATCCACATCAATAAAAAACACATATTCCCAAGCCGCCGTGCGCGATGGGCGCGACTCAATGCGCGTCAAACTGATGTCGCGTTCAGCAAGAGGCTTGAGCAAATGAAACAGCGCACCCGGCTTGTTGGCGGTGGAAAGTACCAGGGAGGTTTTATCCACTCCGCTCACACCCGCATCCTGCGCGCCAAGCACCACAAAGCGTGTCGTGTTGTGCGCCTCATCCTCGATATTACTGGCAAGAGTGCCGAGCTGATACAGCTCAGCGGCGACATCGGGCGCAATCGCCGCCGCACCAGGTTCATGTGCCGCCAGGCGTGCGCCCTCGCCATTGCTGCTCACCGGCACACGTTCAGCCTGCGGGAGATGCGCATCCAGCCAATGTCGACATTGCCCAAGCGATTGCGCATGACCATACACCCGACGCACATCTGTCAATGCTGGTGCGTTGGAGAGTAATTGATGATGAATACGCAATGCGACTTCGCCGCAGATCGACAAATCATGTGCCAGCAGAGCATCCTGGGTTTGAGAAACGCCACCCTCAGTGGAGTTTTCCACGGGTGCAACGCCATAGCTCACACTTGCCGAAGCCACCATACGGAACACTTCGGCGATGGATAAACAGGGCACCAATTCAGCCGCATGACCAAATTGGCGCAAGGCCGCCAGCTGACTGAACGTCCCCGCCGGGCCCAAATAGGCCACACGCATGGGTTGTTCAAGAGCCAGACAGGCCGACATGATTTCGCGGAATAACCAAGCCACGCTGGCATCATCCAAAGGCCCAATATTCAGGCTCTTGATGCGGCGCAACACCTGCGCCTCCCGCTCCGGGCGATAGAATTGGGCGTCTTGATCGCCTGCTGCGCGCTTGATCTCACCCACTGAATGCGCAAGATTCGCACGCTCAGACAACAACTCCAGCAGGCGCTGATCGACCGCATCAATGCGATTTCTCACATCCTCAAGCCGCAAAATCGGCTGCCCGCCCTCCTCCATACCCGTCTCCAAACTTAGATCACACGCACATTCAGTACACCATTGATGCCACGGATCGCTTCCGCCGCATCGGTTGGAATGTCGCCTTCAATGTCGATCAGGGTGTAGGCCACATCGCCGCGTGAGTCGTTCACCATATGCACGATGTTGACCTTGTGTGCGCCGAGGATGTGCGACATCTGACCGACCATGTCCGGCAGGTTCTTGTTGGCAATCGCCAAACGATGGTCGCCCTTGCGAGTCAGTTTGATTTCCGGGAAATTCACTGAATTCAGGATGTTGCCATTCTCAAGGAAGTCACGCACCTGATCGGCCACCATAATGGCGCAGTTGTCTTCGGCCTCGCCCGTAGAGGCACCCAGATGCGGCAAGGTGATGCAGCGCGGGTGATCCTTGGTGGCATTGACCGGGAAATCCGACACATACGCGTGCGCCTTGCCAGCGTCCAGGGCAGCGACCATGGCGGCTTCATCCACCACGCCTTCACGGGCGAAGTTCAACACTACCACGTTATCTTTCATGAACTTCAAACGCTCGGCGTTGATCAGGTTACGGGTCGCTTCAATCAAGGGGACATGGAATGTCACGAAATCGGCACGTGCCAAAAGCTCGTCCACGCTGCTGGCCTGTTGTACATCGGCAGACAATTCCCACGCACGCTCGACCGTGATGCCCGGGTCAAAACCAACAACCTTCATGCCCAGGGCACGCGCTGTGTTGGCCACGCGCACACCAATTGCACCCAAGCCAATCACACCCAAGGTACGGCCCGGCAGTTCGAAGCCGACGAAATTCTTCTTGCCATCCTCAACCGCCTTGTGCAGGAACGTGTCATCCCCATTCAGTTCAGTCGCAAATTTCCACGCCTGTGGAATGTTACGCGCTGCCAGCAACATGCCAGCTACCACCAGCTCCTTTACCGCATTGGCGTTGGCACCCGGTGCGTTGAAGACCACAATGCCCTTCTCGCTCATCTCCTTGACCGGGATGTTATTCACACCGGCACCGGCGCGACCAATCGCCTTCAGGCTGGCAGGCACTGGCATGTCGTGCATCTTGGCGGAGCGCACCAGAATGGCATCCGGGGTTTGTACTTCAGAGGCAATTTCGTAATTATTGCGTGGCAAACGATCCAGGCCCACGGCGGCAATATTGTTCAGGGTAAGAATCTTAAACATCGTATAACTCCTTGAATTAATTAATTATTAGCCATTACGTTGAGCAAAGTCATTCATGAATGCAATCAGGGTATCCACACCCTCTTCCGGCATGGCGTTGTAAATGCTGGCGCGCATACCACCAACGGAGCGGTGACCCGCCAGGCTGGTCAAGCCAGCAGCTTCGGCTTCCTTAAGGAAAGCCTTGTCCAGATCGTTGTTGGCCAACAGGAAAGGCACGTTCATCCAGGAACGGCACTTCACATCCACCGGGTTGGAGTAGAACGGTGAGTTATCAATCGCTGCATACAGCTTGTGTGCCTTGCGCTGATTAACGGCTTCCATAGCAGCCAGACCGCCCGTTTCCAGCAAGTGTTCAAACACGAGGCCAGCGATATACCAAGCATAGGTCGGCGGTGTGTTGTACATGGAGCCATTATCGGCCTGGGTTTTGTAATCGAACATGATCGGCGTGCCCGGCAGGGTTTGGCCGATCAAATCGTCGCGCACGATGGCAATGGTCAGACCGGCAGGGCCGATGTTTTTCTGTGCGCCGGCGTAAATCACGCCAAACTTAGAAATATCAATCGGACGCGACATGATGGTTGAGGACATATCTGCCACCAGTGGAATATCACCTGTGTCAGGAATGTAGCCAAACTCGACACCGGCAATGGTTTCGTTCGGGGTGTAATGCACATAGGCGGCATCTTGGCTGAAGCTCAATTCAGACGCATCCGGCAAGGTGGTGTATTTGCTGCCCTTGGTATCGGCAATCACATTGACTTGGCAAAAACGCTTGCCTTCCGCCACAGCCTTTTCCGACCAGTGACCGGTATTCAAATAATCCGCACTGGTTTTGCCACGCAGCAGGTTCATCGGCACCATACTGAACTGGCTCGACGCGCCGCCTTGCAGGAACAGCACCTTGTAGTTCTCAGGCACATTCATCAGGGTGCGAAAATCGGCCTCGGCCTTTTCGGCAATCGAAACATACTCCTTGCCGCGATGACTCATTTCCATCACGCACATGCCTGAGCCGTTCCAGTTGAGCATTTCGTCACGGGCACGAACCAACACTTCGGTGGGCAGCATGGCGGGGCCTGCGCTGAAATTGAATACTCGATTCTCTACCATTGACATGAAAACAACCCTCTAACTTAATGATTAATCTTGAATTTTGTCTTGATGACCTCTGTCATCACCAGCCCCATCGGCAGTTGGGGTTTCGGCGGTCTGTTCCGCATCACTCACAACATCCCCCACGCTTTGAATACGCTCGATCTGCACCAGGTGCTCGTCTTTACCCAAACGAATCAAGGTTACGCCTTGCGTGTTGCGCCCCACCTGTGAAATCTCCGCCACCGGCGTGCGCACCAAGGTGCCTTGATCGCTAATGAGCATCAGTTCATCGTCTTCCAGCACACGCACCGCACCGACCAACAAGCCATTGCGCTCAGTCGTTTGCAGGGCGATGACACCCTGGCCTCCGCGATTATGACGCGGAAAGTCATCCAGAGGCGTGCGCTTTCCGTAGCCATTAGCCGAGGCGGTGAGAATGTCGCCCTTGTTTTCCTGCGCGCCCGCAAGCACCCCCTCACCCAAGCTCTCTGCCATGTTCTCACCATGGGCAATAATCATCGATACCACAACCTGGCCTTCCGCTAGGCGCACACCAATGACACCCGACGCACCACGCCCCATGGAACGCACATCGGTTTCTGCAAAGCGAATCACCTTGCCGGCATTGGTAAACAACATCACGTCCTGCGAGCCATCAGTCAGTGCTGCGCCAATCAGGCTGTCACCGTCGCGAATATCAATGGCGATAATGCCGCTCTGACGCGGACGCGAGTATTCAACCAGAGGTGTCTTCTTGATAATTCCGTTTTGGGTGGCGAACATGACATACGACTCGCCAGAGAAGTCACGCAACGGCAGCAAGGCCTCAATGCGCTCGTTATCTTCAAGTGGCAGGATATTCACAATTGGGCGTCCACGTGCCTGACCACTACCCAATGGCAATTCCCAGACTTTTTTCCAGTACACGCGACCACGACTGGTGAAAATCATCACCATGTCGTGTGAGCTCGCAACCAGCAATTTCTGGATAGCATCCTCGCCCTTGACCTTGGCGGCACTTTTGCCACGACCGCCGCGATGTTGCGCGGCATAGTCCGACAAGGACTGGGTTTTAATGTAGCCCGCATGTGACAAAGTGACCACGCGCTGCTCTTCGGTAATCAAATCTTCTTCCGACAGGTCAGCGCGCGATGCCTGAATCTCGGTGCGGCGTGCATCTGCGAACTGCGTGCGCACCTGAACCAATTCGCCGCGAATCACTTCACGCATACGATCTGGATTACCAAGAATTTCAAGTAGTTCGCCAATGGTGTTAAGAATTTCAGCGAACTCACCGACGATCTTGTCCTGCTCCAGGCCGGTCAAACGATGCAGCCGCAACTCAAGAATCGCTTGCGCCTGGGTGGCTGAAAGACGGTAAGTACCGTCGTCTGCCATGCCGAAATCCGCATCCAAGCCATCGGGACGCGAAGACGACGCACCAGTGCGCGCAAGCATCTCGCGCACCACACCCGAATTCCAGCGCCGCGAAAGCAAACCTTCCTTGGCTTCGGCCGGGCTGGCGGCGGCTTTGATCAAGGCGATGATTTCATCAATGTTCGCCAGCGCGACCGCCAGTCCTTCCAAAATATGTGCGCGATCACGTGCCTTGCGCAATTCAAACAAGGTACGGCGAGTCACTACATCACGACGATGGCGCAGGAAGGCTTCAAGCATGTCGCGCAAGGGCAAGGTGCGTGGCTGCCCATCCACCAAGGCCACCATGTTCAAACCAAACACGGTCTGCAACTGGGTTTGCTGGTACAGATTATTCAGCAGCACCTCGGCCATTTCACCGCGTTTGACTTCAATGACAACACGCATCCCGTCCTTGTCGGATTCGTCACGCAGCGCGGAAATACCTTCGATTTTCTTTTCTTTAACCAACTCGGCGATACGTTCGATCAAACGCGCCTTATTCACCTGATATGGCAGCTCGGAAATGATAATGGTCTGATGACCGCGTTCGTCTTCCTCAATGCGAGCACGCGCGCGCACTTGAATGCGACCACGACCCGTCAAATAGGCCTCACGCAGCCCGGCACCACCGAAAATAATCCCGGCGGTGGGAAAGTCCGGCCCTGGCACCAGCTCCAACAAGCGCTCGGTATCGACATGTTCGTCATCAATCAGAGCCAGACAGGCGTCAATCACTTCGCCCAGGTTATGCGGCGGGATATTGGTGGCCATGCCCACGGCGATGCCAGACGAGCCATTGATCAGCAGATTGGGGATACGGGCGGGGAAAACGACCGGCTCGCGCTCGGAGCCATCGTAGTTGGGCGCAAAATCAACGGTGTCCTTGTCAATATCGGCCAGCAATTCGTGAGCAATACGCGACATGCGGATTTCGGTATAACGCATCGCCGCTGGAGCATCACCATCCACCGAACCGAAGTTACCCTGGCCATCGACCAGCATGTAGCGCAGCGAAAACGGCTGTGCCATGCGCACGATGGTGTCGTAAATCGCCGAGTCGCCGTGAGGGTGATACTTACCCATGATGTCACCCACCAGGCGGGCGGACTTCTTGTAGGGCTTGTTCCAATCATTATTCTGTTCGCTCATCGCAAACAGAGCGCGACGGTGCACAGGTTTCATGCCATCGCGAACATCAGGCAGGGCGCGCCCCACAATGACGCTCATCGCGTATTCCATGTAGGACTGGCGCATCTCGTCTTCGAGATTGACCGGTAAAACTTCCTTGGCGAAATCAGCCATGTACACCCGCTCTCAATATCATGGGTTCTATGAACGAACTGTTAAACAAGGTTGGGAACTATACCACAGTGACGCGAAAGGCTAGCAGCCTGTCGGACTTGAGCGGCTTAAGCGAAATAGCCACCGACCGAGGACGAATTTTGACGTTTTTTTTTGGCAATGGCGGGATTATTGGCTCAAAAAATCGGTTAAATACGGATCAGTTTGCGGCTTTTGCAGCCAGATCGTCTCAGGTTCGACAGGCTGCTGAAGTACTGTGTCAGCAGGCTGTTATGGCGGGACATGGATGTCCCGCACGCAAATCAATCACGAAAGTGATTGATTTGTCGCTACTGAATCCGGGCGTGCACCGGATTCGGTAGGGCTGATTGGGCAGAGACAACATGCAGTTCCTTCACTCGATTTTGGTCACGGTCAGTGCGCCGTTGACGCTTTCGGCCTGGAAGCGAATTTTGTCTCCGGCTTTGAGCTTGTCGAGCATGGCCGGGTCGGCGACGCGAAAAACCATCGTCATGGCGCCCATGCCCAGCTTGGGCAGTGGACCATGCTTAATGGTGACCTTGGCTGCAGATTTATCTACTTTGCGCACTTCGCCATCGGACATGGCATCGCTGGTCGCCTGAGCGGTCTGCGCATCCTTTTGCAGCAGCTCCTGATGTTTTTGCATGTCTTCAGGCGTGCTGTGATCGTGGTCGGCGTGGGTTTCGGCGGCCAAAACATTCACCTGGGCGCCGAAACTGAGCGTGAGCGCCAAAAGGCCGACGGTGATAGACGATTGGGTGGTTTTCATAATGTTGTCCTCGTGTTTGATTCAATGGTCGCTGTGGCCGGACGGCTTGCGCACCGTCACGGTTGGCGCCGTGGCTGCGGTTTTGGCGCGACGTGGTTCAGGAAGGGCGCGTCCCTTCCAGACGTAAGCACGGCTGCCCTTGGGCTGCTTGTAGTCGCCCGGATCTTTGTAGTTGCCGGGGGCGAGCCCCTTGCGGATTTTCACCGTGGTGAACATGCCGCCCATGCCTATGGGGCCAAACTGGCCGAAGCCGGTCATCATCGGCAGGGTGTTGTCGGGCAAGGGCATTTCCATGGCGGCCATGTCGTGCATCCCCTTGTCGCCCATCACCATGTAATCGGGGATGAGGCTGCTGATTTTTTCGGCGATGCCGTCTTGTTCGACTCCGATCATGGTGGGCACGTTATGCCCCATGGCGTTCATGGTGTGGTGCGACTTGTGGCAGTGAAACGCCCAGTCGCCCTCCTCCGTGGCATCGAATTCGATGGCGCGCATCTGGCCGACGGCAATATCCGTCGTCACCTCCGGCCAGCGTGATTCGGGGCGCGTCCAGCCGCCGTCGGTGCCGGTGACTTCAAATTCGTGGCCGTGCAGGTGGATGGGGTGATTGGTCATGGTCAGGTTGCCGACGCGGATGCGCACCCGATCCCCATGTCGGCATACCAGCGGGTCAATGCCGGGAAAGGCGCGGCTGTTGAACGTCCAGATATTGAAATCCAGCATGGTGTTGACACGCGGGGTGTAACTACCGGGGTCGATGTCATAGCTGTTGAGCAAAAAACAGAAGTCCCGATCCACCGGCATAAACGCAGGGTCTTTGGGGTGAACGATGAACATACCCATCATGCCCATCGCCATCTGCGTCATCTCGTCGGCGTGCGGGTGGTACATGAAGGTGCCGCTGCGCCGCAGGGTGAACTCATAAACATAGGTCTGCCCCGGCGGAATGGCCGGCTGGGTCAGACCGGCCACGCCGTCCATGCCATTGGGCAGGCGTTGGCCATGCCAGTGGATCGTGGTGACTTCAGGCAGGCGGTTGGTGACGAACAGTCGCACCCGGTCGCCCTCGACCGCCTCGATGGTCGGGCCGGGACTCTGGCCGTTGTAGCCCCAAAGCCTGGCGTTCATGCCGGGGGCGATTTCGCGCACCACCGGCTCGGCCACCAGGTGAAATTCCTTCACACCCTGATTCATGCGAAACGGCAGCGTCCAGCCATTCAGCGTGACCACCGGGTTGTAGGGACGTCCCTGCGTGGGTGCGACAGGGGCTTGCGTGCCGGCGTGATCCATCACCGCGACTTCGGGCAGCGCCGCCAGCGCGCTTTTGTGTACCAAGCCACTGGCTAAAGCGGCAAAACCCGCCTTGAATAAAAAATCTCGACGTGTACTCATGATATTTATCTCGTCAAATTAGTGACCGCCCGCTGCATCTTCAGCGGCAGCAGGGGCGGCAAGCATCATGCGGCTGGATTGGGGACTGCCTACGCCCAGCGCCATGCGCAGATCGGCTTCGGCCTGCCAGAACACACGTTGCGCTTCGATGGCGCCAATCACCGCCTGAATCTGCACGCGCGCATCGGCCAAAAGCTCGAAAACGCCAATCAACATGTCGTTGTAGCGCAGCACGTTTTCTTCGGCGATACGCTGACGCAGCGGCACGATTTCATGGCGGTAGTGCCTTGCCAGGTCATATGCGGTGCGATAGCGCAGATAGGCTTCGCGCGCCTCGGAACGCGCCTGGATCGCCGTGGCGCGTAAGGTTTCCACCGCCTGCATGTACACCGCCTCGTTGCGCGCGATACGCGCTTCGCCCAGATCAAAAATCGGCAAGACGATCTCGATTTCATAACCGCGCTTGGTGGGCAGGTTTTCGTTGTAGCTGGTATTGAGCGCAGCCACATCCAGCACATTGCCAAAACGTGTCGCCTCGCTCAGATCCAGGGTCTTGGACAGCGCCACGGCTTGTTGACGCGCCTGCTGCACATCCAAACGCTCGCGCAAGGCCTGCTGCTCGACATCAAGCTGCGTGCGCGCCTGGGCTGGAAGTTCGGGCAGACGCTCCGGCAGGGTGAAGGCCGTCTGCGCGCCCCACAGGCCCAGTTGACGAATCAGGCGCTCGCGCGTCTCCACGCCATGCTGCTGCGCCAAGGCCAGCCGCGCCGTGGCATCGGCGTAAAACGCCTGTTCGCGCGCCTGTTCGCGCACGCCCCAGTTGCCCGCCGCGCTCATGCGCTTGCCCAGTTCGGCACTTGCCTTGGCCGCCTCGTTGACCTGACGCCAGTAGCGCAGGCTTTCTTCGGCGGCGAGCGCATCAACCCATGCCTTGCGCGTCTCCAAGGCAATGCCCAGCACCATCTGGCTTGTGCGCAAGCGCGCAGCCTCCAGCTGATCTTCGGCAATCTCCATGCGCGCGGGCATGGTCAGCAGATCGAAAATACCGAACACAAACTGGCGCTCAATTTCGATTTCCGCCCCCTGCTCGGTGCGTGAATAGCTGAAACCGGGGTTGCGCAGACGCCCCGCCTGCACGCGCTCGGCATCGGCAATCCCCAGATCGGACAAGTACATGCGCAAGGCCGGGTTATTCAGCAGCGCGATACGTACTGCATCGTCTGCACTTAGCGGCTGTTTTTTGAGTAGCTCAGCAAGCAGCGTGCTGACATCTTCGCCCTGCTTGGGCAGCGCTTGCTTCTCACCCGCCAGCAGGCGCGCATCGGCCTCGCGTTGCACGCCGCTTAAGCCCGCATCCGGCTGAAGCGTCGCGCAACCGGCCAAGGTCAAAGCGGCCATAGTCAACCCAAGCGCCCGCAAACCCGGGATGCGCGCATGAGCCATGAAAGCGTTCATTTCGCACCTCCCATGTCATGTTGAGTGTGGCCATGTTGGGCATGTTCACCCATCGGCATCGAGCCATGTCCAGCATGGCCGGATGCCCCGGCGACGCGAGCATTGGCATCAAGCCAGGGCAGAAGCTCGGCGGGTTGAAAGGGAATGTAATCGAGAAAAACCGAGTGATATTCAAGCGGCGCAAGCAGCGCGTCGGCTTGATCGACACGTGGCATTGCCGTAGTTGAAGTCATGGTCGGAGCCATGGCCGGAGCAGGCTCATCCTGCGCCGCAAGACTCAAGGGCAGGCACAGCAGCAAGGCAAAGCCTGCCGCAGGCGAAAATCGAAGGTTCATATCAAAGCCCTCCTCAATCTGAATTAAAGACCATGCCGTGCATCCCCGTCCTGACGGAACGGGGCATGACACGGCGCTTCAAAATCAGAGGAAGAGCGGGGGGCGCAGCGGCGGCAATGGAATGTACGAAGAAAAATGCGCGCTGTGCAGCACGATCACGTCGTCAGGCAAGCGCTCACGCAAAAACACCCGGGCAGGTGCCGCAATAAAATGCGCCAGTGCAAAGCAGTGCGGGCAGTTATCAGAAAGTTGCGCGGTGTTGTCCATGCCATCGGCCATACGCTCATCGACGTTGTGATGGCAAACCGCAGCACCAGCATCATGCACGGCAAGCGCAGTCTGAGGCACCTTATCCATGCTGCACATGCTCATGCTCACCCCGGCGATTCCCTGTACAGGGAGCACAATGGTAAGCAGCAGGATAAGCAGATGGCGTAGCAGCTTCATGATGTGTTTCAGATTATCTAGAAACGATTAGTTACTGCGAGCATAGAACGCCACAACAAGTTCCGCAAATCAGTTTGCCAGCAGCGCCCGCACCGCGTCCGTCGTCGGCTGCACGATCACACCGCGCTCAGTCACAATCGCGTCAATCAATGCCGCCGGAGTGACATCAAACGATGGATTCCACGCCTCGACGCCTTCAGGCGCAATCGGCACGCCCGCCACCGACGTGACCTCGACCATAGGACGGGTTTCAATCGGGATCAGGTCGCCGTGCGCCAGGCTCAGGTCAAAAGTTGTCGATGGTGCAACCACCATGAACTTGAGCCCGTGGTGACGGGCCAGAATCGCCAGGCCGTAGGTGCCGATTTTGTTGGCTGTATCGCCATTGGCAGTAATGCGATCAGCGCCGACGATGACCCAACCCACCTGTCCCGTGCGCATCAGGCTGGCCGCCGCGCCTTCGCACTGTAAAGTCACGGGAATACCATCCTGCTGCAATTCCCAGGCGGTCAGGCGTGCGCCCTGCAACCAAGGGCGAGTTTCATCAGCAAAAACCTGCGTGATGCGCTGTTGTGCGTAGGCACTACGGATCACACCCAAGGCCGTGCCATAACCTGCGGTTGCCAATGAACCTGTATTGCAATGTGTCAATACAGACTTGCCAGGCTCAATCAGGGCCGAGCCCAACTCGCCCATGCGTCGATTCGCGGCAATATCCTCGGCCTCAATGCTCAAGGCTTCCTCTTCCAAACGCGCTGCATTGCCGCCCGCATCCAACACCCTGCCCATACGCTCCAAAGCCCAGAATAAATTCACCGCTGTAGGACGGGATTCGGCAAGCTTTTGTATTTCCTGACGAACCCACGCCACATCAGCAGCATATTGCGCCGCCAGCACTACACCGAATGCAGCCGCCACGCCAATCGCAGGCGCTCCACGAACCACCATGTCGCGGATGGCCTCAGCCACGCTCTGCGCACTGGTACAGACAAGGTAAACCTGTTCATGCGGTAAACGACGCTGATCGAGAAGTTCAAGTGTTCGGCCTGTCCAACGCATGGCACGCACCGTGTCAAATTGCTGCATATCGCACCTAATTTTTTGAATTTTAACCTTTTTTGACTTACGCAAGAGCGTTCCAGCAAGGCAAAGCGACGAAGACAGTACAGTTAGTACGGCGAGACGCTTTAACGCCGCTGGGGCGGTTTTGCGTAAGTCCCACTATGAATTATGGGGGCTTCAGGCCGCCTAGTGCTATTATCAGCGGCCGATAATATACCCAAGAACATCCTGACTCAGGAGGCCAGCTGTGTCCGAGCAAAAAATTAAAGTTGTGCATGAAGATGAAGAAACCATGTACCAAAAGCGTGAGCCAATTCACCCGCGCTCAATCAAAGGCCGCTTCCGCACCTTCAAGTCATCCATGTTACTCATGGCATTTGCCGTGTTTTATTTTTTGCCCTGGGTACGTTGGGATCATGGCAGCTCGGTCACTCAGGCGGTGCTTTATGACCTGCCTAATCGCCGCTTCTATATCTTCGACCTGATTGTGCATCCGCAGGATATTTACTGGCTGGCCGGTGCGCTGATTATTTTTGCCTGGCTACTGTTTTTTGCCACTAGCGTGGTTGGGCGTGCCTTCTGTGGCTATTTTTGCTTTCAGACACTTTGGACCGATGCGTTCATGTTCATCGAACGCTGGATACAAGGAGACCGCCCGGCGCAAATCAAGCTCGATAAAATGCCTTGGAATGCACAAAAAATCACGCGCAAAGGTCTGACCTGGCTGGCATGGCTGGTGTTTGCTTGGTGGACGGGTTTTACCTTTACTGCCTACTGGGTGGATGCGCCAACCCTTTTCGTCGAGTTTTTCCAGGGCACGGCGCCGCAGCCCGCCTATTTCACCATCGGCTTACTGACGGTGATTACCTTTGTAGTCGCAGGCTTCGTACGTGAACAAGTGTGTTTTTATATGTGTCCCTACGCCCGCTTCCAGGCGGTGATGTTCGACAAGGAAACGCTTATCCCAACCTACGACGCACCTCGTGGCGAAGGGGAGCAAGGGCGCACGCATCTGGCACGCGGCCTGAAAACCCAGGATGAACGCAAAGCCGCCGGGCATGGCGATTGCATTGATTGCGGCCTGTGCGTGCAAGTTTGCCCCACGGGGATTGATATTCGTAACGGCTTGCAAATCGGCTGCATTAACTGCGGTTTGTGCATTGATGCCTGTGACGAAATCATGGATAAGCAAGGTTGGCAACACGGCTTGATTCGATATGCATCTGAAAACGAAATTGAGACCGGCCAAAAACCTCACATTCTGAAACCCAAGACCATTGGCTATGGCCTTGCGATTTTAGTGGCTACCGGCTTGCTGACCTGGAGTATCTTTAACCAGGCAAAAATGGATTTCAGTGTGGCGCAAGTACGAAGCCCGCTGGCCGTGCTGATGGCCGATGGCCGGGTACAAAACAGCTACGAAGTAAAAATCAACAACAAGCTGACACGCCCACTCAGATTGGACATGAGCTTGCGCGACCTGCCCAAGGGCGAGCTTGAGCTAGCGGGTTCGACGAAGGACATCGTCGTGCCGACGGATGGTTACATCAACATGCTGGTACGGGTACGGCAACCCATGACGACGCGCGGCGCTCAACAAAGCTTTGAATTCGTTCTGACCGACAAGGACGGCGAGCTTCCTCCGACAACCATGTCCTCCACCTTCAATATGCCTCGGTAGATCATGAATTTATTGCTAAGTCTGGCGATTGGCCTTGCTCTGATCGTGCTGGTTTTTTTCGGCTTGAATCGCGGCTTGCGCCTGCCCGGTCGTCAGGCAGCCGTGATTCTGGCCATTTTGACTCTGGGCTTTTATCTGCCCTATGCCCTACTTCACTGGGAGGGTGGTGACGTTCTCGCCATTCACCTTGCGGTGTATTTAATGACGGTGTTCGTCCTCGGCCTGCTGGCCTACCAGCGTGAGCAAAAACTTCCACCCAGTGGACGTAGCTTCCGCTGGGGGCCGGGCATGATTATCGGTTTCTTTGCCGTCATTATCGCCATGGACTCGATGTTTGTGACGCTAGCCACCAACGGCATGGGTGGGCGCGTGGCTGAAATCCTCCTGCCCAAACCACGCCATGCGGAAACCATCAGCTCCCACTTTCCCGGCGTGATCTCGCACGATTTCCAGAAAAAGGAAGCGCTCTACAATCAGTATCTCCATCAGGTGGAGCAACAAAAGGAACGCGGCTGGCAGGTGCAGTATGGTTGGCTGGGAGAAGCCGTTGCACATCAAGCAAGCAGTTTCCAGGTGCGGGCACGCGACAAGCAAGACCAGCCGATTAGCGGTGGGAATGTTGAAGTCAGCTTTTTACGCCCTTCGGATAAAAATGAAGACTTCAATCTTAAACTTGCCGAATCGGAACCCGGCGTTTATCGCACTGAAGTCACACCGCCCATGCCGGGACTTTGGCAAGTCGTGATCGTGGTGCGTCGTGGAGACGATGTGCAAGAAATTCGTGCCTCGACGGATGTAATCGACGCAACATCCAAAGCGAAATAAATGGCTGATTCAGAAAGTATCTTTACACCTGCGTCTGATAAACAGGCTGCATATGAACTGAATTGCTTTCACTGTGGCCTGACCGTTCCCAAGGGAGCCACCTACAGTGCACGTGTTTTGAACGAAGAACGCCCAATGTGCTGTCCCGGCTGCAAGGCGGTGGCTGAAGCCATTGTCGATGGCGGCATGGAAGACTACTACCGCTATCGCACCGAGGCCTCGCCACAAGGACATGAGCTGGTGCCGCGTGAGCTGGAAAGTCTGCGCCTGTATGACCGCGAGGCATTGCAGAAAAGCTTTGTCACCCGTGATGGAGACTTGCGTGAAGCGGCACTGATTCTGGAAGGCATGACCTGCCCGGCTTGCGTGTGGCTGAATGAAAAACATGTGCGCGCCCTGCCCGGCGTGCTGGCTTTCAATATCAACTACAGTACCCAGCGCGCCCGCGTACAGTGGGACGAGCGCCAGATTCAACTTAGTGCCATCCTGCAAGCCATCACCGCTCTCGGCTATAGCGCGCACCCTTTCGATGCAGGACGACAGGAAGCCTCCGCCAAGCGGGAACGTACCGTGGCGCTGCGCCGTGTCGGCGTCGCGGGCTTAAGCATGATGCAGGTGATGATGCTCGCCATTGCACTGTACTCCGGTGATTTCAGCGGCATGGATGAAGCCCTGCGCAATTACCTGCGCTGGGCCAGCTTGTTGCTCACCCTGCCAGTGATGTTTTACAGCGCCTCCGGTTTTTTCATCTCCGCCTGGCGTGAGCTGAAAATCAAGCGTCTGGGCATGGATTTACCCATTAGCCTGACCTTGGGTTTGAGTTTTATCGCCAGCGTGTGGGCGACGGTGACACAAAGCGGCGAGGTGTATTTCGATACCGTAACCATGTTTGTATTCCTGTTGCTCACCGGGCGCTACCTGGAAATGGTGGCACGCCACAAGGCCTCAGCCGCTGCAGATGCTCTGGTCAAACTTCTACCGACGATTGCGGCACGCATCAACGCGCAAGGTGAAGAAGACATGGTGCCGGTGATCGAATTGTGTCGCGGGGATCATGTCCGTATCCGTCCGGGTGAGAGCGTGCCTGCCGATGGCGTGGTCATCGAAGGTCGCAGCAGCGTGGACGAATCGCTGCTCACGGGGGAAAGCCTGCCCAGCGGACGCGGTATCGGTGATGTGCTGATCGGTGGCTCGGTCAACGTCGAAAGTCCCCTGCTGATGCGCGTGGACAAGGTGGGTGCGGACACCATGCTTTCCTCTATCCTGCGCCTGCTTGATCGTGCCCAGGCGGAAAAACCGCGCATTGGTGAAATTGCAGATCGTGCCGCTCAATGGTTCGTGCTGGGCTTGCTGATGACCAGTGTCCTCGTGGCTGCATGGTGGTGGGCTCATGAGCCGGCGCGCGCATTCTGGGTTGTGATTTCCTTGCTGGCGATTACCTGCCCCTGCGCGCTCGGACTGGCCACGCCTGCCGCGCTCACCGCAGCCACGGGAAGCCTGACGCGTATGGGATTGCTGGTCACGCGTGGCCATGCGCTGGAAACGCTCGCCAAGACCAACCACGTGGTCTTTGATAAAACCGGAACCCTGACTTTTGGTCGTCTGACGCTGGAAAAAATCATTCCACTACCTGGCGCGAACATGAGTGCTGAGCAACTGCTCGCAGTAGCCGCTGCCTTGGAGCGTGCTTCCGAACACCCTGTGGCCAAGGCCATTCTGGCCGGCGCACCTGCGGGTAGCACGGCCGAATCCATCCAGGCCATGCCCGGTCAAGGCATTGAAGGCTGGGTGGACGGACAGCGCTATCGCGTGGGCAATGCCGAATTCGCCGCGCAACTAACCCGGCAAACCATACCCGTCGCACCTGATGAAAGCGGGACACTGGTGCTGTTGGCGAATGAACAGCACGCACTGGGCTGGCTGGTATTGCGCGACAAGGCGCGCGACGAAGCCAAAGAAGTCATCACTGAATTGTACACACGCGGGATCAAGGTCAGTCTGCTCAGCGGTGATCGCCCGGCTGAAGCGCAACGCATGGGTAGCAGTCTTGGCATCAAGCAAATTTTTGGTGGCTTACATCCACAAGACAAACTGGAACAGCTGCGCCGCTTTCAAAGTGATGGCGATGTGGTGCTGATGGTCGGCGATGGCGTCAATGACGCCCCGGTGCTGGCGGGTGCACAGGTTTCACTCGCCATGGGCGGTGGCACACAACTCGCCCAATCCAGCGCCGACATGATCCTGCTCTCGGAAAACCTCCGCCATATCCCTGCCGGTTTGACCGTAGCACGCAAGACCATGCGCATCATTCACGAAAACCTCGCCTGGGCGCTGGGCTACAACATCATTGCCATTCCAGCGGCTGCGGCCGGATTTGTACCGCCATGGTTGGCCGCGATTGGCATGTCATTAAGTTCGCTTGTGGTGGTATTAAATGCTTTGCGCTTGCGCCGTGTCTAAACGCAGCGTAACGTTTCGCATATTGACGGAGTAGTTTTGTGGATATTCTGTACCTTTTGATCCCCCTAAGCATGTTAGTCGCCGGGCTTTTGATTTGGGGAGTCATCTGGTCAGTGCGTAGTGGTCAATACGACGATCCGGATGGCAATGCACACCGCATTCTTATGGACGACGATGACCCGCGCATTCCACGTTCAAAGACCGACGAATCGTCAGTGGGTGAACTCAAGGATCAGCATTAAGTTTTTTGAGTTTGAACCTGATCAAAGCCGACGTACAATCCGCTCATGGATTTCATCAACCTAACGCAGCAAGGAGTTTGCAACATGCATCTGTTTAACTTTGATAACTTCGCCCTGACCTTCGTATTTGGTTTGATCATTTTTTCCTGGTTGACTTTCTTTGGTGTGATTTTTTCTTAAATCAAGCGAAAGTGACAGGCATTAAAAAACCCGCATCAAGCGGGTTTTTTGTTGGCATTTATTGATACGGCATTGCGAAACCAACCTGCAGTGATTGTGCATCCAACCCAGGTCGGATTAAAAAACTTTCCGCGCCCTATCAATAATCCAAATCAAGCTGTCAAGGATGCTCGCATCTTCTTCATCGCCGCCTGCTCGATCTGACGAATCCGCTCTGCAGAGACACCATACTCGGCGGCAAGTTCATGCAACGTTGCCTTGTCACCCTGAGCTAACCAACGACGCTGCACAATTTCGCGACTACGCGCATCCAACTGATCTACCGCGCTATCCAACTGATCAAGTTGCTGAAAATGACTATCGACACGCTCCAGTGTTAAAGCAGGATCCGCATCCGAAGCCTCCAGCCAAGCCGCCGGAGCAAGATGCGCCTCATCTTCATTGTCTGCATCAATACCTACATCACGCCCCAGCAAACGCGATTCCATTTCGAACACTTCATATAGAGGTACGTTTAATTCATCAGCAATCGCTTTGCCCTCGTCTTGGGTCAACCAATGCTCACCTTCACGCATGCCCCGCAGACGGAAAAACAACTTGCGCTGCGCCTTGGTGGTCGCAACGCGCACCATACGCCAGTTGCGCATAATAAATTCGTGAATTTCGGCACGAATCCAATGTACGGCAAAAGTAATCAGACGTACCTTACGATCTGGTTCATAGCGACGCACGGCCTTCATCAGACCGATATTGCCCTCCTGCACCAACTCACCCAACGGCAAGCCATAACCGCTATAACTGCGCGCAATATGCACCACAAACCGTAGATGCCCCATAACCAACTGCTTGGCCGCTTCAAGGTCTTGGTGATCTTGCAGCTTTTTGGCCAGCTGATACTCCTCGTCGGCATCCAGCATCGGAATTTTGCGCAAATCAGCCAGATACGCCGTCAACGCCTCGCGCGGCGAGTCGTGAATCGAAGTTTGTAGAACAGGAAGTTGATCGGTGAATGACACGTTGAGTCTCCTCAATGAAATATCTGGAATGAATTTAGCACTCCAAGCCTCAGAGTGCCAAATTCGTCTTTTGTTCCGCGAACCCAGTATTTATCTGCATTCATAAAAAATTCACCAAAACTTCACACACCATTAGATTTATTTATGGAAAATAGGTGCATCGAAATAGACATCTATACAAATCTCCATGAGCTTCCACGCCATTAACCGTGACCGAACGGGTCATGTCTATCGCCAAATTGCCAAATCACTGGAAGGCGAAATTAAACAACGCTACAAAATCGGCGATGCCTTGCCTTCCGAGATGGTTCTGGCTGCACGCTTTGGTGTCAACCGCCACACCATCCGTCATGCGGTTGACCTATTGGTTGATGCAGGGCTGGTCGAGCGCCGTCATGGCAGCGGCACGTTCGTGCTGGGCATGATTGATTACGCGATCAACGCCAAAACCCGCTTTACCGAACAGCTCGAAGGTAGCGGCTTGAGCACCGACACCGAGATTCTGAACCATATCATCGCCCCCGCCAGCGCAGGCGTGGCGCGGCGTTTGAATCTGCGCGAGAACGAGGATGTGGTGTTTATTGAAACCCGCCGCCGCGCCGATGGCCTGCCTTTTTGTTTGGTGTCGCACTTCTTTCCAGCCAAGGAGTTTGATGAGCCGCTGAGTCATTACAGCGGCGGCTCGCTGCACAGCTTTTTGGCCGAGCATCTCAATCTCCACCTGCGCCGCATCGAAAGCCTGATTACCAGCACCCTACCCCAAGGTGACGATGCGCAACTTTTATCCATGCCACAGAACAGCCCTGTGTTGCGCGTCAAAAGTTTGAATGTTTCCGAGGCGACCGGCGAGCCCGTCGAGTATGCCTTAACCCGATTCCGTGCCGACCGCGTGCAGCTGTCGGTCATGGTGTAACCGCCCTGCAACCTGAACTTGTTTTTTAACCCCGCTCAAAACCTGAGGAACTGCTCCATGTCTTTGCTGAAAAAAACCCTGCTGGCCTCCCTGATGACCCTGAGCATCGCCGCTCCTATCGCCCATGCTGAAATCACCATGGGGCTTATTCCTGCGGAAAACACCGAGGAAATGATTAAAAAGTTCGAGCCGATGCGTGTTTATCTTGAGAAAAAACTCGGCGAGCCCGTCAAGGTGTACACCGCCACCGATTACACCGGCGTGATTGAAGCCATGCGTAAAAAGCGCATCGACATTGCTTGGTTCGGCCCACTCTCGTATGTATTGGCACAGCAAGAGGCCGGTGCGGTTCCGTTCGCCGTCGGTATTCGTAAAGGCGCAGACAGCCACACCTACAAATCCATTTTCGTGGCCAAATGCGATTCAGGCATTAAAAACTTGGCTGATCTAAAAGGCAAAGATGTGGCGTTTGTGAACCCCGCCTCAACCTCTGGCGGCCTGATGCCCACCTACATGATTTACAAGCAATTTGGCGTGATGCCGAAAGATTATTTCGGCAAATTCACTTATGCCGGCAGCCATGATGCTGCGGAACTTGCGGTCGCCAATGGCACCGTCACAGCCGCTGCGGACAACGACATCACTTACGAAAAAATGGTCAAAAAAGGCCAAATTGACCCGAAAGTGAGCTGCATCATTGCCGAAAGCACGCCCTTGCCTGGTTCGCCGCTGGTCTACCGTGGCGATTTGAACCCTGAAATGCAAAAGAAAATCCGTGATGCCATTTTGAATGCGCACAACGAGATTCAAGTGACCGGCTACGGTGAGTTGTCACACTACGCCGCCGTCGATGCCGCCGATTATCAAATCGTGCGCGACATGATTAAAGAGCTGAAATTGTCCAAAGAAGAAATGTTGAAGTAATTCTTTAACGATCTAACGGCGAAAACTCGAACACAGGTTTTCGCCGATTGCCCAAGATTGCAAGGCCTGCAACTCAAGCATTTGCGGTGTTTGCGTTGCAGGCTTTTAACGCTCATTGAATTGGAGACACTTATGTCCGCCATTGTTATGAATCAGGTCGTCAAAACTTATCCCAACGGCACATCGGCCGTGAAAGGGATTAGTCTGACGATCGAACCCGGTAGTTTTACCGTCATTCTCGGCCCTTCCGGCGCGGGGAAATCCACCTTGCTGCGCATGATGAATGGCCTTGAAACCCCCACCACCGGCACAGTGCATGTCCACAACACCCTGCTGACCCGCAAAACCCTGCGCACCGTGCGGCGCACCGTTGGCATGGTGTTTCAGCAATTCAACCTTGTCGGTCGTTTGAATGTCATGACCAATGTGCTCACCGGCAGGCTGGCCTATCGCTCGTGGCTCGGCAGCATGTTGCACTTGTTTCGCGCCGAGGATTTTGAAATTGCACACGAAGCCCTCGCCCGTGTGGACTTGAGCGAAAAGGCTTGGATTCGCGCCGATCAACTCTCCGGCGGTCAACAGCAACGGGTAGGCATTGCGCGTGCGCTGGCACAAAAACCCAGCATTATTTTGGCCGATGAACCGGTCGCCAGCCTCGACCCGCTCACCAGCGCCGAAGTGCTGGATTTGCTTAAAAGCATCTGCAAGAACGACAACATCGCGGTGGTCGCCAACCTGCACCAAGTCGAATACACCCGCCAGTATGCGGATCGGGTGATTGGTATCAACGCCGGGCAGGTGATTTTTGACGGCCCGCCCGCCGCCCTCACCGATGAGGTCATTGAAGCCCTGTATCGCCGCCCGGAAGTCATTGAGGAGGCCAACCATGTTGCCGCAACTACGCTGGCCTACGCCTGACGGTCTGCCGCCGCGCGCAATGTGGATTACGCTTGGGAGCGTCATTTTTCTGCTCGTGATTTCGGCGCCCTTAGTGGAATTCAACCTGCTGTTTTTAATTAGCAAGCTCGATGATTTATTCATGTTCATCCTGCGCATGTTTGAAAAGCCGCCGCCCTTGGATTATTTGCCGCAGCTGTTTGAAAAAATGCTCGAAACGCTGGAAATGGCGCTGATTGCCACGGTACTTGCCGCCATTATCAGCTTGCCAATAGGCGTGTTGGCCGCACGCAACGCCACGCCGCACCCAATCGTCGGGCAAATCACCCGCGATCTGCTCTCGTTTTTCCGCGCCCTGCCGGAACTGGTTTGGGCGCTGGTGTTCGTTTCTGCCATTGGGCTTGGTCCTTTGCCGGGTATTTTGGCGATTGCGGTGGTGAGTATTGGTTTTATGGCCAAGTTCTTTGCCGAGTCGATTGAAGTGGTCGAAATAGGGCCGATTGAAGGTCTGCGCGCCACCGGCGCAGGCTGGTTTCAAGTGCGCTACTTCGCCATGTTGCCGCAGGCGTTGCCGGACTTTGTGGGCACGTTGCTCTATGTGCTTGACCACAACATCCGCGCCGCCACGGTGCTGGGCATTGTCGGTGCGGGCGGCATTGGCTTCGACTTGATTAACAGCATTCGCTACTTTGAATTTGAGCGCCTGATTGTGATTTTGCTCGCCATTTATCTCGCGGTGACGATTGTCGATCGCCTGTCGGATTCACTGCGTAATCGGGTCATTTCTGGCGGAGGGTATCGTCATGGCAGTTAAACCGCTTGCAGCGCAAAGCTTGCCGCCTTTGCCACCTAGGCCACGCAATTTAATGCCGATTTGGGCAACGGCACTGATAGGCGTAGTTTGGTTGGCGGGTGTACAGCTCGACATTTCGCCCAAAACCCTGATTTATGGCTGGGACGACATCGTCGAATACTTCAGCCGCTACGGTCATCCGGATTTTAGCCAAGCACCGTCGTATGTGAAGCTGATGCTGGAAACCATCGCCATGGGCTTTTGGGGCACGATTTTCGCCTTTGTCGTCGCCTTTTTCATTGCCCCGTTTGCCGCGCGCAACCTATCTCCGAATGCCTGGACGTACAACCTGGCACGTGAAGCCCTCAACTTTATGCGTGCCATGCCGGATGTGCTGCTTGCGCTGGTGTTTGTGGCCAGTTTTGGTCTGGGACCACTGCCGGGGGCGCTGGCGCTTGGAGTACACACCGCAGGATTCTTGGGTAAATTTTTTGCCGAAAGTTTAGAGCGCGTGGACAAAGGCCGATATGAAGCGCTGGATGCCGTCGGTGCGGGCTTCTCGCAAAAAATGATGTATGCCGGTTGGCCGTCTATTTTGCGCGAAATGAGTGGCTATACCTTGTATATCCTCGACCGCAACATTCGTACCGGCGCGGTACTCGGCCTTGTCGGCGCAGGCGGTATCGGCATTGCGCTTTACGACACCCTGCGCATGTTCGAGTACGACCAATCCGCCGCGCTGCTGATTATTTTGATTGTCACCATCATGTTGCTGGATCGTCTTTCCAGCTTTGTTCGAGGAAAACTGCATTGAATACAGCAACCTACCCACGCGGGCAGTGGATGCGCCTACTCATGGCTGCGCCCCGTGCAGCACTGCTTGCCACAGGCACAGCGCTTAAAAGCACACTGCAAACCCGCTATCTCGCCCTGCCACAAAACGGACTCGCCTTACTACCGCTACGCGATGGCGCATTTGCCGATGCCTTTAACCTAGGCGAAATCCCACTCGCAAAAGTGCATCTTGCCGTCACCGCCCAAGATGACCGTGAAGCCCGTGGCGCGGCTTGGGTCATGGAGGATGACATGGCGCTGGTCGAAACCCTCGCCATTGCCGATGCACTGATTGCCGCCGAGTGGCCGGAAGCCGCGCCCTTGCTCGACTTAATGCAGCAAGGCGCAACGGCAGTTGCACGCATCGACTTTGAGCGCAAAGCCATGCTCGCCGCCACAACGGTGGACTTCAGCCTGTTGGGCGCAACCGACGATGAGGACGACGACGATGCTTGAACCTATTTTTAATGCCCCTGTGCAACAAGCGGTGTTTCGCGCTGCACTCCAAGCCCAATCGTTTCCCGGTCGCTGTGTGGCTTTGCCCACAAGTGTCGAGGGTTTGCCCACTTATCGTGCGCTTCTGGCCGCGCTGCTTGATGCCGAAGTGAGCCTTGCTGACCCGCAAAACCTGCTGTGCGCAAAAGCCGATTGGCCATTTTTAGAAGCGTGCCCCGTCGATGCGGAACACGCCGATTTCATCCTGCTTGGCGGTGAAAAAGTCCACTCGATTAAACCGCGCATTGGCACGCTCGAAGAGCCGGAAAAATCAGCCAGCCTCGTGCTCATCGTTGGCCACATTGGGGCGAATGATGGCCTTGAACTCAAGCTGACAGGCCCCGGCATTCAAACCGAGCAACGCCTGCATGTTGAAGGTTTGGCACGCGAATGGCTGAACTTGCGCCAAAACTGGAACACCGCCTTCCCTATGGGCGTGGATATTTTTCTTGCGGGCAGTAATGGCATCGTTGCCCTGCCGCGCACCACACAAATTGAGGTGATTTAATGGGTTACGTTGCCATTAAAGGCGGTGGTCAAGCCATTGCCGGAGCCGATCAAGTGCTTGAAGCGCTGCGCTGCGCGGAAGGCGAAGCGGGCGAATCGCTCGCATTGTCGGCGATTGAAAACCAACTGCGCTACCTGCACGGGCGCGTCCTATCCGAAGGCGGCCTGTACCATCCTAAGCTCGCGTCCTTAGCGATCAAGCAAATGCAAGGCGACACGCTAGAAGCCGCGTTTGCCCTGCGAGCCTACCGCTCCACCCGTCCGCGTGTGCCGGGGCCTCAGCTCATCGATACCCGCTTGATGCGGGTGACGCGGCGCATTTCGTCCTCATTCAAGGACATTCCCGGTGGCCAGCGCTTGGGCGCGACTTTTGATTACGCCCTGCGTTTGATGCGTATGGAGCTAGTCGATGAATCGCCCGAGGCCTTCAAAGCCACCGCCGCGCGCTTTTTTAAGGACATTGATATTGCGGATATTCCCGACAGCTTCCCCAAAGTGCTCGATAACCTGCGTGAAGAGGGCTTACTCGCCCCCACCCCCGCAGGCCGCGAACAAGTCGCCTTCGACATCACTCGTGAACCGCTGATTTTCCCCGTGTCCCGCTCTGCCGCGCTCGCCACCATGGCACGCGCCGAAACTGGCTCCCTGCTCGCCATTGCCTACTCCAACATGCGCGGCTATGGCGATGTTCACCCGACCATTGCCGAAGTGCGCGTGGGTTATGTGCCCATCATGTTGCCGCACCCGGAAACCGGCGAGCTGATTGAAGCCGGCGAAGTACTCATGACCGAATGCGAAGTCGTCGCCATGTACGAAGCCGATGAAGATGATGGCGGCTTGCCAACCTTCTCCTTGGGTTACGGCGCGTGCCTAGGGCACAACGAAACCAAGGCGATCAGCATGGCGATTTTGGATCGCTCGTTGCAAAAAGGCATGAAAGACGGCGCATCGAATCCTTCCGAAGACCCCGAATTTGTGCTGTTGCACGTCGATGGCATCGAGTCCATGGGCTTTGCCAACCACTACAAAATGCCGCATTACGTCACCTTCCAATCCGACATGGATCGCCTGCGTGCCACCCAAAACAAAGCGCCCACGCAAGGAGACGCATCATGAGCTACAACTTTGCGTTTTTAGATGAATACGCCAAAAAAGAAGTGCGCCGTAGCATTCTTAAAGCGATTGCCATTCCGGGCTATCAAGTTCCCTATGCCAGCCGCGAAATGCCGATGGGGCGCGGTTTTGGTACGGGCGGCCTGCAACTAACCCTCTCCCTGATTGGCGAAGGCGAAACCCTCAAAGTCATCGACCAAGGCTCGGACGATTCAGTGAACGCGGTCAACCTGCGCCACTTTATCGAAAAAGTCTGCCCCGGTATCCACACCACCACGCACACGACGGAGGCCGACCTGATTCAGTCGCGCCACCGCATTCCTGAAATACCGCTGCGTGAAGATCAGATTATTGCCCTGCAAGTCCCCTACCCCGACGCGCTGGTCGTGGTCGAGTCTTCCGAAGAGAAGCGCAAAATCATGCACGGCGAGGCCGATTATTCGCGCCTCTTGGTCAAGCTGTACGAAGACATCGTGAAATTCGACGAAATTACCCTCTCGCACCGCTACCCCACGCGCATCAACGGGCATTATGTGATCGACCCCTCACCGATTCCGCGCTGGGACGTGCCCAAAATGCACCAAAGCCCCGCACTGATTCTGCTCGGCGCAGGCCGCGAGAAAAAAATCTACGCCGTGCCCCCGTACACCGTTGCCGAACCGCTGGCCTTTGAGGATGTCGTGTTCCGCGTGGAAAACTTCAATGATCCCGCGACAGGTCAACGCCGCGTATGTGAACGCTGCGGCGCAGACGACAGCTTTTTGGATGAATTTATTGATGCCAAAAGCGGTGAAAAAGTCTATCAATGCTCCGATAGCGATTATTGCGATAGCCGCATGGCTCATGCGGAGGGCAAGCCATGCTAGTTCTCGCCCTCAATGCGTTGCGCATCCTCTGCAAACAAGCTGGGCAAATCACGCGCCCCGTGCAGCACGCGGATGACTTGAATTTCGTGCGGATGCGGCAGGTAGAACAGCACATAGCGCTCGAATTGCTTGAGCGGCACCATGCGCAGCCCATGCAACCTAGGATGCTGATAGCTGCGCAAAGCCCCCATGAGCGGAAAATCACTCAGCAAAGTGAAACTGTGCTGCAACTGGCGCACAAATGCCTGCGCAAGCTTGGGGCTTTCCGCCTTCAAGCCATCCACAATACCCACAATATCGGCCTCGGCTTGCGGGCGGATGGTGATCGGCACGCTCATTTACAGCCCTGCCCGCGCCTGCAGTTTTTGCCAAAAAGCCGCATCCACCGGTTGAGCTTCGCCCGAGGCCAAACCCGCAAGCAACAAAGCCTCCAGCCGCGCCTCGGCCGCCCGCTCTTTATCGGCACGAATCAGGCTGCGCACATAGTCGCTGGCATTACTAAATCCGGATGTTTCAACGCGCTCTTGCACAAAATCACGCAAAGCATCGTTCAAGGAAATGTTCATCGTGGCCATGGTTTGACTCCAAAAATATACACACTCTCGATTATGGCAAACTTTGCCAAGGAGAACCAGCATGGATAAAATTTTAGAAGTACGCGGCCTCTCCAAAATTTTTGGCAAAGGCTGCCCCCAGTGTTTTGAGAGCACCGGCCCCGAGTTCGACACCAATATCTGCCCGCATTGCGGCTCGGTGGTGGCGGCGCATGATCTCTCGTTTGATCTCTACAAGGGCGAGATTTTGGGCATTATGGGCGAGTCCGGTTCGGGCAAGTCCACCGCCGTCAAAAACCTGTATTTCGACCAAATGCCCACCCACGGCGAGGCGATTTTTTTCGACGACGACCGGCAATGGGATTTGTTTAAGCTAAATGCCGCCGAACGCCGCTGGCTGCGCAACCATCGCTACGGCATGGTGTATCAAAACCCCAATCTTGGCCTGAATTTTGGCATTAGCTCCGGCGGCAATATCGCCGAACGCTTGCTGATGAGCGGCTTGGCGCATTACGGCCAAATCCGCGAGCGCGCACGCGAATTGCTGCGCCGTACCGAAGTGATGATTGAGCGCATGGACGAAAAACCCGGCGCATTCTCCGGCGGAATGCAGCAGCGCGTGCAGATTGCCAAGGCGCTCGCCACCCAACCGCCGTTGTTGTATTTGGATGAAGTCACCACCGGTCTGGATTTATCCGTGCAAGCCGCAATTCTCGATTTAATCTTGGAAATTCAACGCGAACTCAATACCGCCATGATCGTCGTCACCCACGATTTAGGCGTGGTGCGTTTACTTACCAGCCGCGTGTTGGTGATGAAATATGGCCGCGTGATTGAATCCGGCTTGACCGATCAGATTCTGGAAGACCCGCAACATCCGTACACGCAACGCCTTGTGGCCTCGGCTTTATAAGCCGAACTATTGAGTAATAACAACATGTTACAGCCTATTTTAGAAGTCGAAGGTTTCAATAAAACCTTTATCAACCACGCGCAAGGCACAATCATTCCATCCTCGAACGATGTGAATTTCAAAGTCTTTCCAGGCCGCCTCACCGCGCTGATTGGCCCGACCGGTACGGGTAAATCCTCGGTGCTCAAAGGCGTGTATCGCAGCTATTTGCCTAGCGCGGGGCGCATTGTGTTTCGCACTGCGGCGGGCACGCAGATTGATTTGGCGCAGGCCTCAGAGCATCAAATTCTGGACTTACGCCGCGAAGAAATCGGCTTTGTAACCCAGTTTTTATACTGCCTGCCGCGTCGTGGCGCGCAAGATGTCGTGGCCGAGCCTTTATTGAAGCGCGGCATGGATCAATCTGAGGCGCGCACCCAAGCCTGTGCCTTGCTGGATGCACTCAATGTGCCTGAACGCCTGTGGAGCGTACCGCCTGCCACGTTTTCCGGCGGCGAAAAGCAGCGCGTGAACTTGGCGCGTGGCCTGATTTCACGCCCGCGTTTATTGCTGCTGGATGAACCCACCGCCTCGCTTGACCCGCTGACCACCGACCGCGTCATCCAGCAACTTGATGGCCTTAAAGCGCACGGGGTCGCCATGTTGGCAATTTTCCACCACCCTGAATTGGTCGAGCGCATTGCCGATGATGTCGTCACGCTCAAGCCGCCTGTTGCCGCCTAATCGCCGCTAAAAATTAAGGAAAACCCCATGAAAACCTACCTGACCCACGCCCGCATCGTCACCCCGAACGAAACCTTGGACGATGCCGCGCTCATTATTGAAAACGGCCTAATTGCCGCGATCAACCCAGAAACCGCGCCCAGCGATGCGCGAGAAATCGACCTGCAAGGCCGCCTGTTGCTGCCCGGTTTAGTTGATTTGCATTGCGATGCGCTGGAAAAAGAAATTGAGCCCCGCCCCGGCGTGCATTTCCCGCTCGATTTTGCCATTAACAACGCCGACCGCCGCAATGCGCTCGCGGGCATCACCACCGTGTTTCATGCGCTCTCTTTTGCTAATGAAGAATTGGGCGTGCGCAACAACGATTTTGCCGCCCAGATTGCCCGCGCAGTGCATCAAGAGCGCCCGCACTTGTTGATGGACAACCGCGTGCATTGCCGTTACGAAGTCACCGATAGCGAAGCCCCCAGCCTGTTACTCAAGCTGTTGGAACACGATGAAATTCATCTGCTTTCGTTTATGGATCACACGCCGGGTCAAGGCCAATTCAAATCCGATGCCGCCTACCGCGAGTATCTTGCCAAGTCGTACAAAAAGACCGATGCCGAAATCAATCAACTATTAGCCGAAAAACACGCAGCAGGCGCAGGCTCCGAGGCGCGGATGCGTTTATTAGCGGAAGCCGCGCACGCTCGCGGCGTGCAAGTCGCCAGCCACGACGACGACACCCCCGAAAAAGCGGCCTTTGTGCATGGCTTGGGTGCGACCATCTCCGAGTTCCCCATCAACCTTGAAACCGCGCAAGCCGCCCGCGCTTTAGGCATGGCAACCTTGTTTGGCGCGCCGAATATCCTGCGCGGCAAAAGCCAGTCGGGTTCCATGCGTGCCTTGGATGCGGTGCTGAATAACGTGGCGGATTGCTTGTGTGCCGACTACGCCCCCGCCGCTATGCTGCCTGCTTTGCTTAAATTGCCTGAATTGGCTGGCATCTCTTTGTCGCAAGCCATTGCGCTGGCAAGCCACAACCCCGCACGCGCCGCCGGACTGCCCAATCGCGGTAGCATTGCGACAGGCTTGCGTGCCGACTTAATCGCCGTGTCTACCTTGAGCAGCACCGCGCGCATCGAAGGTGTTTGGGTGCAAGGTCAGGCACGGGTGATGATGCGCGGCCTGTGAACTTAATAGGACATACGCAGGATACGGATTAAGCCCCCTCTCCCCTCGCGGGAGAGGGCTGGGGAGAGGGGGTGAGAATTTAATCAAAATCATAGGCTTATGCCAGATTTCCCACCCTCTCCCCAACCCTCCCCCATCGAGGGGGAGGGGGTAAAACCACTGTTTTGCGTAAGTCCTGCTTAAATAAGTGATTAAATCATGCAAGGAACCCTGTTTTACATCATCGGCGCCTCCGGTGCAGGCAAAGACAGCCTGCTGCGGGCGGCGCGTGAACAACTCGCCGCCAAGCCGGTGGTTTTCGCGCATCGCTACATTACCCGCCCCGTTGAGTTGGCAGGCGAGAACCATATTCAACTCTCGCCGCAAGAATTCCACACGCGCAAGCAAGCTGGCCTATTCGCCATGCACTGGCATAGTCACGATCTGGATTATGGCCTCGGCATTGAAATCAACGACTGGTTAGCCAAGGGCTTGAACGTAGTGATGAACGGCAGCCGCGCCTATCTGCCGGAAGCGGCAAAGCGTTATCCCGATAACCTCGTGCCCGTATTGGTGCGCGTGCCGCCCGAGATTTTACGCGCGCGGCTGGAAGCACGCGGGCGAGAAACTGCCGTGCAAATTGACGAACGCCTAAGCGGTGCTCTGGCCTTTGAACAGCTTAACCACCCGCGTTTAATCGTGATTAACAATGATCGTGCATTGAGCGAAGCCAGCGCACAACTTGTTGAGGTACTTTGCCCATGAAATTCACCCTGCTAGGCAGCGGCGCCGTCGGCGGCGTGCCGCTGTATGGCTGCGATTGCCCCGCCTGCCAGCGGGCGCGCACATTCAAAGATCACATCCGCCGCCCAGCCTCGGCGCTGCTTGAGTACGCAGGCACGCGCATTGCGCTGGATGCGGGGCTGGCGGATTTCGGCCAACGCTTCCCAAGCGGCAGTCTCGATGCCCTGCTGCTCACCCACTACCACATGGATCATGTGGCGGGCTTATTTGAAATACGCTGGGGCAAAGGCGCAAGCCTTGCCGTGCATGGCCCCGTGGATGACAAGGGCTGTGACGACTTACACACGCATCACGGCATTCTGGATTTTTCCTCCACGCTGGAGCCCTTCCAGTGCCTTGTCATCAACGACATCCGCATCACCGCCCTGCCGCTGATTCACTCGCGCCCCACGCTCGGCTACTTTCTCGAAGTTGATGGCGCACGCATTGCGTATCTCACCGATACGGTGAATTTACCCGCCACCACGCTCGCCTTCCTGCAAAGCCATCGTCCCGATTTGATGGTGCTGGATTGCAGCCACCCGCCCAGCGATACTCCGCGCCGCAATCACAATGACCTCAATCTTGCCCTGCAACTGCACAAAAGCATTGCGCCGCTTGAAACCTGGCTGACCCATATCAGCCATGACCTGGATGCCTGGTTTATGGCGCATCCCAACGCCCTGCCGCTAGGTGTTTTGCTTGCCCATGACGGCCAAATTTGGCACGGCCTCATGCCGGGCGATCAATGAGCGACTTTGCGCTGAATGCTTATCTTGCCATTGCGCTTTCCGTCGCCCTGCATGTCGGCTGGAATCTCATGGCGCGCCACGCCAAGCGCGAATGCGACCCGCTCTGGTGGGCGTTAGGTGCGCATTTGGTGCTGTTTGCGCCGTGGTCGCTGTATCACCTCGTTGTGGATACCACCTGGACAAGCGCCCTGCTGCTCGCCCTACTGGTCACCTCGATTGCCAATCCGATCTACTTTCTCGCCCTGCGCAAAGCCTACCACTACGCGCCCGTCGCCTTGATCTACCCCATGGCGCGCAGTTCACCCCTGCTGATTGCGCTGTGGGCAAGCCTGTTTTTTGGCGTAAGCACCAACTATTTAGGCTGGCTCGGTTTAGCCATAGGCAGCGTCGGACTCGCACTGCTCGGCTGGAGCGCACGCGGCGGCGACACCCGTCATGCGCTACCCTTTGCCCTGCTTGCCGCGCTGATGACCTCGATTTACTCGCTCAGCGACAAAATCGCCGCGCCCCATTTACCCAACTTCGCCACACTGATGGGTTTTATCAGCGTCGGTTATGCCCTATCGTTTATCACCCTCAGCACCCTGCGCTACCGCGCCACACAGCGCATTGTGCCGCCCTGCGCACCCAGAAAATGGATTATGTTAGGCGGTGGATTGGCGATTGGCACGGCCTACGCCCTCGTCGTTGGCGCAATGCGCGAACTCCCCGCCGCCTTGGTCGTCTCGCTCACCAATCTCGGCATCGTCGCCGCCAGCCTGATTTCACTGTTTATTTTTGGTGAACGCACCGCATGGCGACTGCGGCTGTTTGCGGCAATCATCGTGGTGCTGGGGATTGTGATGCTGCAAATGTCGGTTTAGCGCGGATGTTTTACGGCTCTTAAACCACTCGAATGTTCCGCATCTGCACCACACTGGCCAACCATGCAGCGAAGACACCCAATAAAAACCCAAGCGGCAACACCGCAAGCAAAGCCAAGGCGGGGGCCGCGCTTGAGGGCAAGGCAAAACCGACCTGCCCCATGGCTTCGCTGATGGCATGGGCGGCAAAAAGGGTCATGACCACGGCCATCAAGGTTCCACCCAAGCCAAGCAAGCCGCCGACATACAACAAAGGACGGCGAATAAAACCCGGCGTAGCACCAATCAGTTGCATCAAACGAATTTCATCCACGCGATGCTCAAGTTCCAGACGAATGGTGTTACTGACCGTAATCGCCAACGTCGGAGCGAGCATCAACAAGAACAAAGCCAGAAGATGTTCCGCCGACACAATCAAGCCTTGCAGGCGCTCAACCGCTTGCGCATCAATGCGTGCCGAAGCCACTTCCGGACGTGCGGCCAGCTCGCTGCGCAGTGCGGCCAACTCCTCGGGGCGTTGCGGATAGACCTCAATCACGATAGGCAAGGGGTTGTGCTTCATCTCGGATAAAAGGCTATCGAACTTATGTAGCTCCGCCAGCTGCTTCAAGCCCTCTTCGGGTGGAATCATGCGCACCTCGCGCAGCCGTGGGTCGGCCTGAAGCTGTTTGAAAAGCGTATGCGCCGCATCCTCGCCTCCGTCCGTCGCCTGCCCTGCGGATGCATGCAGAAACATCTGCACCATCCCAAGCTCCTGCGACCAGCCATTCAAGCCCGCGCGCGCCGAATGCAAAGTCAAAAGCAAGGTAATCGGCAAGGTCAGGCTCAGACCAATCACCAACATGCTTAAAAGCTGCCCAACCGGACGACGCACGAGGCGACGCAGGGCATCCTGGAAGCTGTCTCGATGATGATCGACCCAAGCCTGAAAGCGGGTTTTCATCCCCAGTTGGCGCGATATGCCTTGCAGGCGCTGTTGACGTTTCATCATCACAAGCCTTCCGTCGTCAATCGCCCGTCGCGCAACAGCAAGCGCGGCGCATCAAACGCATCAATCAAATCCAGCGCGTGCGTAGCAATCAACATCGTCACACCTGCTGCATTAAATTGCATAAATAAGCGCATGATTTCAAATGACAATTCCGGATCAAGATTTCCCGTGGGCTCGTCGGCAAGGATGATCGAAGGGCGCGCCACCAGCGCACGCGCAATATTGACGCGCTGTTGCTCCCCCCCTGATAGCTCCAAGGGTCGCGCCTGCTCCCGCTCAAACAGCCCAACTTTGTCCAGCGCGGCGCGCACGCGGCGCACGATTTCTTCACGCGGATAATGCTGCACACGCAACGGCAGAGCGATATTGTCGAACACGCTCCATTCATTCAACAGGTGCGGGTTTTGAAAAATCACTCCGATATGCCGCCGCAAACGCGGAATACGCCATGCACCGACCCGCGCAATATCCATGTCATTGATAAGCACTTTTCCGCTGCTGGGGCGATCAATCTGCGGAATCAGGCGCAGCAAACTACTTTTGCCCGAGCCTGATGGCCCCGTGAGAAAAGCCAAACGCCCTTGCGGAATACGAAAACTTACATCATGCAAGGCTACCTGACCGCCGGGATAAGTCTTACACACGCGCTCAAATTGAATCACGGGCACACCTTACTCATGATCGAGCACTGCATTCACAAACTCGCGCGCATTAAACGGGCGCAAATCCTCGGCACGTTCGCCCACACCGATATAGCGAATTGGCAGCCCCAGCTTGTGCGTAATCGCAAACAAAATCCCTGCCTTGGCCGTGCCATCCAGCTTGGTCACCACCAACCCGGTCACACCGAGTGCCTGATGAAAATGCGTCGCCTGATTGAGTGCGTTCTGGCCAATGCTGGCATCCAACACCAGCAAAATCTCGTGCGGCGCAGTGGGGTCAAGTTTGGCCAATACGCGCTTGACCTTTTTCAGCTCCTCCATCAAGCCGCCCTGCGTGTGCAAGCGCCCGGCGGTATCAGCGAGTAACACATCGGCTCCACGCGCCCGTGCCGCTTGCAGCGCATCAAAAATCACCCCCGCCGAATCCGCCCCCGAAGCTTGGGCAATCACCGGCACACCGACGCGCTCGCCCCAGGTTTGCAGCTGCTCGACCGCCGCCGCACGAAAAGTATCCCCAGCCGCCAGGATGACATTGTGACCTTCACCATGCAGGCGTTGCCCAATTTTGCCGATGGATGTGGTCTTGCCCGCGCCATTGATGCCCACCACCAGCACAACCATTGGCTTGGATTCACTCAACACCCGCAAAGGTTGCTCGGCAACCTCAAGCAAACGCACCATGTGCTGATACAAGGCCTCCAGCAGAGCTTCCGGGGAATTCAAATCCTTGCGCTTCACCTTTTGCGTCAATTCATTAATCAAGGTACGTGTAGTGTCGATACCTACGTCTGCCAATAAAAGCCGCGTTTCAATGTCTTCCAGCAACTCATCGTCAATCTGCTTTTTGCCGAGCACCAAGCTCGCCAAACCCTCGGTCAGGCCTTCGCGGGTGCGGGCTAGACGGGTACGCAAACTTGCCCACAAACCTTGTTTGAGCGGAGCCTTTTCTACAGGCTTAGCGCCAGGACGCGTCGCTGGCTGCGGCATTGGCGTATGGGTTTCACCCAGAGGCGAGTCAGGCATGGGTGCAACGACATCCTCTGTAACAGGTAATTGCCCCTCAGATAGGACTTCAGACTGTGCAGTCGCATGCTCAAGCCCAAACACCTGCTCAGGCGGCGTGACCCCCTCGTTGCCATGCTGAGCATCCCCTGCGCCAGTCTCGGTTTCAGGTTCAATTATAAATCCAGCATCCTCCTTGACCACGGCCTCAGCCACGGCTTCAATTTGAGGTGCAGGCTGTTCTTTGCGAAAGCGACGGAGGAAACCAAACATAGGTGCAGCGTGTCACAGATGAAATTCAGGCACATATCGTATCATTCCTGCACTATTCGGAGACCCCCAGTTCATGCAGCACAAGCAGCTTTCAGGCAAACGCCCAATCATCCTGCTCCTTTTATGTCTGTTCAGTCTTGGCTTTAGTTCTGCCCAAGCCACACCCACGGTTTTTGAAGGCCAGCTTGCCAACGGAATGCGCGTCCTTGTGCAACAAGACCATCGCGCACCGATCGTCACCTCGCAAGTCTGGTATCGCGTCGGCTCGGGTGACGAGCCCGGCGGCATGACCGGCATTTCTCACATGCTCGAACACATGATGTTCAAAGGCACCAAAACCCTGCCACCCGGCAAGCTTTCCGAAATCATCGCGGCACATGGTGGGCAGGAGAACGCCTTCACCAGCCGCGATTACACCGCCTATTTCCAAACCCTCGCCCGCGAACACCTGGACGTTTCCATGCGACTGGAAGCTGACCGCATGCGCAATCTGAATTTACGCGCCGAAGACCTGGCCAAAGAAGCCGAAGTGGTCAAGGAAGAGCGGCGTATGCGCACTGATGACAACCCTAATGCCAAGCTGATGGAGCAATTTCAAGCCACCGCCTACCTCAATGGCGGCTACCACCACCCGGTGATTGGCTGGATGGACGACATCAATCAATACGACATTCATAAACTGCGTGCCTGGTATCAGGCGCATTACGCACCGAATAACGCCACCCTGGTCGTGGTGGGTGACGTCAAACCCGCCGCCGTCATGCAGCTTGCTGAAAAACATTTCGGCCCACTCAAACCGTTCAAACTCAAACAGCGTGACTACTACGATGCCGTCGCCCAATCCGGTGAACGTCGTATTACTGTGCGCGCCCCGGCCAAACTGCCTACGTTAATGATGGGCTACCGCGTCCCCAGCCTGCTTTCCGCCAGCAAGAATCCGGATATCGCAGCCTGGGAACCCTACGCCCTTGAAGTCCTGGCCGGTGTTCTGGATGGCGGGCAAAGCGCGCGCCTGAGCAAAAACCTGGTGCGCGGCGAGCAAATCGCGGGCGAAGTCAGCGTGGGCTACAGCCTCGACTCACGCCTGAGTGATATTTTCACTATTTATGCCGTGCCCAATGCCCAGGTTGAGCCCGCCAAGCTCGAACAGGCCATTCGCAATGAAATCAAAACTTTGCGCGAAACACCGGTCAACGCAGCCGAACTGGCGCGCGTCAAGGCACAAGTCATTGCTGCCGATGTGTACGGGCGCGACTCGGTGTTTTACCAAGCCATGCGTCTTGGCAGTTACGAAGCCGTAGGTCTGGGGCATGAACGCCTGAACGATATTATTCCGGCTATCGAAGCCATCACAGCCGAGCAAGTTCAAGCAGTGGCAAAAAAATACCTCGTCGATGACCGCCTGACCGTGGGCATTCTCGACCCACTTCCCATGACCGAAGCGCAGGCCAAACAGGCCAATACATCCATCCAGGGAGCCAGCCATGTTCGTTAAACGCGCTTGTATGACGTTTTTGATTGCCGGCGCCTTACTGCTTACTACCTGGGCCCAAGCCGCCCTGCCGATTCAACACTGGAGTACCACACAAGGTGTGCGTGTACTGTTGGTCGAAACCCATAGCCTGCCGATGGTCGATCTGCGCGTGAACTTTGATGCTGGCAGCGCCCGTGACGGCCAAGCGCACGGCCTTGCCAGCCTGACCGCCGACCTGCTCGACCAAGGCATCGTCGCGGCGCCCGGCAATGGCACGGCGCAGGACGCACAAGCCATTGCCGAAGGCTTTGAAAATATCGGTGCACGCATGGGCGCCTCCGCCTCGGTAGACAGCAGCAGCCTCAGTCTGCGCAGCCTGAGTGACCCCGAGCGTTTGTCCGCGGCGCTGAAACTGTTTAGCCGCGTCATGTCACACCCCAGCTTCCCGCAAGATGCCTTTGAGCGTGAACGCGAACGCGCTCTGCTTGGCCTGAAAGCCGCCGAGCAAAAACCTGATGACGTTGCCCAACGCGCCTTTTACAAAGCCCTCTACGGCGAACATCCCTACGCCTACCAACCCGATGGCGAAGTCAGCAGTCTGCAAGCGCTCAGCCGCGACGATGTGCGCAACTTCCACGCCAAACACTTCGTCACCGCCAGCATGAGCATCGTCATCGTCGGTGACATAACGCGCGCCCAAGCCGAAGCCACCGCCGAACAACTCGCCAGCAGCCTACCCAAGGGCGAAGCCCTGCCTGCCATTCCTGCGCCTGTCGAACTCAAGGACGCCAAAACCATCCGCATCCCCTTCCCCTCCAGCCAGGCCAGCATCCTGATGGGACAACTCGGCATGAGCCGCAGCGACCCCGACTATTTTTCCTTGTACGTCGGCAACCACATCCTCGGTGGCAGCGGCTTCTCCTCCATTCTCATGGAAGAAATCCGCGAAAAACGCGGCCTCGCTTATGGCGTGTACAGCTATTTACTGCCCATGCAGCAGCCTGGCCCCTTCCTCATGGGCGTACAAACCAAACTCGCCCAAGCCGAACAAGCCGAAGCCCTGCTGCGTGTAAATCTGGCCAACTTCGTCATATCCGGCCCCAGCCCCAAGGCGCTCGAACACGCCAGGAAAAACATCATCGACGGCTTCCCGCTGCGCCTGGATAGCAACGCCGATATTGCAAGCTGGCTTTCCGTGATGGCGTTTTACCAACTCCCGCTGGATTTCCTCGAACGCTATCCGCAAGAAGTCAAAGCCACCACCCAAGCCAGTATCCGCAAGGCCTGGCAGCAGCGCATTCATCCTGATCGCCTGTTGACGGTGATTGTGGGCGGCGTTGAGCCAAGCAAAACGGCTCCATGATCCGCATCATCGGAGGCGAACATCGTAGTCGCCAACTTAAAGTCCTCGACCGCCCCGGTTTGCGCCCAACCCCTGACCGAGTGCGCGAGACGCTTTTCAATTGGCTGGCGGCTCATATTCGTGGCGCACGGGTTCTGGATGTATTTGCTGGCAGCGGTGCACTGGGATTTGAGGCGCTCTCACGCGGGGCGGCCTGGTGTGATTTTGTGGAAAAAGATGCGGCGGCGGCGCGTTTGCTGCAAGAAAACATCGAGCTTCTGCGTTTAAGCCAACGCGCGCAGCTCAAGCGGCAAGATGCACTCGCTATCCTCAAACTCACCCCGCAACAACCCTATGATGTGGTGTTTCTCGACCCACCGTATGCCAGCGATTTGCTGGCGCAAGCTTTACCGCTGCTGAAGCAGGCCGGGTGGCTCGGTCCATCGGCCTTGATTTTTATTGAGCAGTCCAGCCACCAGGCGCCGCCCACCTTGCTGGTAAATGGTGAACTAGGCTGGGAAAAACTACGCCAAGGCACGGCAGGTGAGGTAAGTTATAGCCTCTATCAAGCCACGAGCTAAGCCCATGCCCAGCGTCATCTACCCCGGAACCTTCGACCCGATCACCTTCGGGCATATCGACGTGATCCAGCGCGCCGCCCGCTTGTTCGGGCATGTGATTGTCGCGGTAGCCGAAAACAGCAGCAAAAACAGCGTGTTCAATCACGAGGAGCGCACCGCCATGGCGCGCAGTGCGCTGCAATCCATGCCGGGTGTACAGGTCGAGTCGTTCAATGGCCTGTTAGTGGATTTTACTGCGCAGCATGGTGCTTCAACCGTGATCCGTGGTTTGCGCGCGGTATCGGATTTTGAATATGAAATGCAGCTCGCCGCCATCAATCGTCGCCTGGATGCGCGCATAGAGACCGTATTCATGACTCCGGCTGAAAATATGAACTTTCTATCATCAACCCTGGTGCGTGAAATTGCCCGCCTTGGCGGTGATGTCAGTGAGTTTGCCCCAAGTAATGTTGTTGCTGCGCTGCGCGCCAAGTTTCGATAACATCTCGCGCTTAAATTGACCTCCAAGGGGAGAAACGCCATGTCCCTGCTTATTACCGACGAATGTATCAACTGCGATGTCTGCGAACCCGAATGCCCGAACGGTGCCATCTCGCAAGGTGATGAAATCTATGTGATTGACCCCAACCTGTGCACTGAATGTGTCGGCCATTACGACACGCCGCAATGTGTTGAGGTCTGCCCGGTGGATTGCATCCCACATGACCCGAACCATCAGGAAACCCACGATCAATTGATGGAGAAATACCATCGAATCAATGGGTGAACCTGTCATCGTTTTGTTGATGATTGCCATCTAAACTGATCACTGCTTCTTAACCCACTCACCAAGGAGAATCATCATGGGCGTACTCGTAGGCCGCCAGGCTCCCAACTTCACTGCCGCCGCCGTACTTGGCAATGGCGAAATTGTCGATAACTTCCACCTCTCTGATGCCATCAAGGGCAAGTACGCGGTCATTTTCTTCTACCCGCTGGACTTCACCTTTGTCTGCCCCTCTGAACTGATTGCCTTTGACCACCGCATCGAGGAATTCAAAAAGCGCAATGTTGAAGTGATCGGTGTCTCCATTGACTCCCACTTTACCCACAACGCCTGGCGCAACACCCCCATCAACAAGGGCGGCATCGGTGCAGTGCGCTACACCCTGGTTGCTGACATGAACCATGCCATCTGCAAGGCTTACGATGTCGAAACTCCAGACGGCAATGTCGCCTTCCGTGGCTCCTTCCTGATCGACAAATCCGGCACCGTACGTCACCAAGTGGTCAACGACCTGCCGCTGGGTCGCAATATCGATGAAATGCTGCGCATGATCGATGCCCTGCAATTCACCGAGCAACACGGCGAAGTTTGCCCAGCCGGCTGGAAAGAAGGCGACAAAGGCATGAAGGCTGACCCAAGCGGTGTGGCTGAATACCTTGCCAGCGAAGCAGGCAAGCTGTAATCCATTGACGCCTGCCTGAACTATAAGCGCGGCCTGTGCCGCGCTTTTTTATTTTCACGAATGCGTCCAATGCAAACTCAGATCATCCTTCTCGGTATCTTCCTGAGCCTGCTCAGTGCTTGCCGCGTCGTCCCCACGTCCGAGGCATCAGTCCAGCACGACATGGTACGCATCGACGAAGCCAGTGGGCTAACCCAATCCATCTTGCATCCTGCCTTGTACTGGACGCACAACGACAGCCGCAACATCTTCGACAGCCAACCCACCGAGCCGCTGCTGTTCGCCATCAACGCCCAGGGCGAGTTGCAAGGAGAACTAAAGCTGGACGGAGTCAAACCCTATGACTGGGAAGCGATCAGCCATTTTCGCCAGCACGACCAGGCCTACCTACTGATTGCCGACATTGGTGACAACCGCGCCCGACGCTCACGCGGCATACGCCTCCACGCCGTGCGTGAGCCGACCGCCATAGCCAGTCAGATGCACGCCCAACCCGCATGGACGCTGGAATTGCACTACCCGGACGGCGCACGTGATGCCGAAGCCATGGCAGTGGATGCCGAGGAAAACGTCATTTACATCCTCAGCAAACGCGATAATCCACCCCAGCTATATCGCGCCAAACTGCCCAAAAACGGAACAAACAAACAGACACTCACCCTGCTCGGCCAGATTCCGCCACTGAATGCAGAGCTTGAAAGCAGCACAGCGGATGAATTCCGCGTGCTGCCCTTCACCCATCAGCCCGTGGACATGGCCTTCGCCCCCAACCGGCAGGAAGTCGCCCTGTTGACCTACTCCCACGTCTACATTTTCCCGCGCAGCCCGCAACAAAGCTGGCTCCAAGCCATGCAGAGCCCGCCGCTCGCCATCCCCCTGCCCAGCGCTCGCCAGTACGAGGGATTGAGCTACAGCCAAGACGGACAAACGCTGCTGGTTGTGCGCGAAAGCGGCGAATACAACCGTCAGACCGCTGTGCCTGTGCTCCAACTGAAGCGTCCTATGAATTGATCAGTCAGGACGTATGAGCGAAACGCAATTGACCACAAATAAAGCCTGCCAGGTACGCGGGGTGTATTTAACAGGATGCTGAAAAACTCATCCATGAGTTTTTCAGCCCCACCGAATCCGGTACACGCCCGGATTCGGTGGCAACTAATCAATCACTTACGTAATTGATTTGCGTGCAGGACATCCATGTCCCGCCTTAACAGGCTGCTGAAATGATTATTTCAGCAGCCTGTTAAGTCCCAACCAAAACCCCCTGACGTTTAAGGCGTGACCACCAACGTAGTGGATACGCTGACTCCCCCCGATGTGGCGGTGATCTTCAGAGTCTTCGCTCCCAGAGCGCTGGTGACGTTAAGCACCGAAGCCGATGGATTTGGGAAGGATGCCTGATCGGTCGGAATCGGGTTTCCAGCCGCGTCGGTCACTGCCCACGTCACAGGAAGGGCTGCAGCATCGCCGCCTATGAAGGCGTTACGCAAGGCGGTACGATCTCCATTTGCCGAGTTCTTCATGAAAAGCGTGGCGATAAAGACGACATCCCTGGAAGTCGAACCGTTCATTAGCAAGGCGGATTGGTACGGTGTCAGGCTCATGCTATCCAAAGCCCATTTCACGTCGCTGGGCGGACTTAGAATGATCTGCGCTTTCTTGTCCTGATAATAGGCCGTAAAGGTCACAGGTTCAGGGCTAAAGCCAAGCACAGCATTGCGCCAGTACACCGTACCCTCCTCCCCGGGCATATTGGAGATGAGAGCCTGCTGGTCGTTTGAGCTTGTCCAGACGACCCGTGAGGTAATGTCCCTGTTGGTTACGCTTGAGTAAGGAGCGAAGCCTGCGGGTAAATTGACCTCGTAATAGTTCGAATTATAGATCGGCTCAATTGACTGGCCGTTGATTGTGTACGCTCCGCCAATTCCGGCTCCCATGGTCAGGAGGGCGTTGAGCTTGAGTTGTCCATTCGTACCAGGCGTATCCTGAATCTGCATTACGGCCTGTGGATCGGCTGTCAATTCGGCATCGGAGAAATACCAGCCATCTTGAGCCTCGGAGTAACTGCGCACCACCAAAAGGTCGTGGTGACTTCCCTCGGCATCGAAAGAGTTTCCAGTATCCAGGCTGAATTCTTGGTGGCCGAAATACAGATGGTCAGGATCAGTGGTGCGATAGAAGTCGTTACCCCAAACGTGATGTGTATCTGACATCGCGCTGATATCGAAGCCCAGATTGGTCAGTATCGAGGAAGCTTTTTTCCCATGGCGCTCTTTGTCCGTAAGGTTGGACCAGCCGCCATGGATACGGCCATACAGACCGCGAAGCTCGAAGTTCCATGGAATGCGCCAACCCGAGTTGTAGGGACCGACCACCAAGGAACTTGCGAACAGCCTGGCTTGTTCGTGGGTCAGATCACCTTTGGCCACCATGTACCACATCAGACCATTTTCCCGATCAACGAAGACTTGATCCGAAGGTAGCTTTGGCGGGGTGAGCTGGGTCACGGCCTTGGACAGCGCAGCGAAACCTGGCTGACTCGTACCAAGAAACTGCAACTGTAATTCTCGAATGGCTCCGGCCAGAGTAGGAGCACCCTGCACGGCACTGTCTACCGTGGCATGCGCCTTTTCCGCCAGAAGGTTGCAGGCAAGAACCCCATATTGACGGTAGTATTCTTGCCAACCCAAAACGGGATTCAGCGTGGTGTTGTTGAAAGCGCCATAACCTGTGTAACTGCTCAGAACGCTGTCTATGCCGACATACGGGTAAATGTCCTTGGCGATGACGCGCTCGGGACGAAGGTCGATACCGGGCGAGTTGGGGGGCGGCGCAACGCCGGTGCTACCGATCAGGGTATTGAACAAATAAGTAATGGATGTCCAGTAGTTGTGACTCAAATACTGGTTGAGCAGATTGTTCAGGCTTTCCCCCATGCTATATGCCGAGTACGGAGGTTGCGGCGGAGTAGCGCTTTGAAGACTTTGATAAAAGTTGTAGGTATCAGCGCCGACGGGGGTGACCAGCTGTTGCTCCAGTCCGGTGTAAACCTGATTGATTTCTTGCTGCTCAAACTGCTGCGTGAGCATATTTTCGATATTCGACAGCTCGGCGAGAATTTGTGCTTGCTGATTCGATGTATCTCCCAAGGCAAAGGCGATAAATCGGGTCACCCACCCTGATACCTCTGTGCTGGCTCCATCTGCGATGGCGCCGGCGGCCCATTTGACAAGCGCCCCAAAAATGTCGGGATCACCATTACCAAGGGCTGCACCTGCGAGAAAAGAATGCGTTTTTCCAGATACCTCGTCCTGCATTAGCTGAGAGGTCAAAGCCTCTACGTCGCCCTGCTTGTTCGCCTCGGTTAAAAAGGCTTGCGCAGAAAAGGGCGATTGGGGTGACTCTTCAAGCCCTAGCAACGACCAAGGTTGCTGGATATTAAGGAGCTGGCGAACACGTTGCTCGCCCTGCTCTTTGCTGATGCCAGGATTAGCCTGGAGAAGCGCGGAAAGAACGTGGTTGGGGATATTGACGGTTAAACCGCCTGCTGGATTGACCAGATTGGTGCTCACCACCAGCGCGTTGGTTGCGTTCTCCGGTGGACTGCCCGGCAAAACGACCGTCACTTCAGCATTGGGGGGCAGAACGGAATCAAGAAACAGCAGTCCGTTCCTGTCCGTGACACCAAGCGGACGGCCATCAAGACGAATGGCGACACCCGGCAATGGTTTTCCAAGAGACGCTTCCACCATAACCATACTTTTATCTTCAGCCGATTGAAGCACGCTTGAGTCCGATCCGCCACATCCCCAAAGGGTGGCCAGAGGTAGAAAGGCAAACACAAGGAAATAACGAAGCAATTTCATAACCAACTCCTATTTTTAACTGGATTGGAAGATCAAGAGAACATTCAGATTATGATTTCAAAGAGGGGGAGTTACGCTCTGGCAATCATAATCATCAGTATTCCGACACGTGTAGTGGCCACTATCAGAACTGGAGTGAGCATAGTTGCCGCTTACTGAATTGACTTGCCAGTTATCATAATAATGCATATCCATAAGCGTACCACCTTCAAGTACATTATCATTTAGGGTAGTGACATAAATATGAAAATCAGATTGAATTGTAGCAACCACGGCATTACCCTCGGATGACACATTATTCGACAGACTGGTTATTGAGGATTTTAGTGAGTGATGATATTTTTCAAAAATTAAGACCCCACCATCTACACTGTTTTTACCGACATTAAGCGTGAACAATGTAAACCAATAGCTATTGGGAACAGCCTGACTCACAGCGGCGTAATAATATCCAAGATTGAAGCTTACGTCGGCAACCTTAGTCCAAACATACTCACTCTCCGGGTTATTTTGAACAATATATTCAATAGTATCAGTGCTGCCTGTGTGAATATAGTTATAGTTCAGGGTATTCGGATCCTGTACGGACAATACATCAGACCATGCGCCATGTGCGTCGGTTTGAATGACCCCCTTTTCGTCAATATTGTACCAACTGAACTGCTTTACGAAAAAACCTAATGCTGCCGCCTCGCTAACGGCATTATTGTCATCGGTGAGCGATCCGCCCAACTTACTCGTGCCTCCATGGACAAAACCTGCCAGATAATTACCCAGTGATTGTCCAGAGGTGGCGTAGGCTTGTTGCAGCATATCGAAACTGTATGCCTTGGCTTTCATCTGCATGAGCAACTCTGACCATGTCAGCCCGTAATTACTCAAAAACTGCAAGAATTTAGCCTGATTCATCCGGGTAAAGTCGATGAAATTTTTGGCATCGGCTTCTGTCATCAACGAACTGTCCGGGCCGTATTGATCCACTGCCGCGTAGAAAGCTATGTAATCGTACAACGAGCTGAAACCGGAGGCTTTGAAATCAGCGTACATACCTTCGGACGACTGCCCAAGCTTACGAAACTGCTTAGCTGCTTCCTGGGCGGAAATACCGTTGTAATACATACGGTAGGCACTGATCAGATTCTCGGTGAACGCAACCATCTCCTGCACACTGGGCGGAGAGACATCGACGGCTGCGGTAGCAAACTGCGCCTTTGCGTAGACCACAGGCATGGGTGTGAGCTCTCGTGACTCCAGGAAAGCGAAATGGGGAAGGTTCGCGTCATTCTCGACTGGCGTGGCGGAAAATTGACCCGACTCAGTCAGGGTGTAAAAGCGATAGGTATCGAGCAAAACCTGATGTCCATTCACGAGCTTGGTGATGCTGGTTGAATCCCCAGCTTTGCGAACGGATGGTGCGGACGTTGTGTTGGTATCCGATGAGCCGCCACACCCGGAGAGCGCGAGGGCGATAGCGACGGACGATGCCAGACAAGTGACTTTTTTCATGTTTACTATCCTTTGGTTCTCATCATTCATGGCCTAGAGACAGGCCGGTCAATGGCTGCGTGCGTTACGATGGCTTTGCAACTTATTTTTTAGTTATGACTTGGGGGGGAAAAAGTTCCGCTTGCGTTGAGTTTTTCTAGGTAAGTTGTATGCCGCGATTTTTATATCGCCGTTTAGGGAGGCCTGCCCCTGGGAGCATAATTTAGCGCAAGGTCGAGAATCCAGAAGACGGGACACAATAAAAAACCGCTCAAGGCAGGTCGGGTCGAGAGAAGTAAAAAAATCCGTCATTGTGTGCGTTTTACGCTCTCACGGATTAGCGAGTGCTTCATTTTTCGCCGCGGACAGCCCCATCAGCTTAAGCACCGTGACGGCGATACCGGCGCAGCTTATTGCGACGCATGGACTGCTCCCTCGTTATCGAGTCACCAGCACCGCAGTATTTGAGGCCGATTCTGGCAACGGTCAGCAGATGCTTTTCGGAGCTATTCGGCGGCTTACGCTGTGCTAACTCGCTCTGGTTTCTCCAACGCCCAGGCCAATAACTCCGCAGGCGATGCCCCGTGCAAATCCATGGGCGGCCTCTCGCCCAAAAACACCAAGGCATCCCACAAATCCTCACTCGGCGACTTGATCGGCAAACACGGCGCAAGATTCTGCTTCGACAACTTCTGCCCATTCGCCGCCAAGGCCAGCGGCACATGTGCATAACGTGGCGTGGGCAAGCCCAAAGCCCGCTGCAACAATATCTGACGCGGCGTTGAATCCAGCAGGTCGCTGCCACGCACCACCTCGGTCACGCCCTGCCAGGCATCATCCACCACCACGGCAAGATGATAGGCCGCCATATCCTCTACCCGCCACAGCACAAAATCGCCAAAATCCTGTGCCACATCACAAGCCTGCGCCCCGAGTGCGCCATCCATGAATTCGATTATCGACCCCGCCTGCACTTTTGCGGTATCCATACGGACTGCCAAGGGTTTGGCAGCGCTCAAGCCCAGGGAACGACAAGTGCCGGGATAAATCGCACCTTCACTGTTCCAATGCGTGGCTTGCGTGCGAATCTGTGAACGCGAACAGGCGCAGGCATACGCCAGCCCCGCCTGCATCAACACATCCCGCGCCGCACGGTAAGCCTCGGCACGGGTCGATTGAAACAGCACTTCACCATCCCAATGCAGGGCGTATTGTTCAAGCTGGCGCAAAATCAGCGCATCCGCACCCGGTTCGCAACGCGGCGTGTCCACATCCTCCATGCGCACCAGCCAGCGACCGCCCTGCCTGCGCACACTCAAAAAACTCGCCAAGGCTGCCACCAATGAACCAAAATGCAGCCCCCCGCTCGGCGTGGGCGCAAACCGACCTATCACCACAGCAACACTCCCCAAACCGCCATGCCAGAACTCCCCGAAGTTGAAACCACCAAGCGCGGCATCACACCACATCTGCTTGGTCAAACCATCCTTAACACGCATGTCTACCAGCCCAAACTACGCTGGCCTGTCGACCTCGATCTGACGCAAAAACTGCAAAATCAGACCGTCACAGGCATTCAAAGACGCGCAAAATACATTCTGATTCAGCTTGAACATGGCAGCCTGATTGTGCACCTGGGCATGTCCGGTAGCCTGCGCCTGGTCGAACGCGGCACAGCTCGACTCAAACATGACCACATTGAATGCGAACTTGCCAACGGCCTGAGTTTAAGACTGCACGACCCAAGGCGCTTTGGCGCGTTCATATGGACAGACACCCCGCCCAAACAGCACCCGCTGTTGCTCAAACTTGGCGTTGAACCGCTGGATGAAGCATTTTCGGCACAGATGCTGCACCCCTTGCTGCTCAAACGCAAAAAAGCCATCAAACCCACACTCATGGACGCACAGCTTGTGGTCGGTATCGGCAACATCTACGCCAGTGAAGCCCTGTTTCTCGCCGGTATCGACCCGCGCCGCCCCAGTCACAGCCTAAGTCAGCACGACACGCAAAACCTCGTCACCCACATCAAAAGCCTGCTACAACAAGCCATCCAGCAAGGCGGAACCACCCTGCGCGACTTTATCAGCCCCGAAGGCCGCCCCGGCTATTTCCAGCAAACCCTCAATGTGTACGGCCGCAGCGGCAAGCCTTGTCATGTGTGCGGCACACCGATTGAACATATCACCCAAGCTCAGCGCCGCAGTTTTTATTGCCTACTGTGTCAGCGTTGAACTGAGGGAGAAACTACCCCGCCAATCGCTTTTTTACGCGCTGGTACAAGGCTTCCTGCTCTTGCGCATTCAAGTTTTCCAGCGCATCCCCCTCCTCCCGTGCCAGTGTCTCCATGCCCTTGAAACGCAATTCAAATTTGGCATTGCTAGCACGTAAAGCGGCCTCCGGGTCAACGCCCAGTTTGCGCGCTAGGTTTGTCATAGCAAAGAGCACATCACCAACTTCTTCAAAGATATTGGCCGCATCCTGTGCCGCAATCCCCTCACGCAATTCGGTCAGTTCTTCGTCAATTTTTGGAAACACAGAATCAGCATCCGGCCAGTCGAAGCCCATACGTGCAGCACGTTTTTCCAGCTTCACGGCACGAGTCAATGCAGGCAAGGCCAGCGCAACGCCGTCCAAGGCACTGACAGCGGAATTTTTTGCCGCACGTTCGCGGCTTTTCTGTGCTTCCCAAGCCGATTTAATCGCGGCATCGTCATCATGGCGTACTTCGCCGAACACATGCGGATGGCGGCGGATCATTTTCTCCACAATGCCGCGCGCCACATCATCAAAGGCAAAATGCCCTGCCTCCTCGGCCATGCGTGCGTGGTACACCACCTGCAACAACAAATCGCCCAGCTCATCGCGCAGCTCGGCCATATCGCTGCGCTCAATCGCCTCCAGCACTTCGTAAGCTTCTTCCAGCGTGTAGGGCGCGATAGTGGCGAAAGTCTGCTTCTGATCCCAGGGGCAACCGTGTTCAGGATGGCGCAAGGCTGCCATGAGTTCGAGCAAGGCGCGCAGGGGGTCAAGGCTGGGATCAGGCGGATTCAGTGGCATGGTATTCCTCAAGAATGGTTGCCCAAAACGTGTAGATGCGAATTCATTCGCACAATTCAGGCGCGTTTGTGCGAATAAATTCGCACCTACAAAAATCATGAACAGGTTCTTACAGAAGAGTCACCGGTTCGCAAGCCACCCGGCTGAGCAGGACGCGCCAAACGGTTTGATAACGCGCCGGAATCACCGCCGATTGCCCAGACAGCCAGGTCCGCAAGCCATCCTGATCCAGCACGCCTTGCGGCCAGCCTTTGGCAAAGCGCGCGCCACCGCTCATCAGCAGAAAACCGTGCATCGGTACGCCGACTTTTTCCCCGAGAATCAGTTGATCCAGCGTGTTGGCGAGCTTTTGCACCCGGCGCAAGGGATTGAGGAATTCATGCCGCTCATTGCCTTGAAAGCGCGTCCATTCCTGCGAAAAATCCGAGCCATACAGCACGCCGCTGAAATGTTGCCATTCCATCAACACCAATCCCTGCGCCGTCAACAGCACATGGTCGATCTGGGTGTAGCCGCCCACTTCATCGGGAATGACCACATCACGCATATAAGGCAAACCGGATTCAGCCAGCAGGCGCACGCAACGCTGCTTGGCTTTGGCCGGGCTGTCCAACCAGGTTTTCGTCCATGCAAACACGCGACTCATTCCTCCAAAAGCGCAAGGCCACCGTGCTCGGCATGGTACGAACTGCGCACCAGCGGGCCACTGGCGACATGGCGGAAGCCCAGCTCACGCGCCACTCGAGCCAGCTCATCAAAACCTTCGGGCGAAACATAACGCTGCACCGAAAGATGATGCTGGCTTGGCTGCAAATACTGCCCCAAGGTCAGCATATCCACTCCGTGCGCACGCAAATCGCGCAACACCTCAATGATTTCCTCATCCGTCTCGCCCAACCCCAGCATCAAGCCGGACTTGGTCGGCACCTGCGGCACACGCGCCTTGAACTCACGCAAAAGGCGCAGCGAACCGGCGTAATCCGCGCCCGGACGTGCTTCGCGGTACAAACGAGGCACTGTTTCCAAATTGTGATTCAATACATCCGGCGGATCCTGCGCCAAGATATCAATCGCAATCACCTCGCGCCCTCGGAAATCCGGCACCAGTGTTTCAACCGTCAAGCCGGGACGCGCCGCACGCGACTCACGAATGCAGGCGGCAAAATGCGCCGCACCACCATCGCGCAAATCATCCCGATCCACCGAAGTAATCACCACATATTTCAGGTTCATCGCCGCAATGGTACGTGCCAGATTGCCCGGCTCTTCGGTATCCAGCGGATCGGGGCGACCATGCGCCACATCACAAAACGGACAACGCCGGGTGCAAATGCCGCCCATAATCATGAAGGTGGCCGTGCCGCCGCCAAAACACTCGCCCAGATTGGGGCAATTGGCCTCCTCGCACACCGTATGCAGGCGCGCCTCGCGCAGAATGCCCTTAAGCCTTTGCACCTCGGCGCTGCCATGCACCTGCGAGCGTATCCACTTCGGCTTGGGCAAGGGTTCGTCACGCGGCACCACCTTGACTGGAATGCGCGAGACCTTGTCGGAGCTGCGCATTTCCGGAGTGATACTGCGAGGGGGCTGGTTCAAGCTCATAGTGCGTCCACAAATAGAGGTTCAAGTTCAAGCTGGCGGGCAAGATGGCATGCCAAAGGGTGTTTAAGCGCATCCAGTGTGATATTCGGCACAAAATCACGCACCTGACACATACGCAAACCTGCATAGCCGCATGGATTGATGCGCGTAAATGGCGATAAATCCATATCTACATTCAAAGCCAAGCCATGATAGCAGCGCCCCTTGCGAATCTTCAGACCCAAGGACGCAATTTTGCATTCACCGACATAGACCCCCGGCGCATCTAACCGTGAATGCGCCTCGACCCCCAGCTCGGTCAGTAAGGCAACGAGCGCATTTTCAAGCCGATCGACCAACTCGCGTACGCCGAGTTTGGCACGCGCAAGGTCAAACAAAAGATAGGCCACAAGCTGACCCGGACCGTGATAACTCACCTGGCCGCCACGATCACTCGCCACCACGGGAATATCGCCTGGCATGAGCACATGACTGGCCTGACCATTCAGCCCCTGTGTAAACACTGGCGGATGTTGCAGCAACCAAACTTCATTCGGCGCGATATCTTCTCGTGCCAGGGTAAAAGCGCGCATGGCGGCAAAGCTTTCCGCGTAGGGGATTTTCCCCAGATCACGAATAAGCAAATAAGTTGTTGCAGGAAGCGGGGCTGACATGGCGAGCATTGTATCTGCTGAATCTTCTGTACGGTGCACACTCGGCCAAATGTGTAGTTTCCATGGAATTCTTGTCTAGTGGATTGTGCATAGGGTTTACAACTTCTAAAGTTGTTGAAATCAATGAGGATGTGGTTCATGCGCCTTGGAATAAGTACCCGCCTTTTTCTGGTGATGTTACTGGTCAGCCTAACGCTGATCGGCGGCATCATGCTGGCTGCACAATGGCGCTTTACCCAAGGTTTGCGCAACTATGTCCAACAGGAAGAACTCGAGCGTGCCGATTTTTTGGTGAAGGAGCTTGCCGATTTTTACGCGGTCAACAATAGCTGGGACGTTTTGCGCAATCGCCCCGGGCGCTGGGCTGCACTATTACGACAGGCTGCGTTCCAACTACGCCAAGAGCAGGAATCCCTTAACCCTGAATCAAGGATTGGAGAAGCTCAATTTCGTGAGCAAGTTACAACTCGCACTGCTGATCGACGTGTAAATCCTGCGATGCTCAACCTGATGCGCCGACTTATTTTGATTGATACAACGGGCACGGTGATTGCCGGAAACGCCGACCTACTCCAGCAAGCCAAACGTCTGCCTATTGTGGTGCATGAGCAGAAAGTCGGCTGGTTGGGAATTGCCCCACCCAAATTGAGGGGCGATGCCCTGCGTGATCGTCTGCTGCGCGAACAAACCCAAGGCTTGCTCTGGATTGGCCTGCTTGCCCTGCTGCTGGCAGGCGCCGCCTCCGCCTTGCTTGCCCGCCATTTTCTGCAACCTATCCGTCGTATGAACCTTGCTGCGCAAGGTCTTGCGCAGGGGGATTTCAGCCGGAGGGTCGCGCTGAAGCGCGATGACGAACTGGGGCAACTGGCTACCCAATTCGACCACATGGCACAGGCGCTAGAACATCAGGAACGTGACCGCCGTGCCTGGCTGGCAGATGTGTCACACGAGTTGCGCACTCCACTGAGCATTCTTAAAGGTGAAATTGAAGCCTTGCAGGATGGCGTGCGTCCGCTCGACCTGCAGGCCCTAACCTCATTACGTCAGGAAACCGAGCGTCTGGATCGCCTCATCAACGACCTTTACCAACTCGCACAGGCTGACCGTGGTGCATTCAAACACGCAATGCAGCCCTTGGTGCTTGATGAGCTTGTGCAAAATGCCGCCGAGCGCTTCCGCGAGCGCTTTCGTCACAGCGGGCTGACGTTTGAGCTCGACTGTGCAAGTCAGAGTGAAATATACGGCGACCCGCAACGCCTGCATCAAGTCCTTGCCAATTTGCTGGAAAACAGCGCCCGTTACACGCAGGCTCCTGGGCGCGTGCGCCTGAACTGCCAGCAAACAGCGCACGAAGTCATATTGACCCTTGAGGACAGCGCCCCCGGCGTACCTGCCGAGGCCATGCCGCGCCTGTTTGAACGACTGTACCGCGTCGAAACCTCGCGTAGCCGCGAACACGGCGGCGCTGGTCTTGGTCTTGCGATGTGCCGGGCGATTGTGCAGACCCACGGAGGCCAGCTTGAGGCCTTCCCATCCACACTGGGCGGTTTGGGGCTGCGCCTAAGCCTGCCACTTTTAACCGAAAAAAAATGAATCAGCCATATATCCTGATCGTCGAAGACGAAGAAAAAATCGCCCGTCTGCTGGCCGATTATCTGCAACAAGCGGGCTATCGCAGCACATGGTTGGCCGATGGGCTGAGCGTTGACAATGAAGTGCGTCAGCACAAACCTGATTTGGTAATACTTGATCTGATGCTACCGGGACGCGACGGGCTGGAGGTTTGTCGTGCCCTGCGCCAATTTTCCGCTGTGCCGATCATCATGCTCACGGCACGTGTCGAGGAAATTGACCGACTGCTCGGACTGGAAATGGGTGCTGACGATTATGTATGCAAACCATTCAGCCCGCGTGAAGTAGTTTCCAGGGTCAGGGCGCTATTGCGCCGCGCCAATGGACATCTGCTTGCCGAGCACCCCGACCATCCACGTGATGGACTGTATCTGGATGAAGAACGCTTCCAAGCCAAACTGGATGGTCAGGCGCTAGATCTCACCCCGGTGGAATTCCGCCTGTTGGCAACATTGCATGCCCACCCTGGGCGAGTATTTGGACGTGAAAGCTTGCTGCAAAAGATTTACGCCGACCACCGCATCGTCAGCGAACGCACCGTCGACAGTCACGTCAAAAACCTGCGCCGCAAACTTATTGAGGCCGCTCCAGAGCGAGATTTGGTGCAATCGGTCTATGGTATCGGCTACCGCTGGGGTGATTGAGACAGGGCATATGCAAAACTGCTCCAGCGGCGTTCAAGCACCTCGCCGTACTAGATTGAACTGTCTTCGACGCTTTGCCTTGCTGGAGCGGTTATGCGTAAGCCCTATGAAAAACACCTAGTCCATTTCAAATTGGCGCGCACAAAACTCCACATTATCTCCACCAACTCACCTCGGGTTCTGCAATAACGCTCGCCAGAATACAGATCAAGGGAAAACGTATATCCCGATCCGAGCAACCGACAGAGGAGACTTGGCATGAACAAAATGCCGATTATTGCAGCATGTATCGCGTCCATGACACTAACCATCGCCACCACAAGCACCGCCGCGCCCATCCACGACCCTTACGTCAATGCCCAACAGCACCGGCAACATGAGCGAATCCAGCAGGGCGTACGTTCGGGGCAGCTTACGCGCAGTGAAACCCGAGAACTTGCCAACCAGCAAAGATCACTACGCCAGCAGGAGCGCGGCTACAAAAGCGATGGAGTGATGACACACAACGAACGTCAGGATATGCGCCAGGATCAACGCGGGGCAAGCCAGAATGTTTACACGCAAAAACACGATTTGGAAATCCAGCCGCGCATTGCCGATTAATCCACCATTAGGAGCATAACTATTATGAAAACAGTTTTATCAACCGCGCTGATCGCTACGACACTCATTATCAGCAGCATTGCTAGCGCAGCGCCCGCACACACTCCTGAGAAGCAGGCATTGTTTGAAGAATTCAAACGCATCGAATCACGCAGCCATCAAGGTCGCATTGCTATTTTGCAGGAAGCTGAAATCTGCATTCAGCAAGCACAAAACCGCGAAGCTTTCCGTGCGTGCGAAGAGAAGGAAAAAGCGGGAAGACAAGCCCTGCGTGCAGAACTCAAGCCCCAGCGTGAAGCCCTGCGTGAGCAAGCCAAAGCCTTGGGTATCACAATGCGACACGGTCACTCACCCGATCGACAGGGAGAACTAGGCATGGAAAATTAAAGACTCGCCAAGACCTTCGGGTGTTCGCGTAGCGCAATAACAATCGCATCCACCTGCTCACGCGACTGGGCACGCAGTTGGATGCTTACCGAGACATATTTCCCGCCCTTACTGGCGCGCAAGCTGACGTCTGCATCGCAAACCTCCGGCGCGTGGCAGCGAATCAAGGCGACCATTTCAGTGTGAAAATCATCGGAGGCCTCGCCCATGATTTTAATGGGGTAGTCGCAAGGAAACTCCAAAGGCGGCGGATTATCGTCCAGTGCGCAAAAACTCATGTCAAACCCCCAATCTTTTGTTTTAAGTGCGAATAGATTGGGTGTTATTTCTTAAACATCAAGATGACACTATCCGTCATGCGACGAATGAATCCGCCTTCCGGTACTGCAACCAACGCCACAACAGGCACTTCGCTTTCCTGTTTATCACCAAGCTTGGCGCGCAACGCACCCACTGTCTGATCTTGCGCCAATGGTGCGGTCAAATTTGGCGTGACATCCAAAACCAGATTCAATTGGTCGAACTTGCCACGTTGTGTAGTGACATAAAAGTCGCGGTTTATTCCCAACTTTGCAGTTTTTTCCGCGCCCTTCCAGATACGCGGCTGATCCAAAACATCCCCGGCTTTACGTACCAAACGGGTTTCAAAGAAACGAAAGCCATAGTTCAACAACACTGCCGTTTGCTCGGCACGCGCGGCATCACTGCCTGCACCGAGCACAACTGAAATCAAGCGCATCCCTTCACGCTGCGCCGAGGCAGCCAAACAAAAACCTGCTGACTCGGTATGGCCGGTTTTACCGCCATCGACCGAAGGGTCGCGCCACAACAAGCGATTGCGGTTAATTTGCTTGATATTGTTCCATACAAATTCCTTTTCGCTTTCGCGCTTGTAACCTTCGGGAAAGTCACGGATGACTGCCGCCAGCAGATGAGCCACATCACGCGCAGTGCTGTAATGATTGGCATCCGGCCAGCCGGTCGAGTTGGTGAAGTGGGTACCGGTCAAGCCCATGCGCTGCGCCTCGTGATTCATCATGGCCGCAAAAGCCTCCTCACTGCCGGCAATGTGTTCAGCAAGAGCGATAGTCGCATCGTTACCTGACTGGATAATCATGCCCTTGAGGAGATCATCAACCGAGACCTGCGTACCCACGCGCACAAACATCTTGGAGCCTTCCATGCGCCAGGCCTTTTCGCTGATGTTGACCATGGTATCGGGCTTCAAATCCCCGCGCTGCATGGCCGCATAGATAATGTACGCTGTCATCAACTTGGTAATGCTGGCAGGCTCCACCCGCATATCAGGGTTCTGCTCGACCAAGAATTGCCCGCTATTAAAGTCCATTAGCACATAGGATTTTGCCGCCAAGGTTGGCGCACTGGGTAAGGGCATAGCCATCGGGGCGGGAACTGGCATAGACGGTGCCGGATTAGGGGCTGCCGTAGGCGTGGGAGCAGCGATGGACGAGTCTGCAAAGGCAGCAAGGCTGAAAGAAAGTGCTGTGACGGTCAAAAGGCGGCGGAAAGTATTTTGCATAATTCGTATTTTCGACGTATTTTCAGTGAAGGAAAAAATTTACTGCCGCATTCTAGCGTTCAAAAACGCCGAGCGCACCCTTGGTCGTACAAACTTCACAGATACCTAATCTAACTCAACCTTGTTCAAAGGAGTCCATATGCGTCACATTATTGCAGCACTTGCGTGTTCCATCGCCTTGGCAAGTGCGCCTCTCATGGCTGATACCACCATTCATAAATGGGTCGATGCTAATGGCGTCACGCATTTTGGTGCTGAGCCACCCAAAAACGTAAAGGCTGAGGAAGTTAAGCCGCGTATTTATTCGCCAAGCACCCCAGCGTCTACTTCTGAAAAGGCCGTCGAGACCAAAGTCGAAGACAAGCCCAAGGATGCTACAACGGACAAGCCCAAGGAAATGCTGACCATTTCGGCTGAACAGATTGCAGCACAATGCAAGGATGCGCAAAGCCGGTTGCAACAACTCGAATCCAGCCCGCGTTTAATGACCCGTACTGCAGACGGACAGATGCAGCGCGTACCGGAAGAAGAGCGTCAAAAAATGATTGAAGCTGAACGTGTACGGGTGAAGGAATATTGCGAGTAGTTGCCGTGCCTCTAATTTCACTTTCAACCAATCTCACCCTCGAGCGCGCCCAGGAAATGGGCATCGCCAAGCATTTAACCGTGCTCACGTCCGAGGTGATTGGCAAGCCCGAACAGTGGGTTATGACGAATGTTAGCTCACAGCAAAGCATGACCTTCGCCGCAACGGATGCCCCATGTGCTTATCTTGAGTGCAAAAGCATCGGCTTGAGTGACGCGCAAATTCCGCCGTTTGCCGCAGCGCTTTGCGCGCTTTTGCAGCACGAGCTGCAACTCGATCCCGCCCGTGTCTACATCGAGTTCAGCGCAGCGCAACCCCAGCATTGGGGCTGGAACGGCGGCACGTTCTAATTCACAATCCTAGTAGCCTGTCGGACTTGAGACGATCTGGCTGCAATTAGTTACGCAAAACCGCCCCAGCGGCGTTCAATCGCCTCGCCGTACTCGGTTGTACTGTCTTTGATGTTTTGCCTTGCTGGAAAACTTTTGCGTAAGCTCTTAATTTTTCAACTTTTCTTCATTTATAAGGTTCCTTCCTTTCATGCGCCTCTCGCGTTTCCCGCTGACTACCCTCAAAGAAATCCCCTCCGATGCCGAAGTCATCAGCCACCAACTGATGCTACGTGCCGGTCTGATCCGCCGTCTGGCCGCCGGGCTCTACACCTGGTCACCGCTCGGCCTGCGCGTGCTGCGCAAGGTCGAGCGCATCGTGCGCGAGGAAATGGATCGCGCCGGAGCGCTGGAAGTGCTGATGCCCGCCGTGCAACCCGCTGAACTGTGGCAGGAATCCGGTCGCTGGGAGCAATACGGCCCCGAATTGTTGCGCTTCAAGGATCGTCACAACCGCGAGTTCTGCTATGGCCCGACACATGAGGAAATTATCACCGATTACGCGCGCCGCGACCTGAAGAGTTACAAGCAACTACCCGTCTGCTACTACCAGATCCAGACCAAATTCCGCGACGAAGTTCGCCCGCGCTTCGGCGTCATGCGCGCGCGCGAATTTCTTATGAAAGATGCCTACTCCTTCCATCTCGATCAGGACTCCCTGCAAACCACCTACGAGGTGATGCACGCTGCCTACACTCGCATCTTCACCCGGCTGGGGCTGGACTTCCGCGCCGTGCGCGCTGACACAGGCAGCATCGGCGGCACCGGCTCGCATGAATTCCACGTTTTGGCATCATCCGGCGAAGACGACATCGCCTTCTCCAACGCCTCCGACTACGCCGCGAACGTTGAACTGGCTGAAGCCCTCGCCCCGGCTGTCGAGCGCCCAGAGGCGACTGAAGCGATGCATGATGTCGATACGCCCAAGCAAACCACCTGCGAGGATGTCGCCGCCCTGCTCGGCATTCCGCTGCAACGCACCGTCAAACTGATTGCTGTCATGGCGGGCGAAAAACTTTACGCCCTGCTGCTGCGCGGCGACCACAACCTGAATGAGATCAAGACCACCAAGATCGAAGGACTGGAAGAATTCCGCCTGGCGACCGAAGAAGAGATTCGCGCCGGTTTCGGCTGTCCGCCTGGTTTCCTCGGCCCCATCGGGCTTGACCGCGACAGCATCAAAGTGATTGCCGACCGCACCGTCGCACTGATGGCCGATTTCGTCTGCGGCGCCAACAAGCCCAAGTTTCACACTGCGGGCGTGAATTGGAGCCGCGACCTGCCCGAACCGGACATGGTCGCCGACATCCGTAACGTACTCGAAGGCGACCCCAGCCCGGACGGAAATGGCACCCTGGTGATCCGTCGCGGCATCGAAGTCGGCCACATCTTCCAGCTTGGCGACAAATACAGCCGCGCCATGAACGCCGTGGTACTGGACGAACAGGGTCAAAGCCAGATCATGAGCATGGGCTGCTATGGCATCGGCGTCTCCCGCGTGGTCGCCTCCGCCATCGAGCAGAACCACGACGAACGCGGCATCCGCTGGCCAACGGCACTGGCACCGTTCCAGATCGCCCTGCTCCCACTCAATGCTGCCAAAGCCCCGCAAACCATGGAACTGGCGCAAAAGCTTTACAACGAACTGCTCGCGCTAGGTGTAGAAGTGTTGCTGGATGACCGTGACGTGCGCCCCGGCGTGATGTTCGCCGACATGGAGCTGATCGGCATCCCGCACCGCGTGGTCATCAGCGACAAAGGCATGGCGGCAGGCGAGCTTGAATACCGCGCCCGCGATGCGGCGGAAAATAAATTATTGCCTGCTGAGGGCATTATGGATGCACTCAAGCAGCGGCTTGGTTTGAGCTGATCATCAATCCCCTGCCAAAGAGAAACGCCCGCATTTTTGCGGGCGTTTCCATTTCACGAAAGAGAGCGAAACTCAGGGCGTGATGATCTTGGCCGAAAGCCCCGCCAGCCATCCATCGGCAGCAGGCACACGAACGACAACACAATAACCTCCCTCTTTCGGGCTTTCGATGGCAATGATTTCGCCGCTAACCTTGCTGCCATTGACTTCCACATCGACCTTGCCGCCCAGCTTCAGGCCGACGACCTCTTCCGGCTTGAGTTTGGCAACTACGTCGATCACATTGGAGCGAGCCACTTCAATCAGCGTCGGCGCTTGCATGGCAGCACTGATGGCTTCGCCGGGGGCGATATTCACCGCTAGCACACGCGCGGCGAAGGGTGCTTTGAGTTGAGTGTAGCTGCGCTCAACCTCGATCAGTTGTTGCTGGGCGCGCGCCTCCTGGTACTGACCCTCGACCTGCTGCTGGTCGATATGTGCCTTTTCCAGCTCGACATTGGAAAGCACGGTACGCGCATACAATTCTTGCGCACGTTTGGCCTCGTTTTTAGCTTCGGCGCGCTTGCGCTCCAGCCCCTGCACGCCCGCCTGGGCTTTGTGCAGGCGGGCATCGAACGGGCGCGCATCCAGTTCGAGCAGCAAGCCACCAGCCGGGACATCCTGACCTGCGCGCACCTTTACATCCTTGACCAATCCAGAGATGGGCAAAGACAAGGCGGTGCGATCAGCCCAGACTAGCGTGGCCGGGAATTCAGCAGCAATGACGGGCATGGCGACGGACGAGGCCAACAGGGTTACAGAAACAATAAGGTTGCGCATTATGGATTTCCTTTGGCGGGCATAGCCGTAGTCGTGGCCAGCGGATCGACCGCGTGGCCCAATAAAGCATCCAGCTCGGCCCAGTCGAGGCTGAGGGCATAAAGTGTGCGCTTGCTACGCAACTGCGCATCGGTCATTTGCACCATGCTGTCGCCAAGATCGGTGCTGACTTCCATTTCATACAAGGCGCGGCTGCGCTCCAGATAAATATCGCGGTAATCGGCGCGTACCTTGTCGCCACCAGCAGTTTTGCGCAGCACATCAATCTCCAGGGTCAGCTCGGTGATGCGCTGACGCAGCTCTGCTTCTGCACGCACAATTTGCGCGCTGGTACGTCGGCGCTCAGCCTCGGCACGCGCAATCTCTCCGTCCAGCCGACCACTCGATAATATCGGCACGCTCAACTCCAATCCGGCACGGAATGGATCGTTGGAGCCCACTTCGCGTACATACGCACCGCCTTCAATCACGGCATCAAGGACAGGTTTGCTTTTGGCACGTGCAGCCTCAACACGACGGCTTGCAGCCTCCAGCTGATGACGCAGAGCAAGTAAAAGCTGATTGCTGGCCAGCGCTTGCTGAACGATCTGGTCAATTTCAGGAGCCTTCCGTTTTTCCAGACCAGCCAGTTTGGGTTCAACAAGTTTGGCAGGAAGCTGGGCCACATCACCCAAGGCCGCCGCCAATTTGACCCGTGCTGTACGCTGACGAGCCTCGGCCAGGTTGCGCTCGCGCAAAGCCTCTTCGTATCGCGCCTGTGTACGCAACAGATCGACCTGCGAAAGCTGGCCGAGCTCACGACGGTCTTTCACCTTATCAAAATCAACATACACAATCGCCATGCGTTCATTGGCCAATGAAAAAGCAAGGTCGGCCAGCAACACGTCATAAAATGCCCGGGTAACATCCAGTTTGCGTTGTTGCTGCGCCAGTATCATGCGTTGCTCTTCGCTTTCAATCATGGCCTGTGCTGCACTTTCCAGCGCATTGGCTCGCCCAAAATCAAACAAACGCTTGCGCGCCACAATGACTGCAGCGCTGTCATCAGTGTTTTGATCTGCCGAAAGGTTGGCGGGATCAATGAAGCGCGCGCGTAGGGTTGCACCGACAGTGAGGTCACTTTCGCCTTGTGCCGTGCGCATCCCGGCTCGTGCGACATCAAGCTCCGCCGCACGTAGTTGAAGATCGTAGTGGTTTTCATCCAGCGCTATTTTTAACGCATCCTGCAAACTCAGCGGTTGCGGTAAAGGTGCCGCAAGTAACGCTGGGCTCAGCAACGCACTGAGCATACACAGCAGGCAAATTTGCGTGGGTTTGAGCACCCTCATGATGGATTTTGTGCCTTTTTGAAGAGTGTGAAATTCATGCCTGGCTGTTTGTAGGCGCCACTGACCACAAACTCACCAAGCTGCATGAACTCTTTGACGTCACGCGTCGGGCCAGTAAATTTCGTCGCCAAGTTGCCTTGCAGGTCGAAAAAAGCGATTACCGGAGTAGCGCGCACCCGATACTCATCAAAGGAAAACTTCTTTTGCGTCGTGGCCTGACCTTTGAAGTTCACCATATCCACGTCGCCGTTGATGTCGATACTGACCATACGGAAATGCTTGTGAAAATAGGCCTGTACTTCAGGCTGGTTGAAAACCGTGGTTTTCATCTTATGACAAAACGGACACTCATCCATCTCAAAAAACACCAAAACACCCTGCTTGCCTTCCTGCTTCGCGGCTTTCAGCTCGTCTTGCAGATTGCCAAAGTTTTCGTCAAAAAAACCGCCCTCCGCCGCTATTAATGGCGCAGATACCAGCATAAGCGACATAAAAAAGGCGCCCAAAAGGCGCCTTTGAAACTGTATAGAACCACGAATTAACGACATACCTTCATCTCCTTTGCTGCTGGGTTAGTCTGACACCATTGTTGCATATAACCTTCAATCGTTTTGGCTGTAATTCCACCCAAGTGGGTGCGCGCCACACTACCATCTGGTGCAACCAGCACGGTCGTCGGCAAACCGCGAATCGAACCAAACGGCGGAACTTGCGAAGGGCTCATCGGCATCACCGGGTAGCTCATCATCTGCTCGTCAATGAATTGCAACAGCTTAGCCGGGTTGGCCTTTTCATAACTCACGCCCCACACAATCGCATCTTTGGCCTTGTGATTGTCGTGAAACAAGATTAACTCAGGAATTTCCTCACGGCATGGCGGGCACCAGGTCGCCCAGAAATTCACCACCACAAACTTGCCCTTCTGTTCAGCCAGCGTGTGCGTTTTGCCTTGCGTATCGACAAGAGAAAAATCCACTGCCGTAGCCGATAGCTGGATGCCAAAGGTTAAAACCAGTGCCAAGCCCGCTTGCATCAAGCTCTTTTTCAAGCTGCTCATTAGTGCTTATCTCCAATGATGGGAGCATGATCCTCGGCTTTGTGCGAAAGGAACAAGGCCAATCCGATCAGGGCAATACCCGCCGCAAAGGTCAGCAAATCCATGGGGGTGGTGAATTTCATATTGATACCGTACTCGAAGAACTTAACGATAAGAATCAATAAAATAACTTTGGCCAAACGGTTTTTAAGGTCGTCCAGATTATTGATAATCAACACATTGGAAGCGCCTTCACCTTCGTGCGCGCAGTCTATCTTGCTGATAAACAACTCATACAAGCCAAACGCGAAGATCAGCAAAATCGTGCCGAGAAGAAAGCCATCCAACACCTCGACCACATGGGTCACCGTACTGTTGCGCAATGCAAGTTTATCGACCGCGCTCAGACCCGGATCAGCATAATGCACCAAATGGACAACAGTGCTATACGCATCGACAGCGGCGACATAAAAGATTGCGAAACTGAGAATGACGCTCACGATTACGGCAACGAGGACGACAAAACGAACGTCCCACAAGCCTTTCTCAAAGATTTGTTCAATTTTTTGCATCATAAAGAAGATTCCTAAAAAATGTTTCAAGGGTGAGGTTGCTGCCAGTCTACGAGGAACGCTACTTACACTCAACGCCAAACACGATAAATTCAATTTATCACAAAAGCATTAAACCACGCTTTTGACTGGGCGTTTTCGTGTCATGCGGTGGCATAATGCCAAACACTTTACTCCGCAACTCGTGTATTTATGCCCTCAATAGATCCTGATCGCCCCCACGGCCAAGAAGCCGAAATCCTTGTTTTGTATTACAGTCGAAATGGTGGAACGGCAAGCATGGCGAAACATGTTGCGCGTGGCGTGGCCGCTGTACCGGGGATGCGCGCCCGTCTGCGTCGCATTGATTCGATTGATATTCCTGTCACAGGGGAACCGCCCATGGATAGCGCCGATTTACCGCCACTTGCCCGCGTGGAGGATCTTGCCGAATGCGCGGGACTCGTTTTGGGCAGCCCAACCTATTTTGGCAATATGGCTGGCGCGGTCAAAAACTACATTGATCAAACAAGCAGCCTATGGCTAAGCGGTGCACTCATTGGCAAGCCAGCAGCCGTTTTTACCTCGACGGCCAGCCTGCATGGTGGCCAGGAAAGCACTCTGCTTTCCATGATGATCCCGCTCTTTCACCACGGTATGCTGCTGGTCGGCCTGCCCTACAACGAGCCCGCTTTGTTGCGCACGAAAAGCGGTGGCACACCCTATGGTGCCAGCCACACGTCCGCCGATGGCCGTCAACCGCTTACTGACGAAGAAAAAACGCTTTGTCAGGCCTTGGGGCGACGCGTGGCCGATATCGCACGCCGCTTGAACGCGACACCAACAACCCGCTAACGCTTCTTCCCCGCCTACTTTCCTCTTCTCAAGTCCACGTTTATAGTGGGGGAGCGTTTATGCAAAACTTCTTAACACGCTCTCAACCGAGAATCACCTCATGATCAAAAAATGCCTGTTTCCTGCCGCCGGTTACGGTACACGTTTCCTTCCTGCAACCAAGGTTATCCCAAAGGAAATGTTACCTATCGTGGACAAACCCTTGATTCAATACGGTGTTGAAGAAGCAATGGAAGCGGGCATACGCGAAATGGCTATCGTCACCGGACGCGGCAAACGCGCCTTGGAAGACCATTTCGACATTAACTACGAGCTTGAATCGCAACTGCGCGGTACAAGCAAGGACACCATGCTCGCCGGCATTCGCGGCATTATTGAAAAGTGCAGCTTCTCCTACACCCGCCAAACGCAAATGAAAGGCCTGGGTCATGCGGTCTTGACCGGTGAAACCCTCATTGGTCACGAGCACCCTTTCGCGGTCATCCTTGCGGATGACTTGTGCGTTTGCGACTCGCAAGGTGTACTCGCGCAAATGGTTGCCGTGCAGGAAAAATACGGTTGCACGGTGGTCGCTGTTGAAGAAGTCCCGCAGCACGACATTCATAAATACGGGGTGATCGCCGGTGAAGAAATCGAGCCTGGCGTGTACCGCGTCAACACCATGGTGGAAAAGCCTGCTGCCGAAGTCGCGCCTAGCAATCTTGCGGTGATTGGTCGCTACATTATCACTCCGGACATCTTCGACATTCTGCGCAACACTGAGCCCGGTGCCGGCGGTGAAATCCAACTTACCGATGCCTTGATGGAGCAGGCTAAACAAGGTGGTGTTGTGGCTTACAAATTCCGTGGGCGTCGCTTTGACTGCGGGTCGGTAGGTGGCTTTGTGGCCGCGACAAACTATTTTTATCACATGGGAAACAGGTAATTGCTATGCAAATCAGCCAAGACAGCATCGTTCTGATCGACTATCGCCTCACCGATGATGCAGGCAACGAGATTGACTCTTCCGCAGATCATGGCCCCTTGGCCTATCTGCACGGTCACAGCAACATCGTACCTGGCCTCGAGCAAGCACTCGAAGGACGTGGTGTTGGCGATGAATTCAAGGTCAGCATCGAGCCTGCCATGGGTTATGGTGAAAACAATCCATCGCTGACGCAAACACTACCGAGCAGCATGTTTGGTGGTGTGGATCAAATTGCGGTCGGTATGCAGTTTCATGCCCAAACCGATCATGGCGTTGAAGTGGTCACCGTCACCGCGCTCGAAGGCGATGAAGTCACTATTGACGGCAACCACCCGCTGGCTGGTAAAACACTGCATTTTGAAGTCACCGTGCGCGAAGTGCGTCCGGCAACCGCAGAAGAGCTTGATCATGGCCATGCGCATGGCGAACATGGTCACCATCACTGACAGGACGTTGAAAATGGGCTTTCCTGCCCTTTTTCAACCCGCCGCGTCGCGGTACACGCCCGCGATGGCCTAAGAAGATCAATCACTTAGCGTTCATGATCTTCGTGCAAACCATCCATGGCTTGCATTAGCAGGGTGTTTTTCAACACCCTGCTAAATAAAAAATACCGCAAACACTCAAGGGGGCTCGGGCTCCCTTTTTTTATTCCCTGCTTATCGAAACTATCAGTGATGTTGATTAGACCTTGCTGCAACGATAAGTAAAACTGTCGATCTGAGTTTTACAACACCATACCAAACCACGGAGTCCCCATGAGCTTGCAAGCCCTGATTTTTGATGTCGATGGAACGCTCGCCGATACTGAGCGCGACGGTCACCGCCCTGCATTTAATGCCGCTTTTTCCGAAGCTGGTCTGGATTGGGATTGGGATGTTGCGCTGTACGGTGAACTTTTGAGCGTCACAGGCGGTAAAGAGCGTATTCGTTTTTATCTTGAACACTATCGCCCCGACTTCACTTTGCCCGACAACAGTGATGCGTGGATTGCCGGTCTGCATCAAGCCAAAACCCGTCATTACGTGCGCTTGCTGAACGAGGGCTTGATTCCCCTGCGACCTGGTGTAAAGCGTTTGCTGGATGAAGCGCGTCAGGATGGACTGCGCCTCGCCATCGCCACCACCACCACCCCTGAAAATGTCACCGCTTTGCTTGAAGCAACTCTGGGACGCGATAGTCTGGCCTGGTTTGAAGTCATTGCAGCAGGCGATATCGTGCCCAAGAAAAAACCCGATCCGGCAATTTTCACCTATGCACTAGAAGCCATGAGTCTACCCGCATCGGCATGCCTCGCCTTTGAAGACTCGCGTAACGGCTTGCGTTCAAGTACTGGCGCAGGCTTGCGCACGGTGGTTACCGTCAACGACTACACCCGCCATGATGACTTCTCCGAAGCAGCAATAACTCTCGAAAGCCTTGGCGAACCTGAAACACCTGCGGCTGATTTACAAAACCCGGAGTCCAAGGTCATCGTGAATTTGGCTATGCTCCGTGAATTGGCCAAACCCATAGCCTAGACTTGGCCTAACATTCAATTTTTGAATCATGTTATTCGCATGGCCGCGTCTATGATTCCAAATATTAGGAACCTGTTTGCGCTCTTGAAAAGCGGATGTTGTAGACCCCCCATCATGATCGTAAACAGGTTCTAAGCCATTCAAACTCAATTCAGGATGATCTACAGCATGAATGACAGCAGCGCGCGTTTCCCCTATGGCGAATTTATTGATGGCCTTGAAGAAGCCATTTACTGGCATAACGCGTGGTACTCACGTGGTATGCGTCAACTTATTCTGCAAGCAAACTCAAGTGAGGATTTGATTGCACGTGATGCACACCTGCACTGTAAGCTGGCAGGTTTTTTCAGCTACCTGCCCACGCCACCGGGTCAAGAAGAACTCAAGACGCAGGTCGAAGATTTGCACCAGCAGATGCACACCTTGATGCGTGAGGCTCTGTTAGAAAGCGCTAATGGACAAAAACTCAGTGCGGAAGCCTTTGATGAGCTTGAAGATGCGCAGGCGAGCTTCTTTATTAACCTGCACGGTCTGTTCCGCAAAGTCATGGAAGATAAATTCGCAGCGCAAGGCTAAGGCTAAGAGCTGCTTTCAGGACTGAATTCACACTGAAAGCCCGGCATCATGCAAAACATGCCGCCCCCAAGCTTCCAGTTCATCCAGAATCAACCACTCGCGCCCTGTTGACGATGGGTCGGCGCGCAAGATTTCAATGCGGTTAAAAAACTGATCTGCATTTATCCCTGCGCCGCCTTCCTCGTGCAATAACCTTGACGTACGCAACTCCTGCCAGCGCAAAGACTCTTCCGCATTCAAGCTGGACGGGGCATAGCGCGCGCGATAACGGAACAATAACTCTCGCAAACGTTCATCCCGCACCTGTGCTTGCAGTTGCGCGAGTTTTTCAGGCGACATGGCTCGCGCCTGAGCAAGGCGCGCACGATCCGCATCGGCAATAAACCCTTGATATAACGCCGCCTCCGCATCAAGCGCTCGCGGCTCGGGCTCAGCCGCATACAAGCCCCGTGCAAGCGCAGCAAAAGCGGCCTGATGCTCGACAATAAAATCGAAGTGCCGCTGACAATCGTCCAAATCAAGCTGCAATCGCATTGCACCTGCAGCATCCAGCACGCGCAGCGGCGCGAGCAAGGGCGCACGATTGAGATGCAGTTCTTTGATAGCAGGACGCTCAACCCCTTCGGGCAAGTCCTCGCCACGGGTAAATAAAAGCTCAAGCAAAACCTCGACGGGTGTTTCAAGCAGTCGCTGCGGGTCCTGGCGCAAATCCGCCACAATCAGGCGATTCGCCATGCGTGGATGCACACCCAATACTGCAATCGCTGTGGTATGACCAAAAGCGGCGGGAAACATGCCGGAGGTGTGCAGCACAGGCTTGGCCTGTTCCTTGTCCAAAAACGCACGCACGGTATTTTTGCCGCGCAAACCGTAGGCAAAATCAAACAATTTGGGCTGTTTGCCCCGAATCAGCTGTGCCAACGCAATGGTGGCGCGCACATCACTCAGCGCATCATGGGCATTGGCATGAACCAAACCATTGGCTTCAGTCAAGTGTGTGAGCTTGAAACTTGGCGCACCATCCTCGCGGTTCGGCCACTCGATGCCCTCCGGGCGCAGGGCATAGGTATAACGCGCCACATCAAGAAGATCCCAGCGCGTATTGCCGTCATGCCACTCGTGCGCATAAGCATCAAAGAAATTGCGATAAAACAAAAATCGCGTAAATGAGTCATCAAAACGGATGCTATTAAAGCCTGCAATACAGGTTCCCGGCACGGACATCACGGCATTGACGCGCTCGGCGAACTCCGATTCCGGAACACCACGCGCTTCAGCCTGTTGCGGCGTAATGCCGGTAATCAAACACGCCTGCGGATCGGGCAGAGCGTCAAGACAAGGCTTGCAAAAAAACTCAAGCGGCTCGCCCATGGGGGCAAGACTTTCATCAGTGCGTATGGCGGCAAATTGTGCAATGCGCCCAGTGAACGGGTCGGCACTAAATGTTTCGTAGTCGTACCAAAGGATGCTGTTCAGAACCAACTCCCATTAAAAACAGGACTTACGCAAAATTGACCCAGCAAGGCAAAGCGACGAAGACAGTACACTTAGTACGGTGAGGCGCTTTAACGCCGCTGGGGTTGTTTTGTTTAAGTCCTGAAAAAGTCACATGCGTCCGAATCCGCCAAAAAAGCCACCCAGCAGCGCACTGGCAAAGCCGAACAACATCACCAGGATCAGAATGGCCGGAATGGATGCAATCACCCACTTCACCATAAACACCACCATGGATGAAAACGGCATTTTGATATCCACAACGACCACTTCCTGCTTATCCATCTTCTTTCCACTCCAGAGTTTGAAAACTAGCCACCAGATACATTAGGCATTCTTGCCGACAACGGCTTGGACTCACCATACAAACGCCAATCAAACACCGTCGAATAATGCAGCACGGCGCGACAATATTCGCGGGTTTCAGTAAACGGCACGGTGTCTACCCAAATATCCGCAGGCAGGCTTCCGCCCTCGGGTAACCAGCGCTTCACCCTGCCAGGCCCGGCGTTATAAGCCGCTGTCGCCAATACCTGGTTACCATCAAAGCGCTCCAGCACGTCACCAAGATAGGCGCTGCCAAGGCGCATATTGATCGCCGGATCATGCAAATCGCCCTTGTCAGGAGCAGGCATGGCAAGTTTACGTGCCACGTCCTTCGCCGTACCAGGCATAAGCTGCATCAAACCCTGCGCACCAGCGCTGGAGCCAATATCCGGCATAAACACGCTCTCACGCCGCATAATGCCGAACATCCAGCCGCTCTCAATCGACTCTTCACGCGCAAAACGCTCCACATCATCACGCCAAGGCAATGGGAAGCGTACCTCAAGATCCTCCATACCGGAGTTGCGCGCCTTGCCCATGGTAATCGCCGCACGATCCATCCAGCCCCATCGTGCGGCCAAATGTGCGGCTGCACGCTGCTCAGGCAAATTCATATCACGCAAAGCAACCAGCCATTCCTTGCGCGCCTCGTCAATCAAACCTTGTGTATAAAATTCTCGCGCACGCTGCACTGTTGGGCGAAGGGAAACTGCCCGCACCAGCGCATCTTCAGGCAATTCAACATAGGCCAAACGGTAACTCACGCCCGCACGGTCTGCCGAAAGCAGGCCGTAATAGGTCACATCGCTGGCCACATCCTGCCAAATTTTCTTGGCCAACTCGCCCTGCCCTTGCTGTTCCAACGCGCGCGCGCGCCAATAACGCCACTCTTCATTGGCTTGCTCGTCGCGTGGCATGGCATCAATCGCCTTGAGCACCCGCGCCCAATTCTGCTGACGTAACGCGGCTCGCACGCGCCAGGCGCGCATATCCGCATCAAATCCGACACTCGGAGCAGCCTCAAACCAATCGCTGGCTTCCGGACGATGCTGGCGAGCAGCGACTAGCGCCATGCCACCCTCAGCTTCGCCGCGTATTTTTGCACTCATCGATTCAAGTGCCGCAAGGCTATTCCACGCGGAATACGCCTGATCCACATCATCACTCGCCAATTTTTTCGCGGCATCCGCCAGCATCAAGTGCAGCACCACATCGCTCTTGACCGCTTTGTTTTGCGCTAGAAACGAGCCAGGTTTCTTCCTCGCTGTTTGCCAACGGGTCATCTGTGCCTCTGCATCTGCGCCTAAATTTGCAACAAGCCTCCCCGCCTCGGAGCTAAGATTTTTCTCCATCAATCGCTCAACCCGCCACCAAGCGCGCTCACGGGTCATTGCGTCCGCGTTCATTAACCAAACCTCAAGCGGCTGACAGCTCGGCGGCCAGGAAACACCCTCATCCCAAAGCGCCTGGCCTTCATCAAGCACACTGACCAGTCCTTGCTGCGTACCGCGTGCCACCAGGCGCAAGCATCGAAATTCCTGCGTACCCAAGCTGGCATCATCAAACACAAGATAAGTTGCCCAATCCCCAATCTTGGCAAGTTGGCGCAAATATTTCTTGCGTAAATCATCCGTCATGAAACTTACCGGAGTTTCCCGCACAAAAGCAGAAACCTCCGCAGGCTGCGCCAACTGAATGCGTTCGCGCAGATCAAGGTAGGTCAAATAAGACAAGAGCGGATAGGACTTCAAAGCCTCCAAAGAGGCAGCATCGGGGACTTGCCCGTCCTTCACGCTTTTATAGGCACCTTGGAAAACAGCACGTTCATCATTCAGCCCGGCAAATGCTGGCATGACCACTACCAAGCCGAGCAAAGCCAAAAACAATGTTAAATAGCGGCACAACAGATTGATGATGTTCATGTTTTTAACCCGAATATTGCATAAATTACACCCGCCCTCGCTAGCCTCTTGTCCGTACAATGAATTTTCCTCAGTCGAGCGTATAGCCCGATACGGTACTTCTTCGGAAAATCCCTTGTACGAACAATATCCTGCGCGATCATCGCGCGAATTCATGCAATATGCGGGTTAGGGATTCTGCTGGTAGAAGTGACGTTCTTGCATTCTACACGCTGATCTCACGCAAAATCTGTTCTAAAGCCGCCTGAGGATCTACCGCCTGAGTGATCGGGCGGCCAATCACCAACTGACTTGCCCCCAACTGCAAGGCCTCCGCCGCCGACACCGTGCGCCGCTGATCATCTGCAGGCGCGCCCGGCTGGCGTATGCCCGGCGTGACAAGGATACCGCCCTCGCCCCAAAGCTGGCGCAGTTCATGGGCTTCGCGCGCCGAACATACCACGCCGTCCAGGCCGCTTTGTTTCGCCAACTGCGCAAGCCTTTGCACATGCTCAAACACCTCGCCGTGCAGACCAACATCACTTAAATCCTGAGCTTCCATGCTGGTCAACACCGTAACAGCAATCAACAGCGGCCGTTGTGTATAACCTTGCAAAGCCTCACGCGCCGCCTCCATCATGCGCCGCCCACCCATGGCATGCACATTCACCATCCACACTCCCAGCTCTGCTGCCGCCTTCACCGCTTGCGCCACCGTATGTGGAATATCGTGGAATTTAAGATCAAGAAACACCTCAAAACCGAGATGCTGCAACGCTTCCACGGCCCCTGGACCCGCGCGCGTGAACAATTCCTTGCCCACCTTCAAACGACAACGCTGCGGATCAAGCCGATGCGCCAACGATAGCGCACCATCCAAATGAGCATAATCCAAAGCAACAACCACGCAGGGTGCTGAAGATTGAAGTGAAGAAACGTGCATAGCGAATACCTAAATAACGGGCACAAAAAAAGTAGCAATTAAGCTGTTTTGATTATAAACCACAGGCCACTCCTATAAATTTCCATCAAGGCGATGTCGACACGACAAATACAGAGCCAGTTGGTCATGAATTTAACTCAGTGGATTGACCTTGAAATGGATCACCCTGGCATCTAAAGAATTCTGTAACCGCCGCATCAGGCCGCCAAGCCAATACTTTCACCACCCAAAACACGTTTCGACTCAAAGTGCACGATGCGCTTCTGCAGGGGCACGGCATCATCAACCGCTTGCTCCAACCGTGCCCGAATCCGCGCCTGCTTTGGCAACAAGGGCAGGAAGCCGGACTCCATGACCTCGATGGCATCTTCCATGCCGAATAGCGTCAAGATGTCGTGCGGATTCTCAAGGAAACTTGCAAAGGTGACGCTTTCTCCCTCCAAGCGGCAGGCTTGATAGACGTTGCCCCAAAATTCGATGCTTTGATCCTGGTGGGTCTTCATACTGATTCTCCTCGTGCATTGCTGATTAATGTCCAGTTATTAGACATGAGCAGATTCTAGGCCAATAAATGGACGTGTCAACTATCTTGTGTTGTTTTTATTGACACATGATGCGTTGAATGGAGAATGGCGGCCATGAACGATGTACCAATGACGACCGATGATTTGAAATGGGATGTGCGCCAACGCTTGAAGCTGCTGGAGAGCACGCTGCTGCTGTCCGGTTGGGTGCGAACCCATGCGCTGATTGATACGTTTGGCATTAGCCGGGCGCAGGCATCGAAGGACTTTGCGGTGTATATGGCGTTGCGGCCTTTGAATTTGCGCTACAACAAGTCGAAGAAGTATTACGAGGCCGCAGCGGATTTTGAGCCGTTGTTGCTGACCGGCAAGACCTCCGAATTGCTGGAGGTGTTGAGTGCCATGCCGCGTGGCGATGGGCCGGTTCTGGCTTTGGCCGCCCAGGCGCCTTCGGTGGAGTTATTGCGCCCGATGGATCGTGAGCTGGATCTGAAGGTGTTTCGCGCCATCAGTCGGGCGGTGTACAACACGAGCAAGGTACGTCTGGCATACCAATCCATGAACCGAGCGGAACCGGCGGAATTGGTGTTGTCGCCGCATACCTTGGTGTTCAGTGGTTTTCGCTGGCATGTACGGGCCTTTAGCGACACGCATGGTGAGTACCGGGACTTTGTTTTGGCGCGGGTGCGCATGATGCCTGTGGTACTGGATGAGGCGGGTATCGGTGCAGAGGGTGATGCACGCTGGCATGAAAAGGTGCAGGTCATCATTGCGCCCCACCCTGCCCTGCCTCCGGCACAGCAAGCGGTGATTGCCGAAGATTACGGCATGGTGGATGGGCAAAGTGTGCAGACGCTGCGCGCAGCGCTGGTGCCTTATTTCCTGCGTTTGATGCAGGTGGAGCCGCAACGTGAGCACCCTGATCCGAAGGTGCAGCAGATTGTGCTGGTGAATCGGGAGGAGATTCAGGCATTGCTTTGGAGCTAACCCGGGTGTTTCATAAATTACATCCGGGTTAAGTCTTACGGCTTAAACATCCTGATGCAACACCATGGCCAATGCTTGAATATGGAAGCTTTTTAGCCTGACCCTGATTGCCCGAGCAGTTGCCTAACACGCATACACCATTGGCAATGCCCGCAGACTGGTTGTGAACGCCTGACTGCTCCGTCCCCGCTTCATCGCCCACCCTGTCTCCACCCCCTCCCCGGCCAGCTTGATGCAGGCCTTGCCCATGCGGGCGTTGATGCCGTCCATCAGGCGCATGACCTGATCGGCCTTATTCTCATGGGCTTGGGTGTCGTTTTCGTGGGTGAAGGAGAACAAGTCGCTCATCTGCCCAGCGCCTTTGGTCTGGATGTCCATCAGCATCACAGCGGCTTTCTGGTAGTCGTGGCCGGGTTGGTAGATGGCTTCCAGTCCCCTGAGTGCCGCCTTGACCAGTTGGCGCGTGTCGTCGGTCGGGGTGATGAGCGGCAGGGTGCGGCCTTGACCGTAGTAGGGTTTATCTTCGCGGAACGGACTGGTGCGGATGTGGACGTGGATGGCCTGCGCCACGCTGCTCTGTTTGCGCAGCTTTTCAGCAGCACGGCTCATGTAGCTGGTGACGGCTTGCTTGAGTTCGTACAGTTCGGTGACGGCGCGGCCAAAGCTGCGGCTGCTGATGATTTGCTGTTTGGGTGGGGTGATGTCTTCCAGGCTCAGGCAGGCGATGCCGCGCAGTTCGAGAATGGTGCGCTCCACAACGACAGAGAATTTGCGCTGCATGGTCTTGGGGTCGGCCTTTTTCAGATCAAGTACGTTGTGAATGCCCAGGCTGTTGAGTTGTTCGGTCAGCTTGCGTCCAATGCCCCAGACTTCGTTGACGGCAATGCTGGCCATCAGTTCGTTGATGCGGGCTTCCGGCAGGCTTGTAAGGTCACACACGCTACTCCACTCCGGGCGTTTCTTTGCGATGTGGTTGGCGAGTTTGGCCTGGGTCTTGGAATGACCGATACCGACACAGGTGGGAATGCCAATCCATTGTTTCACTTGGTGGCGAATCGTCTGGCCGAGCTGGCTGCGGTCGATGGTCATGCCGCTCAGATCGAGAAAGCATTCGTCGATGGAGTAGACCTCTTGCTTGGGGGCAAAGGTGCTGAGGATGCTCATCATGCGGTTGCTCATGTCCGCATAGAGTTCGTAATTCGAAGAAAAGGCTTTGAGGCCGTACTGCTTTTCCATGTGGCGAATCTGGAACCAGGGCTGCCCCATGCTGATGCCGAGCGACTTGGCTTCCTGCGAGCGTGCCACGGCGCAGCCGTCGTTGTTGGAGAGCACCACAACAGGTACACCTTCGAGTCTGGGGTTGAACACCCGTTCGCAGGAAACGTAGAAGTTATTGCCATCCACCAGGGCGTAGACGCGTTTGGGCATGGCGGAGGTGTGCATGGTTAAAGCCCGTGGATGACGTTGGTGACCACGCCCCAGATGACCAAGTCCTGCTCGTTATTGACCACAATCGGTGTGAAGGCCGGGTTTTCCGGCATCAGGCGTATCTGCCCTGCCCTGCGCTCCAGTCGTTTTACCGTCAATTCGCCATCCAGTACGGCAATTACAATCTTGCCATCCACCGGTTCAAGGGCACGATCCACCACCAGCAAATCGCCATTATGAATACCGGCACCGAGCATGGAATCACCCTTCACACGCAGGAAGAAGGTGGCTTCCTTGTGGCGGATCAGGTGTTGATTCAGGTCAATGCGGTCTTCAACGTAGTCATCGGCAGGCGATGGAAACCCGGCGGCAATCTTGTGGCCGAACAGGGGGAGACGCAGGGATGGCGGCAGGTCGGCGGGGTGCAGCAGCTCGAAGCCGGCACGTATCAGCAAGGCCGGGAGCTGAGCTTCAACCTCGTTCAGGCGCTTGTCGTGCAGAGCCGAAAGGAAATCACGGACCTGACCGGCTCGGCTTGCAGGCACGCGCAGGGTGACGGTCGGCTCACCCCAGCGCCCCTGGCCTTTGGGGCGACCGGCACCGGGGCGGGAGCCACCGTGGGATTTGGGTGGGGGTATTGCGTCTGACATGAGTGAATGAAAGCTTGAATTATGAAACAGTATTCAACATCAAACACAGGAGCCTTGGCAAGCACAAATGCCGCAACAGGCACACGGGCATTCAGGCTTCAAGCCAACAAAAAAAGCCCCGGATCCATATGGCCGAGGCTTAATCATTGAATCGAAGAATCTAACGCTAGGATAGATGCCACGAGTCATCACTACATGTGACGTGATGCTCGTTGATCCAGACCCAGCATATTGTGGGTCTTCATGTGAGACAAAATCAAAAAAAATCGATCTAATTGACTTTGTTATAAATGTGGCGGAGCGAGAGGGATTCGAACCCTCGATACGTTGCCGTATACACGCTTTCCAGGCGTGCTCCTTCAGCCACTCGGACACCGCTCCGTAAATTTGCCAGACCAAGCTTATCCCCGGTGCAAATCAGGGGCGCGACTTTACCCGAAACACCCTGCTTCCGCAATGACTCTTGCAGCATTCAACGTTGGCGGTAAACCGTCATTGCGTTTGGCGCGATGGCAGTATCGCCCGCCTTTGTGGAGGCATGCATTGCGGGTGGTGTTGCAATTTCCCCCACTTTCAAGCAGGTCAGAGAGCAAAATCATCGTACGATGCCACGCAGCGCAAGTGAATGTGATGCTTGTGTGATCCACGAATACGTATTTTCGTGGAATCGCCTGCGCAATTAATCCCGCAAGGTAGCCCATGCCCCCAGTCGAACCCAACCAAGAGCATTTCGCCTCACGTCCCTTCATGCGCTATCTGGCCGCAACCCGTCCGCCCTTTTTGCTCGCCGCACTGGTGGCAGCCATGATTGGAGTTGCTACAGCCGCCTATTCCGCGGTGGCCATCAATGTCTGGACGGCTGCATTGACCTTGCTGGGCGCTGTGCTGGTTCATGCCGGAATCAATGTGTTCAACGATTATTACGATGCGTTGAACGGCACCGACGCAATCAATACAGAACGGCTCTATCCGTTTACGGGCGGCAGTCGCTTTATCCAGAACGGCGTGCTCAGCCTGCATGAAACCCGTAATTTCGCCTTGGTTTTGTTTGCGCTAAGCATTCTGATCGGCGTGGTGCTGATGTTCTGGGCGGGCGGGATGTTGTTGTGGGTCGGGCTGGCGGGGCTTTTGATCGGTTGGGCCTATTCCGCGCCGCCGCTGGCACTTAACAGCCGGGGGCTGGGCGAGCTGTCGGTGGCGCTGGGGTTTGGCTTGTTGATGCCGCTGGGTGCGGACATGGTGCAAAGACAGGCTTTCGACCCGCTCCCGCTAATCGCCGGGCTGCCATATGCCTTGCTCACCGCCAACCTGCTCTACATCAACCAGTTTCCCGACCGCAAGGCCGATGCACTTGCCGGAAAGCGTCACTGGGTGGTGCGACTTGAGCCTGATGTTGCGCGCTGGGGCTATCTGATTCTGGCTGCGGCAGCCTATCTCATGCTGGTTGTGGCGATTTTTACGGGATTGTTGCCCGCATGGGCAAGTCTTGGCCTGCTGCCACTGCCTTTGTCGATCGTGGCCGCCCTGGATGTATTGAAATTCGCCTCCACGCCCGAGCATCTGACACGCCCCATTCGTTTGACGATTCTTGCTGCGCTGGCGTACGGGGCATTGCTAAGCCTGGGGCTGGTTATCGCCGCACACGGCAACGCATAAAATCAGCCTACTTCGGCTCGAACACCGCAATGGATTCAACGTGGGCAGTGTGCGGGAACATGTCCATCACGCCCGCTGAAACCAGTCGATAACGATGCTCGTTGACCAGAATGCCCGCATCCCGCGCCAGCGTGGCCGGATTGCATGAAACGTACACAATGCGCTTGGGCTTCATCTTGGCCAGAAACGGCATGATCTCCATGGCTCCGGCACGCGGCGGGTCAAGCAGGATTTTGTCGTACCTCTCCTGCATCCACGCCTGCTTTGGATCAGGCTCGAACAGATTGCCGACAAAATGCCGCGTGTTGTGAATGCCATTGCGCTCGGCGCTCTCCTGCCCGCGACGCACCATGGGCGCATCGCCCTCCACACCCACAACCTCGGCGGCACGACGCGCCATCGGCAAGGTGAAGTTGCCCAGCCCGGCAAACAGATCAAGTACGCGCTCGTTCGGCTGAATATCCAGCAGGTTCAAGGCAAGATCGACCATGTCACGATTGAGCAGGCCGTTGACCTGGGTGAAATCCACCGGCAAAAAGTCGATGCGTACATCATGCGCAGGCAGTGCATAAAACAATTCACCATGCTCCGGCCATAGACGACACACGCTGTCCGGGCCCTGGGACTGTAAAAAAATGTGCAAGCCCGTTTGCTTGGCGTAGTCCACAAGGCGCTCGCGGTCGGCTTCGCTCAGCGCTTCCATATGGCGGAACACCAAGGCCGTGGCTTCGTCGCCCACGGCAACTTCAATTTGCGGAATCGTTGCGCGCGCATCCATGCCGCCAATCAGGGCGCCCAGCTCTTCCAAACGCTCGCCCACGCTGGCATCCAGCACTTCACAGCGGCGCAAATCGGCCAGGTAAAGTGTGCCGCGCTCACGAAAGCCCACCAGCACACGGTTTTTCTTCGGCACCCACTTCACGCCCAAGCGACCACGCCGACGGTATGCCCACAAGGGGCCACGCAAGGCGGGCAGCAGGCCTTCTGCCTCGACTTTTCCAAGCTGACGCAGGTTATCCAGCAATACGCCCTGTTTTGCATCAATCTGCGCCGAATCGCGCATATGTTGCAGCGAACAGCCGCCACAAACGCCAAAATGCGCGCACTTCGCCTCCACCCGATCCGGTGAGGGTGTAATGACCTCGATCACTTCCGCTTCATCAAAACGACGATGCGGCTTGGTCAGACGCACCTTGACCCGCTCAGCGGGCAGCGCGCCATCGACAAACACCGCCTTTTCCTCATGATGCGCGACACCGCGTGCCTCGTGCGTGAAGCCGGTGATATCGACCTCAAAAATCAATCCCTTGCGTTTACTTGACATACAAAATCTTCTTTCAAATTAACCTTATCGAAGCGGAATACTGCGCAAGCAAGGCATCTGCGGTCAAAAACACAATGCCTTCAACCTTCGCTTGCGCAATTAAAATTCGGTCAAACGGATCCTTATGAATAGGTGGCAAGGTATCAATCGCCACAGCGTGCGCACTATTTAACTCAAGCTCCACGTAACCGTTATCCAGCAAGCCACGGCGCAAAAGTCGCGCATCCACCTGAAAATCATCACGCCCCAAAGCGTGCTTGATCGCCACTTCCCACAAACTGACGGCGCTGAACATCAAGGTGTTGTCCGGGTTTTCAAGCCATGCAAGCGCATCAGCAGACAAGCGCTCGGGCTGCCCCGCCGCCCACAACAACACATGCGTATCAAGCAACAGCCTCATGACGCGCCATTAAACAAGGACGCGATCTCGGCCTCGCCCATGCGATCAAAATCATCCGGCACATGAATCTCGCCGAGCATAAAACCGATGCGACGTACCGGCGGCTCGGCGGGTGCGTCATAACGCACAACTTTCACCATTGGCTTACCGGCTTTGGCAATGATGAAAGCATCCCCCTTGCGCGCAGCTTCTACCAATGCGGACAAATGCGTCTTCGCTTCATGAATATTTACGCTGTGCATTTTTAGCATCCCCGACTTAGTTCACTGTAGTTAGTCTAGCAAGCGAAAGTGTTGGCAGAAAGGGCGATGCTGAATCCACTACCCCGGAAACACGCCAGTAGACAAATAACGATCCCCCCGGTCGCACACAATCGTGACGATGACGGCGTTGCTAAGCCCCTCGGCCAGACGCAGTGCCGCCGCCAGCGTACCACCGGAGGAAATGCCGGCCAGAATGCCTTCGCGCTCGGCTAGCTGGCGGGTCATTTCTTCGGCTTCAGCCTGGGTCACATCCATGATCTGATCGACACGCTGCGGCTCGTAGATTTTCGGCAAATAGGCCGCAGGCCAGCGGCGAATGCCGGGAATGGACGCACCCTCGGCAGGCTGTACGCCGACAATCCGCACCGCCTCACTTTGCTCCTTGAGATAGCGCGAAACGCCCATGATGGTGCCGGTCGTACCCATGGAACTGACAAAATGCGTGATGCGCCCGCCCGTGGCCTGCCAGATTTCCGGCCCGGTGCTTTCATAATGCGCCAGGGGGTTATCGGGGTTGGCAAACTGATCCAGCACCCTGCCCTCGCCACGCGCCTGCATGGCCAGCGCCAGATCACGCGCCCCTTCCATGCCCTGCGCCTGCGTGACCAGAATCAGCTCGGCGCCGTAGGCGCGCATGACCTGGCGGCGCTCGATGCTCAGGTTATCCGGCATGATCAGCACCATGCGATAACCCTTGACCGCCGCCGCCATCGCCAGCGCAATGCCGGTGTTGCCGCTGGTGGCCTCGATCAGCGTATCGCCGCGCTTGATTTCACCGCGTCGCTCTGCGTGTTCGATCATCGACAGCGCGGGTCGATCCTTGACTGAACCGGCGGGATTATTGCCCTCCAGCTTGGCCAGAATGATGTTATCCGTCCCGGCATTCAGATGTTGCAGACGCACCAGCGGGGTGTGGCCAACGCTGCTTGCAAGCGTGGGGAAATCATGCAGATTCATATGGATTCAATCCTCGTTATCGCGTCATCACGACAAAAGCCACGGCATACGCGGCCTCGTCGCTAATGGAAACATGGCTTGCGCGCACGCCAAAATCCTCCGCAAGCTCCGCCGCCCGCCCATCAAGACGCAGCACCGGCTTGCCCAGGGCATCATTCATCACCACGATATGGCGCAAGCTCAAACCGTCACGAAAGCCCGTGCCCAAAGCCTTGGCGGCGGCCTCCTTGGCGGCAAAGCGCTTGGCCAAAAACCGCGCCGGATCAGCGTGATGCTGCATGGCTGCGCGCTCATCATTCGCCAGAATTCGCGCCGCGAACGCCTCGCGGTATTTGTCCCAAAGCCTGGTCATGCGGGCAATGGCGACAATATCGGTGCCAATGCCGTGAATCATGCTGACGTGGTGCGCGCTTCAATCATCAGCCGCTTCATTTCGCGCACCGCCTCGCCAAGGCCGCTGAAAATCGCCCGCGCGATAATGGCATGGCCGATATTCAGCTCGCGCATCACCGCAATCGCCGCAATCGGCTGCACATTGTGATAATGCAAACCATGCCCGGCATTCACATGCAGCCCAAGGCTTGCGGCATACAAGGCCGCCTCCTCGATGCGCGCCAGCTCGGCCTGCTGCGCCGCGCCGCGTGCGCTGGCGTAGTGCCCGGTATGAATCTCGATCACCGGCGCACCCACGCGCACCGCCGCCTCGATCTGCGCCTTGTCCGCGTCGATAAACAGCGACACCCGCACCCCGGCCTCGCGCATACGCGCACAGGCATCCACCATCCGCGACTCCTGACCCAGCACATCCAGACCGCCCTCGGTGGTCAACTCCTCGCGCTTTTCCGGCACCAGGCAGCAATCCTGCGGACGAATCCGCTCGGCAATGCCCAGCATTTCATCCGTCACCGCCATCTCCAGATTCATGCGCGTTTGCAACAGCCCACGCAACACCTCGACATCCCGATCCTGAATATGCCGACGATCCTCACGCAAATGCAGGGTAATGCTGTCCGCACCAAACTGCTCCGCCAACAGCGCCGCATGCACGGGTTCCGGATAAATCTCCCCACGCGCCTGACGCACCGTGGCCACATGGTCGATATTCAGACCCAATAAAAGCGCATGTTGCATGGACTCACTCTCTCAAAACCAAGGCACAAGACGCAATTTTGCCACAGAGCGCGCCACGATGGGCGGATATGGATGGCTTGTTGTCGTTGGCGATCCGGGGGAGTTGTTGTCTTGCGACGATTTATGCGTATGTCATTGAGTTTTGATGTGGTTGCTGTAATGCTTGGAAGCGATTCAATAACGCACTTGGTCAAGCCATAGCATCTAAATATCAATATGTTAATTTAATTTAGGTTATTTTATACACTTCTTTAAGTTTATTTTTTAAACTTAAGTCTCCCGGAAAGAATAAATGTCGATCATGGTTAATCTTCCGAATAGAGCAGGACATGGTGTTCCGGAGTCAATCGATTCTTCCGGGCATATTGTTATAATCGGAGCAAATGGTTCAGGAAAGACTCGTCTCGGAATCTGGATTGAGCAACACCATCAGAACAAATACCCGGTACACAGGATTAGCGCCCAGAAAGCATTAACTATTCCTGAGGTTGCACAACTCAAGAACCTTGAACAAGCTGAAAAGGACTTAATATTTGGCAGATCTGATCAATATGCCTCAGTAAGTTCAAAGGTAAGCAATCGCTGGGGCAATAACCCAGCAACATTTTTATTGAATGATTATGAAAAATTACTATCGCTACTCTTTGCAAAATCAACAGAACGAGACCGCAAACACACGGAACAGACTCGACAGTCAGAAAACTATGTTCCAGTACCAGATGCCCCAATCGACACAATTGCAAAAGTGTGGGGCGACATCATGCCCCAACGCGAAATCAAATTTCTTGATGGAAAGATACTCGTTAAGAAGACCGATGATCCCGAGTATCACGGCAAGGAAATGAGTGATGGCGAACGAGTCGCACTTTATCTTATAGGCCAATGTCTTTGCGCTCCAGATAACTCAATAATCATTATTGATGAACCTGAAATTCATCTTCATAAATCACTTGTAGACAAACTTTGGAACAAGGTAGAAGAGCTTTCGCGCTCAAAAAAGATTATCTACATTACCCACGACCTTAACTTTGCGTCGTCGAGAACAGATTCCATAAAAATTTGGATCAAGAGTTTCAGTGGAGACTATTCATGGACTTGGTCTGAGGTGCCTGTTGCAGACAGTCTTCCAGAAAGCATGATTATTGAAGTCTTGGGTAGTAGAAAGAAGATCATGTTTTGTGAAGTTGAGGCTGGAAGCATCGATGCAACAATCTACCAGATTGTTTACCCTCAATATCACGTGATTCCGCGTGGTGGGTGCGATAAAGTCATCGAGTCCACAAAGGCACTAAGAAATAATGATAGATTACATCACCTTGATGCGGTGGGTATTATTGACAGCGATTATAGAGCAGCTGAAGAGATTGAAGCGCTGGCAAACCATGGCATTCAAACCATTTCTGTTGCAGAGATCGAGAACATCTTCTGTGTTGAAGGCGTGGTAAGGATTGTTGCCGATCATCTAGGGCTAAATCCGGATGATTCCGTTAGAAAAATTTATCAATTCGTTTCTGCTGCGCTTACCAATGAACTTGAGTTGCAGATTTCTTCAATGGCAGAACGTCGTATTCAACATTTACTTGGTGCCTTTTCGAAATCATCAAATGAGTTATCTGGATTGGTTAACGGGCTCAATGCAACTCTAGGTCGCATCGATGTTGATCGTATTTATGCAGAATGCAAATCCGAATTTGACCTAGCTATTTCTTCAAACAGACTGGACGAATTACTTAGAGTATATAATCGAAAAAGTCTACCAGCACGCATTTCGAGTCAGTTGGGTTTAGTCAGTGGTGAATACAATAAACTTCTCGTGAGGCTATTAAAAAGCCCAAAAAAACAAGATCTTGTACTTGCGCTTCAACACTATTTACCTATATTGCCGTAACACAATAAGCCAATAAGCTAACATAGGTCAGATTAGCGTAGCGTAATCCGCCGCATGGAGTCGGGTCGAGGGCTCACGCGAACCCATCCGGCGCAATACGCTTGGCTATTGCGCCCTACCTTCTGCGTAAGAGTCAAAACTCTACTTTGATCGTTCCCACGCTGGAGCGTGGGAACGATCCCCTCGGGTAGTTCTGCGTAAGTCCTATTTAACCGCAAAACTCAACTTTAATAATTCCCGCGACTGCAAGGGCTTGCTGCCCAGATGCGGCGCGAGCAGGCGATGCAGCAGCAGGCGGATGTCGCGTGCGCTGGCAGCGGTATCAAAATTCTGTTCGGCAAGGTGCAGCAGGCTTAGTCCTGCGACGGCTTCGGGGTCGTGCGGCAGGCAGGGCATGATGCCCTGCTCGGTATCCATGCGGTAAAAACGCCCGGCTTCAATGGGCTGGCCGTCTTCGCTCATGTTCCAGTCCGGTGCCCAGCCTAGCTGTTCCAGCAAGGCCTTTTCAAAGCCGCGCAGCACGGGGGCTTCCTTGGTGGCGCTCACCAGGGCTTCGATGGCGCGGGTGTATTCGTCAAACAAGGCGGGATGCGCGTCGTCGCGCGGCAAAAGACGCATCAGCAGTTCGTTCAGGTAATACCCGCAGATCAGGGCGCGCCCTTGCAGGGGGGGCAGGATGCGCATTTCTTCCACCGCGCGCAGTTGGGCCAGTTCGCCGCGCCCGGCTAGGTCGAGCCAAAGCGGGCGAAAGAGTTGCAAACGCCCGCGCTGTTTGACATTCGAGCGTGCGCCGCGTGCCACCACGCCGCGCCGCCCGCTGTCGCGCAGGAGCACTTCGAGCAACAGGCTGGTGTCACGCCAGGGGCGGGCGTGGAGAATAAAGCCGACCTCCCCTGTGGCCTGTCCAGTGGAACGCGAGGATGCAGTCACGCCAACCTAACGGTCATGGCAACTCGCCGCCCCAGAACATGAAACGTTCCCTTGCCATGCCCGTTTCCCTCACCCCAGCGGCTTCGCCCCCCTCCCCGCTTGCGGGAGAGGGCGACAGGGGAACGCTTCGTGTTGCTTCACCTTAAACCGGGTCGCCGTAACCCAAGGCACGCAGGGCACGCTCATCATCCGACCAGCCGCCCTTGACCTTGACCCACAGGCGCAGGAAGACTTTCATGCCTTGCAGGTTTTCGATATTGATGCGTGCGCGGCGGCCGATTTCCTTGAGCATTTCGCCATCCTTGCCGATCAGGATGCCCTTCTGCCCTTCGCGCTCGACCCAGATCAGCGCGTCAATGCGGATCATGGTGCCGTCGATGACGTAGTTTTCGATTTCGACGGTGACGCCGTAGGGCACTTCTTCGTGTGACAGGCGGGTAATCTGCTCGCGGATAAACTCGGCGGCCATAAAACGCGAGCTCGAGGTGGTCAGCGTTTCTTCGTCGTACATGGCTTCGCCTTCGGGCAACAGCGCGGCCACGGCGGCTTCAAGGCGGGGAAGATTGCTGCCTTTACGTGCCGAGATCGGAATGATTTCTGCGAACGTATAAAAGGCTCCCACCGTTTGCAAAAACGGCAGCAGTTCTTCTTTATCCGCGGTTAAATCGACCTTGTTGACCGCCAGAATCACCGGCACGTTGGCATGTTCCAAACGGTCGAGCACCGCAGCATCTTCCGCCGTCCAGCGCATACCCTCGATCATGAAGATGATGACATCCACGCCTTCAAGAATACCTTGCGCCGTGCGATTGAGTACGCGGCTCATGGCGCGTCCGGTGTCTTTGTGCAAGCCCGGGGTATCCACATACAGAATCTGCGCATCCGGCAGGGTTTTCACCCCAATCAGGCTATGCCGCGTGGTTTGCGGCTTGGGTGCGGTGATGCTGATTTTTTGCCCGATCAGGGTGTTGAGCAGGGTCGATTTGCCCACATTGGGGCGGCCAACAATGCCGACATGGCCACAGCGAAAGGTCATTTTGATAATTTTTCCGGTTGAATAAATGCAAGCGCAGCTTCAGCCGCCGCTTGTTCCGCACCGCGTCGGCTCGAACCACGCCCCTGGGTGGGCGCAGCGAGTCCTTCGACACGGCATTCGACAATAAAGGTCTGCGCATGATCCTGCCCAATCGTGTCCAATACCTTGTACTCGGGCAAGGCACGCTGGCGTGATTGCAAAAATTCCTGCAAGCGCGTTTTGGGATCTTTCAGCCCAAGTTCGGCAGGCATGCGCTCCAGACGGTCGCGAAACAGGAAGCAAATCAGCGTGCGCGCAGGCTCAAATCCACCATCGAGATACACCGCGCCCAACACCGCTTCAAAGGCATCAGCCAGGGTTGAATTGCGCCGAAATCCACCCGATTTCAATTCACCGCTGCCCAGGGTCAAAAAATCACCCAGCTGCAACGCTTGCGCCAACTCCACCAAGGTCGCCTCGCGCACAAAACTGGCACGAAATCGCGACAACTCGCCCTCATTGGCGTGGGGACGGCGTTTATACAGCTCATCGGCAATGACAAAATTGAGCAGGCCATCACCAAGAAACTCCAGGCGCTCGTTATGCCGGCTGCCCGAGCTGCGGTGGCGCAAGGCTTGCTCAAGGAGCGCCGGGTTTTGAAAGGAATATCCCAAGCGCTGCATGAGCAGCTCGATCACTTGGTGCGCAGGTTCAGTTGAATTCAACGCAAAACCACGCTGTGCGTAAAGGTAGCGACCACATCGAGATTGCCCATCACGGTGGCGCGCGCTTCGTAATCAAGGCTAACCTTCTTGCCACCGCCCTGATTACTCTCGACTTTCAAATTGGTCAGAGGAATTTTTTCGTCAAGCTGGTTTATATATAGACGCTTGTTAATTAAGCCATTAATTTCCGCCTTGCTCAAACTGCCCGCGCCAGATTGTTTAGCCAGGTTTTCAAAAGCTGAAGAGACTGCGGTATCGTCAATATATAGAGGCACAATCTTCATTCCGGCCACCGCCGCAATGCCTGCAATTGACAAAATGATAAACAGGGTCACAAAACCCATGCCGCATTGTGTTCGAATTCTCATGCCATCGTCTCCCCAGGTTAAGTTCAATCAACAAATTTAATGAATGCCTGTTCCAATACGCTCAGGCTTGATATGCGCGCCTTCGGTATCAAAATTCATCCATACCAGCATAGCGCGTCCGACAAGATTTGCTTCCGGCACAAAGCCCCAATAGCGACCGTCGTTACTATTGTCGCGATTGTCGCCCATCATGAAATACTGTCCAGCAGGCACGACGAACTCACCTTCAGGCCCTACAGCACCGGGGCGTTGAAGAATGTCATGCACCACGCCTTCCAAATCTTCCTTAAATTCACTCGCGCCAACCATACGGCCATTGGCTCCATCACCAGGGTAAATTCCCAATGCCGTCAACGGCATCACGTTTCCGTTGATGGTGAGTTGCTTGTTCTCGTAACGAATACGATCACCCGGCAAACCAATCACGCGCTTAATGTAATCAATTTCCGGCTGTTTGGGATACTTGAATACCGCCACATCACCACGTTTCGGCTCACCCACGGGGATAATTTTGGTGCGCAACACGGGCAGACGCACACCATAGGCAAATTTATTCACCAAAATAAAATCACCGACCTCCAGCGTTGGCATCATCGAACCTGATGGGATGCGAAATGGCTCGGCCACAAATGAGCGCAGCAGCACCACGACCAACAAGACCGGGAAAAAGCTGCGTGCGTAATCCACCAACAGCGGGTCAGGTTTCACCAGCTCTTTGCGCGCCTTGCGGAAAAAAAGCACATCCACCGCCACGATCACGCCGCTTACCAGCGTAAGCAGCACCAAAATCAGCTCGAAATTCATTATTTACTACTCTTTGTTTTCTTTGGCTTATTTACTATCGCGCTGCAACACTGCCAAAAACGCTTCCTGCGGCACATCCACCCGACCAATCGACTTCATACGCTTTTTGCCTTCTTTCTGCTTATTAAGAAGTTTCTTCTTGCGTGACACGTCACCACCATAACATTTCGCAAGAACATTCTTGCGCAAGGCCTTGATATTGGTACGCGCAACAATTTTTCCGCCGATGGCGGCCTGAATCGGCACTTCAAACTGTTGCTGCGGAATCAGATCTTTGAGCTTTTCGCACAAGACACGTCCGCGCGATTCGGAGTCGGAGCGATGCACAATCATCGACAGCGCATCCACCGGCTCACCGTTAATCATCACATCAAGCTTCACCAGTTGCGCCGTCTGAAAGCGCAAAAACTTGTAATCAAATGAAGCATAACCACGGCTGACCGATTTGAGACGGTCGAAAAAGTCCATCACCACTTCGGCTAACGGCAATTCAAAAGTCAGTTGCACCTGGGTACCCAAATACAGCATCTGCTTCTGCACACCGCGCTTTTCAATGCACAAGGAAATCACATTCCCCACATACTCTTGCGGCAAAAGAATCGTGCCTTCAATAATCGGCTCGCGCATCTCGGCAATATTCGGTGTCGGCGGCAAATCGGCTGGATTATGAATCAACAGCGTTTCGCCCAAGGTCGTGACCACTTCAAACACCACCGTGGGCGCGGTCGTGATCATGTCAAGGTTGTACTCACGCTCCAGACGTTCCTGGATAATTTCCATGTGCAACAGGCCGAGGAATCCGATGCGGAAACCAAAGCCCAGTGCTTGCGAAACTTCCGGCTCAAAATGCAGCGCCGCATCATTCAAACGCAGCTTGCGCAGAGCTTCGCGCAGGTTTTCGTAGTCTTCAGACTCGACCGGGTACAAACCCGCGAACACACGCGGCTGGACTTCCTTAAAACCCGGCAAAGGATCAGACGATGGATCTTCAACGCTGGTAATCGTGTCACCCACTTTTGCCGCGTCAATCTCCTTGATCCCGGCAATCAAAAAGCCTACTTCGCCGGTTTTAAGCACATCACGGTCGCGTCGCTTGGGCGTAAACACGCCGACTTTTTCCACCTGGAACACATCGCCGGTACGCATGGTCTTGATCTTCTGGCGCAAACGCAGCTCGCCATCCACCACGCGCACCAAGGCCACCACGCCGACATAGTTGTCAAACCAGGAATCAACGATCAGGACGCGCAAAGGCGCATCGACCTGACCATGCGGCGGTGGGATTTTCTTGACCAGAACCTCCAGTAATTCGGGCACATTCAGGCCACTTTTGGCGGATACGCGTTCGGCATCAGTGGCATCAATACCGATCACATCGCCAATCTCTTTGGCCACACGATCAGGATCGGCATTGGGCAAATCCATTTTGTTCAGCACGGGGACCACTTCCAGCCCCAGATCCAGAGCGGTATAACAGTTCGCCACAGACTGCGCTTCCACGCCTTGTGAGGCGTCTACCACCAACAGAGCGCCCTCACAGGCCGCCAGTGAACGCGAAACCTCGTATGAGAAATCCACATGCCCCGGTGTATCAATCAGGTTGAGTTCATAATCCTGACCATCCTTGGCGCGATAGTTCAAAGATACGCATTGCGCCTTGATGGTAATGCCGCGCTCACGCTCAATATCCATGGAATCAAGCACTTGCGCCTCCATCTCGCGCGCTTCCAAGCCGCCGCACAACTGAATCAGGCGGTCGGCCAGGGTAGATTTGCCATGGTCGATGTGGGCAATAATCGAAAAATTGCGAATGTGTGCTTGGTCCATGAGGTGCGCTAAATCCTTGAGTGTCTATTTCGTCTAACAAAGGCGCGGAGTATAGCAGTTCAATACGCGGAACTTTGCGCCTATACCTTTCGAATGGGAATCGTCGTCGAGGAAGTCGAGGCCAGGTGCGCAAGAATGGTGGGCTGGATTTTTTGAGGCCTGGCCTGGGAGGCGCGCCCCAACCACCGCACCATGGCCAGCGCCAGCCCGAGACCCGCGCCTCCCGCAGCAAGAGCCCATAAATCTCCCCAAGGCTGCGCCAGCAATAAACCCGACATCAAGCCAAACAAAGGCAGGCCATACATTAAAAAAGCCGCACGCAAGGCACCCTTTTCCTCAACGCCAAGCAAAACGATATCACCGACACGAACACCCAGGGGGTCTCGTGCGAGGACATGATGTGCTTCCTGACCGCTTGAAGCCGGGGTCAGTGCCTCCCCCAGAAGTTGACTACCGCAGGCACCTTTGGATGCGCAGCTGCTACACCCCCCTTGGCGCACGCTTTCAACCCAGGCAAAGCCCGCTTCAACAGCAATCACTCGACCTTGGGTTTCCAGCACGGTTCACTCCTTTGCACGGGGCGACGAGGGCTGCATGCCATCCAGCATCATGCGCATGGCGGCTTCGGGCGCATCACCGACGGCCGTAAGCCGATAGCCATCGACATCACGCACTACGCGCTGCATGGCACCGCGAGGAGGCGGCGGTACTCGTCCAGCCTCAGGAGGGTGGACAGGATGAGGAGGAGGCATGGCTGCTGCGCTGTCAAAACGCTCAATGAACACTGAAACACTGCCCAAGCCATCCGAAAAAATCAGCTGCTCCAAAGGCTTTTGAGTATGAGGACTAGTGCGTAACTCAGCGGAACGCAGAAGATAGCCCTGAGGCAATTGGGTCGCCACCCAGCTGGTCTGAAATGAGGCATTGGGCTGCGCAGCGGGCGCGGGGCGCATATCCTTTACAACCCGAAAACCCTCGATATTGGTAAACAGACGCATATCATCCGCATCCTCTCTCCTTTGTACGCGCATCTGGGTGAATTGGCTTAATTCAAGGCGGCGATCGCCATCAAAAACCTCTAGATTCAGCAGCATGGCGCTGGATTCGTGAATGCACAATCGATAACTAAAGCGATAGGCATCCTTGGGTTCCAACTTGACCAAACGACACGCCATGCCACCTACCCGCGCATAATCCTGGCGCGTGATGGTGTAAAAGGAGCTGAGCGTACGCGTTTCAGCAAAGCGCTCCGTGGATAAACGTCCATTGAATGCAGGGGTTTGCCCCACCACCATGAAACGAGCTTGCGGCCAGACACAGGTGCACCCGTTGGCATCCTGAATCACCTCAAACGGCTTTCCATCCAGACTTAGCAAGTGTTCGCGCTCGCCATGCTCCGCATCATAACGGTGAAAGACACGCATACTGCGCGCTTCGCCACCGCGCATGTGCAACAACAAACCCTCGTAGTTGGTGGTTTGCATCGCTGCGGCCATGCGTTTCAGAAGCAGCACAGCATCCTCATCCGGCACGCTTGCTACTGACTCCGGCGTCGGAAAAACGACCTCACCCTCGGCCTGCGCCACCCCAACGGCCAGCACAAAAATAAAGCCGACCCCAACAGAGAATAAAGGTTTCAATCGCATTAGGGACGCTCGTATGAAGCTAGACGTACATTGGACGACAAGGTACGCATCGGGCCACCTTCAGCGTTAGCCAGATGCTGCAATAAATACGCATCCGGCAAGGCATCCGTATCCAACGCGGTGTTCGCTTCAGCCAAGCGGCTGGTACCGCTTACTGTGGGCTCAGTTAAATCAAGCACTGCGGCCTGGTGCGCGTTCCTTACCGGTGCAACGCGCTCTGCAGTGATGACCGGCTCATCCGGACTGACTCCTGCATCCTGCACCACGACCAGCATCACCCCTGCCACACTCGCCGCCAAGGCCATCGACAAGGCTGGAGCACGCCAGCCTTGCAACCAGTCACCCCAGAGGCTGGGCTTGTGTGCCACAGAAACGGGTCGAGAGGGCTGAGCTTGCGCCGTCTCTGTTGCAATCTGCTGCATCACCGAACCTACGACATCACGCGGGGCATCACGCCGGGTATCACATGTGGCACGAGATTGGGCAGCCACAGCAAATAAGGGTGAATCCGCCTCGGCACGCATCAACTCACCCAGCAAGGCGTAACGCTCCAAGCGGCGTGCTGCATCGTGCTGCGTACCGCGTGATGCAGTGCGCAAGCGCGAAAGCACCTGCCGCACTTCGCTTTCAGATAAGGCATCATCGGCGAATGCGGAAAGCAGTTCATCGTCGTTGGCTGTCGTCATGGGCGTGTTCATGCCATTAAACCTCGAAAAAAATATGTTCTAACCCAAAATGAAAAGAGTTAAACCATGAATGCCTGTAAATGTTTATCAATAGCCTCGCGTGCACGGAAAATGCGCGAGCGCACGGTGCCAATCGGGCAATCCATCACCTCAGCGATTTCCTCGTAACTTAAACCTTCAAACTCGCGCAGCGTAATGGCTGAACGCAGATCTTCAGGCAACTCACTCAATGCTTTTTCAAGCACGCGGTGCAACTCCTCACCATTCATCACCGATTCCGGCGTATCGCGTGTGACCAGCCCCGGCGTATCGGCGTATTGATCCGTTTCGTCGGCATCCAGATCCACCGTTCGCGCCTGATGATAGGCGGTGGAAAGGTAGTTCTTCGCCGTATTCACCGCAATGCGGTACAGCCAGGTATAAAAAGCCGACTCACCACGAAACGCGGGCAGTGCTTTCCATGCCTTGACAAACGTTTCCTGGGTTAAGTCCAGCGCCTCATCCATATCACGCACATATCGCATAATGAGCTTGCTCACCTTGTGCTGATATTTGCGCAACAGCAACTCAAACGCATACTGGTCGCCTGCTTTGGCAAGCTCCACCAGCTGCTGATCGCTGGCAGAAGCATCCAGCCTTGGCGAGGGCATTCGTCCCGGTTCTTGACCCTTGGGGCGGACTGACATAGTGACTGCATTCCCGTTAAATACCCCAAACTTAATCCAAGCTGAATGCTTGAGACGCATATAGGGGTGCGAAGGTTCCATCATTGGCGCACAGGACTGTACTTTAGCCTGTGCCTTGGCTCGTGTTGCGTAGATAATACAGCAGGCAATGCTTGTGAACATGATGTTACATTCTTGCCAAATCAACCCATCCAGCGGACAAAATTTCACATGCCCAATGCACGCGCTCCTTTTGATGTTCTTATCCTCGGCAGCGGTGCCGCTGGCTTAAGCTGCGCACTGCATTTGCCCGCGGGTTTGCGTGTGGCGATTCTGGCTAAAAACGCCATGGATGAAGGCAGTACGCAATGGGCACAAGGCGGTATTGCGGCGGTGATGGACGTGCACGACAGCTTTGAAAAGCATATCCATGACACCCTTGATGCGGGCGTCGGGCTGCCCGATGCAAAGGTTGTGGAGCGCATCGTGCGCGAAGCACCGCAACTCATGGAATGGTTGCAACGCCTTGGCATGCCATTTACCCGTGAACAAGGCAAGCTGCACCTCACCCGCGAAGGCGGGCATAGCCATCGCCGCGTGGCTCATGCACATGATGCGACCGGCGCCGCATTGGAAACGACCTTGCTGAACGCCGCGCGCGCACGTAAAACGCTGACCCTGCTCGACAACCACACGGCCATTGACCTCATTACCAGCGCTCGCCTTGGGCTGACGCATACCCCTGAAGACAACCACTGTGTCGGCGTCTACGCACTCAATCGCAGCAGCGGACATATCGAAACCCTGCGCGCCCACTGCATCGTCCTGGCCACCGGCGGCGCGAGCAAGGTTTACCTGTACACCACCAACCCGGACAGCTCGACCGGCGACGGCATCGCCATGGCCTGGCGCGCTGGTTGCCGGGTCGCCAACCTCGAGTTCATGCAATTCCACCCCACCGCGCTGTATGAACCGCGCGCCAAAACCTTCCTGATTTCGGAGGCCGTGCGCGGTGAAGGCGGACGACTGGTTCTACCGGACGGCACACCGTTCATGCAGCGCTACGATGCACGCGGCGAACTGGCACCGCGCGACATCGTGGCACGCGCCATCGACTATGAAATGAAGCGCTTCGGTTTGGACTGTGTCTATCTCGACATCAGCCACAAGCCACCTGAATTTGTGCGTGAACACTTTCCCACCATCTACGCACGCTGCCTGGAATACGGCTACGACATCACCCGCCAGCCGATTCCCGTAGTTCCCGCCGCGCATTACACATGCGGCGGCGTCATGGTGGATGCGCAGGGTCGTACCGACATCGCCAACCTGTACGCGATTGGAGAAGTCAGCCACACCGGCCTGCACGGTGCCAATCGCCTGGCCAGCAACTCGCTGCTTGAGTGCATGGTGTATGGCCGCGCTGCCGCACTCGACATCGCGCGTCGCCGCCGTGAAAACACCGTGCCAAGCGGCATTCAGATCGACATCCCCGCCTGGGACGAAAGCCAGGTCACCGACTCGGATGAAGAAGTGGTGGTCAGCCACAACTGGCACGAACTGCGGCAAACCATGTGGGACTATGTAGGCATCGTGCGCACCCGCAAGCGCCTGAGCCGCGCCATGAACCGCATCGAACTGCTCAAACGCGAAATCGACGAGTACTACGGCAACTTCCGCGTCACCCACAACCTGATCGAACTACGCAACCTGGTCACAGTAGCAGAGTTAATCGTGCGCTCAGCGATGGAACGCAAGGAAAGCCGTGGGCTGCACTATATTCTTGATTATCCTGAACTAATTGATGGTGAGCCGGGGAATACAGTGCTGGTGCCTCCGGCAATCAGGGAATAATTTCCAATAAAACGTCGCTGCTCCAAGGCCAGAAATTATTAATGGCGGCCTTAACCCCCACCAACCTCGCCCATTACTCGTTCAAACGCCCTTTTCGTCAACTTGGTTGGCACGGCGTTTTGCGGGTCTTCCGGCCAGGGGTGTCTGGGATACCTGCCGCGCATGTCCTTGCGTACATCCTGATATGCACCGCGCCAGAAGCTGGCCAGATCCTGTGTCACGGCCAGCGGTTTTTGTGCCGGGGATAACAGGTGGATCATGACCGCCACGCGACCATCGAGCACACGCGGCGTGTCCGCTTGACCGAATAGTTCCTGCAACTTGACCGCCAGCACGGGCTGCGCAGCGCCTTCCAGAATCGGCGCATAGTCCAGGGCAATCTGCGAGCCGCTCGGCACAGGCTGGTGTGTGGGCGCGAAACGATCCAATTCCGCCTGCTTTGACCAGTCGAGCATGGCGCGCAGCGCGGCGTCCAGATCAAGCCGTTCAAGATGCGCCAGTCGGCTCATGCCCTGCACAAACGGCGCAAGCCAGCCCTCCAGCCCGGCCAGCAGAGCTTCATCCGTCACATCCGGCCAATCTTCACCACGCACGCGGCGCAGCAACATGACCCTGCCGCGCCATTGGTGGTGTCTGTCCTGCCAGGGAAGACAGGCCAGGCCTTGCAGCCGAATCCCTTGCAGGAATACCGCTTGCCTGGCTTCTTCACTAACCGTCGCAAGTGGCTTGTCTTCCAGCAGCAGATTGCCCAATCGACGCTGCGTGCGCGCACTTACCGCCGCGGCACGAACATCCCATTCCACGCTGGCCTGGCTGATGATCTGCTCACCAAAATGCTGTTCAATCGCAATCTGGCTGATTTTCGCCGCCAAAAACACCCGCGCGTTGCCGCCTTGAGCCTCATGCAGCCCGACATGCGCGACGGCCAGCCAAGGCTCCTGCGCCAAGCTATCCACACGATCAAGCAAGCTGGCACGACCACTGGCCAGCACAAAGCGGCCATCACCCATGGCCTTGGCCACGCGCTCGGGATACGCCAGCGCGACCAGTACGCCAAGACTGTCTGACTCATCCAGGGCTGGCTTCGATGACTGCATCGTCACCGACATCGAGATGCGCCGCGATAAATCTTCGATCACCCGCCGCACCTGCGCACGCGCAGCCTCGTCCACCTCTACTCCACTATGAACGTGCGCCGACAATGCCGACTTACCGTGACGCAACACCTCCAGGCGCAGCGCCAAATCGCAATGCCCGCGCACGCCTTGGCCACGCAACACATCGCGTTCAGACAAAAGCGCCGCAATCTCACACGCCAAGCGCGGCAACCCAAGCGCCGCCCCACGTAGCAACACATGCGCCAAACGCGGGTGCAAAGGCATGGCGGCAAGCTCACGACCATGGGACGTGATGCGACCCATAGCATCAATAGGACCATCCAGTGCACCGAGCGCTTTAAGCGTTTGCTGCGCCTGCGCGATGGGCGAAGCCTGCGGCACATCCAGCCAGAACAACTCCTCGGCCGCCGCGCCCCATGCGGCCAGTTCCAGCGCCAAAGGCAGCATGTCTGCACGTCGAATTTCCGGCTCGGTCTGCGCAACCAAGGCCATGTGCTCGCTTTCACTCCACAGGCGATAACACACGCCGGCGGATAGGCGCCCGGCACGCCCACGTCGTTGTTCCGCATTGGCACGACTGATTTTCTGTGTTTGCAAGCGCGTCATACCGCTGGCCAGATCAAATTGCGCCACCCGCACCAGCCCGCTATCCACCACCGCTTGCACCCCCTCGATGGTCAAGCTGGTCTCGGCGATATTGGTCGCCAAAATCACACGGCGACGCGCAGCATCACGGCTAAGCACCGCATGTTGCGCCTTGAGCTCCAGCTCGCCATGCAGCGGCAGAACCGTCACCGCAGGCAAGGAATGCGTGTCCAAGGCATCTGCCGCACGCTGAATTTCGCGCTTGCCGGGCAAGAACACCAGCACATCACCCTCAACCTCATCCAACGCACGTTTGACCACCACGGCCAAGTGCGCCTCCAACCCCAAGCCGCGTGCGGGTGGCACGTAATGCACCGCCACCGGAAATACCCTCCCGGCGCTATGCACCACCGCTGCATCCAGACGCTCCGCCAGCCCGACCCCGTCCAGCGTGGCGGACATCACCAACAGGCGCAAATCATTGCGCAGGGTTTGCTGAGCCTGCAAGCACAACGCCAAGCCCAAATCCGCCTGCACACTCCGTTCGTGGAACTCATCAAAAATGACCACGCCCACACCCTCAAGCGCGGGATCATCCTGCAACATACGGGTCAATACGCCTTCGGTCACTACCAGAATCCGGGTTTTCGCCGACTCGCAGCGCTCCATGCGCATTTGATAACCCACCGTCTCACCAACACGCTCGCCGAGCAAAGCCGCCATGCGCTCCGCCGTGGCGCGCGCGGCAATCCGGCGCGGCTCCAACATCAATATCCTTTGCACACCCAGCCAGCCTTGACCAAGCAAGGCCAAAGGCACCAGAGAACTCTTGCCAGCACCCGGTGCGGCTTGCAGCACCAACACATTTTTGTGCGCAAGTTGCAGCAATGCCTCGGGCAAAACTTCAACAATGGGCAGGTTAACAACACGATAATCAAATGAGCGCATTAAAAAATTTTCACCATTGAAGTCTGATCCATTTTGATCATTTTTTTCACACATTTGGCGTGGATGAAGTTGTGGATAACCTCGTTGAAAACATCGCCAACCCGCATCGGAAAAGGGGCTGGATTAATCTGGTCAAAAATTAACCACCTCAGCTTTCAACAATTAAAATCAATGGGTTACAAACATGCGCGCGCTTTAATCATTGCCTATGTGCATGTGTCAAGATCTTGACAGCACTTGTGGACTAAATATTTGTGCAGCCTAAAAAGTCATCCACATTTTCTGTGGAAAAGTCTGTGCAGGACAAAAGAACAAGATGCTAAGTTCCTGCTATATATCCAGATTTATGACACTTTTGTGTGGGTGTCATAAATCCACCAATAATCCATCAAGCCTTAACTTTGGGTGCCAGTAATTCGATATGGTAACCATCCGGGTCTTCCACAAACGCGATGATGGTATTCCCCGCATTCATTGGCCCGGCATCGCGAATGATTTTTCCGCCACACGCACGAATACGCTCTACTGCTGCATAAACATCGTCCACTTCCAAGGCCAGATGTCCGTAAGCATTACCCATTTCGTAATGAGACACCCCCCAGTTGTGGGTCAACTCCAGCGCCGTCGCCACGGACTCATCCTGATAGCCCAGAAAGGCCAAGGTGAATTCCCCATCGGGATAATCCTTGCGCCGCATCAAGCGCATTCCCAGCACCTCGGTATAAAACGCAATCGAGCGCTCCAAATCGCCAACCCGCAGCATGGTGTGCAAAATTCGCATGGTTTATTCCTCCAAAAATAAAGCCCGCAGTGCGCGGGCAAAATAAAAAGTCAATTAAAAAATGGGATAAGCCTTATCCACGGCCTGCTGCAATACGCATCCGCAATGCGTTGAGCTTGATAAAGCCCTCGGCATCCTTCTGGTTGTAGGCGCCCTGGTCATCTTCAAAGGTGGCAATCGAGGCGCTGAACAAACTATCTCGCTCCGAACGACGTCCTTCCACAATCACATTACCCTTGTACAAGCGCACACGCACTTCACCATTCACGCGCTCCTGACTGGCATCAATCATGGTTTGCATCATGCGGCGTTCCGGGCTCCACCAGTAGCCGTTGTAGATCAGGCTGGCGTAACGCGGCATCAGCTCGTCTTTTAAGTGCGCCACTTCACGATCCAGTGTAATGGACTCAATCGCACGATGTGAGCGCAACATGATCGTGCCACCCGGTGTTTCATAGCAGCCGCGTGACTTCATGCCGACATAACGGTTTTCCACCAAGTCCAAGCGCCCGATGCCGTGTTTGCCACCCAACTGATTCAGCTTGAGCAATAGATTAGCGGGAGAGAGGCGCTCGCCATTAATCGACACCGGATCGCCTTGTTCATAGCCAATCACGATTTCTTCGGCTTGGTCAGGCGCGTTTTCAGGCGACACACTCCAGCGCCACATGCTTTCTTCGGCACCCCACCATGGGTCTTCCAAGCCGCCGCCTTCGTAGGAAATATGCAGCAGGTTGGCATCCATCGAATACGGTGATTTTTTCTTGTTCTTGGCGAAATCAACAGGAATGCCATGCGTTTCGGCATAATCCATCAGCTTTTCACGCGAGTTCAAATCCCATTCGCGCCACGGCGCAATCACCTTCACACCCGGCTTGAGCGCATAAGCACCCAACTCGAAGCGTACTTGGTCATTACCTTTACCCGTGGCACCGTGGGAAATCGCATCCGCACCGGTATCGTTGGCAATTTCAACTAAACGCTTGGCAATCAGCGGGCGTGCAATCGAGGTACCGAGCAGGTATTCGCCTTCGTACACCGTGTTGGCACGGAACATTGGGAACACAAAATCGCGCACAAATTCTTCGCGCACGTCTTCAATGAAAATATCTTTCACGCCCATGGCCTGTGCCTTGGCACGTGCGGGTTCGACTTCTTCGCCCTGCCCCAAATCGGCGGTAAAGGTCACCACTTCACATTGATATTCTTCTTGTAGCCATTTGAGAATGACCGAGGTGTCCAAGCCACCTGAATAGGCCAGAACCACCTTTTTAATCGCAGACATCGCAACTCCAAAAACGAACTGAATAAAAGTGACGCAATTATGACACGAGCGGCGTGCCTTCAAACCGAATTCCGGCAAAACCATCGCGCATAAACAGACGAATGTTCGGATGACCCGTACCCGCAGGGTCGGTCAATACGGCCTGATAATGTTCACCAAAACAGGCCAAAGTTTCTTCGGGCGACAGGCCATTAAGCGTTGCAAAAGCAAAAACCTTGCACGAACCCTCATTGATGCCTGCCGGGCTGTGCAGAGCGTCATCACCCAGACCATTGGTAAAAGCCGTCGGCACGTAACGATACAGCTCGCCAATCAGCGCGAGCGTGTCAGTGAAAGCCACTACTTCAGTCTTGAGGCTCAGCTTGTAGGCAGCAATGCGCGCATCCATACAAGTCAAACCCCACGCCCAACTCTGGGCTTAAGCTGGGAAATATCACGCACCGCACCACGCGAGGCGGAGGTGGTCATGGCCGCATAGGCTTGCAGCGCCAGACTGACTTCGCGTTCACGCGCCACCGGGTGCCAGGCGTGAATGCCCTTGGCCTCCATCAACGCACGACGACGCTGAATCTCATCATCACTCACATCGAATCCTATGGCGCGATTTGGAATGTCAATGATTATGGTATCGCCCTCCTCCACCAATCCAATGGCACCACCTTCAGCCGCTTCGGGCGAGACATGGCCAATCGACAAGCCCGAGGTGCCGCCGGAAAAGCGCCCATCGGTAATCAGCGCACAGGCTTTGCCCAGTCCTTTGGATTTCAGATAACTGGTGGGGTAGAGCATTTCCTGCATCCCCGGACCACCACGCGGCCCCTCGTAACGAATGATAATCACGTCGCCCGCATTGATCTTATCGCCCAAAATAGCTTCAACCGCTGCATCCTGGCTTTCAAAAATACGTGCTGGCCCAGTGAATTTAAGGCTTGCCGCATCCACACCCGCCGTTTTAACAATGCAACCTTCCGGCGCGATATTGCCATAAAGCACAGCAAGCCCGCCATCCTGGCTATACGCATGGGCAAGGTCACGGATGCAGCCATTCGTGCGATCAAGATCAAGACTCGGCCAGCGCGTGGCCTGGCTGAACGCCGTCTGGGTCGGAATGCCAGCAGGCCCTGCAAGGAAGCGTGTTTTGGCGATTTCGTTCACCGTCGGGCGGGCAATATCCCATTGATCCAGTGCCTCGCCCATGCTTGGCGCATGCACGGTATGACAGGCAGTGTGCAGCAAATCAGCACGCTCTAGTTCGCCAAGAATGCCAAACACGCCGCCTGCACGATGTACATCTTCCATGTGGTAAATCTGGATACTTGGTGCGACTTTGCACAAGTGCGGCACTTTGCGGCTGATACGATCAATGTCGGCCATGGTGAACTCGACCTTGGCCTCATGCGCAGCGGCCAGCAAATGCAGCACCGTATTGCTCGAACCGCCCATGGCGATGTCCAGCGCAACCGCGTTTTCGAACGCCTCGAAGGTTGCAATCGAGCGTGGCAACACGCGCTCATCGTCCTGTTCGTAATAGCGGCGCGCAAGCTCCACAATCGTGCGCCCGGCTTCCAAAAACAAATCTTCGCGGTCGGCGTGCGTGGCCAACAGTGAACCATTGCCCGGCAAGGACAAGCCGAGTGCCTCGGTCAAACAGTTCATCGAATTGGCCGTAAACATACCGGAACACGAGCCGCAGGTTGGGCAGGCCGAGCGTTCAATCTGCGCGACATCGGCATCTGAAGTTTTGGGGTTCGCAGCCTCAATCATCGCGTCCACCAGATCAAGTTTGATGACCTTGCCCGCGAGCGCGGTTTTACCCGCTTCCATCGGCCCACCAGAAACAAAGATCACCGGGATATTCAGGCGCAGCGCCGCCATCAACATACCCGGCGTAATTTTGTCGCAGTTGGAAATACATACCAGCGCGTCGGCACAATGGGCGTTGACCATATACTCAACTGAATCAGCGATCAAATCGCGGCTCGGCAGACTGTACAACATACCGCCATGCCCCATCGCAATGCCGTCATCCACTGCAATGGTGTTGAATTCCTTGGCCACACCACCGGCCTTCTCAATCTCGCGTGCAACGAGCTGCCCCATATCCTTTAGATGCACATGTCCCGGCACAAATTGAGTAAATGAATTTGCGATAGCAATAATTGGCTTGTCGAAGTCACCGTCTTTCATGCCAGTAGCGCGCCACAAGGCACGTGCACCCGCCATATTGCGGCCATGAGTCGTAGTACGTGAGCGATAGGTTGGCATATAAGTTCTCGAATCATTGTGTAGTTAGATGGTCTATTCTACAGTCGATACGAGAAAATTTTCCATGACCGAGGACATCAACATGGACATTCTGATTGCAGTTGACAACATCAAATGTGGCGGATGTGCGAACAGTATTCGTCAGAAGTTGGCAAAAATTAATGGGATATTGACCATTGAAGTTGATATTCAAGGTGAAATTGTAATCATAACGTCGGATCATGATGTACGAATAGAAGCCATTGAAACACTGAATAGCCTGGGATATCCAGAAAAAGGGCAATCCGAAGGTTTGAGCGCTCTGAGATCAAAAGCCAAATCATTGGTAAGTTGCGCGCTTGGCAAGTTAAGCTCAAACGAATAAAAATTGAAACATAAAAATGTAATAGTGGCACCACAACAACCCAGATTCAAAATGTTTGAAAATTCGTAATCAGAGTCTCGAAATGGAACAAAGAAATTACACACGATTAAAAGCAAAACTTGATGCTCAATTCATTACACAAAATTCGAAAAAATACGATTGTGTAATTATTGACTTTTGCATTCATGGAATGCGATTGAGCATCCCGAACACCAATAGTCTATCTGAAGAAACAGATATACGAGCGGGACAAAAACTAATCATCCAATTCACAGCAAACTGGAATAATCAATCAAGATTGTTTCAGGTCATTGGCATCACGGCTCAAATATCAGAACATGAAATCGGTTTAAAAATACCCTCATTTCAACCAGAGGCATTCCAAGCTATACGTTCGAACAATGCTCACATACCAGTAAATACGAACTCAACCAATGATGGAAAGAACATACAAAATGTGATGAGTGAGTCATTGAATCATTTACAGAAAATGATTGATATTGCGACAAATAAACTCTTTGAACGCATAGATATCCGACTCAATATAGCTCACGATGAAAGTATGAGCATAACAGACCAAGGTACATACAGATATGCCAGCAAATTTATAAAATCAAACAAACATAAAATCCACAATGATCTTGTTCTGGCCGTAAAAAAGAGGGTGCTTCGCAATGACACACCCTACTTGGAAGATAACAAGAAAATCACAGTAAGCTCACTATCACTTGTTAGTCATAGTGAAATGGATGACTGGATACATGCTTCAAGTGTTGCCACCCAGTTAAATGAAAAATTCCAACGTGAACTGAGCGAGATGGGGCAACGGATAGCAGATTTTGTCAATCAACCATTGAATGACAAGGATAATCCATTCTCTCCTTCAGCACTAATGGAAAGTCTAAGAGAATCATTGCAAAGCAACATAAAAAATATTGAAAATGAAAATGAAATAAGAAATTTCTTTTATGAGGAATTCGGTAATGTACTACGAACAGATTACGCCTACTTTATTCAAGACATTGATAGAACCATTCCAGCGCTATCAAGAAAATCCATAAAGCATAAAAAATCCAAAGCTGCTGATATTCAAGAAAATGACGCAGAGACTGAAAACAAATTAGAATCCATTAAATCAAATCAGGATGAATCAATTAATAATTTGCTTGCGTTCAACAAAGTAATGCAAGCACTCGATACCTCACACGACACAACCATAAACAGCGAGAATGACAATCATAATAAATCAACCACAATACTCGGATTTAATAATCAAAATCTATTTATAGGTTTAATGCAACGCCTTAGCCAACTTGGCAAATCATTAGTTGGAGAAACAAATCCGATTATCAATCAAAATAAGCAATCCATACCAGCACCAAAAAAAGACATCAAAGATGCGATTGACAGGTTGGATACTCAACTTAGCACTGAAATACCACTTCCACTGAGCAAGCGGATCGAGGATGAAATTAACGCCAATTCAAATGAATTACGGTTAATGACCGACAAGGAGCGGGAAGCATTAGATACTGTATCACTACTCTACGACAAAGCCATTCCATCTACATCAAAACCAACAAGTATCACCGAACTAACCAAGCAACTTGAAGCCCCACTACTGAAGGCAGCTTTATCAGATGAGTCCATAGTCCAAACGAGGAATCACCCAGCTAGAAATGTTGTCAATTTGGTTGAGCAATTTTCAATCGCGACAGATTCTAATGGCTCTATGCTGGATAGCATTATCCAAAAAAATCTAGATGATGTTGTTGAAAAAATTAAGAATGATTTTGAAAGCGGTGGGTCAGCCTATTTAGAAACTGCGAAGCAAACGCTGGAAAGGCTACTTGATCCATTGCAAAAAGATCGTTTAAAGCGCATTTCAGAATTCCAAGAAATCGCTGAAAAAAATGCGCATACACGTGATGCGCATAGAAAAATTAAAGAATATCTTGAAGCACGTTTTGCCGGACATGAGGTTGCTGAACTAATTGAACAGCTTCTTAGAGAAGGCTGGGAAAGTTATCTGTTAATGATAATTCTGCGAGATGGCATGCATGGCACAGGATGGAGTCAGGGAGAAATTGCGCTTGAGCGTCTAATGACTTGGTCTGAAGCAACATTTAAACCAAACACTAAACATCGCTTCGAAGTTAGTGCGTGGCTGGCAATGGTTGAACGCCATCTAACAACCATTTGCGAAGACTTAGATCGAGTTAAGATATTTATGGCACTTGCAAAAAAATCCCTTGAACAAACGCTACCCCCAACATCACGACCATTACACAAAATATATATTCCAGAACATTATTTCCTACCACTTGATTCAATCGATAATAAATTACAGGAACAATATACCTTCCTAATTGATCGTCTTAAAATTGGCGAGTGGTGGGAATTCCTCAAAGGCGGAAACTGGATGCCAATGCAGCTTATATGGATGAGCCATCCCCCGGGATTATGCCTGTTCACAAATAGATCTGCCACGGAACAATTAGAAGTGAACTTAGAGGAGTTCAATCTCAAATTAAACTCAAATCTCATTCGAGAAGGTGAAGACCTAAATCTCCCGATGTTGGAGCGTGCAGAATATGCAGTGGTTGATGATGTCATTCGTAAAATAAAACACCAAGCTACACATAGCCATATTCAGGGCATATGGAACCGCAACGGCTTCATGCTAAATTTGACTAATGTATCACGAGATCGACGACGTTATGATCAGACCCACGTCCTTATGGTCATAGGATTTGATCAAATTGGAATGATTTACACGCAACGAGGCATGGAGGCAGGCGATCATCTAATTCAGAGTATCGCCGAGAAATTCATAACGCAGCTGAGAAAGGAAGACGTATTGGCTATATTTACAGAATGCAGTTTCGCTCTTCTATTCCTCAATGTTGACCAGCCATATACACAAGGCGTTGCTGATAAAATAATGAATCAGTTTAAGAACTTTAGTTTCACACACAGGGACGAAACATACAGCCTAGGAATAAACATCGGTCTTGTTTCTTATGTTCCTTCAATAACATCACCCGAAGAAGGAATACGTCGCGCTGACGCCGCATACAACGCAGCAACAAAATCAGGAAGAAACACGATGCAATGGTATGACAATACCAATTTGGCATTTGAGGAGCAACAATCCCTAGCCAAGTGGGCGGGTCAAATTGATCGAATGTTCCAAAATAATAGATTCTTCTTGCGATGCCAGATGATTATTCCATTGAATAATAGCGTAGCATTCATGCCGCGCTATGAAATATTACTTGGGATACACTCTGATAACAGTGAAAACAGTGAAACGATCCATCCGTCTGAGTTTATTCCGATTCTAGAGCGTCTACGGCGCATTCATGAGATTGATTTATGGGTTCTTGCTGAGTTTTTTGACTGGGCAAGTGACAATGAAAAAATATTTGACTCTATTGACAGTTTTTCCATCAATATTTCTGCACTTTCATTGAGTAATTTGGATATATTGAATTTTCTTCATGACCAATTCGTCCTTCAAAGAAATATAGCCACAAAACTATTTTTTGAAATTACGGAAACGGTTGCCATTGAAGGCTACAATGCCGCACAAAAATTTATCGATCAAATGCGCCACTACGGTTGTCGATTTAGCATAGATGATTTCGGTTCAGGTCACTCCTCCTACACACACCTAAAAAACCTCAATACTAATGAGCTTAAAATCGATGGATTTTTTGTCAAAGACATTGCTCAAAGTAGTCAAGATTATGCAATGGTTAAATCAATGAATGAAATTGCTCATTCATTAGGAATGCACACAGTTGCAGAGCATGTCGATAGTATTGATGCCATTAAATGTTTGCGTGATATCGGAGTTGATTATGCACAGGGATACTATTTGCACGCACCAATGCCATTAGAAAACTTGACCGCACCAGTACGATCAGATCACTGAGACACATTTTCTTTCCTAGTTCACATGACCCATTAAAATCAAACCTATTCCTCAAATCAGCCACCCAACCCATTCAATCCAGGCTGAATACCACCAGCTGCAAGTGCGGCTGGATCAAGTAAGCGACGGAGGGTGATTTCATCAAGATCCGTGTCCTCCAAGGCCACATCCAACAAGGTTCGACCTTCGGCATAGGCACGTTTCGCTAACGCCGCACCTTTTTCATAACCAAGCACTGGGTTAAGAGCAGTTACCAGAATCGGATTACGCTGCAAAGCTTCATCAAGATTCTTGGTATTGATCTGCATATCCATGATCGCCTGATCAGCCAAAGATTGAGATGCGTTAGCCATAAGTGAAATCGAATCCAGCAAACTATCAGCTATTAGGGGCAGCATCACATTAAGCTGAAAATTACCAGATTGACCAGCAATAGCAATTGCAGTGTCATGTCCCATAACGCGCGTACAGGCCATCATGACTGCCTCAGGAATCACTGGATTAACCTTACCAGGCATTATCGAACTTCCAGGCTGCAGAGCAGGCAATCGGATCTCAGCTAATCCTGACATTGGACCTGAATTCATCCACCTCAAGTCATTACTAATTTTCATCAATGCGACGGCAAGCGTACGCAATTGTCCACTAATTTCTACCGCTGTATCTTGGCAAGACAAACCCATAAATAGATTATTCATGGGTCTAAACTCAATGCTGGTAAACTCGGTAAGCTTGTCACACACACGCCGACCAAAGTCCTCGGTTGTATTGATACCGGTACCTACTGCAGTTCCACCTTGTGGTAACACACGAAGGCGCTCCAAACTATCACGCAATCGACTTTCAGCGGCCTCAAGCTGAGCCGACCAAGCGGAAAGCTCCTGCCCAAGTGTTATAGGCATCGCATCCATTAAATGGGTACGCCCTGTTTTAATGATTCGTGAAAATTGCTGTGCGCGATTGTCAATAGTCTTACGCAAATGACGTAGCGAAGGAAGTAAGCGATTACTAATCTCAATGCTAGCACTCAGATGAACCACAGTTGGAATTACATCATTCGAGCTTTGTCCCATATTAACATGGTCATTCGCATGAATTTCCAACCCGCTTACACTCGTTAATCGTGCAATGACTTCATTGGCATTCATATTACTTGACGTACCTGATCCCGTTTGAAAAACGTCCACAGGAAACTGCTTATCAAATCGACCATTTGCGATTTCAAGCGCAAACTTACTTATTAATTCGGCACGTGCAGCATCCAGCAAACCTAAGTCTTGATTGGCCCTTGCGCATGCCGCCTTAACCAAACCCATACCCCGGATAAACGCCCGGGGCATAGGTCGCTCACCGATTGAAAAATTATTTACCGCCCGCTGTGTTTGAGCGCCCCACAGTGCATCTGCAGGCACATGAAGGTCGCCCATGCTGTCGCGCTCAATGCGTACATTTGAATTAATATCGCTTTGCATCACTTAACGCACAATCCCTCGCTGACTCGCGCGAATGAAATCAATAAAAAACCTAACTTCATTGCAGGTTGCCGCCATTTCTTCGGCCTCATCCCAATTTTCTTTAGTAGGACGATTCCTTACTAACAATTTAAATACTCGATGTAACTCACGAATTGACTCTTCTGTAAAATTACGTCGCTTTAATCCATGTTTGTTAATACCTATAGGTCGTGCACGTGCGCCATCGACCATCACATACGGTGGAATATCCTGGGTTATTTTGGTAAATCCACCAGCGAAACTATGCGCACCAATACGGCAAAACTGATGCACCACAGAAAAGCCACTAAGAATAGCCCAGTCTTCAACCACAGCATGCCCAGCAAGTGAAGCCGCATTGGCCATAATGACATGATTTCCAATGTGACAATCATGGGCAATATGTACCGTAGCCATAAAGAGATTATCACTCCCAATTGAGGTTACTCCATCGCCCTGAGCCGTTCCACGGTGAATCGTACAATTTTCACGTATCGTATTGCGATCTCCCATTTCGAGTCGTGTCGGCTCTCCGTTATATTTGAGATCCTGAGGAGCTTCACCTACCGAGGCAAATTGGAAAATTCGATTATGTGCACCAAGGCGCGTAGGCCCATTAATGACAACATGAGGCCCTATCCAAGTGTGATCACCAATTTCAACATCTGGGCCGATGATTGAAAATGGACCAACGAAAACACCCTCACCCAATTTTGCCGATGGGTCAATTACAGCACGAACATCAATCATGCAGTGACATCCTTTGCGATACATTTAATTGTGGCCTTGGCCGCAAGCTCCTCACCCACAAGTGCTTCACACTCAAAAATACCCAAATTACGCACTAACCGCTTTTGCTTAACATGTAAGGTAAGTTGATCACCTGGTTCAACCATGCGCCTAAACGTTACGTTATCTAACCCAACAAGCATATACAATGTATTGTCATTAGGCTTATCGCCCAAGCTGGCAAAAGCTAAAATCCCAGTCGCTTGCGCCAATGCTTCGGTTATCAATACACCGGGCATTACTGGACGTACAGGAAAATGACCTTGAAAGAAATTTTCATTATATGTGACGTTCTTGAGCGCAATAAGATAATCATTGGGAGCCCAATCCAAAACCCTATCAACAAGCAAGAAAGGGTAGCGATGGGGCAAATGACGCATAACGTCTTGAATATTTATAATACGACTCACGCATCAATCCTCTGATATTTCCCGAAAACCAAGATGACGCTCAACCTTGCCCAGGCGGCGCGCCAATGAATCAAGCGTCTTAAATCGAGCGGCATTATGACGCCAATTCCTATTTTCATCCAACGGTGTCCCGGATGAATAAACACCTGATTGTTGAATTGATTTTGTCACCATCGACATTCCTGTGATGTGCACCTTATCTGCAAGTTTTAAATGACCCGCAAGACCAACGCCTCCCGCCAATAAACAATACTCACCCACAACAGAACTTCCAGCCAAACCTGCACAACCCGCAATTGCCGAGTGACGACCAATAACAACGTTATGCGCAATCTGAACCAGATTGTCGATTTTCACTCCGTCCATAATCAGGGTATCCGAGAGCGTTCCACGATCAACGGTAGTATTGGCACCAATATCAACATCGTTGCCGATAACGACCCGCCCCAAGTGTGGCACATGCTGCCAAGTACCTCTCTCTTGGACCAAACCGAAACCATCCGAGCCAATCACCGCACCGGATAAAATTCGACAGCGAGCTCCGATGTGTACGTCATGCAAAATCGTAACACGAGGAAATAATTGTGTTTCATCAGAAATATGACTCATAGATCCAATATGGCAGTGAGATCCAATCTGAACATCACGGCCAATAGAAACATAGTCTTCAATTACGACGAAAGGACCAATCCACGCCGTGGAATCAATCTTTGCGTCAGGACTTATAACCGCTGTTGGATGGATCCCTCGACGAGCTTTGGCTGGATGAAGAATGTTGGCCGCTTTAGCAAATGCAAGATGGGGATGATCGCTTATTAGAAAATTTGAACACCTAGCTTGACCCATATTCGGTAAGTGCTTGGATGAAATTATTAAGACACCACAACAAGAATTAAGGGCCGCATCCAAGTAGGCGCTATCTTGCACATAACAAAGTGAAGTATTTTCTGCGCGATCAAGAGCAGCAACTCCACCAACAACAAAAGAGGCATCCCCAACCAAGGGGATGCCTAGTTTTTGAGCAAGTTCAGCAAGATTCACAATTAAACTAGCTTGTCAGTGACTAAATAAATTACTTAGCAGATTGCAGACGTTCCAGGATTTTGTTGGTGATATCAACACTTGGGCTGGCAAAAACTACACCGTCACTCAAAATCAGATCAAATTCTTCGCTTTTGGCCATCTCACTAATAACTTGATATACAGTACGTTGAAGCTTGGCCAACTCTTCGTTTTTACGCAAATTCAAATCATCACGAAACTCAACTTGTTGACGCTGAAGCTCACGCATACGACGATTTAAATCACGCTCTTGGCGAGAGCGCTCTGCATCACTCATTGTGGCGCCATCTTTACTGAGCTTTTGCTCAATGGCCTGAGCGGCTTTTTGGTTTTCCACAAGATCGCGTTCACGTCCGGAAAACTCCTTTTCAAGCTGAACGCGAGCCACTTCAGCTTGTGGTGCTTTATCAAGCAACAAGGCCGAATTAACAAACCCAACCTTGAGTTCTTTGGCGAATGCTGTACCCGAGGCAACTCCAGAAAGAGCCAAAAGGAACATAACCGATAAAACGCGCGTGTGCTTAATCACAAATAAATCTCCAAGTAAAAATCAGAAACCAGAGCCAACAGAAAACTGGAAAGCCTGTAGTTTATCGCCAGGCTGATCGTTAAATGGAACAGCATAACTTAAAATCAAAGGCCCAATAGGGGATATCCAGTTTAACGAAACCCCAAAAGACATACGCAATTCATTTGAGTCGAATGAACTGTAGTCATAATAAACGTTGCCCACATCATAAAACAAACTCAAACGTACATTTTTCTCAACTTCCGGACCAAGAAAAGGAAGTGGCGCAGAAAATTCAGCACCACCAACGACCTTAAAAGCACCACCTTGAGGGTCGCCATTGCTGTCAAGCGTAGCGGGACCAGAGCTTAAGCTATAGTCTTCATAACCACGAACCGAACGTACGCCACCGGCATAATAATTTCTGAAGGGTGGCAGAGGAGTTTCAATAGTAACCCCTTGGTTGTTAACGTAGGAATAGCTTTTTCCATAACTATCTCCAAGTCCTACCGTGCCATACCCCTTTAAAACAAAGTTTTTATATACACTAAAATATTGCGCATAGTCCGCATTAATTTTGTAGAATTCCAATCCACTGCCTGGAAGAGTCACATCCGCATATACGCCCGTGAAAATACCAGAATTAGGAAAAACAATGCGATCACGTGTATCCATCGAGACACCTGGGGTAATCGATAGGAAATCATAACTGTTGTTAGTAACCCAATCAGGCGATTCAACCGTTGTTTTAAGAGCAGCATTAGACAAGCCAAACCCTAACCGTGCGCTTACGGACTCCGAAACCGGCATAGAAAACTTCAAGTCAGCGCCATAGGAGTCAAGAATATATCGACTAATCACAGTAGTGTTTAAGTTTTCCGTATCTGTTTTGGTGTAAAAAGCACTCACACCAGCACTGATGCCATCAATCGTCCAGTAAGGATCCAATAATGAAAGACTGTAGGAACTGTAGGATGCACTACGATCTAGTTTAATTGAAGCCAGGTTTCCTGTGCCTAGAAAGTTTGATTGAGCCACGTTCAGGTTGAAAAGCACACCCGCAGATTGCGAGTACCCCACACCCACGCTGAACTGGCCTGACATTTTCTCAGTAACACCCACATTCACGTCAACGACATCCGCCTTGCCTGCAACCGGCTTGGTTTCAATGCTCGCATTTTCGACATAAGGCAAGCGCTGTAATCTGGTCTTCGAACGATCCAACTTTTCCCCGGAATACCAGGATGCCTCCATCTGGCGCAATTCTCGGCGGAATACCTCTTCATCCGTAAGATAATTGCCTTGAATATTTATATTGCGCACATAGACACGCTTGCCGGGATCAACATATAGCGTCAATTTGACAGTCTTGTTCGTCTCATCAAGCTGTGGAACCGGGTTAACGTTGGCAAAGGCATACCCCTCATTACCGATACGCTTAACCATTGCGCTTGTTGACTCGGTCAACTCCTTACGTGAAAAAGCCTCACCACTCTTAATCAATACCAACTTACGCAGTTCGGCTTCATCGACCACTTTGGCACCAGCGAAATCAACACCGGATACTTTGTACTGGTCGCCCTCTTTAACACCAATCGTGATGTAAATATCTTTGCGATCGGGTGACATGGAAACTTCTGTGGATTCAATATTGAATTTCACATAGCCACGATCCAGATAGAACGAGCGAAGCTTCTCCAAATCCGCAGCAAGCTTCTGCCGTGAATACTGATCCTTACTTGAATAAAATTCCCACCAACTTTTTGGGCCAAGATCAAATTGGCTGGCCAGTGTTTGTTCTGAAAATACGCTGTTCCCAACAAATGAAACGCTACGAATTGCGGACTCAGTGCCTTCTAAAATTTCGATATCAAGGCCGACACGATTGCCGCCCAAGTCGGTTTGTTTGACTTCAACGCGCATACCGTACAGGCCCATACTGAAGTACAAGCGTTGTAACTCTTGTTCCATTTGCTCTAAAACAGCACGGTTAAGAATGCGTCCCTTGACCAAGCCCGCTGACTTGAGTGCTTTCTCCAAATCAGCTTTATCAACTTTATCGTTGCCGGAAAACTTGAGCTCACCAATTGTGGGCAACTCGTCTAGCTTCACGATCAGTACATCGCCGCGCTGATCGACCTCAACCTGCTTAAAGAAACCTGTTTTGTATAAATCACGTACGACACGCGTGCTGTCTGCCTCACTGAACTCATCACCTACGCGGTAGGGGAGATAGGTAAACACCGTGCCTGAATCAAGATTTTGCAAGCCTTGCAACTCAATATCACTGAGTTTGACTGTGGTTGCGGCTTGAGCATGTGTCCCTAAACTCAATGCCACCCCAACACTTAATAGAATTTTTGCGAACCTATTCATTAAAACAAAGTATCCCGTTGAGTGCGTAGCAGAGAATTAAAAAAACAGCCGTGAAAGGTCATTGAACATGGCCAGAGCCATAAGTGCAAGTAGCAAGGACATCCCCAGCTTCTGACCCACAAGTTGTGCCTGCTCGGATAGCGGCTGCCCACGTACGGCTTCGATGGCATAAAACATCAAAAGACCACCATCCAGGATGGGGATCGGTAACAAGTTTAAAATCGCAAGACTCAAACTGATCAAGGCTAGCAAACCCAAAAACGTGGACAGACCAAGAACCAAGGCGTGACCTGCAATGTCGGCAATACCTAGTGGCCCACTGATGGACTCGATGCTTGCTTGACCGGTGAGCATTTTACCCATGACTTGCAGACTTAGCACAGTCATATCCCAAGTTTTTATGCTTGCTGCTGTAAAAGCCGTCCAAGGATTTTGACGATCCACTCGCCACAGGCGTTCACGCACGCTTTGCGGGATGTCCAGGGCGAAACTGGCGCCAATATAGCCAAAGTCCCCAACCTTGTCGGTCTTGCTGCCGGGAAGCATATCCAGATGCATAACCTGACCATCGCGCAATATATCCAGGGTTATGCGCTGCCCGGGATGACTGCGAATCAAGTCGATGACTTGGTTCGCTTGTGCATTTTCCACCCCTTGAATGCCAGTGATCACATCACCCACGCGCAAATCAGCCCGCTCGGCGGGCGCACCTTGAACTACACCCTTTACAATCAGGTTCGCATTGTCTGGCCGCCAGGGGCGCAATCCAAGCTGTGCCAAGGGGTCTTCACGGCTGGCAAAGAGTTGATAGGGTGCACCTGGCAACGTGAACTCGTGTACCGAGCTTGAGCTCGAATTCAAAGCATCGTCACGCACACCAAGGCTGATGCTTTGGTCACTCGCCGCAGCTTGCATCACCGCAACTCGCAAGGCATCGAATGTATTGATTGCATGGCCATTGACTGTAACCACCTCGGCTCCCGCATTTAGCCCGGCAAGTTGCGCCGCCGTACCCAATGGAGGGGTACTCAAAATAGGAGCCAAGCCCTGCACGCCGACCATAAACATCGCTGTGTACGCAAGAACGGCAAAAATCAGGTTGGCCAGAGGCCCGGCGACCACAATCGCCGCGCGTGTAGCCAATGATTGGCGGTCAAATGCACGCCCTGCCTCCGCAGGGTCGACCTCGCCCTCGCGGTGATCCAGCATTTTGACGTAGCCACCCAGCGGAATGGCACTCAAAGCATATTCAGTTTCGCCGCGCTGCCACTTGTACAACACCGGGCCAAAACCGATGGAAAAACGCAATACTTTGACCCCAAGGCGGCGCGCCACCCAAAAGTGCCCCCACTCATGCACCACGACCAGCAGGCCGACGGCGAGCAAAAAACCAAGAACACTAAACATTAAATGTGTCATGCGGCTCTACCGTGCTGTTGAACCCACTCTTTGGCTAAGACACGCCCCTGCACATCCGCAGCAAAAACTTCATCCAATGTCTGCACACTACCGGATGCCACACAGTCAAGCACGGACTCAATCAGTGCCGGAATCTGCATAAAGCCCATATGCCGATGCAAAAACGCGTCCACCGCCACCTCATTCGCCGCATTCAATATCGCCGGTGCCACGCCCCCTTGGCGCAAGGCATCATAGGCGAGGCGCAAGCATGGAAATCGCTGTGTATCGGGCGGCACAAACGTCAATTGGGACACTTGGGTCAAATCCAGCGCAGCCACACCCGATGGCACACGCTCAGGCCACGCCAAAGCATGAGCAATTGGGGTACGCATATCGGGCAAACCGAGTTGCGCCAATACTGAACCATCCGCATACGCCACCATGGAGTGCACAATACTTTGCGGGTGAACCACCACTTTGATGCGCTCCAAAGGCATGGAAAACAACCAAAAGGCTTCAATCACCTCCAACCCCTTGTTCATCAAGCTGGCAGAGTCCACCGAAATCTTCCTGCCCATCGACCAGTTGGGGTGCGTACATGCCTGCTCAGGCGTAACTGTCAACAAACGCTCCAGCGGCCAATCCAGAAAAGGCCCACCGGACGCAGTCAGCAGCAAAGAATCAATACCCGCCAATGAGCGCTGTGTCTGCGCATCAATAGCGGGCAAACATTGAAACAATGCATTGTGCTCACTATCCAGCGGAATAAGTATTGCGCCATGTGCAGCGACTTCTGCCATAAACAAGGCGCCCGACATAACCAGCGCTTCCTTGTTCGCCAGCAATACCCGCTTGCCCGCACGCACCGCCGCAAGGGACGAGCGCAGACCCGCCGCCCCAACAATCGCCGCCACGACCACCGTACTCGCTGCATCCGCAGCAATCGCCTCCATGCCTGCTTCGCCCGACAAAACCTCGGTCAGCAATCCCGCCGCCCCGAGTGCCTGCGTTAAGCGCGCTGCCGCCTGCTCATCGGCCATCGCAACCACGCGCGGCCTGAACTCGATACACGCCGCCAGCATGCCTTCGACATCCTGATTGGCACCCAGCGACTCAACCCACCAGCGCTCAGGGTGGCGGCGCAATACATCCAGCGTACTTTGCCCAATCGAACCGGTCGCACCGAGAACGCACACGCCCTGCCGGGATGACTGCATCACACCAAGCCACCCATGCCGAGTCCATTGACATCAAGCAAGAACAAGCCAAACGCCATGATTGGTGCGGCGGCCAAAAGACTGTCCACCCGATCGAACACCCCGCCATGCCCTGGCAACAAGGTTCCGCTATCTTTTACCCCTGCTTCTCGCTTAAGCAAGCTTTCGTGCAAATCCCCAATGACTGAAAACAACGTGACCGTGATAGTCAAAGCACACCATGCCCACAAAGGTAGCTGCGCAAACGGCTCAAACCCATGGGCGATAAGAGCGTAGGCGGTTACACCTGATAGTCCTCCCAGCAAACCTTCAACAGTTTTTCCCGGACTGATGTGGGGAGCCAATTTAACGCGACCAAACATGCGGCCCGCAAAAAATGCTGCGCTATCCGCCACCCAAACCACCATTAAAGTTCCCAACACCCACCACGCCCCATCAGGCAATGAATGCAGATATTCCAGGGCAAACCATGCGGGCCATAGCACCAGCGGCGCAAGCAACAGCTTGAAATGAGCATGATGTAAAACATTTGGAACATGCGCTCCCAAAAAGACACGCAAACTCAGCAAAGCCCAAAGCACCAAACCGGCGATCAATAATCCAAGGTGAAAGGAGCCGCCCAAAGGGGCAAAAACCAACCCCGCACCACCAAACACGATGCCGAAGACATAGCCCAGGCGTACCAACCCACGCCAGCCAGCCAAAGCCGCCCACTCATAGGCCACCAAAGCCACAACGAGAGCCATCAAAAGCTGAAAGGCAAGCGGCGGCAACCAAAAAAGCGTCGTTAAAAAAACAATGGCCAGAACCAATGCGGTCACAATGCGTTTTTTAAGCATGTCCCAGCCTCGGGTGCGTGCTTTCAACTCGCCCAAAACGCCGCTCACGCCCGGCAAACCAGGTCAGTGCCCGCTCCAAATCATCCACACGGAAATCGGGCCACAAGGTTGGAGTAAAATACAACTCGGTGTAGGCCATCTGCCACAACAGAAAATTGCTGATGCGTTGCTCGCCGCCGCTTCGAATGAGTAAATCCGGCTCAGGCAGATCGGCCAGAGCCAAATGCCCGGACAGAGCCTGTTCATTCAAATCACCAAGAGCAATTTGCCCCGCCGACACATCTTCCGCCAAAGCGCGCGCCGCCTGAACCAAATCCCAACGCCCTCCATAATTCACGGCAATCACCATCGTCATGCACGAATTATTCGCCGTAAGATGCTCTGCAGCCTCCATTTTTTGCTGCAGGGCTCGATCAAAACGTCCACGTTCACCAATAAAACGCAAACGCACCCCCGCCTCATGCAGTTTTTCAACCTCACGACGCAAGGAGTGCATAAAAAGAACCATCAGCGCTTTAACCTCGGTTTCAGGCCGATGCCAGTTTTCACTTGAAAACGCGAATACTGTTAATACCTGAACCTGACGCTGAACACAGGCGCGCACCACATGGCGCAAGGCAGTCGCACCACGACGATGCCCAATAACGCGCGGCAAACCATGCTGCTTCGCCCAACGTCCGTTACCATCCATGATGATGGCGATGTGACGCGGAATAGATGCAGATGTAGAAGAAACGTTCAAAGCCGTGCCATATTAAAAAAGTCAAAATGCCCGACTTAAGAACCCTTAACCGAACCCGGCCTCGGACTCAAACTTCCATTAATTCCTTTTCTTTCACCGCAAGAATGGCATCCGCATCCGCCACCGCCTTATCGGTTAGCTTTTGGATGACATCTTGCGCACGGCGCTCCTCGTCTTCGCTAATCAACTTATCCTTGAGTTGATTTTTCAAGGTGCCATTCACATCGCGGCGAATATTACGAATGGCCACTTTCGAAGCTTCGGCTTCGCTACGCACCACTTTCACCAAATCACGGCGACGGTCTTCGGTCAGCGCTGGGAGCGGAACGCGAATCACCATCCCCATGCTCATCGGATTCAAGCCAAGATCGGAAGTCATGATGGCTTTTTCGATCTTGCTCACCATGTCTTTTTCCCAGGGCGTAACGCTGAGATTGCGTGCATCTTCAGCCACCACCTTGGCAACCTGGGACAGGGGAACTTCTTGACCGTAATAATCGACCTTAACGTGATCGAGAATGGATGGATGCGCACGCCCGGTGCGCACTTTCGATAGCTCCGACTTCAAAGCTTCCAAACTTTTACCCATGCGCAATTCGGCATCTTTACGTAGTGCTTCAATCATTTCACTGTATCTCCCTTGTCACCAAAGTTCCCACACGCTCGCCCATGACCAGGCTTTGCAACAAACCCGGTGTATTGATGTCGGCGACGATGAGAGGCAAATCATTATCACGACACATCACCAGTGCCGTCGCATCCATTACCCCAAGCTGACGCGTAATGGCTTCATCATAGGTCAAGGTTTCGTAGCGACAGGCGTGCGGGTGCTTCATCGGGTCACAATCATAAACCCCATCCACCTTCGTGGCCTTAATCAGCACATCACAGCACGCTTCAATCGCACGCAGACTGCCCGCCGTATCCGTCGTAAAGTATGGGCTGCCCGTGCCTGCGGCAAATATCACCACACGTCCCTTCTCAAGGTGGCGCACCGCACGGCGGCGCACGTAATCCTCACACACCTGATGAATGGACAACCCCGACATGACGCGCACTTCGCCACCCTGACGTTCAATGGCATCCTGCATCGCCAGGGCATTCATCACCGTGGCCAACATACCCATATGGTCGCCCGTGACACGATCCATGCCGCCTTCGGCCAGACCCGCACCACGGAAAATATTGCCACCGCCAATCACCAGACCAATTTCCACACCCATTCTTTGCAGGTTCAGGATTTCAGTCGCAAGACGGTGGAGAACTTCAGGGTCAATGCCGTAATCACACGCGCCCATTAACGCCTCGCCACTCAATTTGAGAAGGACACGACGGTAACGGAGCGCAGGAGTTTGCATGATTTGACCCTAAGTTTAAGTTAAAAAATACACGTTCAAGCCGTACTGAAGGATGACTTTGCAGTCACCCTTAGCTATTAGCTGGCAGCAACTTGTGCCGCCACTTCGGCTGCAAAGTCAGTGGTCTGCTTTTCAATGCCTTCGCCTACTTCAAAGCGCACGAATTGAGTCACCTCGCAACCTGACTTTTTCAGCATTGCGCCGACAGTTACATCGGCATCCTTGACGAAAGGCTGACCGGTCAGAGCCACTTCAGCGAGGTACTTGCGAATACGTCCGTCAACCATCTTGGCCGCAATTTCAGCAGGCTTACCACTTTGTATGGCCTGATCCAGGAAAATCGCACGCTCTTTCTCGATCAATTCAGCCGGTACATCGGACTCGGAAACGCAGACTGGACGACTTGCCGCGATGTGCATGGACACATCCTTGGCGACAGCAACATCACCGCCCGTCAATTCAGTCAGAACACCGATACGCTCGCCATGACGGTAAGCACCGATAACACCCGTGGTCTCGATACGCACAAAACGACGCACTTGCAGGTTTTCGCCGATCTTGGCGATTAGCGCAGAACGCACGGTGTTGACATCTTCGCCATTTGACATTTTTGCAGCCAGCAAGGCGTCGATATCCGCCGGATTCTGGGTCAGAACCACTTGAGCCACTTCATTGGCAAACTTGACGAAGTCTTCGCTCTTGGCCACAAAGTCGGTTTCACTGTTGATTTCCACCAGTGCCGCAGATTTACCATCGTCAGCGACCGCAATCACGACCACACCATCAGCTGCAGTACGGCCTGATTTCTTATCGGCCTTGGCCATACCTTGCTTGCGCATCCACTCGATCGCCGCTTCGATGTCACCACCGACTTCGACCAGGGCTTTTTTGCATTCCATCATGCCAGCGCTGGTGCGCTCGCGCAGTTCTTTGACCAGACTTGCAGAAATCGTACTCATAAAATTCTCCATAAAGCTGACAAAAACAACGGGTCATAAGGACCCGTGCGTAGAAATTCAAGCGTCAACAACGTGACGAGTTAGCGAGCACAGAATCAAGCTGCAGCTTCGCTCACCTCAACAAAGTCATCGCTCGCCACAGTTACCGTACCCTTGGCATCTTCGATAGCATCCGCAACCGCCATAACATACAGCTGAACAGCGCGAATCGCGTCGTCGTTGCCTGGAATGATGTAATCCACACCATCAGGCGAGCTGTTGCTATCGACCACGCCGATAACAGGAATACCCAGCTTGCGCGCTTCAGTAATGGCAATGGATTCATGATCCACGTCAACCACGAACAACGCATCCGGCAGGTGTTCCATGTTCTGAATACCCCCCAAGCCCTTTTCCAGTTTTTCCATTTCACGTTGCATATCCAGCGCTTCACGCTTGACCAAGCGATCAAAGCTGCCGTCTTGCGCCATGGTTTGCAGAGTTTTCAAGCGGCGCACTGACAGCTTCACGGTGCGGAAGTTGGTCATCATGCCGCCCAACCAGCGGTGATTGACGTAGGGCATATTGACACGCGTCGCTTGCTCACCAATCACATCACGCGCAGAGCGCTTGGTGCCTACAAACAAAATGGTGCCGCCCTTGGCCGCAATTTTGCCAATGAAATTCAGTGCGTCGTTAAACATCGGCACTGTTTTTTCAAGGTTGATAATGTGAATTTTATTGCGATCACCAAAGATGTACGGAGCCATCTTCGGGTTCCAATAGCGGGTCTGGTGACCGAAGTGAACACCCGCTTCCAACATTTGACGCATACTGACTTGAGCCATTTTTATAATCCTCTATGGGGTTAAGCCTCCGCACATCCTGAACGACGACCTGCACCCTTGCGCATCACGCATTAAAGGTTACAGGCACCCCGCCGATCAGATCATGATGCGCGTGTGGAGTGTAGATAATTCCGCAACCAAACAAGCACAAAACGCGCTCATTGAATTGCGGCACGCATTTAACCACACCACACACTTCATGTCATGTGCAATGTATTGCCATTCATCACGCTACCAAGCTCAATCAAACCGCGTGTTAACATTTGGCGCATTAAAAACAGCACGAGCTTGCAGCATGACACATCTTAACTCCGCCGATTTCACCTTGATGGCGCTTTCCCCCGTTGATGGCCGCTATGCCGACAAGGCCGATGATTTTCGCCCCATTTTCAGTGAATTTGGTCTGATTCGTCATCGGGTGCTGGTCGAAGTGCGCTGGCTGCAAGCCCTGGCGGCGCATCCCGCGATTTACGAAGTGCCTGCGCTATCTGCCCATGCCAGCGGCGTATTGGATGACATCGTGACCCACTTCAACGCCGACGATGCGCGCCGGGTCAAAAACATCGAAAAAACCACCAACCACGATGTCAAGGCGGTTGAGTACTTCCTCAAGGAAAAAGTGCAAAACAACGCTGAACTTGCCGCGATTAGCGAGTTTTTTCATTTCGCCTGCACCTCGGAAGACATCAACAACCTCGCCTACGCCCTGATGCTGCGCGAAGGGCGCAACCAGGTTCTGCTGCCGCGCATTGACAACATCCTCAACACCCTGCGCGGCATGGCGCATGATCTGGCCGACGCGCCCCTGCTCTCGCGCACCCACGGCCAACCCGCCTCGCCCAGCACCATGGGCAAGGAATTTGCCAACGTCGCCTACCGCCTCAAGCGCCAGCGTGAACAACTTAGCCAAGTTGAAATCATGGGCAAGATCAACGGCGCGGTCGGCAACTACAACGCCCACCTTGCCGCCTATCCTGAAGTTGACTGGTCACAGTTCGCGCAAAACTTCGTCGAAAGCCTCGGCCTGACCTGGAACCCCTACACCATCCAGATCGAACCGCACGACTACATCGCCGAATACTGCGACGCGCTGGTGCGCAGCAACACCATCCTGATCGACTTTGCGCGTGATGCCTGGGGATACATTGCCCTCGGTCACTTCAAACAACGCACCGTGGCGGGCGAAGTCGGCTCCTCCACCATGCCGCACAAGGTCAACCCGATTGACTTTGAGAACGCCGAAGGCAACCTCGGCATCGCCAATGCCCTGCTCACCCACTTTGCACAAAAACTGCCGATCTCACGCTGGCAGCGCGACCTGACCGATTCCACTGTTCTGCGCGCGCTGGGCTTGGCCATGGCGCACTGCACCATCGCCTATCAATCGCTCGGACGCGGCCTGGGCAAGCTGGAAGCCAATCGTGAAGGCATGTTGGCCGAACTGGACAGCAACTGGGAAGTGCTCGGTGAAGCCGTGCAAACCGTCATGCGCCGCTACAACATCGAACAGCCCTATGAAAAGCTCAAGGAGCTGACTCGAGGCAAGCGCGTCAACGCCGCCTCCATGCGTGAATTCATTGAAAAACTCGACATCTCGACTGAAGCTAAAACCCAGCTTTTGGCCATGACCCCAGCCAGCTATATCGGCAATGCGGAGCAGCAGGCGCGGGGGATTTGACACCCAACTCGACGGTCGAGCTCGTTTCCTTCATTCACCGGACGCTGCGCAATATTGCAGCGCAGCACCCATAAATTCAAACAACTAAGGATTTACGTAATGATCTGGTGGAAAATCAACGAATTAAAGACTCAGTTAAGTGAACGAAAACTCTCTGAGGCAGCGAAATTCTCGTATTTGCTTATGAGCGTGCTTCTGACCAGCGCATTTATTTCATTCCCCATTAGCACATACGATATGAACGACTGGGCTATTGGTTCTGGCCTGATGAATTTGGTGCTGACAGCGGCCGGGACTGTATGGCTATACAGGATCAATGGTGGGTCTATGGGGCAGAACTTTTTGGAACGGTATGTGTCACTTTCATTCGTCTATTTTTTGAGGTATTCGGCTATTGCATTGCCGACACTCGTGCTCATATATACGGTGGCCTATGCAGTGGGCATCAACAGTGATGAGTTCAACGCTTTTGACCTCATTATTTCCAGCATATGTCTCGCCGCGTACTACCTTGGACTATCAAAACACATTCGGGACGTTGTGTGACTGTAGGAAGCCGACTTAACCAACGAGTCAAAAGGGCCAGACTGCCCCCCCTGATATTTGCGCTGCACTCTTAACTCTGTAAACACAATTCAATGTAACAAGCCGTGAACCACCCGCTCACCAGCAGACTTTATCCGACCCCCGAAGCATGTGAGCGAGAAATTGATCAATGGGCATTGACGACTCGTACTCATAGGCGTACGCTTTGTGCTTTAGGAGATCATCATGCAAACACTCACTGCAAGCGAAGCACGCGCCAACCTTTACCGCCTTATGGATCAGGCCGCCGAATCGCATCAGCCCATCACCATTGCGGGTAAGCGTCATGACGTTGTGCTTCTGGCTGCTGAAGACTGGCAAGCCATTCAGGAAACACTCCACCTGCTCGCCGTGCCGGGTATGCGCGAGTCAATCAAGGAAGGTATGACTCAAGCCCCGGACACATGCGCCAAGGAGCTTGACTGGTGAGTTGGGACGTTGTTTACGCCAAACACGCGCAAAAGGACGCACAAAAACTTGCCGCAACTGGCTTGAAAAGCAAAGCCCAAGAGCTGCTTGCCATCCTCAAGGAAAACCCGTTTCAAAACCCGCCACCCTACGAAAAACTCGTCGGCGATTTGTCTGGTGCGTATTCGCGACGCATCAACATTCAACATCGCCTCGTTTATGAAGTGCTGCCAGAGCAAAATATCGTCAAGGTTCTGCGCATGTGGTCACATTACGAATGATGCAAATCGCATTGTCCGCACACCCGTCGCTTACCTGCGCATAACTCTGGCGTTAGCGTCGAACGTTCATTAACTGCCTTTCCAGCGCCCAAAGCATATGCTCGGCCACGAGCGGGCTAGCTTGCGGCAAATCACGCTGCAAAACCTCAACAATTCCGCCATCCCCCGGCGCATTACCCAAGGCCACTGCAAGATTGCGCCGCCAGCGTTCATAGCCGATGCGGCGGATGGCAGAGCCTTCGGTGCGGCGCAGGAATTCTTCTTCCGTCCACGCCCACAAATCCAGCAAATCGGCAGACTGCAAGCCATGACGCGGCTTGAAATCCGCCTCGTCGGTGGGCTGGGCAAAGCGATTCCACGGGCAGATCAACTGGCAATCATCACAGCCGTAAATGCGATTGCCCAGCAGCGGGCGCAACTCGACGGGAATCGCGCCCGCGTGTTCAATGGTCAGATACGAAATACACAAACGCGCATCGACCACGCCTTCGGCCACAATGGCCTTAGTGGGACACACGTCCATGCAAGCGGTGCAACGCCCGCAATGCCCTTGCTCACTTGGCGTATCGAGCGGCAAATCCAGATCAACGAACAGCTCGCCCAGGAAAAACCACGAGCCTGCGCCACGGTTAAGAATCAGCGAATGCTTACCCTTCCAGCCCAGCCCGGCATTTTCCGCCAGCCCGGTTTCATACACCGGCGCGCTGTCCACAAATACCCGATGCCCGAAGGCGCCAATCTCGGCCTCGATGCGTTCAGCCAGCTGTTGCAGGCGTGCGCGCATCAACTTGTGATAATCACGCCCCAGCGCGTAGCGGCTGACATAGCCCAAACGCCCGTCCTGCATGACACGCGGCGCGTCGGCCAGCGCGTCAGGCATGTAATCCATGCGCACGCTAATCACGCTGCGTGTGCCGGATTGCAGCTCTGCCGGGCGCAAACGCTTGAGACCATGACGCGCCATGTAGTCCATTTCACCGTGCATCCCGGCATCAAGCCAACGCACAAAACCGGCTTCAAAGCGGCTTAAATCAGGGGAGGTAATGCCGACCTGCTGAAAGCCCAGCGCCTTGCCCCAGAGTTTGATGCGCTCGACCAGCGCAGCCTTGTCCACGTTTACAACAGCCGTTCAGCCAGCAACATTCCGCCACGCGCAGCCAAAAGGGCAAACGTCACGCTGCCGACGATATAAAACATGGCGAGCAACCACGTCCCACGCTCAAGCAAGGTCAGCGCGTCGATGCTAAACGCGGAAAACGTGGTGAACGCGCCCAGAAATCCGGTCAGTACCACGATGCGCTGCGGCTCATCCCAGTGCAACTTGGAGAGCAGGAACACGCCCAGAAAGCCGATCAGAAACGAACCAAGGATATTGATGCTGAAAATTCCCCAGGGGAACTCACGCCCGAACCACTGCATCATCCAGTAATTCAGGCCAAAGCGCGCCATTGCCCCCAACGCCCCGGCCAGACCGAGCGCCAGCCAGAACGCGGGACTCATGCTTGCCATCATGCGGACTTACTTGCCAAAGCGATAAGCCGCGTGGCATTGAATGCACTGTTTCATGATGCCGGACACCTGCTCCAGCACCACGCGGGTATCGCCCATGGTCTGCGCATCCACCGCGAGCTGGTCGAAGGCCGCGTGAGTCGCACCACCCATTTCGCGGAAACGCGGTGGCAGCGCCTTGCCCAGACCACGCGGCGCAGCCTGCGGCGCAGACGCGCCGGATTGACGCGCATAACGCGCCACAGCCTCGAAATCCTGCTTGGCCAAAGCCTCGTTGATCCCCTGCAAGGACACCAGAAAACCGCGCATTTCATAACGCACATGCGCCTCATGCTCGGGGGCAAGTTTCATCACCTCGCGCTCAGGGGCTTTTTCGCCTTCGGCCCAGGCCAGCATCGGCATAACACACAACAACATGCCCAAAGTTTTGAGGGCACTTCTATAAATCCACTGAAGCCGCGCTGGCTGCGTCAAAATACGACTCAAAATACTCACATAGCTGTCTATGCTGCGCTTTTTCGCCGCATTTTGCCTTGCCATCATCGGCTTGATTGAATTTATAGAAGCACCCTTGAACGTTTTCATCATGATTCCTCCCGTTTTTTCGCGCCTGCTCGCGCATTCTGCTCACGCAGATGATCGAGTTTTTCCTTCAGCTTAATCTCAAAACCCCGCGCCACCGGCTGATACCACTGTCGCCCGATCAACGCATCCGGAAGATAGGTTTCACCGGCGGCAAACGCATCCGGCTCGTCATGAGCGTAGCGGTAACCCTTGCCATAATCGAGCTGTTTCATCAATTGGGTCGGCGCATTGCGCAGATGCATGGGAACTTCAAGGCTGCCGCGCTCGCTCGCTTCCTTCATCACCGCCTTGAAGGCCATGTACACCGCATTGCTTTTTGGTGCCAGCGCCAGATACGCCACGGCCTGCGCCAACATCAGCTCGCCCTCGGGTGAGCCCAGGCGCTGGTAGGCCTGCCAAGCCTCCAGCGTCAAACTCAGGGCGCGCGGGTCGGCATTACCAATGTCCTCGGAGGCCACACGCACCAGACGACGAGCAATGTATTCCGGGTCGGCACCACCATCCAACATACGCGCCAACCAGTACAGGGCTGCATCCGGGTCAGAACCGCGCAGGGCTTTATGCAGCACCGAAATCTGGTCATAAAACACATCGCCGCCGTGATCGAAACGACGCGGTGCCTGTTCGGCCACTTGCGCCAGCGCCGCCTCGTCGATGATGCCAGCACTGGCAAAGTCCGCCGCCATTTCCAGCATATTCAGCGCACGCCGCGCATCACCATCCGCTGCCTGCGCCAGACGCAAAAGCGCTGCATCCTCGGCATGCAAATTCAATGCCCCAAGACCACGCTCGACATCCAGCAAGGCACGGCGCAACAGTTCCGCCAGGACTTCGGCATCCAGCGGCTTGAGCACATAGGTTCGCAGGCGCGAAAGCAGCGCGTTATTCAAAGCAAACGAGGGGTTTTCCGTGGTTGCGCCCACCAGCGCCAACGTACCGGATTCGATATGCGGCAAAAACGCATCCTGCTGCGCCTTGTTGAAGCGATGCACTTCGTCCACAAACAGCAAGGTCGGCTTGCCGGCTTCAAGCGCAAACTGACGCGCCTGCTCCACCGCCTCGCGCACCTCTTTCACGCCGGCCAGCACCGCCGAAAGCGTGAGATAACGCGCGCCAAACGCCTCGGCCATCAGGCGAGCCAGCGTGGTCTTGCCCGTACCCGGCGGCCCCCAGAAAAGCATCGAGTGCAAATGCTTTGCATCCAGCGCCCGGCGCAAGGCACGTCCGGCATCCAATAACTGCGCCTGCCCCACCACTTCATCCAGCGACGCGGGGCGCATCCGATCCGCCAAGGGCTGCCAGGGCTGTGTGGAAGGCATGAAAAGATCGGTCATCTCAAGGATTACTGCGCCGCACGCACCACATCCACACCAGCGGGTGGCACAAAGACAAAGCCATTGTCAGCCAACGCGGGATTCAGTTTCATATCCTTGAACTCAATCAGCGTGATCTGACCAAACGCGTCGGTCAGCTGCATCCGCGACAACATTTTTTTCTCAAACGCCAGCTTGACCTCGCGCACATCCGCCTCATCCTTGCGTGGTTTCAAACCAACCCAATCCAGCCCCTGATCGTTGCCGAGCTCAGTCAACAGATAGTCCTTATCCAGCGATTTTTTTTCCAACAGCAACATGATCGGTGCCTGCGCGGTGGCTTGCAGCAAAGGCTTTTGCGTCACCTGCTCCAGATCCTGATCGTAAATCCACAGCGATTCACCATCCGCGACCAGCTCCTGGTGGTAGGGCTGCGTATAGACCCAGCGAAACTTGCCGGGACGGGATAGCTCCAGCGTACCACTGGCACGCTGCGTTTCGCGCCGGTCGGCATTGAACTGGGTCTGCACAAACTGGCCTTGCAGGGTCTTCATGTTTTTCAGAAAACTGTCCAAACCATCCAAACCCTGCCCGGCATGAACGCTCAAGGGAAAAATCATCAGGGTTAGAAGCAGGCTATAAAAATTCAAAAAACGCATTCGCTAGGTATCCGTTAAAAAAGTAATACAGATCTTGGGTGCACAAGACCTGACGAAGTTCAAAGCAAGCTCAATCCCGCCGAGGCGGAGGCGCAAGCACCTCGCGTTGCCCATTGGCTTGTAGCGCACCCACCACACCGGCGGCTTCCATATCTTCCATCAAGCGCGCCGAGCGGTTGTAACCGATTTTCAGACGACGCTGCACATACGAAATAGAGGCTTTACGCGACTCCAACACCACAGCAACCGCCTGATCGTAAAGCGCATCGGCCTCGCCGCCACCCTCACCCGCCGCTGGCTTTTCACCTGGCAACGTCACCGACTGCTCTTCCAGTACGCCCTCGATATAGCGTGGCTCGCCGCAAGCCTTGAGCATCTCCACCACATGATGCACTTCCTGATCGGAAACAAATGCACCATGTACACGTACCGGCAAGCCGGTTCCCGGTGCGAGATAAAGCATATCGCCATGCCCTAGCAGCGCTTCTGCGCCCATTTGATCCAGAATGGTGCGCGAATCAATCTTGCTCGAAACCTGGAAGGCAATGCGAGTTGGAATATTGGCTTTAATCAAGCCGGTAATCACATCCACCGAAGGCCGTTGCGTCGCCACAATCAAATGTATGCCCGCCGCTCGCGCCTTTTGTGCAATGCGCGCAATCAGCTCCTCCACCTTCTTGCCCACGACCATAATCATGTCGGCGAATTCGTCCACAACAATCACGATATAAGGCAACGTCTCCAACTCAGGTGCTGGCAGATCGGGATCTAACGCCTCGGCATGGTTGTACAGCGGGTCACGAATCGGCTCTCCCCTCTCGCGCGCCTCACGTACCTTTTTATTCATCCCGGCCAAATTACGCACACCCAAGGCCGACATCAGACGATAGCGCCGCTCCATCTCGCCTACTGCCCAACGCAGCGCGTTCGCTGCCTCTTTCATATCGGTGACCACCGGCGCGAGCAGATGCGGAATGCCCTCGTAAATAGACAACTCCAGCATCTTCGGGTCGATCAGAATCAAACGCACCTCATCGGCAGTGGATTTGAACAACATCGACATCAACATGGCGTTCACGCCGACCGACTTGCCCGAACCGGTCGTCCCCGCCACCAGCAAATGCGGCATCCTCGCCAGATCCGCCACCACCGGCTGCCCGGCAATATCCTTGCCCAACACTAGGGTCACCGGCGAGGTCGCCTCCTGATATATCTTCGAACCGATCATTTCCGAGAAGGCGATCACTTCACGCTGAACATTAGGAACCTCAAGACCAACCGTTGATTTACCGGGAATAACCTCCACCACACGTACGCTGATCATCGCCAATGAGCGCGCCAGATCCTTGGCCAGATTAGTGATCTGGCTCACCTTGACTCCTGGTGCCAACTCCAGCTCAAAGCGCGTAATCACCGGCCCCGGCTGCGCCACGACCACCCGTGCCTGCACGCCGTATTCGTGCAACCGTTCCTCAATCAAACGCGACATGCTGTTCAATGTTTCAACGGAATAGCCACCCACACGTACGCGCGGCGGATCAAGAAGTGAAATGTCCGGTAAATGAGGTACACCCTGCACATTCGACCGTGCGGGAGCAGGACGGGGCACGGGGCGGGGAACGACTGGCGCAGGCTGGGGAGGCGTGGCTTGAGGTGCTGGCACCACGGGCATAACGCTCGACGTGGGATTTTCCAGTTCAGCATCATCACCGGAAACGACGAACTCATCGACAAGTTCATCGTCATGACTCGTGGGCATTGTCACCCAGGGCGGATCATCGTCATAACGATTCAGCGGTGCGTAATCCGCCACCTCTTGACGCGAGTCATCGGGATAGGCGATATCCGGCATTTCGAAAGCCCCTGTTTCCTGCACTGCATCCTGCGCATCCTCCTCGTTACGTCGCCCGCTCATCCAGGCAAACAACGCAAACAGGCGATCGCCCACCACATCGAACAAACCAAACCATGAAAAGCCGCTGAACAAGGTCAAACCAAGGATGGCGATCGGTAAAAAAATGATTGTCGCACCCACCAGTCCCAACCACGGCGTAATCAGCAAAGCCACCCATTGCCCCAACACACCGCCACTGCCCATGCTAAGAACATCTTGCCCGGCCTTGCCGTGCAAAAAGAACAACGCTGCCAAAGCAAGCCAGGCCAACACCAACCCCATGAGACGCAGCGCAAGCCAGGTTTTGGAAAAAAGCCGCGTTCGGTTGCCGCCTCCGCGAACCAGCCATCCCGTGACCAAAACCCCAAACGGAACCACATACGCTGCGTAGCCACTCAAATAAAACAAGACATCGGCAATCCACGCCCCCAGCACACCGCCAACGTTGAAAATCTGTTTGGCATTACTCGCTTGCGACCAGCCGGGATCGCGCACATCAAACGACAACAACACAAACAACAAAAACACACCCAGCGCTGTGGCGATATACAGCACCGACTCTCGCAAAAAACGTCCGACATGCAGCGTCAGCATGGCCGCACGATGCTTATTCTCCGCCCCGTGTTGGGGCACAGATGTGCGTTTTTTAGCGTTCAACTTATTCACTGCATTCATTTTTAATATCTTTCATAGCAACAGACCTGCCCATACGAGCCACAAACGTGCGCATTCTCGCATGAAGTTGCCTTCATTCGCCCGCATTGCGGCGCATCCAGACCATCTCTGTAAATGTAATTCATAAAAACAGGCGCGAAATGTGCTAGAAAAACCACATCGGATTTACCAAAAATACCGATACTCCTATAAAATCATCCGACAACTGCCTGCGGGCACGTTTTTTTTAAACTTTAGCTTAGGGATTCAAAACCATGCGCATGCTCAAAACCTCAGCCCTTATCCTTGCCATGCTCGGCCTGGCCGCCTGTAGCGAAACCCCAGAAGTCGGAAGCGGGGCTGGCGCAGGCGCTGGAGCCGGCACTACCGGCCTGAGTGGATCCGACTATGACGAAAGCAAGCTCTACGCGGGCAAGCCCTCACAAATCAACTCAACCGTGTACTTTGACTACGACAGCTACGTTGTCAGCCAACAATACCGTCCCATCATCACTGAAAACGCCACCTTCCTCGGTGCCAACGCCCAGCGTCAAGTCACCATCGAAGGCTTCACCGACCCGCGTGGCAGCGCCGAATACAACATCGCCCTGGGAGAAAAGCGTGCCATGGCCGTGCGTGATGCACTCGTACTGCAAGGCGTGAACAGCGCGCAAATTTCCATCGTCAGCTACGGTGAAGAAAAGCCAAGCTGCAACGATGCTTCCGAGAGCTGCTACGGCCAGGAACGTCGTGCTGAAATGGTTTACGGCAAGCGCTAATCGCAGCCGACGCGAGGCTTTCAATACCTCGCAGAAAACGACCAAGCCCGCTTTATGCGGGCTTTTCTTTTGTCGGAGTCATTTGCAAAACTCACACGTCTTCCATGAAAAATGCTCACGGCGAGTCTGCCGCTTCCTCGACCAACACCCCTCCTTCCACCAACAAACGATGGTTATGGCTGGGATATTCAGGCAGGTTGAGCGTGCTTCCACACACCCCCGTTTTCAGACCGTGCGCCGCAAACACCACCCGCCCCACCCGCGCATGAATCATTGCCCCCACACACATCGGACACGGTTCCAGCGTCACATACAGCGTCGTCCCCGGCGGACGATTTAATATAGTGGTCGCGCCATTTCTGTTTGAGCTATTCCACTTTCACGACAAATGGCCGCAAAAAGGATTTGATGGTGTCGTTAAAATCTCGACCCAAACCACTCCGCAAGGTACGCGCTGTTTTGTCCTCGTTAAGCACGGTGGCAAAACAGCATCGATATATCGTTTCCGTACGCTATTCGACCAATCCCAAGCTCACGGTCTGCCACGCCGCGTCCCCAAGCGCTCCGAGACTTCAGCAAGAGCAGCAGTGCCCATTCACGGGTCAAGTTCTAAAGACTCTTTCGCGTCGGAGCCCAACCCATCATTTCAACGAAGCTTGCGCAAAAAAACATACGAAGCAGTTGAATATAAACGTTAGGCTTTGCATCCCCCAGCACTCACTGCATCCCCATCATCGCTGGATTGAGCGGCTGGCCGTTGACGGTCAGATTGCCTTGGGCATAGCTGAGAGCCGTCGAAAGCTGGCCGCTTTTGTTCAAGACGTACCCTGCCTGAACCATGGCAGCCAGCATCTCGGTCTGCTGAGCCGTGAGGTTTTCCCTGAGCAGAACTTCCGGCAGAGCAATCTGCGCATCAGCTTGCAGCACTGTGGCCAGACTCATGAGCAGCATCGGGTTTTCCGCCGCCGTCTCAAGGTTGCCGACATTGGCATTGGGCAGCCTAACCAGGGCGCTTGCCTTGATGTCACCTTGCGGCGTGCTCATGCCCATGCGTTCGATGGCAATCTCCGGACTATTTTCAAGCAGAACCTGAAGTGGGCGTAGCAGTGGTTTGATCTGTTCCATGTCCATGCTTTCACTGGAGGAATTCATGCTGTTCGAGACTTTATTGAGATCGGCCAGTGCAGCCGACTCAAGATGTCGCAGTGCAAGGTCAAAATGGGCAGCACGGAAGACCTGTTCGCCGACACGCATTGAATTCACTTCATAGCCTGCAAAAACGTCGATAAATCCAGCGCTTTCCTTGACATCGCTTTTGAATACGAGCTTTTCCAAAAGCATGGGCGGACGCTCTGCATCCCTGGATTGGGATTCAAAACTTTGCAGGCTGATTTTGAAAGGTCCGGTATACAAATCCGGTTTGTCAGCGGATAGGCGCGTCTGCCGCCCTTCCATTGCCAAGCCCTTCATCTCAAACTGATCCGATCCATTCGTACCGCGTGCCTTCAAAAAAGGCCACACACCCTGCATGTTCCAGACACTGAAGTCGTTGTTGAAATCAATATCGACCGCCAGCTCACCCCAAGCCAGCTGCTCAATGCCATCAACACTGCCCTCCACGGCAGGGCTGCGAACCTGTTCACGCCCCGCGCCCGCAAAATCAATCTGCGTATCAACGGTCAATGGTGACTTTCCTGCATACAGCTTCTTGATGAGCGGGTTGTCCAGCTCAAGTTCGGAGTGCGCACTTGCAAGACCGATTCCGGAGAAAGCAGGCATGGGACCGTGATTGATACGGGTGCGCACCACAAACTGCACCGGCTTGGGCGGAACTTGCACTGGCGCGCCGGCATTCTGAATCTCAAATTGCTCGGTGAATTCGGGCTTCAAGGCAAACGTAGTGACTTCGTCGGTGCTGAATATTCCGCGCTGAGTTTTGCGCTCGACAATATCCACAAACGGGTTGTCTTTAAGTTGAGCGTATTGACGTTCAAAAATGGAATCAATCTGGCCGCCAATCACCCAACTTGCAGCGGGGAAAGCGACAAAGGGCGTAGCAATAGCGAGGGCAAGAGCAATTTTTTTCATGAAGAGCGACCGATTTTGAAAAGGATGGGAGGTCAGTAAAAAACCTCCGCGAGTTTAGCGGTGAAGAGTGCTCTTTGCGGTGCAATCCATGAATAATGTTGTGTATCCACCACGCGCTGATTAACGCGTCAATTTGACCATATTCAAGGCCACCGCCTCGGCCACGCGAATCCCGTCAACACCCGCCGAAAGAATGCCGCCTGCATAGCCCGCGCCCTCGCCTGCCGGATACAGACCCTTCACATTCAGGCTTTGCATGTCATCACCGCGCGTGATGCGTATGGGCGACGAGGTGCGGGTTTCCACGCCAGTCAACACCGCATCACGCATGGCAAAGCCCTTGATCTGCTTATCGAATTCCGGCAAAGCCTCGCGCATGGCGGCAATCGCGTATTCCGGCAGACTGGGCGCCAAATCCGTCCAATGCACACCGGGTTTGTACGAAGGCTCAACACCACCAACCCCACTTGAAGCCACGCCTTGCATAAAATCTCCCACCAGTTGCGCCGGGGCGGCATAGCTCTCGCCACCCAAAACATAGGCACGCGACTCAAGCTGGCGTTGCAGCTCAACACCCGCCAGCACGCCACCCGGATAATCTGCCGGGGTAATGCCGACCACCATACCGGCATTGGCATTGCGCTCGTCACGCGAATACTGACTCATACCATTGGTCACCACCCGCCCGACTTCCGAGGTCGCCGCCACCACCGTACCGCCGGGACACATGCAGAAGCTGTACACCGCGCGTCCATTTTTGGCATGATGCACCAGCTTGTAATCCGCCGCACCAAGCAGCTTATTGCCCGCATTCACACCCAATCGCGCCCGATCAATCAAGGATTGCGGATGTTCGATGCGAAATCCAATCGAAAACGGCTTGGCTTCCATGAACACACTACGCTGATGCAGCATCTCGAAGGTATCGCGCGCACTATGCCCCAGCGCCAGAATCACATGATCACTGCGCAGGGTTTCACCACTGGCAAGTGTCACACCGCGCACATGCCCAGCCTCGATCAACACATCGCTCACACGCTGCTGAAAACGCACCTCGCCGCCCAAACGCTCAATCTCGTGACGCATGGTTTCCACCACACCGACCAATCGGAAGGTGCCGATATGCGGCTTGGCAATCCAGGCAATTTCGTCCGGCGCACCGGCCTTGATGAACTCGGCTATCACCTTGCGCCCATAGTGCTTCGGATCCTTGATCTGGCTGTAGAGCTTGCCATCGGAAAACGTCCCCGCCCCGCCTTCACCGAATTGCACATTCGATTCCGGATTCAGCTCGCCCTTGCGCCACAAGCCCCAGGTATCCTTGGTACGCTCACGCACTGCCTTGCCGCGCTCCAGTACAATCGGCCGAAAGCCCATCTGCGCCAACACCAGCGCCGCAAAAATCCCGCACGGGCCAAAGCCGACAATAATCGGACGATGCGCAAGACTCGCAGGCGCTTGAGCAACGAAGTGATAAGCCATGTCCGGCGTAGGCACCAAGTGACGGTCATCAGCGCAGCGCTGCAACACCGCCGCCTCGTCCTTGAGCTCCACATCCACACTGTAAATCAGCAGCAGGTTATTTTTCTTGCGCGCATCATGACTGCGCTTGAAGATCGTAAAGCCCAAAAGCTCATCCGCTTTAATCTTCAAGCGCTGCACAATCGCCGCCCACAGCGCCTCGGGCAGATGTTCAAGCGACAGTTTCAGTTCGTTTATGCGCAGCATGATTGCCTGCTTATTCCCACTCAATCGTGCCGGGCGGCTTGCCGGTGATGTCGTACACCACGCGCGAGATGCCGCGTGTTTCGTTGACGATGCGACGGCAGACCAGATCAAGGAAATCGTAAGGCAGATGCGCCCAGCGTGCGGTCATGAAGTCGATGGTCTCAACGGCACGCAAAGCCACAACAAAGTCATAACGCCGCCCGTCGCCCATCACACCGACCGAGCGCACCGGCAGGAACACGGCAAATGCTTGTGAGGTTTTGTCGTACAGGTCGTGCTTGCGCAGCTCTTCGATAAAAATCGCATCCGCTTTGCGCAGCAAATCGGCGTAGTCCTTTTTTACTTCACCCAGAATGCGTACGCCCAAGCCGGGGCCTGGGAAGGGGTGGCGATAGACCATGTCATACGGCAAGCCAAGTTCCAGCCCCAGCTTGCGCACCTCGTCCTTGAACAGTTCGCGCAGTGGTTCGAGCAATTTCAGGCGCATGTGCGCAGGCAGGCCGCCGACGTTGTGGTGGGACTTGATGACATGCGCCTTGCCGGTTTTGCTACCCGCCGACTCGATGACATCCGGGTAGATGGTGCCCTGCGCCAGCCACATGGCGTTGGGCAGCTTGTTGGATTCTTCTTCAAAAATCTCGACAAATACACGACCGATGATTTTGCGCTTGGCTTCAGGGTCGGCCTCGCCTGCCAACTCACTCAGGAAGCGCTGTTCGGCATCGACGCGAATGACGCGAATACCCATGTGCTGGGCGAAGGTCGCCATCACCTGATCGCCCTCGTTAAGGCGCAAAAGGCCGTTATCGACAAACACGCAGGTGAGCTGGTCGCCGATGGCGCGATGCAACAAGGCCGCCACCACGGAGGAGTCAACCCCGCCGGACAGGCCGAGGATGACCTCATCCGTACCGACTTGGGCGCGAATTTTTTCAATACTCTCTTCGATAATGTTGGCCGGAGTCCACAAGCCCGCACAGCCGCAAATCTCATGCACAAAACGATTCAGGATGCGCTCGCCCTGGCGCGTGTGGGTGACTTCGGGGTGAAATTGCACGCCGTAATAGTGACGCACCTCATCAGCCATGCCTGCAATCGGCGCACCTTCGGAACTGGCCATGAGTTTGAAGCCGGGCGGCATATCGACGACGCGGTCGCCGTGACTCATCCAGACATCCAGCAAGCCAAAACCTTCGGCGGTCTTGTGATCTTCAATGTCCTTGAGCAAGGCGGTATGCCCGCGTGCGCGTGCCTGGGCAAAGCCGAATTCCTGGTGATGATGGGTTTCGACCTTGCCGCCCAATTGCGCCGCCATGGTTTGCATGCCGTAGCAGATGCCCAGCACCGGAACGCCGAGTTGAAACACGGCATCCGCAGCACGCGGCGGGTTGTCTTCCGTCACCGATTCCGGCCCGCCGGAGAGAATCACGCCCTTGGGCGCAAAGGCGCGAATCGCGGCATCGTCCATATCCCAGGGATGCAGCTCACAAAACACGCCAGCCTCGCGCACACGACGAGCAATGAGTTGGGTGTATTGCGAGCCGAAATCGAGAATCAGGATACGGTCAGAATGAATGTCGTGCTGCATGGAATAAATCCGAAAATGACTACAAAAAAAATTAAGCCACAGAGGACACAGCGTGCGCAGAGTTAAAACAATCCGTTCATTCTCTGCGTGCTCTGTGGCCTCTGTGGCAAAAATGCTTTAAAAAAACGATCAATCCATGCGGTAGTTGGGCGCTTCCTTGGTGATCTGCACATCGTGGACATGGCTTTCACGCAAGCCCGCCGAAGTCACGCGCACAAACGACGGCTTGGTGCGCAGTTGCTCAATATCCGCACATCCCACGTAACCCATACCAGAGCGCAAACCGCCCATCAGTTGATGCACAATCGCCGCCATCGGCCCCTTGTAGGGTACGCGACCCTCAATGCCTTCCGGCACCAGTTTGTCGGCGGCATTCTCGCCCTGGAAATAGCGGTCGGACGAGCCCTGTTGCATGGCACCAATCGAACCCATACCGCGATAGGCCTTGTAGGAACGCCCCTGATACAGCTCAACCTCGCCCGGCGCTTCTTCCGTACCGGCAAACATGCCACCGACCATCACGCAATCCGCACCTGCGACCATAGCCTTGACCAAATCGCCGGAGAAACGGATGCCGCCGTCGGCAATCATCGGCACGCCCGTGCCTTCCAGTGCTTTGGAGACATTCTTGATCGCCGTGATTTGAGGCACACCCACACCCGCAACAATGCGCGTGGTGCAGATGGAGCCAGGGCCAATGCCGACTTTCACTCCATCCGCCCCGGCCTTGACCAGATCAAGCGCCGCCGCACCCGTGGCGATGTTACCGCCGATCACCTGCACCTGCGGGAAGTTTTGCTTGATCCAACGCACGCGATCCAGCACGCCTTGCGAATGACCGTGCGCGGTATCGACCACAATGGCATCCACACCTGCTTCGACCAGCGCCGCCACACGCGCTTCGGTGTCGGCACCCGTCCCGACTGCGGCACCCACGCGCAGACTGCCATAGCTGTCTTTAGAAGCATTCGGAAAATCAGTGGACTTCTGAATGTCCTTCACGGTAATCATGCCGTGCAAGTGAAACACATCATTCACGACAAGAATTTTTTCGATACGATGCTTGTGCAGAAGTCCCAAGACCTCATCGCGGCTGGCGCCTTCCTGTACAGTGACCAACTTATCGCGCCCCGTCATCACCGTACTGACCGGAGCGTCAAGTTGTGTCTCAAAACGCAAATCCCGATGCGTGACAATACCCATCAGGTTCGCACCATCCACCACCGGAAAGCCGGAGATGTTGTGCAAACGCGCCATTTGATTGACTTCACGGATCGTGGTCTGGGGCGTGACCGTAATCGGGTCCTTAATCACGCCGCTTTCGTATTTTTTCACTTGGCGCACATGTCGCGCCTGTTGCTCGGCCGACATGTTTTTATGAATAATTCCAATACCGCCTTCCTGGGCAAGCGCAATGGCTAACGCAGCTTCGGTCACCGTATCCATGGCCGCCGACACCATGGGGATATTCAGCGCAATATCGCGCGTAAAGCGCGTGACCAGGGAAACATCTCTCGGCAAAACGACCGAGTGCGCGGGGACGAGGAGTACGTCGTCGAAGGTTAGGCCTTCCTCAAGAATGCGAACCATAAGATAGACTTTCCTTTGCAACAATTTTTGCGATTATAGAGATTGACCCAAGCCGGGTAAACTCAATCGTGGAATCGGTCGAATAACAAAATCTATTCACCCCCAAACATCAACCCACGAGGATACAAGATGAACCCACGCGCCATGTTCAAGACCTTATCAATTGCCGCTGCATTGGCTTTGTTGACCGCTTGCGCCAGCACGCCTGAGTCAACGGGTTCTGCGGATGCCTACGATAAGGCGCTCTCTGAAGCCAAAACAGCGCAAGCAGCTGCCAAGAAAGCCAATAATCAATGGTTCTACAAGGAAGATTTGGTCAAGCAAGCTGAAACTGCTGCCGCTGCTGGCGACTATGCCAAGGCAACCAAGCTGGCGGAAAAAGCCAAATTCCAGGGCGACATGGCAGTTAAACAAGCGGCCGAGCAGAAAAACGCAGGTCCTTACCCAGCGCGCTAATTTTTCGCATACACACCAATAAAAAACGCCGGATTGTTATCCGGCGTTTTTTATTTATCAGGGGGCTGAAATGAGTATTTCAGTAGCCTGTTCTGCGACTCTATCAAATCGCGGGATTCGGCACCTTCAACGTCACCAATTCCTCGCTGCTGGTCGGGTGAATCGCCACTGTATTGTCGAAATCCGCCTTGTTCAGTCCGGCTTTCACTGCGACCGCAAAGCCTTGCAGCATCTCATCGGCACCATCACCAATGATATGAATGCCGACCACTTTTTCATCCGCACCTGCGCAAACCAACTTCATGGCCGTCGGTGACTTGTGGGCTGCCATGGCGTATTTCATTGGCGTAAATTCAGTCTGATAAATAGTTACATCGGCACCAAATTGCTCACGTGCCTGGGATTCGGTCATGCCCACGCTGCCCATCGGTGGGTGCGAAAACACCACGCTCGGCACATTGTTGTAATCCAGCTTGGCCTGCGGCTGATCAGCGAACAAACGCATCATCAAACGTCGCCCTGCCGCCACCGCCACCGGGGTGAGTGCCAGGCGCCCGGTCATATCGCCAATTGCATAGATACCTGGCACATTGGTGTTTTGATACTCATCCGTCGGCACAAAGCCATTGGGCTGAACTTCGATACCCGCCGCTTCCAGACCGATGCCCACAGTATTCGGCTTGCGCCCCGCCGCCCAGATCACACAATCAAATGGACCAAGTGCCTCGCCCTCTGCACCGTCAATCACGATACCGTCGTCAGTCTTGCGCAATCCGGAGGTTTTGAACGGCATACTCAGCTCAATACCTTCGTGAAGCATGTGCTGGCTCAGGGTTTCACTCAACATCAAATCGAAAGGCATCAAAATACGCGGAGCAATATCCGCCACCGTCACTTCTGAACCGAATGAGCGCATCAGGCCAGCGATTTCCACACCGATATAGCCACCGCCCAAAATCGCCACACGTTTGGGCAACTCATCCAGCGCAAAAAAACCATCCGAAGTAATGCCCAACTCTGCACCGGGAACCGGCGGCACAAACGGATGCCCGCCAGTGCTGAGCACGATATGCGGCGCGCTGTATTCAACCCCACCCACCGCTACAGTGTTGGCGTTCACCAGACAGCCATAGCCCTTGACCACCTTAATACCCAAATCCTTGGTGGCATATCCTTCCCACCAGTCGCCAATGCCTTTAACCCGTGCGCGGCGTGCATCCACCAGTTTTTTCCACGAAAAACCGTTCACCTGCACATCAAATCCGAAGCCTGCCGCATTACGCAAGCTTTCCGCTACTTGAGAGCCGTACCACATCAACTTCTTTGGTACACAACCCAAATTCACGCAGGTTCCGCCTAAGGCATGAGGCTCGATCAATACCACGCGCTTGCCCAATTGCGCTGCACGTTCTGCTGCTGCCAAGCCACCACTTCCGCCACCTAACACAATCAAATCATAGCCTTGGGTCGTACTCATCATCCTTCCTCTTCGGTCTCTTAAAGTTGTAAGACTGTTCGAAATCTCGCTAAACCGCGCATTGCATCCGTTAATCTCGATTTGGAACAGTCTCTGAAGGGCACTTCTATAAATTCGATCAAGCCGACCAAATTCTTGATTTTGGCAAGACAAAATCCGGCGAAAAAGCGCAGCATACGCGCAGTATGTGAGCATTTTGATCCGTATTTTGACGCAGCAAGCGCGGCCTCAGCGGATTTATAGAAGTGCCCTGAACTGCGGGCAGCCTGAGCCACCCGCCATGGGTCGATTATGACTTTAGTTGCACGTCATTCTTATGACTTTGCGGCAAACCAGGCAGCCAGATCATCCGAACCACCGATATGCTTGCCATCGATAAACACCTGCGGCACTGTTTCGCGCCCGGTGGCTGCACGTAAACCACGCAGTGTGATTTCATTGCCACCCACCGTCACTTCGTCGTAAACCATGCCCGCGTCGGCAAGCATACCCTTGGCACGGGCGCAGAACGGGCAACCGTCACGGCTGAACACCAGCACCGAAGCGGGTTTATTTGCACCCGGCGCAAGGTAATCCATCATGGTATCCGCATCGGAAACTTCATACGGATCGCCTGGAACATTGGGTTCGATAAACATTTTCTCGATCACGCCGTCGCGTACCAGCATGGAATAGCGCCATGAACGCTTGCCGAAACCGAGATCGTCCTTATCCACCAACAAGCCCATGCCTTCGGTAAACTCACCGTTACCATCAGGAATAAAGGTGATATTCGGCGCACCCTGATCCTTAGCCCACTCGTTCATCACGAACGTGTCGTTCACCGACATACATAAAATGCTATCCACACCGTTCTCGAAAAACAGCGGCGCAAGCTCATTGAAACGCGGCACATGGCTTGACGAACAGGTCGGAGTAAACGCGCCTGGCAGTGAAAACACGATCACTGTTTTTCCCTTGAACAAATCATCTGTGCTCACATCGACCCACGCATTGTTCTTGCGGGTATGGAACACAACATTTGGCACCTTCTGGCCTTCACGATTTTCGAACATAATCACTACCTCGATAAAGTTAAAACTAGCAGCTTGTCGGACTTTAGGAATCGTAGCGAAAATCTGGCTGGGCGAGGGCAGATTTTGCCGCATTTGCAGGGCAATAGTGGGTTCTATTGCCCAAAAAAGCGATGAAATCTGCACCGTCCAGACGGATTTGCAGCCGATTTCCTAAAGCCCGACAGGTTGCTTGCCCTTGCGAACACTCCCAACGATTTTGGAGTTCTGCTTGAGCATAGTCGTCAAAACCCGGACTGTGAAATTGAAATTTCAAACGCACTTCATAGTTAATTACTATCCAATCCAAAGCTAACTGATAAACATGCACATCGACCACTACGCCGTCATCGGCAACCCGATTGCGCATAGCAAATCGCCGCAAATCCATACACATTTCGCTGAGCAAACCGTACAAGACATGGATTATGTGCGCCTGCTTGCGCCGCTGGACGGCTTCCAGCAAACCGTTTTTGATTTCCATACCACAGGTGGGCGCGGACTGAATGTCACCGTCCCCTTCAAACTTGAAGCCTATCAACTTGCAGACATCATTAGCCCACGCGCCCAGCGTGCCGGCGCGGTCAACACGCTCATTTTTCACCCCGATGGTCGCATTGAAGGCGACAACACCGACGGCATTGGTTTAGTGCGCGACCTGCTGTATCACCATGTCACCCTCCAGGATGCCGACATCCTGATCTTGGGTGCCGGTGGCGCGGTGCGCGGCGTTCTCGCCCCCCTGCTGAGTGAACACCCTGCCAGTCTGGTCATTGCCAACCGCACCGCCGACAAGGCAGTTCAACTCGCACAGGACTTTTCCGACCTGTGCGCCCCCCGCACCCGCTTGCACGGATGCGGTTATGCTGACCTAAGCGGGCAAACATTCGACATTATTGTCAACGGTACCTCGGCCAGCCTGAGTGGCGAACTCCCGCCCCTGCCCGACGACCTGCTCAAGCCGGGCGGTTTAGCCTACGACATGGCTTACGGCAGCGAACCCACCGCCTTCCAGCGCTGGGCACAAGCCCACGGTGCAAGCCTGGCGCTGGACGGGCTAGGCATGTTGATCGAGCAAGCCGCGGAGAGTTTTTATCTGTGGCGCGGCATCAGGCCTGATACGCAGACGTTACGAATCAGCATGCGTTAACAACCTGTCCGGCATGTTCCCATTGTATCTAGGTGCCTTCGCAGCGCGTGGATGATTTTCATGGCCAGCGCCGGATAATCCTCATCGTAATGATGCCCGCCAGGCAGACGCCAGATTTCAACGCCCGCTTGAGCCAGGGCAGGCTGACTGCACAGACTGCTTGCGCCTTCGTCCAGCCCTTGCACACATAAAATCCGTGGCGCGGGGATGTTCAACAACGAGGGCAAAATCGGCATGGCATCTCCGCCCGCCTGCGCACCCAGCCAGCCGGCCATGTGGATTTCAAAGTCGGTGCGCAATTCCGGGGATAGCAGCACGGTCAGCACCACACGCTCGCGCAGTTCTTGCGGCAGATGCGCGTAAACCAGCGGCAGGATATTGGCGCCGAAGGAATAGCCGATGAAGACCAGCCGATGCCCAATGGGAAACCGGGTTGCGCCCTGCCCCGCCTCAGGCTTTTCCAGCAGTGCGGTGAGATCGGCAGCGACCGATTCCGGCGTGCGTTTGCGCCAGAAATAACGCAGCGCATCCACACCCAGCACATGCAGGCCGTTGTCGGCCAGCACGCGCCCGACCTGCTGGTCAATATCGCGCCAGCCACCATCGCCGGAGACAAACAACACACTGACATCCTTGAACGCGAGGTTTTGCTCGTCCATCTGAGCCGGAAGTTCGATCAGCGGCAGCGCCGTCGTGCCTGTCTTCGCACCCCGTCGCAACGTGTTCGGTGCACTCACCCCGCGCATAAAGCGACTGGCCAGCTCAGCATAATCAATCCCGGACATCACCCAGAGCTCACCCTGCCCGCTGACCGATGCCGCCTGTCGGGCATAGCGCGCCGCGTCGAAACGCAGTGCATGAGTGTCCGCTACCGCCCACACCCCGTTTAGAGGTGTATCTGGGGCAATGCGGCGGTCAGCGGCCACCACGCCAACCCCACACAGGGGGCGTGCCGTGGGATTGCCCGGCCTGAAATTCACGCTCAGGCCAGCTTTGAACACGCCCTCAGGCGCTTGCGCCAGTAGGGAATGCACCACCCAGGCGCCCTCGTCGCGTCCGATCAGCAGCGCTGCACGAAAATCACCCGCCCCCATGTATTGCTGCACGGTTTGGCTCAGCCATTGCCCGATGGATGCCAGCTCCAGACAGCTTCCAGAGGCCGCCTTCGCCCCGCGCAAAACTGCACCGCCATCCACCAGCGCCACAGTGCGCCCTTCGGCGAGCATACGTTGCGCCGCCTTGCGATCCTGCGCTTCGATGCCGCCTGCCCCGGAAAACATCAGCAGCACATCACCCGTTGCCGCATCGGGGCGATACAGTTCCATCGTACCCCATTCACGGCTAGGCAGTTGTTCGATCTGCCCCGCCGCCGCACTGCCGCAGCACTGCAAGCCCCAGAACATGCAAGCCCACAACAGCAACCACGCGTGTTTCACTTGCCCAACACCCCACGCATCCCGCCACCCACCAGCATGGCGATATCCGCCAAAATAATGGCAGGATCAAGGCCACCCTGGGTCACCAGATAACGCGGTTCCCACTGCGGGTAAAACTGTTCCTTGAACTGGCGCACGCCGGAAAAGTTGTAATACGCGCCGCCATATTGATAAACCGCCGCGCCGATACGCTGCCACACCGGTGCATAACGATGCCCCTCCAAGCCCGACAAAGGCGCCATGGCCATGGAAAAGCGCCGCACCCCAAGGGGTTTCAGATACAGCATCAGCTTCAGCAGCATAAAGCGCACCGCATCGCGCGGCGCGTCGGCCAGTTGACGCATCACATCCGTGGTCACCTCGACCCGGCTCGCCGTGCTCAGCAGCGTGACGAAAGCCACAATCCGCCCCTGAAAGCGCACCACGGCCAGATCGAAATGACGCACATAAGCGGCATCAAACATGCCCAGCGAAAACTGCTTCTCACGCGCCTTGCGTTGCGCTAACCAGGCATCCGAAATGGCACGCACCTCGTCAAAAACCTCGTCCCAGCGCGACGCCTCAATGTACTCAAAGCTCAACCCCACGCGTTCACCACGGTTCAGCACATAGCGATTGGCCTCGTGTCGCTTGCCCTTCAGCTCAAAATCCATGAGCGGCACCACGGCTTCCTCGCCGATTTTCAGCGGAGTCAACCCCATGTCCAGGTACAGCGGCAACATGGCAGGCCGCACCTGATAAAATGCGATGCGCCCACCCTCGCGGCTCACCAGTTCGCGGAACTGCCAGTTCAAGTCCTCAGCCGCCCCGCCTACTGCATCACCCAGGGCGATAAAACTCGACCCCTGGCGCGCAAACATGATGAAGGCATCCCCCTCATCGTTAATCATCACTGACTTGTCGCCCAGCAAAACCAGGTTGGCGGCGGCGTTATCCTGGTGCGCAACAATCGCTTGCGCATGAGCCAGCACTGCAGCATTGGGCTCGTGCGGCACACGCAAGGGTGGACGCAGCAAGACCATCAGCCCCAAAAATGCCACGCCCACACCCACGCCCAGCGTGGCGCGCAAGGAACGCGCCGCCTCCTGATCCAGTCCGAACTGCCACCACAGCGCATGGGTGTAGGTCACATCCTTGAAGGCGAAAAACGACAGCGCCAACATGCCGACCAGCGCCGCCAGCACCGCCGCGAACCAGCCCCCGGAGAACGGTGAGTCCAGCAAGCGGGTACGCCGGTAAAATTCCTTGCGGCTCAAAAAAAGCACCAGTGCAACGCTCGCCAGCATGCCAGCCTCTTCGTAATCCACCCCCTTGAACAGGTTGAACATCACGCCCAGCCCGAGCAACACCATACTCAGCACATACGCTCCGTTAAGCCGCCGCTGCAAGCCGCGCGCGAGAAAAAGCAGGCTTAAGCCCACCAGCGCCGCCAGCACATGCGAAATCTCCACCAGCTCCCACGGCAGGTTTTCATCCAGCATGGCCAGTCGAGCAGGAACCCCCGGCAAGGCCGCCGAGGCCAGCATCACCAGACCCGCGATGAACATCAGCCCGGCCACCGCCAGCGGAACCAGACGCGCGCTCCAATCGCCCAAGGCACCCATCGGCGCGCGCCATCCACCCCAGCGGGAAGCCACGGTCGGCGACTCATCCAGCAGACTGCTCACTGACTGTCCGCGCGCCAGGCGCACCTCGCGCCAGGTCAATAGCAGCATGGCCAGCGACAGCGGCAGCAGGTAATAAATAATGCGGAACAACACCAGCGCCACCATCAACTGCGCCACCGGCACATGGTCGCCCAGCGCCGCAATCATGACTGCCTCGAATACCCCAAGGCCAGCGGGCACATGACTGGCCACACCCAGCGCCGCTGCCAGCACGAATACCAGCACCAGGGTGCCAAATGGTACGCTGCCCGCAGGCAACAGAACGTACAGGCAGGCTACAGAAAACAGGATGTCGAACACTGTAATCGCCAGCTGGGTCAAGCTTAAACGCCAGCCCGGCATGTTCACCTGCCACTTCCACAGCGTGATATGCCTGGGCTTGGGCACCAGCCAGAGCAACACCACTGCCGCCAGTGCCAGACCGAAAATCCCTACACCGCGTAACACATCCGCCGGAAGGCTCAGTCGGTCGGCCAGCAATTGCGGATGCAGCGCCAGACCCGCCGCCGCCACCACATGCGCGCCGATACCAAAGGCCAGGGCACAAAAGGCCGCGATCTTGGCGATATCCATGCCATCCAGCCCGGCCTCGACATAAATCCGGTAGCGGATCGACGCCCCGGACACCAGCGCCATCCCCACCGTGTTGGAAAACGCGTAGCCGGTAAACGCGCCCAGCGCCACCGTGCGCCAGGGCAGGCGTTTTTTCAGATAAAACAGCGCGGAAGCGTCGTAACCGACCATGAACAGGAAACTCAGTGCCATAAACAGCACTGACAGGGCAAGGCTGCTCCCGGGAATCGCCCGCATTCCCTCCAGCAACTGCGTGGGCGAAATCTCGCGCAGCATGTGGTACATCGCCGACACGGCCAGCACGAACATCAGCAGGGTGATCGTGGGCATCACCCATTTGGCGGAAACCAGACGTCTCACGCGCGCAAGAAGGCTATCCCCCCGCTCAGTAACTTGCTCAGACATCGGCTCGTGCATATTTGATGGACTGACCTGCGTCATACATCCTGCCCATCGTTATCGCGTGAGTTGTCACGTGACTGGCCGAACTGACGTGCGGCACGTCCACTGCGTCCGCCGCGCGTGGTGGCGAAGCGAACCGCTTCCAGACGCACCTGCGCATCCAGAGCAACACCGCGCCCGGCAACCATGGCAAGGTAGGTGTCCTGATCGGGCGGATAAAATGAAAGCCAAAGTCCGAACCGATCCGCCAATGCCATCTGCTCCTCGACCGCATCACCAAGGTGCAACTCACCATCGACATAGCTGGCGGTCTGATTGTCCGTCATGCGCTCAGGCACCAGATGACGGCGGTTGGAGGTAGTCACCAGCAGGATATTGTCCGGCGCTCGCTCGATGGAGCCGTCCAGGATCGTCTTCAGCGCACGAAAGGCCGGATCACCCACCTGAAAGCTGAGGTCATCGCAGAACACCATGAAACGCTGCGGCTGATGACGCAGCTCGTCGGACAGATCGGGCAGGTCAAGCAAGTCGTCCTTATCAATCTGCACCAGCCGCAGTCCCTCATGACGCAGTGCGCCGAATGCCGCCTTGGCTAATGAAGACTTGCCACAACCGCGCGCCCCCCAGAGCAAGGTGTGATTCGCAGGCTGACCATGGGCGAAGCGGCGCAGATTATCGAGCAAAGCCGCTTTCTGCCGCTCGATCCCAAGCAGACTTTCCAGCGGCGGGGTATCAAGATCGGCCTCGTCCACCGCCTTGAGCATCTGGCGACGAGCTCGCCACAATGCCGCGTAAGTGTTGTCCCAATGTATGTTCATGACAACGCTCTTGGGCGGCATTCTCACGGCAAGCAACGCTCGCCACGCCATAAATCCGGCAGCAGTTCGCGCTCACGCACCACATGCACGCTTGAGCCATCCACAATGACCTCGGCGGCGCGCGGGCGGGTGTTGTAGTTGGAGCTCATGGTGAACCCGTATGCGCCCGCCCCCATGACCGCCAGCAGATCGCCTTCCTCAAGACTCAGGCGACGCGCCTTGCCGAGAAAATCACCGGTTTCGCACACCGGCCCGACCACATCGTATTCGCGCTCGTCTCCCGCACGCGGCACAACCGGCACGATGTCCATCCAACTGCCATACAAGGCCGGACGCATCAAATCGTTCATCGCCGCATCGACAATGGCAAAATCCTTGTGCGGCGAATGCTTCAGCAACTCGACCCTGGTTAGCAAGACTCCCGCATTGCCCACAATCGAGCGCCCCGGCTCGACCATGACCTCGACATTCATTCCGGCCAAACGTGCCATCAAGGCCGTGACCAGCGCATCCGGCGTAGGCGGTGTTTCGTCACGATAACGAATACCCAAGCCCCCGCCCAGATCCAGGTGATGCAGCGTGATGCCGCGCGCTGCCAAACGCTCGACCAGAGCCAGCACGCGATCCAGCGCATCCAGAAAAGGGGTCAGCTCGGTCAGTTGCGAACCGATATGGCAATCCACCCCCACGATATCCAAGCCCGGCAAGGCCGCCGCACGCACATAGGCCGCTTCGGCATCTTCAATCGCAATGCCGAATTTATTGTCTTTCAGACCGGTGGAAATATACGGATGGGTTTTGGCATCCACATCCGGATTAACCCGCAGCGACACCGGCGCACGCTTGCCCGCCGCCACCGCTACTTCGTTCAGGCGCTCCAGCTCCGGCAAGGATTCGACATTGAAACAGCGTATCCCCACACTCAAGGCACGCAGCATTTCCGCATGGCTTTTGCCCACACCGGAAAACACCACCTTGCTCGCCTCGCCACCTGCCGCCAGCACACGCTCCAACTCGCCGCCGGAGACGATGTCAAAGCCCGCACCCAGGCGCGCCAGCAGATTCAACACCGCCAAATTGCTGTTCGACTTGACCGCGAAGCACACCAGATGCGGATGCGCGCCAAAAGCCTGTTCATAGGCAAGAAAATTCGCCTCAATCGCCGTGCGCGAATACACATAAGTCGGCGTACCATGCGCCGCCGCAATCGCCGACAAGGCCACATCTTCCGCGTGCAAAACACCAACACGCAGCTTAAAAACAGAATCAACAGGAGTCATGGGAGAAGGATCGCACAAAAAAAGTGCGCCGATTATCCTACTCTGGTGGGGCTTAGGGGAAGGCTGAATTTTTCAAAGCCTAACACTGCGCCCGGCAGAGCCAACATATCAGGATTTAACCCCCGGTCTGTTCGGACGCGAACTGCTCCCAGGCCTGCCAGCCGCCGACCAGATTGTGCACGCGCTGGAAGCCGAAACCGGCGATAAAGTCGCACATATCACGACTGCTATGGCCGTGGTAGCAGTAGACCAGGATCGGACGTTGACGCTGGCGACTGGCAAACAAGCGCTGAATGGTGGCTTCGCTGGCAGGCTCGGCATGATCAAGATGCGCCTGCGCAAAACTTGACGCGTCGCGAATGTCGAGGATAAGCAGCTCGGGTTCACCCAACAGGGTGCCGAGCTCGGCGGCGTGAATGTCGTGGTAGCTCAATGCGTGTCTCGAATGGATTCCTGGGGCGCGAGCCGGGGCATGGCGCGCTGCAAGCGTTGCTTGAAGGCTTTCATCACCGGCTTGGGAATGGTCGCTTCGGCCTGCACACGCGCTTCGCTGATTTGCTGCACCAACGCGCCGTTTTCACCCCGATTCTGGCGTGCGTTTTCGATCAGGGTGTGGGTCGCATCGCCGAAACACTGGCCGAATTCATGCCCCAACTGTACCTTGAGCGCATCGTAAACAGCGGTCAGGGCGCTCTTGTCGGCGTCTTCCATCTTGCATTTGCCATCAAGAATTTTGAGCATGATGGCAATAATGCAGTCGAGCTGCGCGGCATCAAAAACGGTATCGCGCGCCCACGCCGCCGCCGGGTGTTCGCTGGGCGCGGCTGCGGGCTTGGTGTTATTCAGTACATTTTTGAACAGCGAGTCCATCCAGGAGAGCTCGCTATCGATGCCGTTCAGCAGGGCAAAGCCCCGACGCGGGTGGAGCGTGCCGACTTCCAGCGCACGCTTCAGACCTTCGCGGTGGTCATGAAGTCGGACGATGCGGTTTTCAAGTTGTTGCAGTTTTTGCTGGGCGTGCATGGCTCGTGTCTGGGTTTGCCTGAATCCCATCAGAAGAAGCAAGAAGCGAGCCAGATACAATAGACATATATCCTATTGATTTATATTAAAAAGAAATGACTTCAATTCAGGCTGCGTCGGAAAACCGACAGACATACCCACACCACAACATGCGCGATCTCACTGCTTCGACTGCGCCGCCGTAGGCTTGTCCGGCAGATACAAATCACCTTTTTGCCCACATCCGACCAGCATCCCAAGCAAAACCAGGGTGGTGAGCACGACACTTAAGCGCATAATTCGTCCTCCAAAAAAGTACGCAGAGCATAACCCGTGCAGCCTTCGACCTCCCAAAAATCCGCAAACAAAACCGAAAGTTTCAGCTGGAAACGCATTTCAGCTTGGGCGCTTGAACACCGCTCGGCGCTGATTCAAGCCAATATCGTCGCCATCCTCGCCGCCGCCGCCAGCATTCCGCTGCCCATGCTGCTGCCGCTGCTGGTCGATGAAGTTTTGCTGCACAAACCGGGCTTTCTGGTACACACCACCCAGGCAATCTTCCCTGAAAGCTGGTGGGGGCCGGTGTTGTACGTAGTGGCCGTCATGCTTTTGACCCTGCTGTTGCGCCTGATTGCACTCGGTTTGAACGTATTTCAAATGCGCGCCTTCACCCAGATCAGCAAGGATGTCAGCTATCGTCTGCGCTCGGCGCTGCTGGATAAACTCGGGCGCGTGTCGATGGCCGAATACGAAACCCTGGGTTCCGGCGGCGCGGCCTCGCGGCTGAATGTGGACGTGGAAACCATCGACAGCTTCCTTGGCCAGACCGTGGCGCGTTTTTTGGTCAATATCCTGATGCTGATCGGCACGGCGGCGGTGTTGCTCTACATCAACTGGCAGCTCGCACTGATTATTTTGCTGTTTAACCCACTGGTGATCGTGCTCACCATGCAGATGGGCAAACGGGTCAAAGAGCTGAAAAAGCGCGAGAACAAGGCGTTTGAAACTTTCCAGCAAGCCCTGACCGAAACGCTGGACGTGATGCAGCAAGTGCGCGCCGCCAACCGCGAAAAGCACTACCTTTCACGCATTTCCCTACTGGCGCGCGATGTGCGCGACCAAGCTACCGCGCATGCCTGGCAGAGCGACGCACTCAACCGCCTGTCGTTCATGGTGTTCCTGTTCGGCTTCGACATTTTCCGCGCCGTGGCCATGCTCACCGTGGTGTTTTCCGACCTTTCCATCGGCGTGATGATCGGCGTGTTCGGCTACCTGTGGTTCATGATGGGGCCGGTGCAGGAATTGCTCTCGGTGCAATTCGGCTGGTACGGCGCCAATGCAGCGCTGACCAGGCTGAATGCCCTCGCCGATCTGAAGCCCGAACCCGACTACCCCGCCCTGCACAACCCGTTCGAGGGCAAACAAGCCGTCGGTGTGAGCCTGGTGGATGTGCATTTTGCCTACCGCGACGACCAGCCCGTGCTCGACGGCGTGAGTCTGGACATTGCGCCCGGCGAAAAAGTCGCCCTGGTCGGTGCCAGTGGCGGCGGAAAGTCCACCCTCGCCCAAGTGCTGCTCGGCCTGTATGCGCCACAATCCGGCGAGGTGTTGTATGACGGCATTCCGCTGGAACAGATCGGCCTACCGCGTGTGCGCGAATATGTCGCCGTGGTGCTGCAACAGCCCGCCCTGTTCAACGACAGCCTGCGCGCCAACCTGACCCTGGGGCACGATTATCCCGATGATGCGTTATGGAAGGCACTCGAAGTCGCCGAACTGCGTGAAACCGTCGCCGCCATGCCCGAGGGTTTGGATACACTGGTCGGACGGCAAGGCATCCGCCTCTCCGGCGGCCAGCGCCAACGTCTCGCCATTGCACGCATGGTCTTGAGCAAACCCGAGCTGGTGATTCTGGACGAAGCCAGCTCGATGCTCGACAACACCACCGAAGCCCGAGTGCACGACAATCTGCACACCGAATTGGCTGGCTGCACCGTCATCATCATCGCCCACCGCCTCTCCGCCGTGCGCCAGGCCGAGCGCGTGCTGGTGTTTGAAAACGGACGCATTGTTGAAGAAGGTGGCCATGATGCCCTGCTGGAGCAGCGCGGGCTGTATCACAAACTTTATGGGCATGAGGCTGGGTAATTGCGCTGAGACCCTTGACTGTTACCAGTAGCGAGTCACCTTGTCCTCTTCGCGTTGACGTGTATAATGCCCTGAATACGTTATAAAGTAACCAAAAGGATCATTCATGCGCCGCCCGTTATTGTCTGCCGCGTTGCTCGGCTCCTCCCTGCTTTCGCTTTCTGTACAGGCCGACACCCCGCCTGAAAACGACCTGCCGGATGTGCGCTTTTCTGCGGCCTTTTTTGTCGATGGTGTGGCCTACGATGCGACCAAGGATCTGACGGTGCAAGACTCCTTGGGCATCTATAACGTGCATGGCTCGCATGGACATGAGGGCGAAGGCGAAGGTGGCCACAGTCATAGCCACGGCGGTAGTCTGGACAAGGGCCTAAACCTGAATAATGCCGAGGCGGCTTTTGGTGTGCTTGCCCCCGGATGGCTGGATGGGCGCATGAATTTATCGATGAGCAGCGACGGACTTGAGCTGGAGGAGGCCTGGTTGCGCACCCAGTTTTTGCCGGGCGGGCTACAACTCAAAGCGGGAAAGATGCTGAGCGACATCGGCTATTTGAACAACAAGCATCCCCACGCCTGGGATTTTGTCGACCAGGCGCTGCCCTACCAGATGCTTTTTGCAGGCGGTCTGAATGGCACCGGAGTACAACTTAACTGGCTGGCGCCGACACCGTTCCATCTGCGCTTTGGCGTGGAGGCTTTGACCGGCGGCAATGAGGGTATTGCCGCCAGCATAGGCCCGACCAGCAATGATGAAACCGGGGAGCCGATTTATTTCGACAGCAAGGGTAACTGGCCGAACGTGTGGACGGCCTTTGCCAAAATGGGTGGCGAAATTGCGCCCAATCACGAGGTGCTCGGCGGCCTGTCCTGGGTGCGTTCCGACCTGCATCAAGAGCTGCACGAATACCATCCCGGCATTAACGATGCGACACATGGCCTGCAAGGCGAAGCGTCCATGTTTGGCGTGGATATGCTGTATCGCTACGACGCACCCGGTGAAGGCGGCGTGGGTGACTTCAGTCTTCAGGGTGAATACTGGTTACAAAACAAGGATATGAGTCTGGTTTATCACGAGCTCAAGCCCAAGTTGGTCGGGCAACCACGCGATCTCACCGTCGATTCGGCCTACATTCAAGCCCTGTATGGCATCTTCCCGCGCTGGAAAATCGGTGCGCGTATCGAGTCTGCCGGGATGACTCACGAAGCCAGCCGGGCGAACGCCACCTTCGGGCCCACCAATACCAGTACCTTCGATAATCTTGATCGAATCAGCGCGGTCGTCACCTGGAATATCAGCCACAATCAGCTGTTGCGCTTCCAGGTCTCGAATGTTTCCGGCAGTTTCGCCGAGGCGGTGGCGGGCATGGAAAAAGAACAAGCCGTGCACAAAACCTACAACGAATTTTTCCTGCAATACCAAATCAGCTTTGGCACCCACGGCGCACATGGATTCTAAGCCTATGAAATCAAATACATTATTGAGCGCTGCTGCCGCATACCTTGGTCTGTTGCTCAGTTTTTCCGCCCAGGCCCTGGATATTTTGACCACCACGGCCAGCCTTGGCGCACTGACCCGCGAGATTGGCGGCGATCAGGTCAAGGTGAGCGTGATGGCTCCGCCGGATCGAGACCCGCATGATTTGACCGCCAAGCCCAGCTTGCTCAGCCTTGCCCGCTCGGCGGACGGACTGGTGAGTATCGGTGCAGGCTTGGAAGAAGGCTGGCTGCCTGCCGTGCTCGAGCAAGCGGGGAACCCGCGCATTCAGCCGGGTCAGCCCGGTGCCTTGATTGCCACCCAGCATGTTGAATTGATTAAGGAAACCCGTGAAGGCAACCCGTTTTTCGGCCATATCCACAAGCAGGGCAACCCGCATATCCACATGGATCCTGTGCGCATGGCCAGCATGGCCACCACATTGGGCGAATGGCTGGCGCACCTGGACACGCCTCACGCCGCCGAATATCGCAGCCGTGCCCAACAAAGCGCCCAGCGTCTGCTGGCCTTCAGCCAAAAAGCCAGTGCGCAACTGCAGGGCGCGCCCGGTGTGGTGCTCTACCACGAAGATGCGCTGTATTTCCTCACCCGCTTTAACATTCCTCTGCTCGGCACGCTGGAGCCATCCCCCGGTGTCCCGCCCAGTGCAACGCATTTGCAAGAGCTGATGCAAGCCCTGCGTGGCAAGCGCGGTGTGGTCATTCGCGCCCCATATCAGGCCGACGATGGTGCCGCCATGCTGGCACATGAACTCGGCTGGAAAGCGGTTGCCCTGCCAATGGAACCCGCCGCCAATGCGGATTTGCAAGGCTATCTGGCCATGCTCGAACTATGGGTCAGCACGCTTGCCAAACAACCCTGAACCGCTGCTGCGCCTGCGCCGCCACGCTCAACCGCTCCCCGCCTTTGCTTTTGAACTGCATAGCGGCGAGAAGCTCGGCCTGTGCGGCGCCAATGGCAGCGGCAAGACCACCCTGCTCGAACACATTGCCGGTTTGCGCCGCAGCGCCAATATCGAGCTGGTCATGCGCCCCGAGCTCAAAATCAGCTACCAGTCGCAGCACCCTCCGCGCCCACTGGGCTGGCCGCTCTCGGTGCGTGATTACCTCCAACTCGCCGGGCTTGCGCCTTCGGTATTGCCAGAGTCGCTGCGTGGGCTGCTGGATGCGCGCTGTGACGCACTCAGTGGCGGCCAATTCCAGCAGCTTGCCCTGAGCGTGACATTAGGCCATGCAGCGGAGCTGATTTTGCTGGATGAACCGGGCCACCATCTCGACCCGTCTGCTGCGCAATGGTTCTCCACGGCGCTGCATCATAGCCGCGCTGCCATACTCGTCATCAGCCACGATCACGCCTGGCTACAAGCGCACTGCGCGCGCGTGATTGAACTGCCCGCTGCGTAGATAGGGCTTATGAATATGGACAGCATCTTTTACCTCCCCTTACTCAGCGGCACGCTGGCGGCGCTCGTGCTGGCGTGGTGCGGCCTGCTCTTGCGCCTGCGCAGTGAAAGCCTTGCCGCACTGAGTTATGCCCAAGCGGGTGGTTTGGGCATGGTGGCTGCCCCGTTGCTGGGTTGGGCGACGCTACCCAGCGCCTTGCTCGGCGCAGCCGCCGCCGCCCTGGTCAAGCCGTGGTTGGCACGTTCGGCAGACGGCCTGATCGTGCTACTCCTCGCCACCTGGGGACTGAGCCTGCTTCTGGTCGCCAACCTGCCCTCGGGCGAGCACATCGGGCGCATGCTGATCGACGGCCAGCTCTACTTCACCCGTCTGGAACACGCCATTGGCCTCGCCATCGGCCTGCTTGTGGCCAGCGTCCTCCTGCCGGGTCTAAGCCGCCGCATCCAGCGCGAACTCCTGTTTCCCGCTCAGCCGATGAGCCGGATGCACAGCCTGCTCATTGAATTTATCCTCGCAGGCTGCCTCGCGCTCGCCGCCGCCAGCATCGGCGTGATGGCTGCATTTGCGCTGGCCTTTATCCCCGCGCGCATCGCTTTCCGCTTCGCCTCGCGTTGGTCACACGCCGTCATGCTTGCCCTCGCCCTTGGTCTGCTGGCGCACTTGGTGGCCTTTTTCCTCGCCCTGCATTTCGATCAACCCTACGGCCCGGTGCTGACACTTATCCTGCTGGTCGCTGCATTGGCGAGTGCTCCGCTCGCCAAAAACACCAAGGCTTAATCAAACCCCACCATCCGCATTGCTTTGGCGTAATTGCTTAATCAAACCATCAATCCCCACGCGCTGCACATCCTGCGCAAAGGTATTGCGGTAATTGGTGACCAGACTGACCTCATCAATCACCACGTCGATAATTTTCCATGCGCCCTGCTCGTTTTTACGCAAACGATAAGCCACGGGAATCGGCATACCCGATTTCGCCTGAATTTCCGTGCGCACCAAAGCCTCTTTGGGATCGGTTTCCGCACGCATGGGGAAATAGGTCACCTTTTGTCCATCGTATTCGCCCAGCGATTTGGAATAGGTACGCACCAGCAATTCGCGGAACTCTTGCGTAAAGGCCGCCTGCTGCGCCGCGCTGGCCTTGCGCCAATTCACCGCCAGAACCAGTTTGCTCATGGTTTGGAAATCAATATGCGGCAAGACCATTTTCTCCACCAGGCCGCTGACCAGCTTGGGATCGGTTTTGATTTTCTCGCTATTGTCCTTAATCGCCGCCAATACCTCGTCCGAGGTGGTTTTAATCAATACCATCGGCGCGTCATCGACCACCGATGCCGCACTCAAACCGCTGGAGGCCAACAGCACCAAACCGCTCAAAAACGCCCTTCGCGACAAACCGTTCATGCCCACTCCCTTTACTTCCACTCACCCAGCGCATGACGCAATTGCGCGACCTGCATGTTGTAATCATTGATACCCAAAAGATAATCGCCGTACATGGTGGTGTAGGTACGGAAAGCCTCAACCAGCAAGGCCATATCCACCGCCCCGGCCTCACTATCCATAAACACCGTGGTAAACCAGCGGCGACCGGCGATAAACCCTTCTTTCAATTGCTGCGCGGCTTCCTGCCCGCCCTTGGAGCGGTGATAGGCTTCCGCCACCTGGAAGGGAATGCCGATGCGCGCAAAATTGGCCTTTTCAGTCACTTCGCGCAAATCCGCTTCGGCCTGGCGCGTCTGCGCATTGACCATCCCTGGACGGATATTCCAGCCCACCCCCAACACCGGGGCGGCGTAGGCATGGTTAAAATTATCGAAGATATACGGGTTATCCAGCGTATCGCGTCCCGGCGCAACTGCAGCGCCACCAACCACGGCGGCATAAACATCCGGGTACATCTCGGCACGCCGCGCCTTGACCATGGCACGCAGTGCGGTCATGCCGGCTTCGACCTGCGCCATTTCCTCGCGCTGCGCCAGCGCGGTCTTGACCAGTTCATCCACCGAACCTTCGGGCAATGCCACCGGCTCGATATGTGCATCACTAACCTCTAACTGCGCCGAGAGTGGCACGCCGACGAGGGTTTTCAGACCATCCATCGACACGGCCTCAATGGCCTTGGCCTGGGCAAGATAACGCCCGACCGAGCCGCGCACGGCCTGAACTGCGTACAGATTCCCCTCGGAGGTCGGCTTGCCGGAGGCCTTGCGCTTTTCGATCCCCGCAATCACCGAGTCCACCTTGGAAAGCAAATCCCCCAGAAACACCTTGGTATCACGCGCGGTCAGATAACCGTAATAGGCGCGGCGCACATCCAGCTGCGTCTGCGCGCGAGTCAGGCGCACATCGCCTTCACGCACTTGGATATTGTTGCGTGCCGCCTCGGAATAATTCTCGACCTTGCCAAAGGTGTACAAGGGATGCACCAGCGCAAACTGCAAACCCGCCAGCACGGAAATGCCATCGTCAAACTTGCCGGCATCATCACGCAAAGTGCAGGTAGTGCAGGTGCTTGCGCCATTCTGAAAAATGCCACCATCTACCCCCGGAACCGCCGAGACATAGGCATTGGCGTCAATGCGCAATCCCGCACGTCCATGCACCTCATCCAACAGGCCTCGCGCCCGCTCGACCACCGCTTCGCGCTCCCTGATGCGCGGATCGCTGTTCAGAGCCATATCCACCGCCTGATCCAGATTGACACTCACCGCCCAAGTCGCTCCCGGTGCAGCGCAAAGCAAAGCTGCCAGCAGGATAGAATTCAACCGTTGTTTTTTCACGCCCGAAATAATGTCCATTGCGTTAACCCCGATTTATTTTTCGTCGCCTTCGGCGGCTTTATTGAATAAAAACTGACTGATTAAAGTTTCCAAAACAATCGCCGATTGGGTCAAGGCAATGCGATCACCCGACTTCAGCACGGCATCTTCGGCGCCCGGTGAAATGCCAATATATTGTTCACCCAAAAGGCCGGAGGTATATATTGCTGCCGAGCTGTCCTTGGGGAAGATCGTGTATTTTGATTCGATATTCATACCTACGACGGCGCGAAAACTTTGCGGATCAATAGAAATACTTTCGACACGACCTACCACCACACCACCGAGCTTAATCGGTGCGCGCACTTTCAAACCGCCTATATTATCGAACTCCGCAGTAACGACATAACCCTTACCTGAAGGCAAACTCAACAAATTGCTTACATTAAGCGACAACAAAGTCAACGCTGCCAAACCAAGTGCAACAAACAGTCCAACCCAAATATCACGCGTATTATTTTCTTGCATTTAAAAGACCTAAGTGAGAATCAGGACTTACGCAAAACCGCCCCAGCGGTGTTAAAGCGCCTCGCCGTACTAAATTGTACTGTCTTCGTCGCTTTGCCATGCCGGAGCACTTTTGCCTAAGTCCCGAGGATACTTTATACATTGAACATGAGCGCGGTCATAATAAAATCCAAACCCAATACCGCAAGTGAGGTATTCACCACGGTGCGCGTCGTCGCCCGGCTCACGCCCTCGGCCGTTGGCAGACAATCATAGCCTTCAAACAAGGCAATCCACACCGCCACGACCCCAAAAACCACGCTTTTAATGATGCCGTTGATAATGTCTTCACGGAAATCGACCTGCGATTGAATTTGCGACCAATACGAACCGCTATCCACACCCAACAAGCCAACACCAATCGCAAAGCCACCCAATACACCGACCAGCGAGAATAACGCCGCCAGCAGAGGCATAGCCACCACGCCCGCCCAGAAACGGGGCGCAACCACGCGCTTGAGCGGATCAACCGCCATCATCTCCATACCGGCGAGTTGCTCGGTTGACTTCATTAAACCCAACTCCGCCGTTAACGCCGAACCCGCTCGCCCGGCAAACAACAAAGCCGTGAGCACCGGCCCCAACTCACGCACCAGGGACAAGGCCACCACCACGCCAAGCGATTCGGCCGAACCGTAGGTGGCCAGAATCGAATAGCCCTGCAAACCCAGTACCATGCCGACGAACGCCCCTGCCACCAGAATGATTTGTAAAGACAGCACACCAACTTGGTAAATCTGATCCACAATCAAGCGTGGACGCAGCAGGGACGCGGGAAGCGCAGGCAATAACCCCAACATAAAGACAAACCAACGCCCCATGCGCGCCAAGGCATCCAACACCCCACGACCCAGTCGCGCCAACACATTCAACACGTGACGCATCATGTGCTGCGTTCCCGTGCCCCTGAATGGGTCATCGAAAGACAAAAATCATCCTGCAATGTCGCTGCCGGGTACTGAAACGGCACCGGGCCATCGGCCAAACCCTGCATGAACTGACGCACCCAAGGCGAGCTTTCCGCCTGAATCTCTTGCGGCGTGCCTGAGGCAATCACACGCCCTTCCGCAAGCACGTATAAATGATCGGCAATTGACAATGTCTCTGCCACATCATGCGAGACCACCATACTGGTCAAGTTCAAGGCCGCATTCAAATCACGAATCAGACGCACCAATACCCCCAGGGTAATGGGATCCTGGCCGGTAAAGGGCTCATCAAACATGACCAGCATGGGATCAAGCGCCAACGCGCGCGCAAAAGCCACACGCCGCGCCATGCCGCCGGATAATTCAGCAGTTTGCAAATCACGTGCCCCACGCAGGCCTACCGCGTTCAGTTTCATCAACACCAGATCACGAATCATCGACTCTGGCAAACGTGTATGTTCGCGCAGAGGAAAAGCCACGTTTTCAAACACTGACAAATCAGTCAGCAACGCACCATGCTGAAACAACATGCCCATACGTTGCCGCAGGGCAAACAAGGCGCTGCGTGACAGAGCATGGACATTTTGCCCGTCCACCCAAACCTCACCACGATCGGGACGCAATTGCCCGCCGATGAGTTTCAGTAACGTGGTTTTTCCGGTGCCGCTCGGCCCCATAATGCCGGTGATTTTGCCGCGCGGTATCGTCAGGCTGATGTCATCAAAAATCAGCCTGGAACCGCGACGAAAACTCAGGTTTCTAATGTCAATTAAAGGCCGCTCATGCATTTCGGCGGCATCTGGAGGCATCATTGCCAGCCCAACAAGGCGCGCATGGAGCGCATGGCCTCAAGGCGAGCCAACATTTTTAGCGGCTCATCCTGCACCAAAATCGTGCCTTTTCCGCGCAAGGCCAAGGCATCCATTCCAGCGCGAAGGCTACGTTGCTGACTACGCAAACCCAGGTCGGTCGAGACACCTTCGGGTTCAGCACCCAAAATAACCAAAGGCGCGGTGCCCATATCCATCACGGCATGAAAATCCGGCATGGCGTGTGGTACTAAACGCCCAGCATGAAGCCCATAGCGAGGAACATTCTCTGGAACCATCAAATTCAACAGTGAGATGCACGTATCCGAAGCTACGCTGAGTAAAATCGATCCCAGACGCGGCTGCAAAAGCGCCAAGCGCTCGGCAATACCCGCAAACACATCCTCGTCACCCTTCAACACCATTGAAGGCATGACCAAGTGAAAGCGAAAGCCCTCATGAGTATCTTCAACCCATTGCTCCATCTCGCTGATCGGGGCGGTCACCCACCCTGCTGCGTACAAACCCACTGCATCAAATTCATTGGAGTAAAAGGTCAAACGCCACTCTTCAGGCAGGTCATCGGCATAAAAGCGCCCGTTCCACTCAGTATGTCGCCAATCCCATGCACCCAAAGCAATGGTCGGCGAGGGCTTTACAGCGAGGCTCATGTCAAACCATCCAATTCACGCAACAAACGAAAACTCAAATTCAAATCAAACTCCGCTCGTTCGCGGTACCAGCGTGCCGCACTGCGCGCCATGCCCGGCGCGTCGAACCACGAACCACCACGCACCACACGCAAGCGCGCATCGCCCTCAAGCCAAGGCTCATGCGCTAAACGTGGCAAGCCGGAATATTTCTCGCGCCAATGGTCGAGCACCAACTCCTGCATATTGCCGTGCATCTCATGCAAACCCCAGGCATTTGCGGGCAAACTGCCAACCGGGACCGGACGACTCAGACCACAAAAATAAAAACCGCGCGTGCAATGCAGACCACCGGAACAATTCACTTCACTACGATGAATCTTGTCGCCAAAAGCAAAAGCTGTCTCGGTACCCGCACGCGCGGCATACTCCCACTCGGCCTCAGTCGGCAGACGATAATGATGACCCGTTTGTGCCGTTAACCATTCGGCATAGGCTTGTGCATCAACAAAGCACACGTTGAATACCGGGAGTCGAGTATCCGTCCAACTATAACGACGCGGCTGTGGATGCCCCGTGTTAGCGCAAAAACGTGCATAGTCACCCAAAGTCACGCTATGGCGCATCAGGGCAAAATCACGTTGCACGGTGACTTTATGCTGAGGACCTTCACTGTCCTGGCGTGCAAACTCCTTCAGCGGCGAGCCCATAAAAAAGGCACCGGACGGAATCACCGCCAGCGCCACATCAAAGCCTTCGCTCCCCACCACAACATGCTCAGTAAAATGCGAACTCAAAGCATGACGCTGCGCTGCCTCATGCTGGGCACGCATCACCAGTGACACATCAGCATCTAGCCCTGCGTGGCTCACTTCACCAACCCCCACCGCACGTTAACGCAGCTGATTGGAAAGTTGCTGTCCCAGTACGGTAGTGAACTGCGGCAACTCCTTATCGCCCTTGATGTCCTGCATATTGATCTGCGTGCTTCCAGCCGTCAGAGGCTTGAGACTCAAGGTCAACGTCACCGGGGTCGTTCCTATGGTTGGTTTCAACTCCACACCGCGCAGCACTATGCCTTGGTACAGATTACGAGGATTCGGATGGCTTAATTGTAGGGACTCGCTGGCCAAATCGCCTTTCACAATATCAAAGCCCAGGCGCTCTACCGCCGCACGCGAGCGGTTAAAGGCCACTGGCAAGGACTGCTCGAGTAACAGGTATTGCTTGTTTTCTTCGTTAACAAAGCTGACGCGCGGCTGCAAGGAAGCGGCGATTTTTTGCTTGGACTGGGTTTCATCCCCTGTCAAAGTCACCATCAAACGCTCAAGCATTTCCGCATCAAATTCACGATTTTCTGGCGCAGATGACCACTTGAAGCCCTCATAGTCATTCCCATTGATCGCTTCTTTCCTTTCCGTCAGATCCATGCGTTGGCTGGTAAGGAATACACGCGTTTGCGTATCACCCTCACCACGCTCAATCCGAATGCGGATGCGATCCATGTATTCAGGCTTGAAAAAGAATGTCGTAATTCCCTTGAGCAACGACTCCCAACCGGGTTTATCCGGCGCATTTTGCCCCTTGCCTACCCAATCTGACTCCATCACCCCAAGCTTGGGATCCTGTCGTTGCAGTGGATAACCTTCCATTTGCATGAAGTTAATCAAACGTGGCCAGACAGAATCCGGCGCAGCTGCGACATTGAGCCAACGCGCATCAGGCGGACCTTCGACACTTACCACTGCCGACTTGGGCAAAACGCCGCTGCTGCCAATTCGTTCGCCCTTGGACGCATCCCCCACCGCCGAAGCCGCACGCGGCACATTCGTGTTCAAGGATGGGTCAGGCGCAGTAAATGCAGGCGGCACTTCAAGATTCGGCAAGGTGCCATAGCGCCGTGCATCACGTGGGTCCTCCTTGCCCATGCCTGGAATTGAAGAGCACGCAGTCATGGTCAACATGACCGCCACAGGTATCCAAATTTTGTACGTCAACGCGCTCGCAGGAACCTTAAATTGCATCTTTCTCAATCTCCAAGCCTTAAAGTTCATTAGAAGTTATGCCGAAATGACGTTTTGAATATTTGCTGCGTCCATTGCTTTACGCAATGTCGCATGGTGTTCTGCCGAAAGCCAAGTCAATGGCAGGCGAATGCCCGCTTCAATCATTCCCATGGCGTGCAGCACAAATTTCACCGGAATCGGATTCGATTCGACAAACAATTTTTGGTGCAGTTCAGCCAAAGGCGCATCCAATGCCGCAGCGCGCTCCACATCACCCGCAAGCGCCGCTTTGGACATTTCCGCCATGGCACGCGGTGCGACATTCGCCGTGACCGAAATCACACCGCGCCCACCATGCAACATCACCTCACGCGCGATGGCATCATCCCCGGAGTACACGGCTACTCGTCTGCCAAGGCGTGCAACGAGCTCTTCAACACGCTTCAGGGAACCGGAAGCTTCCTTGATGCCGACGATATTCGCTATATCAGCCAGGCGCTCAACCGTAGCGGGCTGCATGTCGCAGGCGGTACGCCCCGGCACGTTATACAGCACCAACGGCGCAGGAACGGCCTCGGCAATCGCCATGTAATGCCGAAACAAGCCTTCCTGAGTGGGCTTGTTGTAATACGGCGTGACTAACAGGCAGCCATCCACACCCAAACTGACGGCTCGTGAGGACAGATCAATCGCCTCGCGTGTGCTGTTTGCGCCCGTGCCCGCGATGACAGGAACACGTCCGGCGACATACTCCAAAGTGTGCTCAATCACCGCAAGATGCTCGCTCACATCCAGGGTTGCAGACTCGCCTGTGGTTCCGACCGACACAATGACATCCGTGCCTTCAGCAATATGCCACTCAACGAGGCGTTTGAGCGCTGCAAAATCCAGCGCACCATCCGCCCGCATCGGGGTCACCAAAGCCACCATACTCCCATGAAACATGCCGTCATCCCCACGCGAAAACCCTGACTTAAAAGCTAAGCCAAACAAGCGATGCATACTACCCGCCGGATGGCTAGAAGCGCAAGAAAACAGCGCATCTAAACTCAATGCACGCAGCGTCGATTTTAACCAGCTAATTCGGCGTGTACACTCACTAAAAATCAGTTTGAAAACACCATGCAGACCTACCTCGCCATCACCCTCCTTGGTCAAGATCATCTCGGTCTAATCGAGCGCATTACCCGCCCTATTGCTCAGCATAAGTGCCTGCTTCACGATTCACGCATTGCCTCCCTAGGCCAGCAGTCTGCTGCTGCCCTGCTTATTTCAGGCAGCTGGGATCGACTTACTCGGCTGGAAAATGCGCTCAAGCTCGTTGCCAAAGAGAATGACATGGCCTTGCACATGGTGCGCACCGAAGCACCTGCCCCCGTGGAAGCACACCTGAGCTATGCGGTGGACGTTGTCGGCCTGAACACCCCGGACATGACGCATCAACTTGCCCAATTCTTCAGCGGCCAGGGTATCCACATCCGCGACCTCGCCACCATGCCCTACAGCTCACCCAACAATGCGACGCCCATGTTGACCCTGCGCATGCAAATCGACATTCCCGCCAACCTCAGGCTTGCGCTACTCAAGGAAGCCTTCTTCGACCTGTGCGACGAACTGAACCTGGATGCCACTCTTGACCCGGTACGCTAACAGCATGATGCAACTAACCTCCTTCCCCCCGTGCCAACTGGACAGCACCCAAGGTACCCTCAACCTGCCGGATGATCTGCTCAATCAATGGCTGGTGCTGTTCTTCTACCCCAAAAACAACACTCCCGGCTGCACCCAGGAAGCCCAAGAATTCGCACTTCTTTATCCCGAATTCCAAAAAGCACAAACCCGGGTATTCGGCATCTCCCGTGACAGCCTGAAAAGCCACCACAACGCCCGCGTTCGCCTTGATCTACCCTTTGACCTTATCAGCGACCCCGAAGAAATCGCGTGTCAATATTTTGGTGTCATCAAATTGAAACGCCTCTACGGCAGAGAATACATGGGCATCGAACGCAGCACCTTCCTCATCAACCCACAAGGAGACATCCAAACCGCCTGGCGCAACGTCAAGGTCAAAGATCACGCACAAAGTGTCCTCAACAAACTGAACGAATTGCAATCAACCTTTTAAAACCAAGGCCAATCCATGATTCATCACGAGCGTAACCGTCCCTGCCTCTTCGTTCTAGACACTAACGTTCTCATTCACGACCCCTCAGCGCTGTTCCGCTTTCAGGAACACGACGTCTTCCTGCCGATGGTGGTGCTTGAAGAGCTCGATAACCTCAAAAAAGGTGTCTCCGAAATCGCACGCAATGTGCGCCAGTCCACGCGTTTCCTCGATGATCTCGTCGCCGACTCCAATAAAAATGAAATCGAAGAAGGTGTACTGATCAGCCACCCCTTCCGCGACGGTCGCCTGCGCCACAGCTCCGGACGCCTGTTCATCCAAACACGCATCATGCGCACCGAGCTGCCGGACACCATGGCCGGTTTCAAGGCCGACAACGACATCCTCGCTGTCACTCTCGCCCTCATGCGCGAGACCACCGACCGCCAGGTGGTCCTGGTGTCCAAGGACATCAACCTGCGCATCAAGGCCACCGTGCTCGGTATCATGGCCGAAGACTATGAAAACGATCAGGTGCTGGATGACGTTGACCTGCTCTACACCGGCATCAGCGCCCTTCCCGCCGACTTCTGGAATACGCACAGCAAAGACCTGCACGCCTGGCAGGAAGAAGGCCGCAGCTACTATCGCATCCACGGGCCCCTCGCCGACGACTGGAACGCCAACCAGTTCATCTACCTTGAAGGCGACAGCCCGTTTGAAGGCGTGGTGCGTGCCCACGACGAAAACGGTGCCGCCATTGTCGAAGTCTGCAACAACTACACCCTGCCGAAAAACACC
>JAGUXT010000040.1 GCA_020061705.1 Halothiobacillus sp. | reverse complement strand
GATCATTCAGACCACCACCGAGCTGAAAAAGGCCCTCATGCACAAGCTCTTCACCGAAGGCCTCCGCAACGAACCCCAAAAACAAACCGAAATCGGCCCCGTCCCTGAAAGCTGGGAGGTGGTGGAGATTGGTGACCTCGGTAAGTGCGTCACCGGCTCGACGCCGAAAACAAAAGTGGCGGCCTTCTACGACCCGCCCAGCGAAGACTTCATTGCTCCAGCCGACCTCGGTGCACATCGCTACGTTTACGATTCAGAGAAGAAGATTTCTCCCGAGGGAATGGCCACCATCCGGCCAATCCCAAAAAACGCCGTGATGTGTGTCTGTATAGGGTCAAGCATTGGCAAGGTCGGCATGAGCTACCGAGACGAGTCGGCAACGAATCAGCAGATCAATTCGATCATCTGCAAAAAAGGCAGAGACCCTGAGTTCCTCTATTACCTCCTGAGCTACCGCTGGGAATACTGGAAGAGCTTCGCGACATTCGGTCCCGTTCCAATCCTCAGCAAGGGGCGCTTCACATCAATCGTCGTTGCAATCCCTTCGTCAGTTGAAGAGCAGCAAGCCATCGCCAAGCCGCTGGTCGCACTCGAAACAAAAGTTGAAGTCGCCGAGAAGAAAGTCACGGTACTGAAAGACCTCTTCCGCACCCTCCTTCACGAACTGATGACCGCGAAGACCCGCGTTCACGAACTCACCCCTTAAAACCGCCGGAGCTCAAATTAAATGAGACTTAGCCGAATCAAGATCAAAAACTTCAGGAACTTCAAAAATCTGAATGTGCGGCTAGGCGAACATGCAGTAGTCCTTGGTGAGAACAAGGTTGGCAAAACGAATCTTCTATTCGCCTTGCGTCTGATTCTTGATCCGTCGTTGCCGGACTCTGCCAGGCAGCTCCGCTTGGACGACTTCTGGGATGGGTTAGAGCGTCCACTAAAGTTAGACGATGTCATCGAGATTTCAGTCGAATTTCGCGACTTTGAGGACAACGAGAATCTTCTTGCAATACTTGCCGACAGCTTGGTTAAGCCGGACCCAATGGTGGCGCGCATTACATATCGGTTCCAACCGATTTCGGGATTAGCAGCCGCGCCCCGCAGCGAGGCAGATTACGAATTCATCCTTTTCGGGGGAGAGCGAGTTGAAAACTCCATCGGATACGAATTAAGGCGATGGATGCCAATGGACTTGTTTCCGGCATTGCGGGACGCCGAGGGAGATTTGGCGCGCTGGGCGCGTTCTCCGTTCCGACCACTTCTTGATCGTGCGGCTGCGGACATTGACGCATCGGCGCTCCAGGAGATCGCCGATGAAGTTCAGGAGACGACGGAGAAAATTGCCGAACTACCCGAGCTCTCGAAGATCGTTGATGACGTGAACTCCCAACTGACCGACATGGTCGGGGATCAGCACGCAATCGAAACAGCCCTCGGTTTCGCGCCTACTGATCCGGGGAAACTGTTGCGCGCTCTTCAACTGATGATAGACGGAGGAAAACGGGGCGTATCCGAAGCCAGTCTTGGCTCAGCAAATGTCCTTTATTTGGCGCTCAAGCAACTCGAGAATCAGCATCTCGTCAATGAGGGGGTCCGGCAGCACACATTCTTGGCGATTGAAGAGCCCGAGGCTCATTTGCATCCGCATCTTCAACGTCGGATTTACCGAAACTATCTGAACGTAAAGGGTGATGCCAAAGAGGAGCTGCCCGCTCGAAACATCATACTAACCACCCACTCACCCAACATCGCAAGCGTTGCACCTTTGAAGAACGTCGTGGTGCTCCGGCACTCAGCCGGACGAGACCATACAGTCGGACGATCGTTTCATGGAATTGACCTTCAGAATGCCGAAATTGAGGACCTTGAACGCTATATCGATGTGACGCGAGGAGAGCTGTTCTTTTCCAAAGGAGTGATTCTTGTCGAAGGTGACTCCGAGAAATTTCTGTTGCCTACACTGGCAAGACTTCATGAGCCCGACTTTGATTTTGACGAGTATGGAATAACGGTTTGCTCCATTTCAGGAACGAATTTTGGGCCCTATGTTCAGCTACTTGGACAGAAGGGTTTGAATTGCCCGTTCGTCGTTCTCACGGATTTTGACCCCGTTGATGAGGAAGTTAGTCAGGAAGACGGCGATCCAGATGACGAGGTTCAACAAGAGAGCTACGGAGCGACTCGTGTTGTGAATTCAATCATGCTGCACCTGTTCCCCGAAGAAGAATGGGAGGACGCTACATTCGAAGAAGTGCTGGGAGCTGCGCCAGATTATGGTGTTTTCGTCAACGAGTTCACCTTCGAAATTGACCTGTTCAAGAACGGTGCGCATAAGGCATTCGCTGTGGCTATCAAGGACCTCACATCAAATAAGAAGATCCACGAGAGGTTTAATGCACTTGCCGAAGATCCGGACGCTCTGGACCCAAAACAACTTCTGAAGGACATCAATTCCGTAGGCAAAGGTCGTTTTGCTCAGCGCTTAGCCGCCGTGCTCCAGAAGGACAAACTCAATGTGTGCCCACCCTACATAGCTGACGCCCTGTCCTATCTGAAAGGTAAGTTGGAATGAGCTCGGCGGCATACATCGAAGCGGCCGAAGAACTTCGTGAGAACGAAGGCCAGTGGCGGGCGTATGAATCTGAAGAAAACTGCGCCATTCTCGCAGGACCCGGCAGCGGAAAAACGAAGACAGTCACGATTAAGATAGCCCGCACTCTTGAGGAGGAAATACGGCGACCGCAGCGTCTGGCTTGCATAACCTACAGCAATGAATGCGTCCGTGAACTCCGTGGTCGACTCAATGCTCTGGGTGTTGACGATCGGTCCAGAATCCTTGTTTCCACAGTCCATTCATTCGCGTTAACGGAAATAGTGATGCCTTATGCCGCGATGGCAGGAATCGCAGTTCCGAATCCAATCGCCGTCGCTGCACCCTCAAAATCCGAGGAGCTGTTTAAGCAGGCCTATCAGACCATCAAGGGGGTTCCGCCGGGCAAGTGGTATCGAATGAGCCTTGATCGGCTTCGGAGGACTGTCCCTGACAAGAGCTCTGCTGAATGGAAAGCATCCAACGGCCAGCAGACAGCGATTATTGAGGAATATGAGCGGCTACTACTTGATAGCGGCTTGATCGACTTTGACGGCTTAGTTTTGGCCGGACTTCAAATCATCGAACGCTTTGAGTGGGTACGGAAGTGCCTTCGATCGAAGTTTCCTGTGATTGTGATCGATGAGTATCAAGACCTGGGTTTGCCGCTTCACCAGATGATGTGCAAGCTGATGCTGGAAGCGGGCGTCCGGATCATAGCCGTTGGAGATCCAGATCAGTCAATCTACGGCTTCACTGGTGCTAAGCCCAGCTTGCTGCGAGACCTTCACAGCATGCCTCAAGTGGAAGGCATCCACCTCAAGCTCAATTATCGTTGCGCGACGCAGATCATTGATGCGTCGAAGGCCCTACTTGATGATCCGCCGGATTCAGAGTCTCATGATGGGCGGCAGGGTGTGATTACGATCCATGAAGTCGGTGAAAATGTAGAAGGACAAGCCCGCTATGCACTGGACGAACTTGTTCCCAAGATGCTTGAAGATCATCCGGATTGGCAGCTCGGAGACATCGCATTTCTTTATCGAACATTTCGCGAGGGAAGTTCGATAGCGAAAGCAGCCGAAGAGCGCGGCCTTCGTTACTTCAGGCTGGATAACGGCGTTCTCATCAAGCGCACGCGATTGATCGAGTTTTTAACGGATGCTGCGGTCTGGTGCACCAGCGGGTGGCAAACTGGAAATGTCACACTTGGGCAGATTTTGAAGTCATGGCGACTTCTTCGTCCGGGCCTCAAGAATGAAGCAAGCGCCCTTACGGCTAGGGTCCCTCTGATTCGCTGCCTATTTGAGAATCGCGACGGTTCAATTCCTTTGAGGAAGTGGATTGGCCTGCTCTACACATCAGCGTTGAAAGAGGCTTTCGCGGCCGAGCCAGGCTTGGCTGATGAGTACGAGACGTTGAAAAATCTCTACGCATTGACGAAAGAGGGAAAACCTCTCGAACACTTCACTGTTGATATCTTCGCCAACCAAGGACGAAGCAAGGATCAGATTAGCCTTATCACTTTGCACAGCTCTAAGGGGCTGGAATTCCAAGCGGTTGTAATGGTCGGCCTCGAACACGGTGACTTTCCAAGCCAGTATGCGACTGCCGACGATGAAATAGAGGAAGCAGCTCGTTTGTTCTACGTCGGGGTAACTCGGGCAAAGAGTGAAGTTCATCTGTTATACGCTCACACCGAATCAGCGCTAATTACCGCAATTCGGGAAGCAACCGCATAACCATGCCCACGCCCGGAGAACACAAAACCGTCCAGTCCCGCATCCTCGGCTACGCCGAGGCCATCGGCTGGACCTTTGTGCCCCGCGAGGAAGCCGAGCAGCGGCGCGGGTTTGATCCGGAAGTCCCGCCGGCCGACCGCGCCAAGAACCGCTCGCTGTTCTTCGACGATCTGCTTGACGCCAAGCTGCGGGAATTCAACCCGCGCTACGCCGAGGCCGAGGGCGCTTTGCTCGGCCAGTTCCGCCATCTGCACACCGACATCTACGGCAACCGGGAATTTGTCGAGTATCTGCGCAACCGGGGCAAGTTCTTCGACCATGAGGAGAAGCGCGAGCGCGACCTGATCCTGATCGATTACGACGATCCGAGCCGCAACGTGTACGAAGTCACCGAGGAGTGGGCCTTTCACAACGGCCACTACGGCACGCGGGAGGACGTGGTCTTTCTCATCAACGGCATCCCGGTGCTGGTGATCGAGTGCAAAAACGCCAACAAGGACGAGGCGATTGCCCTGGGGGTGGACCAGATTCGCCGTTACCACCGCGAGACGCCCGAGCTGTTCGTGTCGCAGCAGCTCTTCACCGCCACCGACGCCATCGGCTTTTCCTACGGGGTGAGCTGGAACACGGTGCGGCGGAACATCTTCAACTGGAAGGACGGGGAGGTCGGGAAATTAGAAACGAAGGTGAAGAGCTTCTGCGCCATTCCGCAGGTGCTCGCCTTCCTGAAGGACTACATCGTCTTTGCCGAGAAGGACGAGGAACTCAACAAGTACATCCTGCGCCAGCACCAGACCGGCGCGGTGGAGGTGGCCGTCGGCCGCGCCCTCGATCCCAATCGCACGCGCGGCCTGGTCTGGCACACCCAGGGCAGCGGCAAGACCTTCACCATGATCAAGGCGGCGGAGCGGCTGTTCCGCGCGCCCGGGGCGGACAAGCCCACCGTGCTGCTGATGATCGACCGCAACGAGTTGGAAGATCAGATGCTCAAGAACCTCGCCGCGCTCGGCCTGGGCAATCTGGAGCACGCCAGCAGCATCGCCCGGCTCAACCAACTGCTGCGCGACGACTACCGGGGCATCATCGTGACGATGATCCACAAGTTCCGCGACATGCCGGCGGACTTGAACACGCGCGCGAACATCTACGTCCTGATCGATGAAGCCCATCGCACCACCGGCGGCGACCTCGGCAACTTCCTCATGGCCGGCCTGCCGAACGCGACCTTCCTCGGCTTTACCGGCACGCCGGTGGACAAGACGGTGTATGGCAAGGGCACCTTCAAGACCTTCGGCTGCGAGGATGACCAGGGCTATCTGCACAAGTATTCCATCGCCGACAGCATCGAGGACGGCACCACGCTGCCGCTCTACTACCAGCTCGCCCCCAACGAAATGCTGGTGCCCCACGAGACGCTGGACAAGGAGTTCCTGTCGCTGGCCGAAGCCGAGGGCGTGGCCGACATCGAGGAGCTGAACAAGATTCTCGAACGGGCGGTGAACCTGAAGAACTTCCTCAAGGGCAAGGACCGGATTCAGCAAGTGGCGCAATTCGTCGCGGAGCACTACCGCGAGAACGTCGAACCGCTGGGCTACAAGGCTTTCCTGGTCGGCGTGGACCGCGAGGCCTGCGCCCATTACAAACACGCGCTCGACGCTGCGTTTAAGGAAATGGGCCTGCCGCCCGAGTATTCCGAAGTGGTCTACACCGGCAGCAACAACGATTCCAAGCTGCTGAAGGAATTCCACCTCGACCCGAAGAAGGAGCGGCAGATCCGCAAGAGCTTCGGCAAGCTCGACCAGATGCCGAAGATCCTCATCGTCACCGAGAAGCTGCTCACCGGCTTCGACGCGCCGGTGCTCTACGCCATGTATCTCGACAAGCCGATGCGCGACCACACCCTGCTCCAGGCCATCGCCCGGGTGAACCGCCCCTACGAGAACGAGGCGCAGGGGATGGTGAAGCCGCATGGCTTCGTGCTGGATTTCGTCGGTATCTTCGACAAGCTGGAAAAGGCGCTGGCCTTCGACAGCGATGAGATCAACGCCATCGTCAAGGATCTGAAGCTGCTCAAGGTGCTGTTCAAGAACAAGATGGAGTCTAGGGCCCCGGACTACCTCGGGCTGATCGAGCGCAACTTCAACGACAAGGACGTGGACACCCTCATCGAGCATTTCCGCGACCCCGAGCGGCGCAAGGCGTTCTTCAAGGAGTACAAAGAGATCGAGATGCTCTACGAGATCATCTCGCCCGATGCCTTCCTGCGCCCGTTCATTGACGACTATGGCACCTTGTCGGCGATCTATCAGGTCGTCCGCAAGGCCTACACCCGAACCGTGATGGTGGATCGCGAGTTTCAGGCCAAGACCAACTATCTGGTGCAGCAGCAGGTGGGTAGTTATGGCGTGGGCGGTCTGGGCGAGATGGTCACGATCGACGGCAACACCATCGAGCTGATCAAGAACAAGCAGGGCGGGGATGGCACCAAGGTCATCAACCTGATCAAGAGCATTGAAAAGCTGGCCGAGGAGGGCAGCGACGACCCTTACCTCATTGCCATGGCGGAACGTGCGAGGGCGGTACAGGAGAGCTTCGAGCAGCGCCAGACCAGCACGGCCGAGGCCCTGGCTGAATTGCTGCGTGAAGTGGAGGGCAATGAAACGCGGAAGAAGGAACAGGCCGAAAAGGCCTTCGATGGCCTGACCTATTTTGTCTACCGCAGCCTGCTCGACGCGAAGATTGAGAACGCCGAGGCGGTCAGCCGCAAGATTCGCCACGCCTTCACCGAGTTTCCGAACTGGAAGCGCAGCGAGAACGCCCTGCGCGAACTCCGCAAGAAAGTGACCTTCGCCCTCTTCGCGGAAACAGAGGAACTGGACCGGGTGACGGCGTTGGTGGAGGAGTTGTTTACGCTGCTGAAAAAGGCGGACCGGATTTGAAACCGCAGATTTCGCAGATGGACGCAGATTCAAAGAGGACGGAGTTCAAACAGCGCGTCCGGCACTGGGCCGAGAAGCTGGACGTCAAGATCGTCTGGCTGGGCGTGCGGCCCATGCGCAACAAATGGGCCTCGTGTTCAACCGCAGGCCATTTGAATTTCAGCGACGAACTGCCCGCCCTGAAACCCGAGCTGTGGGACTACGTGATCGTCCACGAACTGCTGCACTTTTCTGTTCCCAACCACGGCAAACTCTGGAAAAGCCTGATGCGCGCTCATCTGGGGGAGTTTGAAGCATGCGAACAAGAGCTCAAAAGGATAGCTTTTAACATTTCGCTACGGCTCAATGGCTGACGTGTGACCCCAAGTCTATGCAAGTCGTTCTCTTCATGTACAGAGAATAAATCAGAAATATTTTTGTTGAGATTACATTACTCACCAAGTCCGGAACGAACTCAAAGAGCGATCTGCTGTTGAAGGAAAAACATCAGAGCAAACAATCGCGCTTTGGCATCAAATTTGATCGTCAAGCTCTCTAAAAATGACAACAGACCATCAAAATTAGTGAACAACTTTGATTTGCTATAACTAGCTGGATTTCAGCAGGTTAATTGGCAAGGTCTCTACGAACTAGCTGGCTATTATCCCGATCGGATAACGTAATAGAAGCATTAGGCATGCTACGAGTGTTCTTCTTGCATAGCAGCGTGGAACAAGGCATAAGCAAAGAAATTTGGACAAAAATATTTGTCTCTTCGAGGAGGAAAGACAAGATAAATTACCCCATAGCATTGCCTAGCTGGACAAATTGTTTTGCCCCCGAATACCCTTAATCATGTCGGCCTGCAACACTCTGCACGCCTTTTGCCTTTGATGCGCGGTATATTACCCCACTTCAGGTTTTTGCAGATTGCCCCACCGATGAGCACCAGTTTTATCCGCATACGCGGCGCCCGCACCCATAACCTCAAGAACATTGACATCGACATTCCGCGCGAAAAACTGACGGTCATGACCGGTTTGTCGGGTTCAGGCAAGTCGTCGCTGGCCTTTGATACGATTTTTGCCGAAGGCCAGCGCCGCTATGTCGAGTCACTTTCAGCCTATGCGCGCCAGTTTTTGTCGATGATGGACAAGCCGGATGTGGACTTGATCGAAGGCCTGTCACCTGCGATCTCGATTGAGCAAAAAACCACCTCGCACAATCCGCGTTCGACCGTGGGCACGGTGACGGAGATTTACGACTATCTGCGCCTGTTGTTTGCACGTGCCGGAACGCCACACTGCCCCGATCACGACCTTCCCTTGCAGGCGCAGACGGTCAGCCAGATGGTCGATCATGTTTTGGCCTTGCCTGCAGAATCGCGTTTGATGCTGCTTGCGCCGGTGATTCATGCGCGCAAAGGCGAATATCGCCGTTTGTTTGACACGCTGCGCGGGCAGGGATTTTTGCGCGTGCGGGTGAATGGCGTGGTGATGGAGCTGGACGAGGTGCCGGAACTGGATGCCAAGTCAAAACATAGCGTCGAGGTGGTGGTGGATCGCTTCAAGGTTCGCCCGGATGCGGCGCAACGCTTGGCGGAATCGTTTGAAACGGCGTTGAATCTGGCCGAAGGCGTGGCCAAAGTGGTGACTATGGCGGTCGAAGGCGAGGTCGTTGATGTGGGCACCAGCCCGATCGACATGACCTTTTCCGCGCGCCATGCCTGCCCGATATGCGGCTTTTCGCTCACCGAGCTTGAGCCGCGCATGTTTTCCTTCAACAACCCTCAGGGCGCGTGCCCGACCTGTGACGGCATCGGCATTCAGAGCTTTATGGATCCGGCCAAAGTGGTCGGGCATCCAGAATTGTCCCTGGCGGGCGGCGCGATTCGCGGCTGGGATCGGCGTAACGCCTATTTTTTCGCCATTATCCAAAGTCTGGCCGCGCATTATGGTTTTGACCCGGAAACGCCGTGGCAAGAGCTGACACAGCAGGCGCGTGATGTGGTGTTACATGGTTCAGGCAAGGTCAAAATCGCCTTCAACTATGTCGGTGAGCGCGGCAAGGTGAACGCCAAAAGCCATGTGTTTGAGGGCGTGTTGCCGAATATGCAACGTCGTTATCGTGAAAGCGATAGCCTGGCGGTGCGCGAGGAGCTGGCCAAATACCTGTCCGAGCAGCCCTGCCCGGACTGCGGCGGCGCGCGCATCAACCGCACCGCGCGACATGTCAAAGTCGGCGCCATGAACTTGCCGTCCATCACGCACCTGCCGGTCGATCAGGCCGCCAATTATTTTGCCACACTCGCCCTGCCCGGCCAGAAAGCCGAAATTGCGGAAAAAATCGTGCGCGAAATTCATGCGCGTTTGGGCTTTTTGGTCAATGTCGGTCTGAATTATTTATCGCTCGACCGCAATGCCGACACGCTCTCCGGCGGCGAGGCACAACGCATTCGGCTTGCCAGCCAGATCGGTTCCGGCCTGGTCGGTGTGACCTATATTCTGGACGAGCCGTCCATCGGCCTGCACCAACGCGACAATGATCGACTGCTCGGCACGCTCACCCGCCTGCGTGAATTGGGCAATACGGTCATCGTGGTCGAGCATGACGAAGACGCGATTCGTGCTGCCGATTTTGTGGTCGATATCGGCCCCGGCGCAGGTGTGCATGGCGGGCAGATTATCGCCTTCGGCACGGCGGATGAGATTGCCGCGAACCCGAACTCGCTCACTGGCGGTTACTTGAGCGGTCGCCTGGCGATTCTGCCACCGGAAAAGCTGGTGCCGCGTGATGCGGAAAAACTGCTGATTTTAGAAGGCGCACGCGGCAACAATCTGCAAGGCGACACCCTGGAAATCCCGATCGGTCTGTTTACCTGCGTCACCGGTGTGTCCGGTTCGGGCAAGTCCACCCTTATTAACGACACGCTGTATAAAATCGCCGCGCAAGCCTTGAACCGTGCCAGCACCACGCCCGCGCCGTTTGACGCGGTGCATGGCATGGAACATTTAGACAAGGTCATCGACATCGACCAAAGCCCGATTGGGCGCACGCCGCGCAGCAATCCCGCGACGTATACCGGCCTGTTCACACCGATTCGTGACCTGTTCGCCGGTGTTCCCGAGTCGCGCGCGCGCGGTTACGGGCCGGGACGCTTCAGCTTCAACGTCAAAGGCGGGCGCTGTGAAGCCTGCGAAGGCGACGGCATGTTGAAAGTCGAGATGCACTTTTTGCCCGATGTGTACGTCGAATGCGAGGTCTGCAAAGGCAAACGCTACAACCGCGAAACGCTGGATATTCGCTACAAGGGCAAAACCATTGCCGATGTGCTGGCCATGACGGTGGAAGATGGCGTGGAGTTTTTCAGCGCCGTACCAAGTCTGGCGCGCAAGCTGCAAACCTTGCAGGAAGTCGGCCTGGGCTATCTGCGCCTGGGACAAAATGCGACCACGCTTTCCGGCGGCGAAGCGCAGCGCGTAAAGCTGGCCAAGGAGTTGTCCAAGCGTGACACCGGACGCACGCTGTACATTCTGGACGAACCAACCACCGGCCTGCATTTTCATGATGTTGCCCAACTCTTGCGGGTGATTCACACCCTGCGCGACCACGGCAATACCGTGGTGGTGATTGAGCATAATCTGGACGTGATTAAAACGGCCGACTGGGTGATTGACCTGGGGCCGGAGGGCGGCAAGGGCGGTGGCAAAATCATTGCGCAGGGTACGCCGCGTGAGATTTCCAAGATTGCCGAATCACATACCGGGCATTATTTGCAACGCTTTTTCCAAGATTGATCCACACCAAAACCGGAGAACTGTCCATGCTGCGCAACGCCGCCCTTTTGACCCTGATCCTTGCCTCATCAAACTCACTGCACGCCGACTCAACCTTTCCCCAGCCCCTGCCTGCCAGCTACGTCGGCACCCTGCCCTGCGCCGACTGCCCCGGTATCGACACCCGGCTTAACCTGCTACCCGATGGCCAGTTTCAGTTACGCATGACCTATCAGGAACGCGAAGGCGCAGGCTTTGACCAGATCGGACTGTGGACAGCCGAAAAGGGCACGCTAATCCTCAAAGAGGGCGACAAGGTGGTCGAACAATTCCAAATCATGGGCAAAACGCATGATCTGCTCAAACTGGACATGCAGGGGCAATCCATCCCGTCCAAGCTAAATTACACGCTCCAGCACAAGAATCTGTACCAGCCGATGAAGCCGAGCCTCACGATGCAGGGGCTTTTCAGCTATTTTGCTGACTCGGCACGCTTCACTCCCTGCGCCACCAAGCTTTCGATGCCCGTACGCATGGAAGGTGATTATCTGGCGCTGGAGCGTGCCTACATGGCGCAACGCAAGAAGCCAGGAATGGCTCTGCTCGCCGAAGTGAATGGACAAATCCTGCGCCAACCGCGCGTGGAAGGTGAAGGCAGTGAGCAGGCTTTGAAGGTGGTGAAATTCATCGAATTAAGCGCGGCGAGCACCTGCCCGGCAGCCGATAAGCCCGAGGATAAAACCACGCCAGCGACTTCGTTGGAAGACCGCACCTGGAACCTGGTGCAGCTCGGTGATATGCCCGTCAACACACCCAAGGATCGCCCCAGCGCACACCTCGTACTCATGAGCAAGGACAATCGCGTGGCAGGCTCTGGTGGCTGCAACCGCATCATGGGCGGCTACACGTTGGAAGGCAGCACGCTGAAATTCAGCAAAATGGCCTCGACCATGATGATGTGCGAAGACAGCATGGCGCTTGAGCAGAGCTTTCTGAAAGCCCTGGACACAGTGACCGGCTGGAGTATCGAAGGCAATACCCTGCTGCTCAAGGACCCTTCTGGGCAGGTCGTGGCCAAATTGAATGCCCAAACGCAGCCCTGACAGGCTGCTGAAATAAGTTCACATTTTTAGATAGCTCCTTCGCGAGAACGACGAGATGCGAGTTTATTGAAGCGCTCATAAATATCTCAGCAACCTTATAAACGCAGCACGTTTGGTGTTGTCCTATTTGCAACAGCACGGTGGCGCAAAGTGGATTCATCATCTAGCTTCGGGGGGCGGCTCCGGCCTCAAACAACCTTCTGTATAGGCTTTTACGAGGATTAAATGATGATGAAAGCATACTTGGCCGAAACCATTGGCACGTTCTGGCTGGTGTTGGGCGGTTGCGGCAGCGCCGTGCTTGCGGCGGCTTTCCCTGAACTGGGCATTGGTTTCGTAGGCGTTGCACTGGCCTTCGGTTTGACCGTGGTCACCATGGCTTATGCCATTGGCCCGATCTCCGGCTGCCACCTGAACCCGGCGATTTCGGTTGGTTTGTGGGCAGGCGGGCGCTTCCCGGCGGGACAGGTTCTGCCCTACATCGCCGCGCAAGTGATCGGCGGCATTATCGCGGGCGGCGTGCTCTACCTGATCGCCACCGGCAAGGCGGGCTTTGATGTTTCCGCGGGCTTTGCTTCCAACGGTTACGGCGAACACTCACCCGGCGGCTATTCCATGATGGCGGCATTGATTACCGAAGTCGTCATGACCGCCATGTTCCTGTTCGTCATCATGGGCGCAACCAACAAGGACGCGCATCCGATGATGGCTGGCCTTGCGATTGGTCTGACCCTGACCCTGATTCACCTGATCAGCATTCCCGTCACCAACACCTCGGTCAACCCGGCGCGCAGCACCGGTGTGGCCGTGTATGTCGGCGGCTGGGCAGTGGCGCAGCTTTGGCTGTTCTGGGTCGCGCCGATAATCGGTGGTGTGATTGGTGCACTGATGTACAAGGCCGTGAATGTCGCCAAGGACTAAGTGATTGAACTGTAAAAAGGGAGCTTCGGCTCCCTTTTTTGTTTTCGGCTTGCGTTCGTGAAACGAGGACTTGACGAGCCAATGCGCCGAAGGCAGGGATTTGGCGAAATTGTCAAACAAGCCTAGCGCCGGAACCCATTGGTAATCGGCAAACGCCGCTCCCGCCCAAAGGCGCGTGCGGTGATTTTCACTCCCGGCGGAGCCTGGCGACGCTTGTATTCGGCCAGATCAACCATGCGGATAATGCGGCGCACCGTGGATTCGTCAAAGCCGCGTGCCACAATCTGCTCGACCCCCTCCATGCGCTCGATATACGCCGCAAGTATTTCATCCAGCACGGGATAAGGGGGCAGGCTGTCTTCGTCCTTTTGATCGGGACGCAACTCTGCCGAGGGCGGGCGCGTAATGACCCGCTCCGGGATCACCACGCCCAGCGTGTTGCGGTAATTCGACAAACGGTACACCAGCATTTTTGGCACATCTTTAAGTGGCGCGAATCCGCCCGCCATATCGCCGTATAGCGTGGCATAACCCACCGCCATTTCGCTCTTGTTGCCGGTGGTGAGCAACAGCTTGCCGCTGGCATTCGACAGCGCCATCAGCACCACGCCGCGCGAACGGGCTTGCAGATTTTCGTCGGTCGCCCCCACCGGCTCGCCACCCAGTACCGGGGTCAGCATCTCGCGAAAACTGCGGTAAGCCGATTCAATCGGCACGATGTGGTGGCGCACCCCCATGCTGTCAGCCTGCGCCCGCGCATCGTCATTACTCATGTCCGAGGTGTAGCGACTGGGCAACAACACCGCCTCCACCTGCTCCGCGCCCAGTGCATCCACCGCCAGCGCCAAGGTCAGCGCCGAATCAATGCCGCCGGACAAGCCGAGCAACGCGCCCTTGAAGCTGTTTTTATGCGCATAGTCGCGCACAGCCAGCACCAGCGCGCGGTAGATCGCGGCGGTTTCATCAAGTGTCTCACCCTGAAGATCGTCAACAACCGTCATGTGTCCATCGGCATCCAGCTCCACGCAGCCCAGCGCCTCGGCAAACATCGGCAAGCGATGCACCACTGCGCCGCTGGCATCCATCACCATGGAGCCGCCATCGAATACCAGTTCGTCCTGACCGCCGACCAGATTGACATAGATGATCGGCAAACCATTCTCATTCACCCGCGCAAGCAAAACCTGCTCACGGCTGTCCGGTTTGTCGTATTGATAAGGCGAGGCATTCAGACTGAGCACACAGCGCGCCTCCGCGCCCTTGGCCTGATTGAGCGGGTCTGCGTGCCAGATGTCTTCGCAAATGCTCAGAGCGACCCCTTGCCCAAACACGCTCGACTCGACCCCGGCAGTGAAATAGCGCAGCTCATCAAACACGCCATCGTTTGGCAGGAATTGCTTGTAGTAACGTGTGACGACCTCGCCATCACGCAACACCAAGGCCGCGTTATAACGCCCGTGCGGCATTTTTTCCGGCAGGCCGAACACCGCACTGATGCCATGCGGCAGATCGCGTTGCAAGCGCGCAACCGCCGCCTCAACCGCCGCCATGAAATCGGGGCGCTTGACCAGATCCTCCGGCGGGTAGCCGGTCAGCGCCAGCTCGGGAAAGACCACCACATCTGCCTGAAACTGCGCCTTGGCGCGCTGCGTCCAGTCGAGAATCCTGGCAGCATTACCCGCAATATCGCCCACGGTTAAGTTAATTTGAGCCAGCGCAATTCGCACGGTTGTTCCTCGATTTAAGCGGGTTGAGTTTTAGCCACAAAGGGCACTGAGGACGCAAAGGTGAGGGCGACTTGGCTATCCCCCGCGTAAACCCCATGCAACGCCACTCTGCGCCCTCTGTGGCTAAAAATGGCTTTCAAACACCACGCAGCACTTCGGCCATTTTCGCGCCCATCAAGGCAGGCGAACGCACGATATGGCAGCCTGCGGCTTCCAGCGCGGCGAACTTGGCTTCCGCCGTGCCCTGCCCACCCGCCACAATCGCACCGGCATGTCCCATGCGCTTGCCACTTGGCGCCGTGGCTCCGGCGATATAGGCCACCACTGGCTTGCTCACGTTGGCCTTGATGAACTCGGCAGCTTCTTCCTCCGCCGTTCCGCCGATCTCGCCAACCATGATGATGCCCTCAGTCTGAGGGTCGGCCTCAAACAGGCGCAAGCAGTCGATAAAATTCATGCCATGAATCGGGTCGCCGCCAATGCCCACACAGGTGCTTTGTCCCAGTCCCTCGCCCGTGGTTTGGTGCACCGCCTCATAGGTCAACGTGCCTGAGCGCGACACAATGCCGATGCGCCCTTTTTGATGAATATAGCCCGGCATAATGCCGATCTTGCAGCCTGTGCCGTCCGCACCCGGCGTCATCACGCCCGGACAGTTCGGCCCGACCAGATAGGTCTCGGGATAGTCCTTCAACGCCGCCTTCACCTTGAGCATATCCAGCACCGGGATACCCTCGGTAATGCACACAATCACGCGAATGCCCGCATCTGCCGCTTCCAGAATGGCGTCCGCCGCAAACGGCGCGGGCACATAAATCATGCTCGCCTCGGCACCCGTATGTTTCACTGCATCATGTACGGTATCGAACACCGGCAAATCCAGGTGCGTCGTGCCGCCCTTGCCCGGCGTGACCCCGCCCACCATGCGCGTACCGTAGGCAATCGCCCCCTCGGAATGAAACGTACCCTGCTTGCCGGTAAAGCCCTGGCAGATCACCCGCGTATTGCCATCAATCAGAATCGCCATATCAGTTTGCCTCCCTGCCTGTTGACTTGGCTGCACGCACCGCCGCCTGCGCCGCACGGGTCAAATCGTTTTCCGCCGTAAGATTCAGGCCGGACTCGGCCAGCAAGGCCCGCCCCTGAGCTGCATTGGTACCTTCCAGTCGCACCACCAGCGGCAACTTCAGGTCAACCTCGCGCACCGCCTGCAAAATACCCTCGGCAATCAAATCGCAACGCACGATGCCGCCAAAAATATTAATCAAAATTGCACGCACCTTGGTATCGGACAAAATCAGCTTGAACGCCTCGGCAACACGCGCCGCCGTGGCGCCGCCGCCGACATCCAGGAAGTTGGCAGGCTGCCCACCCTCAAGCTGAATCAAATCCATGGTCGCCATTGCCAGCCCGGCACCGTTGACCATGCAGGCAATATCGCCGTCCAGCGTGACATAGTTCAACTGATGCTTGACTGCCTCGCGTTCGCGCGGGTCCTCCTGCGCCTCATCACGCAGCTCCACGATGGCAGGCTGACGATAAGCCGCGTTGGAGTCGAGAATGAATTTGCAATCCAGCGCCAGCAGAGCCCCATCCTCGGTCAGCGCCAGCGGATTGATCTCCAGCATACTGGCATCGCTCTGCATGAACACCGTGTACAAGCCCTTGAGCATGACGGCAAACTGCTTGGCCGCCTCGCCACTCAAACCAAGCGCGAAACCCAGCTTGCGTGCGTGATAAGGCATCAGCCCCGCCGCGGGATGCACGCTTAAGGCATGAATCCGCTCTGGAGTGGTTGCCGCCACCTCTTCGATATCCATACCACCCGCATCAGAATCAATAAATGTGACCTTCGACGTGGCACGGTCAATAATCAGGCTCAGATACAACTCACGAGCAATACGACTGGCCGGTTCGATATACAGCGCATTGACAGGCAAGCCTGCCGCCCCGGTTTGCACGCTGACCAAACGCTGTCCCAGCCACCTGGCCGCAAAATCACGCGCCTCGTCCGGCGATTGGACGACTCGCACGCCACCCGCCTTGCCGCGCCCGCCGGCATGAACCTGCACCTTCATCACCCAGGGCGCGTCACCCAAGGCCGCGAGCGCGTGTGCAACATCATCAACGGAACGGACAACCCGCCCTTCAGGAACAGCCACCCCGGCATCACGCAACAGGGCCTTGGCTTGGTACTCGTGCAGATTCATGCCTAGCCTTCGTTAGTTAATCCAAATCAATAAGCTCCGCATTGTGCTGAATTCTTGCGCGCGTAACAACGCCGACACAGAAATAGGGCTTACGCAAAAGCACTCAAGCAAGGCAAAGCAACGAAGACAGCACACCAGTATGGTGAGGCGATTAAACACCACAGGGGCGCTTTTGCGTAAGCCCACTTGCCATAGCCCCTTGCTCTCGCTAACACTAGCCTCATGAGCCCAAGTGAAACACCTTCAAGCAACCCCCGCCCCAACTGGCGCGGCTTGCGTTTTTTCAACGCCTACCGACTGGTAGTCGCCAGCCTATTGCTGGGCACTCACGCATTTTTACAGGCCCAACGCCAACTTCCCGCCTTTTCCGCAGAGAACTTTGACCTTTTCACAGTACTGGCGGCCAGTTACGCCTTGCTCGCGCTTCTGCTCTTTGCCATCGACGAACTGCGCCCAGGGCGCTTCAGCCCGCGCCTGCAACTTGGCCTGGCTCTAGACATTATCTTCCTTGCGCTGCTTGGTGCGTTGGATGGCTCGCCCATTAACAACCTGCACATCCTCATGGTCGTTAATATGGCGTATGCCTCGCTTTTGCTCGGTGGTCGCCAATCTCTCGCCTATGCCGCCCTCGGTAGCCTAATGCTTTTAGCCATGAATTTTTGGGATCACCGCCTGGGCATTGAGCTTGGCGTATCCTTCACCCATGCTGGGCTCAACGGCCTAGCGCTCTTTGCCGTCGCCATCCTAGCCAACGGCCTCGCCAAACGTGCCAGTGTTAACCAGCAACTTGCCGAGCAGCGCGGCATCGACCTTGCCAACGAAACCCAGCTTAACCGCCTCATTCTCGAACAAAGCCAGGAAGGCGTCATCGTGGTCGACGAAGACCAGCGCATCCGCTATGCCAACCCAGCCGCCACCCAAATGCTGCGCATTCCACTGGAACGCATTGGTGAAAACACCCTCAGCCGCCCCCCTCTCGCTACCATCAATCCCGACCTCAACAATGCGCTCCATGCCTGGCGCGACACCCCCGACAGCGATCTAAGCGAAACCCGTATTACCTACCCAATGCGCCTGCATATCCGCTTGCGCCCGCTTGCCGACGACCCCGAGGGCCCCGTCGCTATTTTCATTGAAGACGATGCCTACCTCGTCGAAAAGCACCAACAGGAAAAACTTGCCGCCATGGGGCGACTCACGGCCAGCATAGCCCACGAAATCCGCAACCCGCTTAGCGCCATCGGCCATGCGGGACAACTACTGGAGCAAACCGCACACAACGACGAAGACCGCCAAATGCTCGGCATCGTGCGCAGCCAGGTCGAGCGCATAAACCAACTGGTTGAAAACGTCCTCAACACCGCCAAACGCAAACAACCCAAACCCGAACGCATCCCGCTTGCCACATGGCTACACGACCTACTCGAACGCTACCGTACCTATGCCCCACTCGACGGCATTAAAATTGACCTCACCGCCGCCCCCAGCCTCTGTGCTCGCGTCGATCTAACCCACCTCGAACAAATCATCACCATCCTGCTTGACAACGCCCGCCAACACGGCAAACCCAGTGTCGGCAGCCAGCGCATTCGCGTTGATGCCCAAGCCTTTGGCGCGCAAAATCGCCCACGCATCGAAATCCGCGATAACGGGCCCGGCGTCCCTGAAGCCATGCGCCACCGCCTGTTCGAGCCTTTTTTCAGCACCCATGTCCAAGGCCACGGCCTCGGTCTGTTCATTGCCCGCGAGCTGGCCGAAGCCAACCAGCTCAGCTTGAACTATCATCATGACATTCACGGCGAACGCTGTTTCCGCATCACCTTCCCATCACAAGAATTCTGCCGCGACAACACAGAGCCACCCGCCACCTGAGCATCGAGAAAAGCATGACCGCCCAGCCCACATTCCAAACCACCATCAGCATTGGCGACTATCTGCTCGGCGAAAAAACCAGCGTCATCAAACACGAGTACCTGGATGGTCAGATTGTCGCCATGGCCGGAGCCAATCGAAAGCACGTCCTCCTGACCACGTCACTCTCCGCGTTACTACACGCTCGCTCCCGTGCACGCGGCTGCCAACTCTTCGCCAGGGACATGAAACTCGGTCACGACTACACCGGAGAAACCTACTTCTGCTACCCCGACCTTATGCTTACCTGCGCCGACGATGACCGCCACCCGCTGTACTGCAACCACAGCGATAGCGGCATCCATCTCGACGCCCAGGACTGCGACATCAGCCTTAGCGACATCCACGCCGACCTGCCTGGCCTATTCCACGCATGAACCCAATACCCAGCAAAGCTCTTATCATCGACGACGAAGCCGACATCCTCACCCTGCTCGGCATCAGCCTCTCGCGCATGGGTATTCAAACCCACCCCGTCAGCGACCTCGCGCAAGCCCGAGCTGCCCTTGCTGCGCAGAGTTTCGACTTTTGCCTCACCGACATGCGCCTACCCGACGGCAACGGCCTTGATCTTGTACGCGAAATCGCCCAAAACCATCCTGGCCTGCCCGTCGCCGTCATTACCGCCCACGGCGATATGCAAAGCGCAATTGAAGCCCTAAAGTCCGGTGCCTTTGATTTCGTCAACAAACCCCTTGATCTCGTCCGCCTGCGCGACATGGTCGAAACCGCCCTACGCCTCAACCCGGCAAGCGCCACCAAAAATGGCACCCATGCCGACGACCAGGGTGCCGATCGCCTTATCGGGCTCGCTCCCGCCATGCGCCAACTGCGCGCCCAAATCGCCAAAGTTTCCCGCAGTCAGGCCCCCATATTCATCCACGGCGAATCCGGTACCGGCAAGGAGGTCATCGCCCGCTTGATTCACGACCTCAGCCCGCGCAGCGCCAAGCCCTTCCTCCCGGTCAACTGCGGTGCCATCCCAAGCGAACTGATGGAAAGCGAGTTTTTCGGCCACCGCAAAGGCAGCTTCACCGGCGCCAGCAGTGACAAACAAGGCCTCTTTCAGGCCGCCAAAGGCGGCACACTCTTTCTGGATGAAGTCGCCGAATTACCCCTCGCCATGCAAGTCAAACTCCTGCGCGCCATTCAGGAGCGCGCCGTGCGCCCCGTCGGCGCCGCGCATGAAGAAGCCGTGGACGTGCGCATTATCTCCGCCACCCACAAAGACCTCACAGCTCTCGTAAATGCCGGCGACTTTCGCCAAGACCTCTACTACCGCCTCAACGTCATCCAACTCGATGCCCCCCCCTTGCGCGAACACCCCGAAGACATCCCCCTCCTTGCCACCGCCATCCTGCAGCGCCTCAGCCAGCGTGACGGTATTCCCCTGCGCCAACTTGACCCCGAAGCGCTTACCGCACTCCAGACCTACGGCTTCCCCGGCAATGTACGCGAACTGGAAAACATATTGGAACGCACCCTCGCCCTCGGCGATACCGGCCCCATCCACGCCAGCGAACTCAGCTTCCCTGCCCAACGCAGCGGCATAATCGCAACCGCACACCCATCACATCTCAACGCTGCCCCCATAAATCAAAACCACGCCCCCGACGACGAACACACCCTGATCCAAACCCTGGAAATCCATCGCTGGAACCGCACCCGCGCCGCCGAAACGCTTGGACTCACCCTGCGTCAGCTGCGCTATCGGCTTGAAAAAATGGGTCTAAAATAATGCCAACTTGCGCTCGTGGACGCATAGGGAGATAAAATACCTCTCGCACTGACACGTTGATAGCTCTGTTTGAAATCGCACCGAACGGTGCGCATTGCTGCTCATCACTTGCCCTCCAAAACACTCACGTCGCCTTCCCATACCACCGCTTTTCTGTCCACTTACACTTAAATTTCATCCGCTGATCCAAACCTCGAATGAGTCCTGACAAACCCTGTCAAGAGATGACAAAGCTTGTCAACTTACGCCAAGAATCGCGAGGATTTCTCCTGATATACAGATTAAAAAACATCTCATACCCCAACCAAACGAACTGGCTGGATGCTCAGCCAACAAAATTCAGGCCCAACATTGCAATTGGCACGGCACATGCATTATTTGTTAGTGCCAATTTAACGGCAAACCTCCCCCCACTAGTCAGGAGTTCAATTATGAACATGATGAAAAAAGCACAACAGGGTTTTACCCTGATCGAATTGATGATCGTTGTTGCGATCATTGGTATTTTGGCCGCAATTGCACTGCCTGCCTATCAGGACTACGTAACTCGCGCAAAGGTTACCGAGGGGCTGTCCTTGGCCAGCGCAGCTAAAACGGCTGTATCGGAGACCTTTGCCACCACTAACGCTACAAGCGTCGTAGCTTTCCCTGGTACTGGCTTGTCCCCTGCCGGTTCTTATGGCTTTGACTTCACAGCCACCTCTAAGGTTGCTTCAATTGCGATTGCAGCAATTGCCAACACTACAGCTCCCGCCATTGGCAATGGTCGCATTACCATTACTTTCGCTGGTCCTTTGGCAACTACTGTGGGCGCAACTGTCCAACTGACCCCCGGCAGCGGAACAGTATCATCAACCACTGGCTTGCCAGCTGCTGCCATGGCTCGTGGTGCCGGTGTGGTTTGGGGTTGCCGCGTAAGCGTTAACACCGCGTTCAAGTACGTACCTGCTGAATGCCGCGCTGTTTAATCTCTAGTCAGCTGTGATTTCAAGTCACGGTAGCTGTTTAGCTTGGCTTTGCAAGGCGATAGTTATTGCTGGATAGGCTGAGTTTAACCGAACATTGAACCCCAGCGATGCTGGGGTTTTTTTATGGCAAACGGCCTTTAAACATAGGCAGATTATGTGTGGCAAACAAAATGAAAAATCAAACGTGTGGATTCACTCTTGTAGAGTTAATGATCGTTGTTGCAATCATCGGGATTTTGGCAGCTATTGCACTACCTCAATACCAGGATTATGTGACCCGAGCAAAAGTTACTGAGGGTTTGTCATTGGCCGCTGAGGCAAAAATCGCCGTATCGGAAGTATTCACCACCTCAACAGCCGGTGCCATTGTGGCCTATGCAGGAACAGGAGCCAGTTTAGTAGGTTCTTATGGTTATACTTTTGTTCCAACATCAAAGGTAGCCTCCATCCAAATAACAGGAATCGCAAATATTGCAGCCCCTGCAGTTAGTGAGGGAAGAATCATTATTACTTTTGCGGGCTCGCTAGCAAGCCTGTTGAGTACTACAATACAACTCACACCTGGAACGGGTGTTGTTGCCAATGGCTTACCTGCCAGTCCAATTATGCCGAACATCTCAATGGTTTGGGGCTGCCGTGTCAGCAATGCTTCAGCTTTCAAGTACATGCCCGCCGAGTGCCGTAACATTTAAGCTGTTACATTTAAATTTGGCTCACCCGGAGCCATACTCTAGCCACTTTTAACAGAATACGTCATGCCCCTAACGCAACGTTATATTTCTGCACTTCGTGCAGCTGGCATTCACCTTGTTATAAGCCTAGGGGTCGTAGTTCTGGCTGCTGCTTTAGTATTTTTGCTATGGTATCCATCACCATTTGATGAGCTAGCAGGTGGTCGGAACTTAATTTTTATGATCGGCATCATCGATCTGGTCATGGGGCCGGTATTGACGCTTGTGATCTTTGATCCTGCCAAGCCAAAACCCGCGTTGGCACGAGATATTGGTGCTATTACCTTAATGCAGGTTGCCGCCCTGATATATGGCCTGAATACCGCGTTTGAAGCCCGACCTGTATGGCTCGCTTTCGAGGCCGATGCATTCCGCTTAGTAACTGCTGCAGACATCCCAAAAGCGGATTTAACTAATGCGCCAGAAGGAATGCGTCAATTAAGCTGGCGTGGCCCGCTACCAGTTGGCGTACCTTCGCTTACACCTAATGATCCCGGCTACCTTCTAAGCATCGAACAATCTATCGCTGGTTTCCACTCAGCTTTTCGCCCGGCACGCTGGGTAGCTTACTCAACGCAAATTGAACACGTAAAGAAACAAGCGAAACCATTAAGCGAGCTATCAAGAAAAAACTCATTCCATGCCGAAATCATCACTCGCACCATTAAACAATTGGGCGTCAACGAAAGCGAACTCGCCTATCTTCCCCTTATTACCAGGGAACAAAATGATTGGGTGGTCATTATTAACAAGATCGACGGACGACCATTAACCACATTACCTATGGATGGCTGGTAGCTTTTTATCCGTACAGCATTTCAAGGTTTTTCCTGTAACCCATCCTACCACCAAGATTAAAGAAACGACTTGATGACAAAAAACCGCTCATCCTTACTTGCTGCAAGTGCATTTCTTGTTGTATTAGCCTTGGTCGTCACGGCTCTCGCACCTGGGGTAAATGCTACGTTTTTTTACGACGACACACCCATTCTCCAGCTATTGCCTAACGTGGCTGCGGGAAGGATGCCTGTCGCAGACTTCATGAACTTTGGCTTTTATACCGGACCACTCGGGCGACCATTGTCCATGGCTACGTTTCTTTGGCCAGTCACGGCATATCCGAAGCACCCTGAGGCAATTTTTGCCATAAACATTGCTTTACATGCCGCCAATACCTTGCTGGTCGGCCTTCTTGCATGGCGCATTGGTCAAATCCTGAATAGCCCTCATGCGCTTTGGCTGGGAGTTTTTACCGCTGCATTGTGGGGGCTGGCTCCCATTCAGGCCGCTACCGTACTTGTCGCGGTACAGCGGATGGCGAGTTTGTCGGCATTTTTTACCTGGCTGGGTCTTCTACTTTGGATAATAGGGCTTCAACGTTCCCTGCAGTATCCAAGCCAGGGCCGTGCGCTCCAGATCATCGGGCTCATAGGTATGACTGGGTTGGCCTTACTCAGTAAGGAGAATGGGGCGCTTTTACCCCTATTCGCAGGAGTGATCGAAGCAACCTTGCTATCGAACCTTATGCTGCCATATCGACGGGTACGTGGCCTGCTTTATTTCTCAAGCCTCATGGTATTACTCTCATATTTGGTTTATAGCCTTTGGAGTAGCGGCGGAGTCTACTGGGAGCGCGCATTCAATGTTTGGGAACGGGTTATGACAGAGGCTGTCATCCTGTTTGAGTACTTACGTCAGTCGTTCGCACCACGCTTCTTGGATATTCACCCGCTGCATGATGCATACCCCGTAATTCATTCGTTCAGTGAACACCCGGAAGCTGCTGCCGCCTTGCTTTTCTGGGTCATTGTAATCCCCTTGGCCTGGTTTTATCGTAAACGCTCCCGAGTACTTAGCTTCGCGGTATTGTGGTTTTTAACTGCACATCTGCTCGAATCAAGCGTACTGGCATTAGACCTGTACTATGAGCATCGTCAGTACATCGCCTGGTTCGGCTTCGCGTTTGCTCTTGTCTGGGGCGCGTTGCACGTATCGATACGCTTCCAAAAATTGGCGCGCTTTGGGTTGGGCGCTTTCATTCTTCTGCTAGGGTTTTTGATGTACCAAACAGCAGCGCTTTGGGGGCGTCCTGTGCATGCCGCTGAAATTTGGTTTGAGCGCAACCCCGGCTCAACCAGAGCGGCTGAACATCTAGCTTTGATTTACACCCAACTTGATTTACACGAGCGAGCCTATGCAACTCTAGACCGGCAAGTTACCAATTGCCCCAATTGCCTGGCATCTATTGCACAAGCGATTCAGTTATCTTGCCTTCTGGGCAAGCAGAGCGATGTCAGCCGACACCTCACTGAATATTTCAAACAGGTATTGATCGCACCTGTTACAGGTGGCACGGCGGGCACATTGAGCCAGCTGCAAAATCTCGTGAAAAAAAAGCGGTGTACACTGGTCGACTGGGACACGCTAGAGCGCATGAACAATTCACTTCTTGATCGAGCTCTACCCATGTACAACCTTAAGCGACAGCAAGTTTTGAACAACCTTCATCTTTTAGCCATAGAAAAAGGAAACATGGAAGCAAGCGTTCAATTGTTGCTGGCAACATACACTGCGGCTCCGCGAGCTGAGCTTGGCTTAAGTACTGTGCAATATTTGCTGCAACAGAATCAGCGTGACAAAGCTCTGCGCTTTGTATCCGACCATCTATGCGCCCCACAGCCTATGTCTGCCCTGTTTAGTCATGCCGAGTGGAACAAGGCATGTGTACGTGCGCAATCATTATTGGACAATCAGTGACAAAACTTTCCATTATCCTTCCCGCCAAAAACGAATCCGGTGCGGTTGGTTTGACTGTGGCTAAAATTCTCGAATTACACCCCTCCGCCGAGGTGATCGTCGTTAATGATGGCTCCACGGATGACACCGTACGACTCGCTACCGAAGCGGGCGCGCGCGTAATTTCGCACCCATACAGCATGGGCAATGGTGCGGCAATTAAAAGCGGGGCGCGTGCCGCCAGTGGGGGCATTTTGGTTTTCATGGATGCTGACGGGCAACACGACCCGGTAGATATTCGCAGCCTACTTAATCGCCTGGACATGGGCTACGACATGGTGGTAGGCGCACGTGGTCAGGGCTCGCAGGCAAGCGTGGGGCGGGGGCTGGCGAATGGCTTTTACAATCGCCTAGCGAGTTATATGACTGGCCACAAAATTGAAGACCTGACTTCAGGTTTCCGTGCAGTACGCGCCGATAAGTTCCGCGAGTTTCTGGATTTGCTACCGAACGGCTTTTCGTATCCAACGACCAGTACCATGGCGTTTTTCCGCGCAGGTTATGCCGTAGCGTATGTGCCAATTCATGCGGCCAAGCGCATTGGCAAAAGCCATATCCACCTTTTCAAGGACGGAATGCGCTTCTTGCTGATTATTTTCAAGATCGGCACGCTTTATGCTCCAATGAAGCTGTTTGGTCCTGTGGCGCTCCTGCACGCGCTGCTGGGGTTGGGATACTACGCCTTCACCTATATCGACCAAGGGCGATTGTCGCTGGCCACGCTGTTTTTGTTAACCAGTGCAGTGATTATTTTCTTGATTGGCCTGATTTCTGAGCAACTAACCCAGCTGGCGTATATGCAAGTTCGGCATCACGGTAGAAAATGAGCGGAGGGATGTCATTGGAGATACTGCGCTTTTGACGTGCACTCCACGCTGGTAAATCGTCCTTAACAACTTGGAGCCCGCATGACTGCCTCTCTTCCATCCTCACCCCACATTGGCATTATCGGTATGGGCTACGTCGGTTTGCCCCTGGCAATTGCCTTTGGCCGCTTGTACCCCACTGTAGGTTTGGACATCAATGCGGAACGTGTTGCCGCACTGCATGCCGGTTGTGATCGTAGCGGCGAGGCATCTGCCGAAGAACTTGCCATTGCCAGCCATCTAAGCTTCACCTCAGAGGCCGGTGCGTTACGGGACTGCAATGTTTTCATTATCACCGTGCCCACCCCGGTGGACGCGGCACGCCGCCCCGATCTTGAGCCGCTGCGCTTGGCCAGCGAAGCGGTCGGCGCGGCACTCAAGCATGGCGATGTAGTGATTTATGAAAGCACGGTCTATCCCGGCTGCACCGAAGAGTTCTGCCTGCCCATTCTGGAGCGCATCACCGGCCTGCGCCTGCATGAAGACTTCGCCCTCGGCTACAGCCCGGAACGCATCAACCCCGGCGACAAACAGCGCCGCCTGCCGGATGTCATCAAGGTCACTTCAGGCTCCTCGCCCGAAGCCGCACGCTTTGTCGATGACCTCTACCGCCGCATCATCCGCGCAGGCACGCACCTGGCCAGCTCCATTCGCGTCGCAGAAGCCGCCAAAGTGATTGAAAACACCCAGCGTGACGTGAATATCGCCCTGGTGAATGAACTCGCCATTCTTTTTCACCGCTTGGGGCTGGATTCCAGCGAGGTGCTGGCCGCAGCGGGCAGCAAGTGGAATTTTCTGCCCTTCCGCCCCGGCCTCGTCGGCGGCCACTGCATTGGTGTCGATCCGTACTACCTGACCTACAAGGCGCAGGAAATTGGCTATCACCCGGAAATGATCCTCGCCGGACGGCGCATCAACGACGGCATGGGCGCGCATGTCGCGCAACGTGTCATCAAACTGCTCGGCCAGCGCGGCTTTCAGCTCAAGGGCGCACGCGCCCTGATTCTCGGCTTCACCTTCAAGGAAAACTGCCCGGACATACGCAACACCCGCGTCATCGACATCGTGCGCGAACTGCGTGAATACGGCTTGCATGTCACCCTTCACGACCCGGTCGCCAACGCCGATGAGGTCATGCACGAATACGGCGAAACGCTGGAAACCACCCTGCCCAGCGAGCGCTTCGCCGCTGTGATCGTGGCCGTGGCGCATGAGCCTTTCAAGGCGCTGGGCGCGAACGGGTTCCGCAGCTTGTGCATGGATGAAGGCGTGTTGTTTGATGTGAAGGGGGTTTTGGACAAAGATGACTCAGATGGCCGACTTTAATAAACCTCATGGGCACAGCCTTAGAACACGCTCACACGGATAACCCCAGCATGATTGCACCCAAGTTTCGCCGCCTACTCAGCGGGCTGCGTCATACGCCGCTGCACCCACAATGGCTAGTATTCCGCGATGCGCAGATGCATAAACAACGGGTTGCTCAACACATCCATGGTCGCCTGCTGGATATAGGCTGCGGTGAAAAACCACTCATGCCCTTCTTGGGTGACGGTGTGGAATACATCGGCCTCGACTACCCGCCCACGGTCGCCAAAGGCTACAGCGGCAAGGCGGATGTCTTCGGCGACGGGCAGCGCCTGCCCTTCAAAGATGCCAGCTTTGACTGCATCAGCATCATGGATGTCATGGAGCACCTGCCCAATCCTGAGGCCGCTTTTAGGGAGATGTTGAGTGTACTCAAACCCGGCGGCATCCTCATCAGCCAAACCCCCTTTCTTTATCCCCTGCATGACCTGCCGCATGACTTTCAACGCTGGACTGGCGAAGGATTACGCCAGTACACCATGCGCCACCCGGCTGATCTCATCGAACTGACGCATCACGGCAAACCGCTGGAAACTGCCGCCGTATTGGCCAATCTGGCATTGGCCAAGGGCATGTTGGAGAGCCTGCAAACCCGACACCCTGGTTTGCTTCTTTTGCCTTTGGTTCTTCTATTGGTTCCCGCCATCAATCTTGCAGGATGGCTTATGGCACGATTGGTTCCGGATGATGGCTTTATGCCCTTGGGTTATACCGCCATGTTCAGAAAGCGCGCATGAAACTATTGATTGTCACCACCTCCTACCCGGACGAAAGTGATGGCGCGGCGGCAGCGGGTGTTTTTGTGCGTGATTTTGCACTAGCCCTGGTCGGACAGGGACATCAAGTTACCGTCATAACACCCGGCTCTGCGAGCCGCACGGCTAACGAGGCTGGCGTGAGCGTTCGACGCTTCGCTGTTCCACGTCTACCGCTCTCCCTGCTCAAGCCACAAGACCCACGCGATTGGACGGCGATTGCCCACACGCTGCGCCAGGGACAACACAGTGTGAATCATCTCTGCGCAACTGACCGACCAGACTATATCTTCGCGCTATGGGCTCTACCCAGTGGCGCATGGGCAAGGCAGGCATCCCTGCGTTACGGCATCCCCTACGGCACATGGGCGCTTGGCAGCGATATATGGAGCCTGGGCAAGATTCCGCTCATCCGCCAGTGGTTGGGGCATGTGTTGCGCAACGCAGCACACCGCTATGCCGACGGCCTGCAACTTGCGCAGGACGTGACGCGTATCAGTGGCTCGACGTGCGATTTTTTGCCCAGCGCAAGGCGGCTGGTTGTGACAAACCCACGCCTCTTTTCACACACGCCACCCTATCGACTGGCATTTCTTGGCCGCTGGCACTCCAACAAGGGCATCGACCTGCTGCTTGAGGCGCTCGGCCAGTTGGATGAAGCGGACTGGCAACGTATCGAACAGGTACGCATCTTCGGCGGAGGCCCCTTGGAAGCACTGGTTCACCAGCGTTGCGCAACACTGATTGAGCATGGACACCCGATTGAGATTGGCGGCTTTATCGACCAGTCCGCCGCAACCGATTTATTGAACTGGACGGATTTTGTGTTGATCCCGTCACGCATCGAAAGCATCCCCGTAATTTTCTCCGATGCCATGCAAGCCGGACGCCCTGTAATTGCCATGCCGACAGGCGATCTTCCTGCCTTGCTCAATGAGCATGGCTGTGGTGAGCTGGCAGAAGACATTTCGGCGTCAGCGTTCGCATCCGCCCTGCGCAAAGCCCTGAATACTGCACCAACCGTCTACACCCAAGGGATCCAGACAGCATGTGTACACTTTGATATTGCCGAATCCGCCCAACGTTTCGCCCAGCGCATTCAGGGGCGGACAGCATGAATGAATTTCAGCACACCAACACTGATCCGCGATGGGGCGCCGACGATCGCAACATCAAGGCTGAGCAAATTTTTCAAACCTTGCAACACCACAGCAAACACAACCTATCTCAAATGCAATGGCTGGATTTGGGCTGCGGCAGTGGCGGCATCTCCGCATATATCGCGCCGCAGGTTCGCCAGATGATCGGCGTTGACCCCGAGCCCTGGGCACGATGGCAGGACTGGGAGCAGGCGCACACCAACCTACGTTTTATTCAGGCCAGCGTTGACACGCTCACGCTCCCGCCCGCCTCAGTCGATGTCATCATCTGCAACCAGGTGTATGAACATGTACCCGACCCACAGGCGCTGATTCACCTGATCCACCGCGTGCTCAAACCCGGCGGCCTGGTCTACTTTGCTGGCCCAAACCTTTTATTCCCCATCGAGCCGCATGTGTTTTGGCCATTTGTCCACTGGTTGCCACGCCCTTTCGCCATCAGACTGATGAAGGCACTGGGTTCGAAACACGCCGACGATCTGGACGCTTACTCGACTCATTACTGGCAACTCACCGGCTGGTTGACGCGTGACTTCAAAGTGAAAAACGCCCTGCCCGTACTGGTTAAACAAGTCATCCCTGGCCCAAAAGGCGGCCTGCCCTACGCCATGCTTCGCTATATTCCCGCCTGGCTAGTCCGGGCTTTGACCCCGCTTTCCCCCGGCTTTGTGTTCGTTCTGGAGAAGCCGCAATGAGCGTGCAAGACATTGACGCTGCCGCGTGGTTTTCCATTCTGCATCATGGATTTGCTGCCCAAAGTTTTCCCCTGGGTGGATCAGCCAATATCACCGTTTTCAAGAAGTACCTGCTGCGCGCGGGCTATGTTAACTTCCCGTTCGGAATACGCAGCGAGGATGATCATGCACGCATCATGGAACCTGACACGCTGGAAGCTATCCGGCTTATAGGGGCTGATCTTCTACGCATCAATTGGCCGCAACGTTTTGGCGGGTATGCAAAACTCAGCAGTATTCGTTTGCCTGAGGCCAGTATTTTTGCACTGAATACATGGTCGGAAGAGCGCCTGGACAGTGACTTGCGTTACAAAATTCGACGTTCAAAACGTGAAGGCATCACCCTGCGCCCTGCGACGGTCGATGACGCCAACTTTATCTTCCGGATGTATCTGGAAACAGTGTTGCGACACGGTGGCAATAGGCGCTACACCGAATCCTATTTCCATGCCCTGTGCCAAACAGGCACCCAACAGCCCGGATTGGTAGCCTTGATTGCCGAAGTGCCTTCCGGCGAGCGTTGCGGTTTCAATATATCCGCTTACCGTGAAGGCACTGCCTATTACCTGCATGGTGGCATGGACGAAAAACATGCCCAATACCGACCTGGTTTTGTATTAATGGGTGAAGCGATAACACGGGCGCGCAATGCAGGCTGCCATGAATTCAATTTCATGCCCTCACCCGCCGACCAACCTTCGTTGGTTCAGTTCAAGAAAAAATGGGGTGCCATGGTTTATGAAATCAACCACTTCGACATTCCACTGAACATCAAGGGCCAACTTATGCGCGCGGCGCTTCATTGGCGGCACTGACTTTCTCCGGGGTATCACCCTCTGATGCAGGCTTTCGGCGACTGGACAAATTCGACGCAAGATGGTTTTTAATCGTGTTCATCAGACGAAACCCTCTCAGGGCCAGACGCATCAACGGGGTCATGCGGAAAAGGATCTGTCGCGAGGTTTCCACCCCACCCATCGACATCTTGAAGCGTTTGATGCCTGGTTTGGTACCCGCACGCCCGCCCGCACCGACAAAATCCAGCGTCTTGAAGCCGTTTCTTTTTGCCCAGCGGATCAGACTCCACACCAACAGATGGTTAGCATTGAGTTTTCGCCCTTCGTCCAGCGCAGCGGCATCCCAGTAATAACAACAATCGCTGTCTGTCATCACCCATATCACCGCAACGCATTGCCCACCATGCGTTGCACACAAAATCCTTAATCCAAGCTGATCTTTATGCTCAAGCAGCACCCGATAGAACTCTAGGGGAAAATTCGGCGCAAGACCTTGCTGAGTATAGGTTTGTTCCAGCAGGGTAACCTGATCGTCCAATACGCCGCGACCGCGCTTCCAGTGAACTTTAACCCCGTTTCTTACCGCGTTTCGAACGCAACGCTTCGGCAATTGCGAAACATTTTTCCACAATTGCTCAATGGGCTGTTGCAGGTCAATCTCAATATTTTCGACCGATTCGAGATGCAGTCCGCGGGTTAGCTGCACAGCGACACCGGGGGGCAGAGTAACTTGGAGATAGGCGAGTCCATGCTGTTTCGCCCATACCTGCAAGGCACTCCAAGCCGCCTCTCCCTTTTCCTGTGGAATGCAAAAGGATGTGGTAGGCGGCACAGGAATCTGGCGCATCGGGCTGCCCCAAAGCTCGAAAAAACCCATGCGCCTGCGAATCAGAGGGGTCACTGCGACTAGTTCATCTCCACTGAAATACCCCAGGGTGAATAGCTTCACGGGATAAACGTGCTCGACCTGCTCCAGCCATTCAAGAGGCTGGAACGCTCCAGACGTCGCCTGCCGCAGAAATTCGGTGTAATGAGAGCGCTCAATTTCACGAGCCTGGAGCACAGTCATGGTCTAGGACGCTCAGCGATGAACAGCGCGTCCCACCAACGCCTGGGGTGTTGATCAAAGCGGCGATGCCAGGCGACCTCCCATCTGGCCAGCGCGGGGATCAAGCGGCGAGGAAGCAAGCCAAACCACAAGGGATAGATCCAGGGAAAACGTGGCGCACGAACCATGCTCTGCTCCAGCAGCTTAAAACCTCGCTGTGCAAGTTCGTCACGCAATACACGCGGATCGCGCTTGACAAGGTTAGGTGCACCCGGATGAACCTGCCAGAACGGATTGGTAGAGACCTGCTCCAGCCAAAGGAATCGCCCACCCGGTTTAAGTACACGGTAAATCTCCTCCAGCACCCCGCCAAGCATGTCATCAGGGACGTAACATAAGGACTCACGGGCGATGACATGATCAAAGCTTGCGTTCTCGAAGGGCAGGCTTTCCCCGTCAATCTGTAACAACCGAACATGTGCATAGCCTTCGCAGACTTGAGTGGCCGTGGCGATCATGTGCTCGGAAACATCAACCCCAATGACCTGCGAACAGTGTTGTGCAAGTACACGGGTGAACGAGCCCGTGCCACAGCCAAAATCCAGCGCACAGCCACAAACGCCAGTCTCGGGCAGTCTGGGAAGAATCGCAGCGTCAAACACCGCGTTCACATACTCACTTTTGCGCCCACCCTTGTTATTCGGCGCAAGGGTTGCATACAAGCCATTGGCTGCCAATTCGTCATACTCGGAGGCAACCTGCTTAAAATGAGTTGATTGCGGTTTCATTTAGTGTGCCCTTGGTTTTTATATTCTGAACGGCAAGTATCAACGATTTTTGTGGCACTTGGATGCTTGGTGAGGAGCAAAACAGCAAGGAACAGCAGCGGGTAAAGAAAACCGACTTGCCACCAGCTCAGCGGAAGACCCAGTGTAAAAATCAATGAAATCAGTGCTCTCCAAGCAATTTGCCAAGATTCACGCATCAAATCAGCAGGAACAAGCACTCGTTTCCCCGATGCAAAAATATAGGCAAGAATCACTGTCACCGCATAGCCGACTAGCGCCGCCCAACTGACCGCCTGCGGAATAGGCAACATCAACAAGGCCAAGGTGGATGCCATTGTCACCCCAAGCCCGGATGCCTCGGCGTATACACGCTGCCTTGCAAGCTCAAGCGTGGGGAGAAAATCCAGGGCTGCGGCGGCGGGCAACAGGAAGATCATCAGGGCAAGAACACGCAGGACATCGGTATGTTCCTGCAAGGCATCGCTTCCTAAGAGCTGAACGATCTCACTGGCATAGATGACAAGAAGTGGTGCCGTCGTCCAGGCGAAAATGGACAACCAGCGCAGCGTGTCCGTGAAATCCTCGCGCAAGGCACCTGCATGACCACGGTGGGCATACAGTCGCGCATAAATCACGGTGAAGAAAATGCCTGACAAGGAAAAGAACAACAGAATGATCTGGTAGGCCACATGGTAAGCGCCGGCCAATGCCATAAAACCGAACATGCCCAACAAAACAACCTCGACCCGCCCATAAGCAATGGACAGACCTGTATTCCCCAAAAACCAGACGCCTTTGCGGATGAGGCTTGTCATCGACTCATTCGTGCGGTGAGTCAACGGCGGAAGCTCTTTCCAGGTCACAACCCCCATTAGCGCTGTAAACACGATGGTCAGAACAAAATAGATTTGGGCAATGAACTCCAAACTCGCCTGTGAATCGATTGCGAGTGCGAATGCGCCGAGAAGACAGAGAAAATAGGAGCTTCTGTAAAAGGAAAGCCTGCGATAGTCGCCAGATAACTGACTGAATACGGTGAACAAGGCGCTCAAACGATCAATAAGCATGGTAGCGACGGACAGAGCAATAACCACCCATCGACTTGTATCACTCATTCCGGGAGTAGGCATCCAAGCCAAGGCTCCGAGTGTAATGACTCCGAATAAAATCAGCGAAAGGGCGATTTGCAGCACAAGCGTCTTGCTGGCCATGGAGCGAGCCAATCCGGGTTCACGCGCGCCATCCCGCAACAGCACCTGAGCAACACCCAGATCAGCAAAGCCAGCGGTAACAGCACCGAGAGCCCACAGTGTAGCAAGCACACCGAAGAGCGAGGAGTCGAAGTAGTTCATCAAGAGAATGAGCGAGATAAACCACGCACCCTTCGTTGCGAGGTTGGTTCCCATCAAAATCAAGAAATTGCGTGCGCGGGTACGTCTCATCAACTTCACCCAATTGTGGTTGCTCTGCCAACCCTACTTGACTGCAACACGCACGAACTCGCGAACCGCATCCATCACACGATACATTTCTGAATCACTCAGCTTCGCCGATAAGGGCAGACTAACGGTCTGTCGCCCAATCCTCATGGCATTGGGGTAATCTTCAGCGCGCCAGCCATAGCGCTCCTGATAATAGGGGTGTTCGGGAATACTCAGATAATGCACACCCACACCTATCCCCGAAAGGGTCATGTGCTCCAGAAACGCATCGCGGCTTATTCCTGTGCGCGCCTCATCAATAAGCAGGGTGTAAAGATGATAGGCATGTCGCGTGTCATTCTCCGCCTCTTGTGGACAAGTGACAGGCAGCTCTGAAAATGCGGCTTGATAGCGGTTCCACAACGTTTGACGTTTGCACCAGTTTTGTTCGATGCGCTCAAGCTGGTGGATGCCAATCGCGGCCTGAATGTCCATCATGTTGTATTTGAAACCTGCTTCGGTCACAAGGTAGTGCTTGTAGCCTGCATCGCCAAAACGGTGCCAGGCATCTTTGCTCATGCCATGCAGGGCAAGCACCTTGATGCGGGCAATGTCGTGTTCATCCTGTGCCACGACCATACCACCCTCACCCGTAGTGATGTTTTTGGTGGCGTAAAAACTAAAGCAGCCAAACTCACCGAAGGTTCCTGCTTTTTTGCCGTGATATTCGGTTTCAATGGCGTGGGCGCAGTCTTCGATCAACTTGAGATTGTGCTTGCGTGCTATTGCGACCAATGCATCCATCGCGCTGGGTCTCCCGGCAAAATGGACGGGAAGGATGGCGCGGGTGCGCTCGGTAATGGCTGCCTCGACTGCATGCGGGTCGATGTTCATGCTGTCGGCTTCAACATCAACAAGAACGGGCGTTGCGCCAGTATGGATAATCGCATTTACAGTGGCGCAAAACGTCAATGCCGTGGTGATGACTTCATCACCGGGTTTCAACCCTGCGGCTAGCATGCTGATGTGCAGCGCTGCGGTGCATGAATTTGTGGCTGCGACATGATCGGGTTGTACATTTTTGTACGCGGCAAATTCACGCTCAAAACGAGCTACCTTGGGGCCGGTTCCCAGCCAGCTAGCCCGCATGCTATCGACGACTTCGTCGATTTCATCCTGCTCGATTTGCGGTGCGCCAAATACGATGAAGGGTTGTGATTGGTTCATTGAAGACCTCTTTATAGTATTGAGCGTCGTTTTAGTGCTGACGGAGCGTAGCGCAATCCAGGGCGAATGTCGCATGGTGAAGGGTATCCCCGGGTTGTCACCCGGGCTTCGTTGGGCTGTCAATATCCTCAAAAACCACTGCATCCAGCGCCACACTTAACCCAACACTGACGAGTTCAATAACATCATTACCGCTGTAGGGGCGCAGAACCCAGGTGTTGTTTTCCGCTTTGCGGTAAAGGTCGGCGGTGCGGGTTTCGATGTCGATAATCAGGTACTCGGTAAGGCCAGGTAGCAGGCGGAAATGACCGAATTTTGCGCCGCGATCAAACGCGGCCGTGGTGGGAGAAAGCACTTCGACGATCAGCTTGGCATCGGTTTTGGCCTGTTGTGCAGCGCGTTGCTCCGCGCCGCAGGTGACGAAGACATCGGGGTAAAAATAGGCATCGCTGGCTAGAACATGCAGCCGAATTTCGGCCAAGAAGCTTTGGCAGTGTGTGCCGCGTAGATGGCTTTTGAGAGCGCTTGCAACGTTAAGGCTAACACTGGCATGAGCCGCCGTACCTCCGACCATGGCGTAGATTTCGCCGTGGATGAGTTCGTGTCATTACGGTGCTGGTTTCTTCCAGCACAAGATATTCTTCGGCGGTGTAATGCGGTTTATAAGCACGTTGCGGAGCCATGAGCCATCCCTCCCTGACGTGTTTTGTGCCAGTCTAGCAGAGGAGACGGAAAGCGCGGTTTTTACGCTGTGGTTGCCAGGCGAGCTTCAGGCGCTTGCAGAGTCTGCCCCGCACGCACACCATCCAACAACTCCAGATGATCGCGCGCCCAGTGCAGTAGATGGAATTGTCCGCTGGCATCTTCCGCCAGCGCGGTGCAGCTTTCCACCCAGTCGCCGCAGTTGGCGTAGGTCACGCCGTCCACTTCACGCAGGCGGGCGTGGTGAATGTGGCCGCTGATAATGCCGTCGTAACCATGATCACGCGCATGGGTGTAGGCGGCGTGTTCATACTGCTCAACATATTGCATGGCGTTTTTCATTTTGCCTTTGATGCTTGCAGCCAGTGACCAGTAAGGCCGACCTGCCATGCGGCGAATGCCGTGGGTGATACGCGCCAGGCGCATCAGCAACTCGTAACCCATGTCACCGACCCAGCGCATCAGCGGATTGCAGTGCAGCACGGCATCAAAGCCATCTCCATGCACCACCAACCAGCGCCGACCATCGGCACCTGCGTGAACCAGCTCGGGCAGTATTTTGACTCCGAAGGCTTCTCCCTGCCCCAAGTAGCGCACGGCTTCATCGTGGTTTCCCGGCACGTAGATGATTTCCACACCTTCATTGGCGCGCTTGAGCAACAGTTGAATCAGTTCGTGTTTGATGCGCGGCCAGCGCCAGCCGCCGGAGCGCATTTTCCACACGTCGATAATGTCGCCGACCAAGTACAGGCGTTCACACTGTACATGCGACAAAAAATCGATCAGGTAATCCACCTTGGCATCTTGAGTACCCAAGTGAACATCGGAAATAAATACACTGCGGTAGGTGAGCATAGGTCGAAGCTCCGTTGTGGAATTTTGACTATTTCACTACCGCAAGATGACTTTGGCATGGCGAAACGATGAACGCTGAGTTTCAATGCTGTCACAGTTCCGACAAATTTCGGGAACGAGCTACCCGCCTTTCACCAGCATCGGGTTCATCCCCACCGCTTTGAGGCGGTCGCGCAGTTTGCGCGCCTCGGCATCCGGCATCGGCCCTATTTTGACGCGATGCCAGGTTTCGCCGTTCACATTGGCCGCCTGAACAGTGGCAGCAAAGCCCAGCAAGGCTAACTCTGCCTTACGGCGATCGGCTTCTTCATAACGCCGGAACGAACCAACCTGCAAGGTGACCTGAGGTGCTGTTGACGGGACTGGCTTGGCCTTGTCAATGGCCGGGGGCAGTGATGCCACTTCTTTTACGGCCTCTGGAGTGGCCGCCGCTTGCGGGGGTTTATCGGTCGGTGCTGCGGGCGGAGGTGTTACAGGATTCACGACTTCCGGCGGTGCGGACGTGGTTGTGCCCACGCTTTGTTCCGGCAGCATTTGGTAAAAATCATAGCGCGGTGGTGGCGGAACTAGCGGTTTTGCGGCCTTGGCGGCTTCCTCGGTACGAACTTCGCGCACATCTTTTTGCGCTGAACCGCGCTCTGACCTGGGTTCTTGGCTCGCTGTTTTCGCCGGGGTTTCCTTGGGGGCTTGTAACGGCAGCGTTTTGGCCTCGGCTTGTGGTTGTTCTGGACGCGTACCCAACCACGCCAATATGCCAACAAACAACAGCACTACGACACCGACCATGACCCATAACCCCGTGGGCACAGCCTTGACGGGGGGTAAACGCCTACGCGCTGCCTGCGATGCTCGCGCCATATTCCGCTCCTTAAATCACATGGTGTCGGGCGCGGATACGCCCAACAAACCCAAGCCATTACGCAACACCTGGCGCACGGCAAGAATCAAGTTCAAACGTGCATCACGCAAGATTTCATCGTCCACCAGAAACACGTGCCCGTTGTAATAACTGTGGAAGGCACTCGCCAACTCACGCAAATAATGTACCAACTGGTGCGGCTCACATGCCAGTGCCGCACGCTGCACCAGCTCAGGAAACTGACCAAGCAAACGCGCCAGCTCGGCCTCAGCCGCCTGCTCCAGAAGCCCTACACCCGCTTCGCCACGCGCCTGATCGTACGTCCAGCCCTTGCTTTCCAACTGACGCAGCACGCTACACACCCGCGCATGGGCATACTGAACATAGTACAAGGGATTGTCGTTGGACTGGCTCTTGGCCAGATCCAGATCAAAATCAAGATGCTGCTCACTTTTGCGCATCACATAAAAATAACGTGCCGCATCTGAACCGACCTCATGGCGCAACTCACGCAAGGTGACAAAATCGCCGGAACGGGTGGACATCTGCGCCCGCTCGCCGCCCCGATACAAAATCGCGAATTGCACCAGCAATACATCCAGCTTGCCTGCGTCATAACCCAGCGCGCCCAGCGCCGCCTTGACCCGCGTGACATAGCCATGATGATCGGCACCCCACACGTCAATCACGCGCTCGAAGCCACGTTCGAATTTTTCCATGTGGTAGGCAATATCCGAGGCGAAATAGGTCACCTGACCATTGGCACGCTGCACCACCCGATCCTTGTCATCGCCAAAGGCCGTGGAACGGAACCACAATGCTCCTTCCTGTTCAAAAATATGCCCACGCTCACGCAATTGCTCAATCGCCCGATTCACCGCACCACGATCCATCAGGCCGCGCTCGGAATACCAGCCTTCAAAGCGAATACCAAACTCGGCCAAATCCTCGCGGATGTCTTCGACAATCACATTCAAGCCAAGGTCAAACACTTCACGGTAACGCAGATCTCCAAGCAAAGCCTGCGCACGCGCAATCAGCGCATCGATATGAGTATCCTTGTCGCCGCCCGCAGGCTCATCAGCGGGAATATCGGCAAACACCTGCTCCGCCGTGGCTGCGTAGGCCGCGCCATGCGTATCACGCAGCTTTTGCGCAATCTCGTAGACATAGCCGGTGGACTTGTAACCATTCGACGGAAAGGCAAAGGTCGCCCCGCACAGCTCCAGATAACGCAACCAAACCGAAGTTGCCAGAATGTGCATCTGCCGCCCGGCATCATTGACGTAATACTCACGATGCACGTCATAACCCACCGCCGCCAGCAGGTCAGCCACCGCCGCGCCGTAGGCCGCACCACGCCCATGGCCCACGTGCAATGGCCCGGTCGGATTCGCGGAAACAAATTCCACCATCACCTTCTTACCTGCGCCATGCGTGGAGCGCCCATAGCGCTCGCCCAAGGCCAAGGTCTGACGCACCACGTCAAACACAGCTGATTCGCGCACATAAAAATTGACGAAGCCAGGCCCGGCAATCTCGACTTTTTCCAGCACAGCCGCCTGCGGCAACGCGGCAACGAAACGCTCGGCAAAGGCACGCGGCGCCATACCCAGCGGTTTGGCCAACTGCATGGCTATATTGCATGCGAAGTCGCCATGCGCGCGATCCTTGGCACGCGTCAACACGGGAACCACACCCTCCGGCACAGCCAAACCCCCGGCACGCAAGGACTCAAGGGCAGACAACAACAGGCTTTCAAGCTGATCTTTCACACAAATTCCATCGTTAACACTATTCAATAGGCGCGCATTCTAACAGCACAAACGACTTAACTCCTCAGAACCTAGCCCATCTCCTGCGGATCAACATCCAGCGACCACTTCACCCCGCGTCGCTCCGTCCATGCCTGCTGCGCCACTGCGAACTTCTCGATGGCACGATGCAAGGGTGCACGCTGTGCCCCCACCAACAAAAGCTGAAAACGATAACGCCCCACGCGGCGCTCAAGCGGCGCGGGTGCGGGCCCCCAAACCTGCAGCGCCTCGGTCGCTTCATCCTTAAAAAACGTTGCACAGCGAGCCAAGAAGCCTTGCGCGCGCGCCGCATCCTTCGCTTCAGCGCGCAACAAGGCCAAATGCGCAAACGGCGGCAAGCGTGCCAGCTCGCGCTCACGCATCAACAGCTCGGCACCGCGCTCAAAGCCGCCATGCAATAAAGCCTGCAACAAGGGATGCTCGGGTTGATGCGTTTGTATCAGCACCTCGCCCGGTTTGTCCGCCCGCCCGGCACGTCCCGCCACCTGCACGATCAACTGCAGCAATCGCTCCGGCGCACGGAAATCGCTACTCATCAGGCCGCTGTCCGCATCCAGAATCACCGCCAGCGTCACCCCGGGGAAATCATGCCCCTTGGCCAGCATCTGCGTACCAAGCAAAATCCTCGCCTCGCCGGAGTGCGCTCGCTCCAGCTTGATTTCCAGTTCACCTTTTCGACGCGTTGTATCCCGATCAATACGCTCCAGCGCAAACTCCGGAAACAAGCCCTGCAAAGCAAGCTCCAGACGCTCCGTTCCCAAGCCCTGCATCATCACTTCGTGCGAACCACACACCGCGCACACACGCGGCACAGCACGTTCAGCCCCGCAGTGGTGACATACCAGCCGCCCACGCCCTCGGTGCACCGTCATTGGCGCGGAGCACTGTCGGCACGCTTCGACATGCCCGCAGGCATGGCACTCCATGGCTGGAGCAAACCCGCGCCGGTTCAAAAACAACAACACCTGCCCGCCCGCGACCAAATGCGCCTTCATTTTCTCCAGCAAAGGCGCAGACAAGCCGTCCTGCAGCGGCCTTTTGCGCACATCAAGCAATGCCAGATGAGGCGACCGCGCCCCGCCCGCGCGCTCGGTCAAACGCAACAGCCGATAGCGCGCCTGTGCCACTAAGGCCAAGCTCTCCAGGGAAGGTGTCGCCGACCCTAAAACCACCGGAATCCCGCGCTGCTGCGCCCGCACCACAGCCAAATCCCGCGCGTGATAACGCCAGCCCTCCTGCTGCTTGTAAGATGGATCATGCTCCTCATCCACCACAATCAAGCCCAAACGCGACATCGGCGTAAGTACCGCCGAGCGCGTCCCCAACACCACCCGCGCCCGTCCCGACTGCGCCGCCTGCCAGGCCAATTCACGCGCGCGTGCCGTCATACCCGAATGCAACACCGCCACCGCCTCCGCCCCCAGCGGCTTAAAACGTGAGGCAAACCTCGCCACAAGCTGTGGTGTCAAGGCGATTTCCGGCACCAGCACCAACACCTGCGACCCGCGCTGCAAGGCCGCCGTCATCACTGCCAGATACACCTCGGTCTTGCCGCTGCCGGTAATCCCATGCAGCAAAAATGCCGCAAACTGCCCCAGACTCGCGCTAATCGCTGTATGTGCCGCCATCTGTTGCGCATTCAGCACCAGCGTTACAGGGACGTCCGCCACAACCTCGCAGGCATCCCTATGCACCCCTAAACTCAAATCGCAACGCTCAACCCAACCACGCTGTTCCAGAGCACGCAGTACCTGCGTCATACCGCGCAAGTCCCCCACAGAAACGCCCCCTGCCGCCGCATGAAGTTGACGAAGAACCTGCGACTGACGCGCAGCGCCCGACACCTCCTGCGGCGCGCCCGCCAGCACGCGCCAACCCCGCATTTCGTGAGAGCACAATGCGGCTCCACCACGCAAACTCGCAGGCAGCATCAAAGCCAGTACCTCACCCAACGGCGCGTGGTAATACCCCGCCAACCATTGCCCCAGACGCAAATCATCAGCATCCAGCAAGGGTGTCTCATCCAATAGCGCCTCAACAGCCTTCAACTCCGGCGACGGCACACCCACAGCATCAACCACCACGCCCAGGCGCACACTCGCACCAAAAGGCACACGCACCCTCCGCCCCGCCAAGGCGTCGCCCCCCCCCTCCCAACCCACGGGCAAAACGTAATCAAACACCCCCTCCACCGGGGCATCCACCGCCACTTTGAGAACCACCGCTTCCTGAGTCATGAGCACAACACGTCGTTAACCAATGAGCGCAATGTACCCCAGCCATCCGAGCCCAGCTATCTGAGTCCAACGACTTAATTAATACAGGACTTACGCATAAACTGCTCCAGCAAGGCAAAGCGCCGAAGACAGTACACCAAGAAAGGCGAGGCGCTTGAACGCCGCTGGGGCAATTTTGCCTAACTCCGTCAATAACCAGTTGACAGAAAACACAATAAAGGGATAATGCCCGCCTCATTTAGATACCCCGAATTCTCAGGAGAGCCACCTTGGCCAATAACGCATCCGCTAAAAAGCGCATCCGTCAGGATGAAAAAAACCGCATTCGTAACGTTGCACTGCGCTCACGCGTGCGCACCTTCATCAAGAAGACCCTGAAAGCCATCTGGAGCGGCGACAAAGTTGCAGCTCAAGGCGCCTACAAGGAAGCCCAGCCGATCATTGACAGCATGGTCAACAAAGGCATCCTGCACCGTAACACCGCAGCGCGCGCCAAAAGTCGCCTGAACAGCAATATCAAAGCCATGGCCTGATATTTTTTGCATTTGTTACGCCAAGAACCGGTCGCTGACCGGTTTTTTTATGCCCTCAAAAGTATGTTTGGAACAGGCATTGAACAGACATTGATAGGGCATAATGTAAACCAATAATTTTGGGCCTACTTCGCGCATCATGCCGAAAAGCACACTTCACACCGTTATCCTCTTTGCTCTCAGCGTGTTGCTAGGTTTTTTCTTCACGCAGGCCATCCTTGCCAGCGCACTTAGTCTGCGCGGCCTACACAGTTCCATCCAATGGCAACCAAATCAGCTCAATACCCTGCACAAAAAAACCGATCTACTAATCCTCGACATCAAGCCTATCCCGCCCGACATTCAGTTAGAACACTACAACCGTCTTAGCATTCGCGGTGCACGGCTTGATCCAACCCAGATGAGCTTTAAGATAACGCAGCTCAACGGCATAACACAGGAGCTTAACGCAAGCACTGACAGCACCACCGAGCACGTCATTTTCCCGCTGGCCTCCACAGGCACGCTGCACGCCCTCCAACTCACCCTGCACGGTGAGCGCCACGAGGGTTCCAGCATCTTGCACATAGATCTTGAGCCTCACCCTGCATCGTTTTCTCTTGCCAACCTCCACGCTGGGTACAAAGCCTTGTGGCAAGCCTGGCTTAGCCGTGAAGGACTTAATGTTTACTCTGCACACTTTGTCGTCGGAGGTGAAAAGGCCTCCTATATCAGCTCACCCAGTCTCGCAGGAGTGCTCTGGCTTGTTCTTAGTGTACTTTTCGGCTGGGTGCTCACCCGCAGACACGCCACGGTTGAGGTGCAGCTTACCGCACTTGCCCTGCTCATCCTGCTGATCTGGAGCCTGGTTGATCTGCGCTGGCAACGCGACCTTTGGCTGGAGCACAGCAAGAGCATTGACACAAGCGCCTCTGCCGCCACCCATGCCATCGACCTGCAAGCCGAGCGCATCCAACGCGTCCTGCCTAAAGAAACACAACGTGTGTTCATTCTCTCCGCAAAGCCATTTGATCGCCTACGCCTGCGCTACGCCCTGCTACCACACAACAGTCATGCCGAAGCGGGCACCCTCGAACAACTCTCGCCCCAACTTCATCGCGACGACCACCTCGTCCTTGTCTTGCCGCTGCCCGGCATCAACACCAACCTTGCACACAATCAAATTTACGCTGGCACGACCACTCTTGAGGTGAAAGCCCTGCTCGCCGAAGCACGCCTTGCTGTCGTCAAGGTTCTCGCCGTGAATCCCAACAATGCCAAACCATCGCACATACCCAGACCTACCGATTTGGAGCCCCGACCATGAATGGCCTGGCGACGCTCGTTTTAGCCTTAATTCTTCCTTGGTTAAGCTCAAGTCTTATCCTCCATACCTTGATGAAGTCCAATTCCAGCGCCCACCAGAACGCGCATTGGGCACTTTCCCTCGGTAGCGGCTACTTACTCGGCATGATGCTTAGCGCTGCCATGCTCTGGTTAGGTGCACAACTTGGTGGAACATTCTATTTTTGGTCTGCACTTGGCCTTTGGCTCATCCTTTTATTGGCAACTCTTGTCTGGACACGCCCCTGGCAGAACGTGCGTCCAAATTTTAGCCCCCCGGCCATTCCAATCTGGCAAAAGCTATTTCTAGGACTGTTTCTCACCCTCATTGCCTTGCGCCTGACTAGCCTGGGCATTGAAATCACCCACCAAGCCATGCCGGCCTGGGATGCCTGGATCATCTGGGCTGAGCGTGCCAAAAACTGGTTTTACCTCGGTCAACTCGCGCCCTATGTCCCCACCGAAACATGGCTGAACGCACCCAGCGGCAGCTATGAAAGCGAAGCAGCTCACTACCCGATCCTGGTCTCACTGATCCACCTTTGGGCAGCGCTCGCACTAGGCCGCTGGGATGAAGCTCTCGTCAACCTGCCCTGGTTAGGAGCAGGTATTGCTCTTGCCTTGACTCTTTACGGCGCACTGCGCAGCAGCCACATCCCTGCATGGCTGACGCTGGGCGGTGTTTGGATGCTGCTCTCACTACCTATCCTTAACACCCAGATTGCCATTGCCGGTTATGCCGATCTCTGGCTTACCCTCGCCTACAGCCAGCTGATTTTCGGCCTTCTACTCTGGATTGGCGCCCGCCAACGCGCCGCCCTCATACTCATTTTGCTTGGTCTATTCAGCCTGCCGCTGATCAAGCATCAGGTCTGGCTGCTCTTGCTCGCCAGCACTAGCCCTCTCTTGATTTGGGCTATTTTTATCGCTATTCCGCCGCGCCTGCGCATTGGCTTTGGCGTTGCATTGTGCGTAGGCACTGTCTTATTCCTTGCACTCAACCTATCTAATGACCATCTACACCTCCCGGTACTTGGTGACATAAGCCTGCAAGCCACACAACTCGTCCTACCCGGCCTTGGCAAAGTTGCCCCCGACTTTGGTAGCATTGCCGAACCGATGCTTTTCCACCTATTCATTCTCGACTCATGGCACATGCTCTGGGGCATCAGCGCCTTCGCGTGGCTGATTCTGATCGTCCGCCTGCTGCGCCAAAATCCGCACGATCTCACGCTAATTGCCCTCAACATAAGTCTGTTAAGCAATCTGCTACTTTACGCGCTAAGTTACGCCTCACCGCGAGTTTTACCCTTCATCATTGATGGAACCTTGGTGAATCGCGGCCTGCTTTACTTGGCTCCACTGCTAATCTTTGTCATCATCCACGCCCTCAATCCGACCCGCGTTGACATAGACATATCCAGCTCCACCACAAAGTGACCCCCATGCTCATCCCCGTCATACTCTCCGGCGGCACCGGCAGCCGCCTGTGGCCGGTATCACGCGAAGCCCACCCCAAGCCCTTCCTGCGCCTAGCCGATGGGCAGAGCCTGCTGCAAAAAACCTTTCTGCGCGCCGCCGCGCTCGCGGGCGTTGACAGCGTGCTCACCGTCACCAACCGCGAGCTGTACTTCAAAAGCGAGGACGAGTACCGGCAGGTCAATCAAGCCGCCCTGCCGCTGGAATTCATTCTCGAACCGCTGGCGCGCAACACCGCCGGCGCGGTGGCCGCCGCCGCGCTGAACGTCGCGCAAACCCACGGCGATAACGCGCTCATACTGGTGCTCGCCGCCGATCATCTGATCGCCGATGAAGCCGCCTTCGCCCGCGCCGTCGAAACCGCCTGCGAACTCGCCCAAAAGGACTGGCTGGTCACCTTCGGCATTCGCCCCGACTACCCGGAAACCGGCTTTGGCTATATCGAGGCTGAAGCAGAACAGCTCGCCACGCGTAACGGCCAGGCCGCGCATGTGGTGCGCCAGTTTGTGGAAAAGCCCCCGCTTGAGCGCGCGCAGGAATACCTGGCCAGCGGTCGCCACTTCTGGAACGCCGGCTTGTTCTGCTTTAAAGCCGCGAGCCTAATCGACGAAATGCGCCAGCACGCCCCGGACGTGCTGCACAGCGTTGAGTCGGCCATGCAGCGTGCGCAACACACCGCAGGCGCGGGCTTGCGCGTCAGTGAAATCGGCATGGACGACTTCGCCACCGTACCAGACATCTCGCTCGACTACGCCCTGATGGAGCGCTCCAAGCGCGTCGCCGTCGTCCCCTGCGACATCGGCTGGAACGACATCGGTTCGTGGAATGCGTTAAGCGCCCTGATCGAAGCCGACCCCCAAGGCAATCGCGTCGAAGGCGAAGCGTTACTACACGACAGCCGCGACTGCTACATCCACAGCCCCGAGCGCCTCACCGCCACCGTCGGCGTAGACAAACTCATCATTGTTGACACCCCCGACGCCCTGCTCATCGCCCACCGCGACCGCGCGCAAGACGTGAAAAGCATTGTGCAAAAGCTCAAGCTGCAAGGCCACGACGCGCACCGCCTGCATCGCACCGTACACCGCCCCTGGGGCAGCTACACCGTGCTCGAAGAGGGCGAGCGCTTCAAGATCAAGCGCATCGAAGTCAAACCCGGCGCGAAACTCTCGCTGCAAATGCACCACCACCGCAGCGAGCACTGGATCGTGGTCAGCGGCATGGCGCGCGTCACCAACGGCGACACCACCTTCCTGCTCAACACCAACGAGTCCACCTTCATCCCGGCGGGCCATGTGCACCGCCTGGAAAACCCCGGCGTGATCGAACTGGTGATGATCGAAGTGCAAAGCGGCGACTACCTGGGCGAGGACGACATCGTGCGTCTGGAAGACACCTATGGACGAGTATAAGCGCATGAACCTGAACTGCTTCAAGGCCTACGACATTCGCGGCCAAGTCCCCGCCGAACTCAACGAAGACCTCGCCTGGCGCATCGGTCGCGCCTATGCCGACGAAATTCAGCCCGGAATCGTGGTGGTCGGTCGCGACGTGCGCCTGGAAAGTCCCATGCTGGCCGAAGCGCTGATGCGCGGCCTGACGGACGGCGGCGCAGACGTGATCGACATCGGGCTGTGCGGCACCGAGGAGGTCTACTTCCAGACTTTCCACCGCCAGGCGCAAGACGTGGGCGGCGGCATCATGGTCACCGCCAGCCACAACCCCAAGGGCTACAACGGCATGAAACTGGTGCGCGAGGGTGCGCGCCCGATCAGCGGCGATACCGGCCTGTTCGCCATCCGCGACCGCGCCGTCGGCGGACAATTCATCACGCCACAGCGCAGCGGCACGATCACGCCGGATGCCGACAAATCCGCCTACATCCAGCACCTGCTCGGTTATGTCGATCACGCGACACTCAAACCACTCAAAATCGTCGCCGACCCCGGCAACGGCGCCGCCGGGCCGACCATGCACCTGCTGGCGCAGCACCTGCCCTTTGAATTCGTTTTCATCAACGATGCGCCCGACGGCGATTTCCCCAATGGCGTGCCCAACCCGCTGCTGCCGGAAATGCGCGGCATCACCGCCCGCGCCGTGATCGAACACGGCGCAGACTTCGGCATCGCCTGGGACGGCGACTTCGACCGCTGCTTCCTGTTCGACCAGGCGGGACGCTTTATCGAGGGTTACTACTTGGTCGGCCTGCTCGCCGAAGTCATGCTGGCCAAGGAACCCGGCGGCAAGATCATCCACGATCCGCGCCTGAGCTGGAACACCATCGACCAGGTTCGGCAGGCGGGCGGCATTCCCATCCAATCCAAAACCGGCCACGCCTTCATCAAGGAGCGCATGAGACTGGAAGACGCCATCTACGGCGGCGAAATGAGCGCCCACCACTACTTCCGCGACTTCGCCTACTGCGACTCCGGCATGATCCCCTGGCTGCTGATCGCGGAACTCATCAGCAAGACCTGCAAGACACTTGCCGAGCTGGTGGACGCACGCATGGCCACCTACCCGTGCAGCGGCGAGATCAACTACCGCGTAGAGAGTGCGCCCACCGTCATTGAACGCGTACTGCAACACTACGCACCGATGAACCCGTCCATCGACCGCACCGACGGCATCAGCCTTGAATTCGTCGACTGGCGCTTCAACCTGCGCGGCTCCAACACCGAGCCGCTGCTGCGCCTGAACGTGGAAACTCGCGGTGATGCTCCAGCCGTCGAGCAGCATGTCGCCGAGATCGAAGCCTTGATCGGGAGCATTTGATGCGAGGAATGCTGCTCGCCCTCTGGCATTACCGCCACTTCATTTTCGGCTCGATCAAGAACGAATTTGCCACCCGCTTCGCGCGCAGCCGACTGGGCGGTGCATGGATGATCCTGCACCCGCTGGCGCAGGTGGCCATCTATGCATTGATCCTGTCCGCCGTACTCTCGGCAAAATTGCCCGGTATTGACAACCAGTACGCCTACGCCATCTACCTCATGGCGGGCATGCTGTGCTGGTCGCTCTTCGCTGAAGTGTTTGGACGCTGCTTGAGCGTGTTTATCGACAACGGCAACCTGATTAAGAAAATGCACTTCCCACGCATGGCACTGCCGCTCATCGTCACCGGCAGCGCCTTGCTCAACAATTTGCTGCTATTCACCGCAATCCTCGCCGTCTTCGGCCTGCTGGGTCATCTGCCAACGGTGCATATCCTCTGGCTGCCCTTGCTCGCACTCATCAGCCTTGCGCTCGCCATCGGACTAGGCTTGAGCTTTGGCATCGTCAACGTCTTCATGCGCGACATTGGTCAGATCATGCCCATCGTGCTTCAGTTCTGGTTCTGGCTGACGCCCGTCGTCTACACCACGCAAATGTTGCCGGAAACCTATCGTGACGCCTTCCTGCTCAACCCCATGACCGGCGTGGTCATGGGTTATCAAAACATCCTGGTCTATGACAAGGCGCCCGACCTGAGCCTGCTGACCTACCCCATCCTGCTGGGGGCGGGCAGTCTTGTACTGGCGCTTTTCCTCTACCGCCGCGCGGGTGAAGACATGGCGGACGTGTTATGAGAGATATGCAAGCTGTGCTCGAAGTCCGCGACATCGGCAAGGCCTACCGCAACTACGGCGGCGAATGGCGGCGCGTGCTCTCCTGGTTCGGCCTGCCGCTCAAACCGCGCGAAGAACACTGGACGCTGCAACACATCAACTTCAGCATCCAGCCCGGCGAGGCCGTGGGCATTGTCGGCCAAAACGGCGCGGGCAAAAGTACCCTTCTTAAAATCATCACTGGCACGCTCAAACCCAGCAGCGGCCAGGTCACACTGCGCGGTCGCGTCGCGGCCATTCTCGAACTCGGCATGGGCTTCCACCCCGACCTGAGCGGCCGTCAGAACGCCTACCACACGGCAGGTTTGATGGGCTACAGTCAGGAGCAGATTGATGCCGTCATTGGCGAAATCGAAGCCTTTGCCGAAGTCGGCGAGTACTTCGACCAGCCCGTGCGCACCTACTCCAGCGGGATGCAGATGCGCGTCGCCTTCGCCGCTGCCACCGCTTGGCGGCCTGAAATCCTCATCGTTGACGAAGCGCTGTCGGTCGGCGACGCCTATTTTCAGCACAAGAGCTTCGACCGCATCCGCCAATTCCAGCAACAGGGCACAACCTTGCTGCTGGTTTCCCACGATCACGGCGCCATTCTTGCCGTATGCAATCGAGCCATCCTGCTTGAAAAGGGACACTGCATCCGGGATGGCGAACCGGAGGAGGTTTTGAACTACTACAATGCGACCCTTGCGGCGCACCAGGATCAACAGATTGTCATTGGCCGCGCCGACGATGGTAGTGTGGCGGTTACATCGGGCACCAAGGAAGCCGAGTTTCTTTCCGTAAACCTGGTCAATGCTGAGGGCACGTCGGCAACCTGCTTCGCCGTGGGCGAAGTGGCCACCTTGCATGCCACGATCAGGGTGAACAAAAACATACCCAACCTGACGATGGGCTGTGGCGTCAAGGACAGACTCGGTCAGATGATGTTTGGCACCAATACCTTCTACACCAAACAAATCATAGATGCGCCTGAACAAGGAGCCGTTTACGACATTGATGTCGATTTTGCTTTGAATCTGGGGCCAAGCTCCTACTCCGTTATAATTTCCCTGCACAGCAATGACAGCCATATCTCAGGAAACTACGACTGGAGAGAAAAGGAAATGATTTTTGAAATCGTCAACGTGGATAAATACACCTTTGTCGGCTCCCAATGGAACCCCATGACCTTCAGGATTGGCAAACACCATGCTTGACAGAAGGATTGTTGTTGCCGATGTTGGCTGCCGCTGGGGCTTCGCCGAGGATTTTCTTCCCGATGCTGAAAGTTACACGATTTATGGCTTTGACCCTGACCACGAGGAATGCAAACGCCTTGATGCCCGCTATGCATCTTCTGAGATAAAAGCCATCCCCGTCGCACTGGGAAGCGAGAATGCCGAGAAAGAGCTGTATCTAACCGTCAATCCCGCGTGCAGTTCACTCTACCAGCCCGACCCATCGCTGAATTCAAGCCATGCCGCCTTTCATTGCCAGATTGAAACCGGAAAAACCACCATTCATGTGCGTCGACTGGACGACTGGGCCAAGGAAAACCATGTCGAAGTGATTGATTACCTGAAAATCGACACCCAAGGCTCGGATCTTGATGTACTAAGCGGTGCCGGTGACTTATTACCCCAAATACGCTGCATTCAGGCAGAGGTCATGTTCAACCCCATGTACCTTGGTCAACCCCTTTTCGCGGATATCGATACCTTTCTTCGATCAATGGGTTTTGTTCTGTGGAGGTTTTCAGAAGTAACGCACTACTCGCAAAACAAAACCGCCCAGCCCCCGATTAACACGGATATGATCAAGCACGACGACTGGAGCACCCAAACCACCCTCGTGTATGCCGGACAGATATTCTGGGGAAATGCCTATTACATCAATACATCGGTACTCGGCAACAAAGTCCCGGACAGCCAAAGGAAACGTGACGAGATTCTGTTTTCATCGCTGGGTTTGCCGGATGTTCTAGGCGATCAGCAAGGCTGGGATAAAACCATCACAGCGCGAAGCGAAAAATACCAACAACGCGCACAAGAAAACCACAACGCGCTGGCGGCGGTGCTTGACGAGGCTCAGCATGCTCAAGCCCAGGCGGCCAAGGCCGAGATGGAATTCAGGCAAGCCATGGATCAACTCAATGCGATTCATGCCAGCACATCCTGGCGGATCACCGCTCCGCTGCGTGGTTTGGGGCAATGCCTAAGTTGGCTGCGTCATCGGTTAAACCAAAGCACCGCACCATGCATGCATGACGACGCGCCAACTGCTCCCCGAATCAAGGCAAAACTCAAAGCCGGAATTAAAGCTTTCGCCGCCAGTTTGATCGCACTAATCAACCAGCACAGTGGTTTGCGCCGCCTGCTCGTCAAATTGGCACACACATTGGGAGTGTACGCACCTGTCCAGCGTGTCTATGCGCGCCTCATGTCGAAGATTCTTGCCCCCGAAAATAAACCGACTCCATCCACTCCCGGCAACCTTTCCCCACAGGCGATGCGTATGTACCGCCGCATGAAAAGCGTTGCCGAAAATCAGGCCACAACAAAGTAACCATGCGTATTGTCATCGATCTTCAAGGCGCACAAACCGGCAGCAGGACGCGGGGAATCGGACGTTACGCCCTGTCTCTGGCTCTTGCAGTGACGCGCAATCGTGGGGCGCATGAGATCCACATTGCCCTCAATGACCTGTTTCCCGAGACCATCGAGCCATTGCGTGCGGCCTTTATGGACATACTCCCGGAAAGGAATATACACGTATGGTCTTGTGAAGGGCCGGTAGCCGCGACGGATGCTGCCAACGACACGCGGCGCGTGACGGCTGAAGTGATGCGCGAGGCCTTCCTTGCCTGGCTTCGCCCCGACATGGTGTTAATCACCAGCCTGTTTGAGGGGCTGGGCGACAATGCGGCACTAAGCGTCGGGCGGCTCGCGAACCTGCCCACGGCTGTGGTGCTGTATGACCTGATTCCACTCATCCACGCCAAGGTCTATCTTGGTGATCCTCGCATGGATGCCTGGTACCGGGAGAGGCTCGAGCACCTGCGGCGCGCCGACCTGCTGCTTGCCATCTCCGAGTCTTCGCGGCTTGAGGCTTTAGAGTGGCTTGGGTTCCCCGCCGATAACACGATCAATATCTCATCGGGATGCGACACCCACTTCGTTCCGCACGATTATTCGCCGGATGAGCAGGCCGCGTTGCGTCACAAATACGGATTGAAGCGCCCCTTCCTGATGTACACCGGCGGCATCGATTATCGTAAAAACATCGAAGGGCTGATCCGTGCCTATGCGCGCCTCCCCGCTGGCTTGCGCGCAAGCCACCAGCTGGCCGTGGTCTGCTCCATCCACGCTGAACAAAAAGAGCGCCTGGTAAAACTGGCACGCGAAGTTGGCTTGGCTGATGACGAATTGGTGTTGACCGGTTTTGTGCCGGAAGATGATCTGGTCACGCTGTACAACACCTGCACTCTATTTGTATTCCCAAGCTGGCATGAAGGTTTCGGTCTACCCGCACTGGAAGCCATGCGTTGCGGCAAAGCCGTGCTCGCGGCCAACACGACCAGCCTGCCCGAGGTCATAGGTCACGCCGACGCGCTGTTCGATCCGCATGATGAAGACGCTATCGCTGCCAAGATTCAGCAGGCGCTGACCGATCCAGGCTTCCGCGAGATGCTGGAGCGCCACGGCCCTGTTCAGGCGCAGCGCTTTGGCTGGGACGACACTGCGCAACGTGCCATCGTCGGCATGGAGCAATGGCACGAACGTCAGAGTGAGAAATTCAGGCAAATTGCCTCAACACCGACTCAGCCAGAAGAAAACGCCCGTCCCCGCCTGGCCTATGTCTCCCCTCTCCCCCCGGAGCGCAGCGGCATCAGCGATTACAGCGCCGAGCTGCTACGGGAGCTGATTCACTGGTATGAAATCGACGTCATTGCTGATCAGGCTGAAATCAATGATGCCTGGATTCACGAGCACTGCAAGGTGCGCGACCTCGCCTGGCTGCGCAGCCATCACCATGACTACGCACGCGTGCTGTATCACTTTGGCAACTCTCAATTCCACCAACACATGTTCGCCCTGATCGAAGAGATTCCCGGGGTGGTCGTATTGCATGATTTTTTTCTTTCCAGCATCCAGGCACACCGCGATTTTCTCGGCTTGATGCCGCAGGCTTGGGTGCGTGCGTTGCAGATCAGTCACGGCTACCACACTGTCAAGGAACGCTTTGTAGCCAAGGACAAAGCCGATGTCGTCTGGGCTTACCCAGCCAACCTGCCAGTGCTGCAGGATGCTCTGGGCATCATCGTGCACAGCGAAAACTCGCGCACACTGGCTGAGCACTGGTACGGTGTCGGCAGCGGCGCGGACTGGTTCGTCATCCCCCACTTGCGCACCCCGCCTGATGCGCTGAATCGTCACCAGGCGCGAAATGCACTTGGTCTTGCTGATAACTCAACCCTGGTCTGCGCCTTTGGCCTGCTCGGTGCTACCAAGCTTAATCACCGCCTGTTGTCCTCCTTCCTCGCTTCGCAGCTGGCAGACGACACCGCGACCGAACTGGTCTTTGTCGGCGGTAATGAGCATGGCGACTATGGGCAGCAGCTACTCGAAGACTTACAACGTAGCGGGCTGAAAAAACGCATCCGGGTGACCGGCTGGGTTGACATGCCAACGTTCCGCACTTACCTCGCCGCCGCCGATATTGGCGTGCAACTGCGCACGCTCTCGCGCGGCGAGACCTCGGGAACGGTGCTGGACTGCATGAACCACGGCCTCGCCACCATCGTCAATGCCAATGGCAGCATGGCTGACCTGGATCCCGAAGGCGTTCTGCTGTTGCCGGACAAATTTGAAGATCAACAGCTTATCGAGGCACTTGAAGCTCTTTGGCGTGATCATGCCGCGCGTGCGGCTCTTGGTGCGCACGCGCAGCGCGTCATCCGCGAAAAACATGCGCCTGCGACCTGCGCAGCGAACTACGCTGATGCTATCGAACTCATCTATCGCCGGGATCGGAACACCCTTGGCGGAATGATGCGGTCACTCAATGTAGGCGCCATGCAGGATGATGAGCAAATGCGCCTCGCCGTGTTCATGGCTAAAAATTTTCCGCCCGCGCCAAGGCCGCGCCAGATTTTGGTCGATGTTTCCGAACTGGTGCAGCACGACATGAAAAGCGGCATACAACGCGTGGTGCGTGCCATCCTGCGTGAGTGGCTGGAGAATCCGCCTCACGGATTCCAGGTGGAACCGGTTTATGCCACGCAAGACACGCTGGGTTACCGCTACGCTCGCCGCTTTACGTGTCGATTCCTGGGTATTCCGGACGATTGGGCCTTGGATGAGACAGTTGAAGCCTGGTCGGGTGATATCTTTTTCGGTCTGGACTTGCATCTAAACATCCAGGTTGCACAGCGAAGTTATTACCAAGCCCTGCGCCGACGGGGGGGCAAGGTGTATTTCATGGTTTATGATCTTTTGCCTTTACAAACGCCTCAGTACTTTCCACCGGACACTGCCATTGAGTTTACCGAGTGGCTTACGGCGATTTCGGAGAATGATGGGGTATTAAGTATTTCCGCAACGACAGCCAAGGCACTTGAAAACTGTATGGCAGCCCATTTAACACAGGGATTACGTCCATTCGATATCCAGTGGTCACACATTGGTGCTGATATCGAAAGCTCCAACCCAAGCCTTGGCCTGCCCCCTGATGCGAATAGTGTTCTAGCCAAATTCGATACCAACCCCACATTTTTGATGGTAAGTACCATTGAACCACGCAAGCGGCATGACATGGTGCTTGAAGCCTTCGAACAGCTTTGGCAAGAAGGAATGGATGTCAACCTCGTTATCGTCGGCAAGCAAGGCTGGATGGTCGAAGCCTTGATTGAGCGTATGCGCATCCACCCGCAGTCCGGGAAGCATTTTTTCTGGCTCAACGGAATCAGTGACGAATACCTTGAAAAAGTCTATCGCGCTGCATCCTGCCTGATCGCTGCCAGCGAGGCCGAAGGTTTTGGTTTGCCCCTTATTGAGGCAGCTCGCCACAACTTGCCGATCATGGCACGTGATATCCCAGTATTCCGTGAAGTTGCTGGCGAGCATGCCTACTATTTTTCAGGCACGCGTGCCGAAGATTTGGCAAACTCGATCAAGGACTGGCTTCAACTCGCAGGCTCCGGCATGACACCGCCATCTTCAGCCATTCCGTGGTTGACATGGAAAGAAAGCGCCCGTGGTTTAATGGAAAAAATCATGAAAATGAACCCAAGCACACCCCGAACCTAGCCCACATTAAAGCGGACTCCAGTCCATGCACACATTGAAGAAATTCGTCAGCTCCATTCCCGTAATCGGCTCGCTTGCTCGTCGTGTTTGGCGTGGCCTGCAGCGTCTGCGCGCCATTTGGCAGACACCGCAAAGCCTGGCTGCCATCCACAACGAAGTCCGGGCGTGCTTAGTGCAGCTTGAGACCCATTGTGACACCAAGGCATCGAACCGTGACATCGAGCGTATACGTCGCGATCTGCTCACCCTCCAGCTCAGGAGCGACCGACTGACGCAAGACGCTACACCCTCCGGGATCGAACACGCCGCGCCCCCTCTCCCCGAGGGCTTCTACCTCGCCTTCGAAAACCGCTTTCGCGGCAGCTTCGAGGCGATTCAGGCGCGCCAATCGGTTTACTTGCCCATCGTTAAGGCTTCACAAGCTGCAACCGGCGCACGTCCGCTACTAGACATCGGCAGTGGGCGCGGCGAATGGCTGCAACTTCTGGCTCAGCACGAGGTTGACGCCTATGGCGTAGATACCGACCCAAGCATGGTCGCCGCGTGCCTCGAACTTGGGCTGGATGCACGATTAGGCAATGCCCTGGAGCACCTCGCCAGCCTGCGCGAGGACGAATTGGGCGTCATTAGCGGCTTTCATATCGCCGAGCACTTTCCCTTTGCCGAGCTTGTTCGCCTGTTTGAGGCCGCCAACCGCGCCCTTCACCCCGGCGGCGTGCTAATTCTGGAAACTCCCAATCCGGAAAACCTACTGGTTGGCGCCTGCTACTTCTACACCGACCCGACCCACCAACACCCCCTACCACCCGACCTGCTGGCCTTCGTCGCGGAGAATCGGGGGTTTGAGCAGGTTGAAGTCATGCGCCTGCATCCTTTCCCGCAATACCTCGAGGCCCAAGCCCGCGCAGGCGGAGCCAACGACATTGAACGCTTCACCTTCGGCCCTCAGGACTACGCGCTCATCGCGCGCAAGCCCATCGCCACGGCTGTGGATGCCCATTGATGCGCCCAATCGCCATTCATCAGTTCACTCCGGCGGTCAGCCTAGGGGATGGCGTATCCAATGGCGTACTGTTCACCCAAAAAATCCTGCGCGATCTGGGCTTCGAGTCGGAGGTTTTCAGCGGCTACATTCCACCTGAAATGGCCGGACTCGCCCTCCCTATTCGCGACTACCCGCGAGATGCGGCGCATGGCGCGAACCAGTTGCTGTTTGTGCACCACTGTATTGGCATTGACCTTGAGGAGTTCGTCCTTAGCATCCCCTCGCCCAAGGTGATGATTTATCACAACATCACTCCGGCAGAACAGTTTCCCCTGCACAGCCCGGCGCGCTTCTACTGCCGCCTGGGGCGCGAGCAGCTGGCGGCCTGGCCAAAGCACTTCATCGGCGCCATCGCCGTCTCCGAACTCAACGCCGAGGAGCTTAACGCGTCAGGATATGCTCCGGTCAGCGTCATCCCGCTGCTGTTCGACATGGAACAATTCGCCCGAGCCCCCTGGGATCGTGGCCTGCCAGAGGGTATCCCCCGAGGCACTCACCTGCTCTTTGTCGGACGCATTGCCGAAAACAAGCGCCAGCATCTCTTGATCGACATGTTACATGCCTTGCGCGAGCTGCTGCCGGAACGCAGCCTGCACCTGCATCTTGTTGGCGGCGTGTCATCGCCTGAATATCACGAAAAACTGCTTGCGAGCATCGCACAGCTCAAGCTCGACGGCCACGTCCACCTGCCCGGCAAGGTGAGCGACGAAGTTCTTCGTTCTTACTACCGTGCAGCGGATACCTTCGTTTGCATGAGCGAACACGAGGGCTTTGGCATCCCGCTGATCGAGTCTATGATTCTCGACCTGCCAGTGATCGCCTGCGCTACCAGCAACATTCCCAACACCCTTGGCGAAGGCGGCATCCTGCTGCCAGATGCCGATCCGGCACGCATGGCCTGCGCGGTGCGTGACGTGCTGCTTGGCCCTGGGCCGCGCATCCGCCTGCGCGAAGCCCAACGCCGTAATATCGAGCGCTTCCGCCCGCAGCACCTGCAACACGATTTGATCGAGTTTTTCGCCGGACTGGGTTACGACCTGAGCCCGGCGCTCACGCCGCCCCCTCCGCCGACAAGCTCCGAGCTTGACCTGTTGATCGAAGGCCCCTTCGACTCCAGCTACAGTCTGGCCGAGGTCAACCGTCAGTGCACGCTCGCCCTCGCCGCGCTGCCGTTGAACATCGGCCTGCACTCCACCGAAGGCCCCGGCGACTTCCCCCCCAATCCCGCCTTCCTCGCCGCCAACCCCGAAGTCGCCGCACTCTGGCAGGCGGGCGAGGCGGGGGAACACAGCCATACCGTACTGCGCAACCTCTATCCGCCGCGCGTCAGCGACATCCAGGGCGTGCTGCGCGGCATGCTGGCCTACGGCTGGGAGGAGTCCGAGTTTCCGCCGCTGTGGGTGGATGAATTCAACCGCAGGCTTGAGCTGATCACCGTGATGTCGAGTTATGTCGAACGCAGCCTGATTGACTGCGGGGTGCGCGTGCCCATCGTCAATGTCGGCTTGGGCGCCGACCACATCCTCAGCCACGCGGCGCAAGCGCCGGACGACGATGCTGACACGGCGCCCAACCGCCTGCTCGGTCATGGATTCCGCTTTCTGCACATTTCTTCCGCCCTGCCGCGCAAGGGCGTGGACAGCCTGCTCGAAGCCTACGCCCGCGCATTCCAGCAAAACGACGACGTCAGTCTGGTGATTAAAACCCACCCCAATCCGCATCACGACATTGAGGCTGAACTGCACGCCTGGCGTGAGAAATACCCCAACGCGGCTCCCGTCATGCTCATCAACCGCGACCTGGACGCAGCACAGATTCGCTGGCTGTACGACAACTGCCACGCCCTGGTCGCCCCCAGCCGCGGCGAAGGTTTCGGCCTGCCCATCGCCGAAGCCATGCTGCTCGGCCTGCCGGTTATCACCACCGCCCACGGCGGGCAGCTCGACTTCTGCGACCACGACACCGCATGGCTGGTCGATTTTCGCTATGCCCGCGCGCACACCCACTTCAAGCTCTATGGCTCGGTTTGGGCGGAGCCTGATACCGATGATCTCGCCCGCCAGATGAGCGCGGTGTTCGACACCACGCCTGAAGCAAGCGCGAGGCGCGTGCACGTCGCTCGCGAACGCATCCGCAAAAACGTCACATGGGCGCACACTGCCCGCCGCATCCAGCAGGCCATCGAACAAGCGTGCCAGCATACCCCATCTGCCGCCACCCCGCGCATCGGCTGGGTCAGCAGCTACAACAGCGCCTGCGGCATTGCTGAATACAGCCGTTACCTGCTGCAAAACTGGCCTGCGGGCACTCTCCCCGCCGACTTCCGCATTTACGCTAACATCGATGCCGAGGCAAAGCCTCCCGATCCCGAAAACCTGCGCCGTGTATGGTCAACCAAGCTACGCGACACCAGCCTTGCCGGGCTTGAACAGGCGCTGATCGAAGATGCCGTTCAGGTTCTTGTCATCCAGTTTAATTTCGGCTTCTTCGAGCTTCACTCCCTCGCGGGGATGATCGAACGCCTACACGCACGCGGCGTGCGCATCGCCATCACCCTGCACTCCACCGCCGACGTGATGCAGGATGGCGTCCTGCACTGCCTGCGCGACATTGCCCCCTCGCTGGCGCGTTGCGAGCGGCTCTACGTGCACGGCATCGATGATCTCAACCGCCTCAAGGACTTCGGACTCAGCGCGCAAGCCACACGTCTGCCCCACGGTGTCCACGTAGGAACAGCCTTGGCCGCAAAGGACCTTGCCTCAGGCCTTAGCCCTTCGCAAGCAAGCTCGCCTGTTAGAAGCGGCCTTGGCCACGAATGCCCAATCGCCCACCCAGCCCTTGAGCCGGCCTTGGGTGCAAATGCCATTCTCCTCGCCAGTTTCGGCTTCCTGATACCGCACAAGGGCTTGGCTGAATTGATTCAAGCCTTCGCACATTTGCATCGCGAGATCCCGACACTACGCTTACTCATGCTTAACAGCCTGCACCCTGACCCCATTTCTGATGTAGAAAGGCAGCGCCTTCTTGCCTTGATCGACGAACTTGAGCTGCGGCATGCCATTGAATTGCGGAGCGATTATCTCGACGAACGCGACATCCTGCAGCAACTTGGACGCACCCGGCTCATCGTCTTCCCCTATCAGAAAACCCAGGAATCATCCAGCGCCGCCGTGCGCCTTGGTCTGGCCAGCGGCGCGCCAGTGGCCTGTACCCCGCTGCCCATCTTCGATGACCTTGAAGACGCGGTGTACCGCCTGCCTGCGACCGATATAGAGTCCATGGCGCACGGCATCCGCGCCCACCTTGCGCTGGATGCCGAAGCACTGGAACAGCAGGCCGCCCGTCAGCAAAACTGGCTGGACGCCCACGCTTGGCCGCGTGTCGCCCAGCGCATTGCCGCGTGGATCGAGCAAGGCAAAAATAGCGTAGGCCGGATAAGCGCAGCGCATCCGGCAAGCCACACCACCCTAGCGGATGCGCTGCGCTTATCCAGCCAACCAAAACCTACAATGCCAACAGCATGAACATGCCCGCCCGATGACCACGACACTCATCCTGCCCGAACCTGCGCAACCTGCACCACCGCGCGGGCAACGTCCCGGTGAAGTGCTGCTCGTGCTTGCACTAGGCACAGCCGTGTTCTACGCCGCCTTCGGTTTCGGCATCCTCAACCCCGCTCACATCGAATGGCTGATGCACGGCGACCCCGCGCAGCACTACTTCGGCTGGGCCTTCTTCCGCCAAGAGCCCTGGGGCTGGCCGCCCGGCCTGCTCGTGGGCCTTGCCGCCCCGCTGCAAACCTCCATCGTCTTCACCGACAGCATCCCGCTGCTCGCCCTGCCGCTCAAACTTCTCGACCCGCTGCTGCCGGGAACCTTCCAATACTTCGGCCTGTGGATGCTGAGCTGCTACCTGCTGCTTGCCCTGTTTGCCTGGCGGCTGCTGACTCGCCTGATCCCCCCGTCAACATCGGCGGGTGCTGCCATACGCCTGCTCGGCGTACTACTCATCCTGCTCAGCCCGCCCCTGCTTTTGCGCGGCTACGGCCACGAAGCGTTGATGGCGCACTGGCTGATCCTCGCCGCCATCAACGAAACCCTCAATCCGTATCGTAACCGCCGCTGGATGCTGTGGCTCGGTCTTGCCGTGCTCACCCACGCTTACCTCGCGCTGATGGTCGCCGCCTTCTGGTTCGCCAGCTTCGTCCACGCCCTCATCCAGCGCTCGCTCGGCCTGCCGAAACTGCTCATCGGCAGCGCCCTCCTCTGGGCGGGGCTGCTCGCGCTCGCCTGGCTTGCTGGCTACGTCGTCCCCGGCAGCTCCGCACTGACCGCTCAAGGCTACGGCAACTACTCCGCCAACCTGCTCACCTACTTCGACCCGATGAACTGGCATGCCTTTCTTGAAACATTCAACCGCATCGACCCGCAGGCCGCCGAATGGTCGCGCCTGCTGCCCAGCCTGGGGCAGGCGCACTACGACCAGTACGAAGGCTTTGCCTACCTAGGCGCAGGCGGCATTCTCCTCCTCATTCTCGCCACAAGCCTGCATCTTGTTGCCCGTAGGCCGGATAAGTGCAGCGCATCCGGCAAGCCCTTCCCCCCGCCGGATGCGCTGCACTTATC
>JAGUXT010000009.1 GCA_020061705.1 Halothiobacillus sp. | reverse complement strand
CTTGCCCAATACGCGCTGACGCTCGCTGGCATACAAGGCGACAAGGAAGCGGTTGTCGATATAGGCCTTGCCCGGCGTGCCTTCCGCCGTGCCCAGACCCGCGTTCATCATATTGACCACCAACTGGCCGCGTGCCTCGAAGGCCGCGTAGCCTGAGCCTTGCGCCAAGTAGGTGTTGCGCAAGGTGATGAGTTCATTCGTCCAGTAGTTCAGTCCTTCGGCATCGCTGGCACGGCCAAACACGTTGTTGTAGATCGCTTCGACAAAGGCCTGATCAGCCATGCCCGCCGGGTAGATGGCCGTGACCACCGACAGGCTGAAGATGGTGCCGCCGACGCGCTGGTAGGACTGACCTTCATTGTTGATCTGGTTGCTCCAGTAGTTCATGCCACCCATATCAGCGGCGCGCAGGAAGGCCGCCAGGTACATGCGCGAGAAGTGGTTCTCGGTCGGCACACTGAAGCTGGCGTTGTAGCTGCGGTTAGCACTCATGACGAGCGTGCAGTTGGTACGCGTGCCCGTACAATCACCGCCCCAGGTTCCGAACACCTTGCCTGCCTCCGGTGTGGCGGTCAGGCTGACGCTGCTGTTGTAGGCGAAGCTGGTCTGGCTTGGGTTGATGTTGACTGCACCACCTGCGCCGCTGTTGCCCGTGAGGGTGTAATGACGCGGCGCGCTGCATTGCGCAGTGCTGCTGCCTGCGCAGCTCCAGCTGTACTGGCTGGCGCTACTGGTGACAGCACTGGCATTGCCGCTTGTGCAGAGGTTGCTTGCGGGCGGGGCCAGGCTTGCAGTGTTGTTGGCGCTGCCGCATGCCCCGGCCATGCCCGCGCTAGGCCAGTTGTCGAATAACGGGTTGTTGAGCATTTCGGCAATATTGCTCAAGTCGGCCAGCGCATAGGTTTCTGGCGGGTTGTGCACCCAGCTCAGGGCGAGCACGGTGCGCGGATAACTGTCATTGATGCGGTTGGCCAGCAGGCGCGCATCCCAGTTGGCAGCCGGGCCATTGCCAGCCACAGTCTGGCCAAATTCGCCGAGCGTGAAGGGTTTGCCCGTGTTGACAAGGGCGTTGTAGTGCTGCAATCCGCGTGCATCACCTGCAAGGTCAAGCTCGTTGTCATACACGTCGAGGCCCGTGATGTCGGTCCATGCCGCACCGGGGTAATACGTCATCGGCGGCACTATGCCGTTATAGCTCACGACGCTGGGGCTAAACGAGAAAAGCAGGTTATTCATGCCTTTACGCACGGTGAGTTCGGTGACGAGCGCGCGCCACAAGCCGACCCATGCCGCTTGGCGTGCTTGCCGCTCCGCACCGTTCGATCCGTCATGCCCCCACCAGAACCAGTGGCTGTTTTGCTCGTGCAGCGGGCGCAGAATGACCGGAATGCCCTCATCACGGAAGCGCTGCAAAACGGGGGTGATTTCGTCGATCTGCGCTTGCCACACCCGTCCCGTAAGACTTTGCGGGTTGGTGATTTCCAGTAGTTGCGCGGCTGTCAGGGCGGGCGAGTTGTATGCGCCACCGGTGACCGGGTTGGTTGGATGCCAGCCGAGGGTCACGATGGAGCCAGCGCGACCATAGGCGACCATGCCGTCAATAATGTCGCGGTTCCAGGCTTCCTTGAGTTCGGTCAGGTCGCCGCCCACCACCCTGGGCAGGGGCAGGCCGCGTAAACGCAGCGATTGCATGGACTCATCCCAAGCGGCTGGGTCGTAGGTTTTGAGCTGTTGACCAAGCAGGACGCGCTGATCCGGCTGGTTGACGCGCTGATGCAGGTTTTCGAGAGCAACGGCCGTTTGCGGCGTGGCGTTGGCGTTGACCGGCGTGGTACGCACGAACTCATCACGAATCAACACGCGGTAGGCGCGAAAGTCGGCGATGTAAATACGCCCGCTGCGATCCGTAGCGACACCCAGCGGCTCCTGGTTCATATGTTCGGAAAAGTTGCTGTCCGGGGCAGCCTTGGAATTGGAAAACACGGCGTCGTTGTAGCGCGCAATGCGGGTGTTACCTTGGTCAGTGACCAGTAGGGAGCCATCGGGATGCACGGCCAAATCGACGGGGTTGGTCAGGCCGGTGAAGATGCCGCTGGCGGTGTAGGTGGTTGCCGGATTGTCGAACGGCCCGGTAAAGCGCAGCACGCGCCCGGGGTCACCGCCCGGTACGCCGTAATCGGCGACGAATAGCGTGTCACCAGAAATGGCGATGGCCTTGGGTTGGGCAAAGCCACCGTTGTTGCCCGCGCCGATGCTGTCGCTGGCAGATTGCCCGTCAACAAAGGGCGGGGTGAAAATTTTGATTTTGTGGTTGTAATCGTCGGCAACAAACAGACGACCCTTGGCATCCACGGCCAGGCCGCGCGGATAATTAAACTGATTCATCCCGGCACCGGGGGTGTTCCCTATACCCAGCATGGCGACCCGTGCCCAAGCACCGTCGACTAGGCGCATAACGTCCACCACATGGTTAAGTGTGTCAGCGATGAAGAGAGTTTTGCTTTCAGGATCGTAGGCTAGGGCTTCTGGGCCGTTGAGCCCAAACCCTATGTGGGCTTGGATGACCGCGTCGGCGGGATCACAGGCGTTGAGCGCATCAACCGATGGCCAGCTTAAAACGCGATTGCCGCCGAAGTCGGTGACAAACAACCGTCCTTCAGTAGTTACTAATACGCCGGATGGGCCATGCGCCCAGTTGAAATCTGGATTTTTGTTGAACTGGGCATTCCCGTTGGCGCAGCGTGTGGCCAAGCTTGCTGAAGCGAGGTCGGGCTGGCCAAGAACACGATAGTTGGCGGCCAGCAGAGGCGTGCTGCTGACGATCAGGCTGAGTCCGAGCAGGAAATGAGAGGGTTTCATGGAGTGTGGCTACGCAGGTTGAAAAAATTATGGACTTAATGGTAGTGTCTATTTGACCGGGTGGCAACCTTGTTTTATGGTGTTGTGAAGTTTTTTGAGCTGAAGTGTAGAAACCCCACAACAGCTGAAATTAGGAGGATGCTAAAGATGTCTTGGGCGATTGCCGGTTTAAGCCTGGATCGTCTGTCTGCGGAGCCGTTTTGGAGGCAGTTGTTTGTTCAGTTGGATCGCATGATTGTTTCGGGTGATATTCCCGCCGGAGTCAGCCTGCCCTCCGAGCGTGAGCTGGCGGAATCCATCGGGGTCAGCCGGGTCACTGTGAAGCGCACCTATGACGAGTTGCGGCAGATGCGTCGGCTGGCAGGGCGGGGGCGATCAGGCAGCGTGGTTCAGGTTGTACCTCAGGTCAGTCCGGTGATGGGACGACTTAAGGGATTTACCCAGGAGATGCGAGAGCTTGGACGTGAGGCGAGTAGCCGCGTCGAGACGATTGAGGTGGTGCAGGATCGGATGATGGCTTCGATATTCGGTCTGCCGTCGAATGCCGAATTTTTGCATCTGGTAAGGGTGCGCTGTGCGGACAGCGTGCCCATGACACGCGAAGTTGCGTGGTACGCGCTGCATCTGGTGCCCGCGCTGGCAAATTGGGATGGTCAGGGGTCAGCCTATGGACTGATTGAACAGAGTCTCGGTGAGCGGCTTGGCGAGGCCGAACAGTCCATTGAGGCAGTGATGAGTTCAGACGAGGAAATGCGCGTGTTTGGCTTTGCGTCACCTGAACCCTGTCTGCTGCTCAAGCGTAAAACGTATACCTCGCAGCGAGCCGCACGGCGAGCGTTGGTGGAATATGTCGAGGGCTGTTTTCGCGGTGATGCGTATGTCTACCGGCTCAAGCTGACACTTTGAACCATGTTCGCGCCTCATCTGCCGAGGGTAGGACTTCGATCACACCACGCTTTGCTGCAACATGCGCTCCGCAGCGGTTACCCCAGCGCAGCGCTTCGACAAGGGGTTGGTTCTGCAGGCTTGCCCAGAGGTAACCGCAGCTGAATGCGTCGCCTGCGCCGGTGCTGTCTACGCAGTCGATGACGGGGGCAGAGGCATGGATGAAGTCGCTGCGCTCACCCGCTTCGGGGCGGGCGAGTGCCAGGCTGCCGCGTGACCCCAATGTAATGACGATGCGTTGCAGGCTAGCCCACTCGCTCCAAACGTTAGCAAGTGCGCACTCCCAGATTTCAGGCTCTTCCGGTGGTTCGTTCCAAGGGAGCATGGCTAGCTGTGCAGCCTCGGTTTCATTGACGATCAGGGTGTGCGTGGTGCGTTTCAGAGCGGCATCCGGTTCTTGCCATGGCGATGGATTGAGCACGGTGGGTACACCGTGGGCATGGGCGAGGGCAAATGCCGACACAATCACGGGCATGGCCGTTTCAAATTGTGCATACACCGTTTGGGCGGAGCATAGATCAGCGCGAGCCTGCTCGATATGTGTTGTATCGAGCAAGGCGTTTGCGCCAGGAAAAATGCTGATGAAACTCTGCCCATTCGGGGTGATGAGCCCTGCGCCATGCCCTGAGGGGCTTTCCATGCGGTGCACATGCTGGGTACTGATGCCTTCGTTGTGCAGCAGATGCACAGCAGCGTTGCCCGCATGGTCGTTGCCACAGCCTAGAAGTACTTCAACGCATGCGCCCAGACGCGCCATCCCCACGGCGACATTCAGACCCTTGCCGCCAAGCTCGAGGCGCAGTGCACTGGCCTGAATTGATTCACCGGCACGAGGCATATGCCCCACCCACCAGCAGCAGGCCTGAATCAGGCTTCCGAGAATAAAAATTTGGGGAGGCATGGGGTCGGGTTTTATGCCGTGCCGGTGCGGCCAAAGCGTATTTTCATAACAGTAATGCTCCCCGTCAGTAGCACCATGGCCGTGTTGGCAACGATAAGGGGGATATCACCTTTGATCCATCCATATAAAAGCCAGAGGGCAAGCCCCACGGTGATGATGATGTAGGTGGGCAGGGAGATGCCGCTGACATCACGGGTTTTCCATGTTCGCCAGACCTGTGGCACGAAAGAAAGTGTGGTAAAGCCTGTGGCAATAAAGCCGAGGATATCAACGGATGTCATGGAGTATGAGTGCTTTTGCTGAGGTTGAGAGTAAGCAGAGCATCCCTGTACATAGGTGCACTAATGCAGTAAGGAGAATGCTTCCCTTGGGATTCTAGCAAATAAAAACGCCCCATTGAGGGGCGTTTGGGTTTCGAAGTTGGGGGGTGGTGTGATACCCCTCCCAACACAGACGCTTAGTTGCTGTAAGCGCGCTCACCGTGTGAGCTGGTATCCAGACCTTCGCGTTCGGACTCTTCGCTGACGCGCAGACCCATGACCATGTCGATCAGCTTGAACAGGATGAAGCTGACCACGCCTGACCAAATCAGCACGGTGCCTACGCCCCAGAGTTGGCTGATAACCTGTGCGGTAGGGTTGAATTCGGCGACCGCATTGGCCGCATAGTCGAATACACCGGAGCCACCGAGGGCCGGGTTGGCGACGATACCGGTACCAATCGCACCGACAATACCGCCCAAACCATGCACAGCGAATACATCAAGTGAGTCATCCACATTCAAGGCGCGCTTGATGAAGGCTACGCCCCAGAAGGCAACAACACCGACCACCAGGCCTAGAACAATCGCACCCATCGGGCCGGAGAAGCCGGCGGCGGGGGTGACGGCGACCAAGCCGGCTACAGCACCGGAGGCCATACCCAACATGCTGGGCTTGCCACGGGTCATCCACTCAGCTGCGGCCCAAGCCAGCATTGCAGCGGCGGGAGCGAGCATGGTGTTGAGGAAGGCCATGGCAGCAGTGCCGTTGGATTCGAGGTTTGAGCCCGCGTTGAAGCCGAACCAGCCTACCCACAGCAAGGATGCGCCAATCATGGTCATGACCAGATTGTGCGGCGGCATGGGTTCACGCCCAAAGCCAATGCGCTTGCCGAGTACCATGGCACCAACCAGGGCTGCGACACCGGCGTTGATGTGTACGACTGTACCGCCTGCGAAGTCGAGCGCGCCCTTGGCAAACAGGAAGCCCGCAGGGTCGCCATACGCGGATGGACCGCCCCAGAACCAGACCATGTGCGCCATCGGCAGATAGGAAAAGGTGAACCAGAGCACAGAGAACACCAGCAGGGCGGAGAACTTCACGCGCTCAGCCAGACCGCCGACGATCAACGATACGGTAATCGCTGCGAAGGTGAGCTGGAAGATCACGAAAGACAACTCGGGAATGACCACGCCAGCGCTGAATGTTTCCACCATCGACGAGGTGTTCACCCCGGCGAGGAACATTTTCGACAGGCCACCAACGAAGCTGTTCAAATCGCCGCCCGAGGTGAAGGCCATGCTGTAGCCATAGACTACCCAGAGAATGGCCACGACGGCCACAATCGCCATGGTTTGGCTGAGGACGGAAAGGACGTTTTTGCTGCGCACCATGCCGCCGTAAAACAGGGCAAGCCCGGGCAGGATCATCATGAACACCAGTGCGGTGGAGATGAGCATCCAGGTGGTGTCGCCTTTTTCGGGAGTCGGAGCGACGGCTTCTGTCACCACTTCAACAATGGCGGCGGCTTCTTCCGCATGGGCAACACCGGCGAGCATAAGCGCTGGTAGTGCCAAAGGCAGGACAAGAGATTTGAGATTCATCATGCAATCCTCACTTACAGGGCTTCAGGACCGGACTCGCCGGTACGGATGCGGATAGCTTGTTCGATGGTGCTGACAAAGATCTTGCCGTCACCAATCTTGCCGGTTTTAGATGCGCGCACGATGGCATCAATCACGGTTTCGACCAGGGCATCATCAATGGCCATTTCCAGCTTGATTTTTGGCAGGAAATCGACCACGTATTCCGCACCACGATACAGTTCGGTGTGACCCTTCTGGCGACCAAAGCCTTTGACCTCGGAGACAGTCAAGCCTTGAACACCGATTTCGGCGAGGCTTTCACGCACTTCGTCGAGTTTGAAGGGTTTGATAATGGCAGTGACGAGTTTCATAAGAGGTTCCTCACTTAGAACGCTTTGGAGAAGGTCAACACGGCCTTGGCATCGGCGACTTTTTCGCCCGCCCATGTGTAAGCCGTGGTGTTGGCATCCGTATCGGTGTACGCCAGGGCGAAGACACCAAAGCCGACATCCTTGGTCACGCCGAGTTTCCAGTCGGTGTACGAGGCATCCGAGTTACCTTTGACATCCTGATAGCCGATATGGCCGAGCACACCCCAGCCATCGCCAAGGTCGTAGGTACCGCTCAGGTCGATGTAATAGCTGCCTTGGGTCTTGCCACCTTCGGTGGTGGTCCAGGCAACGAAGTAGTCGGAAACGGTGTAGTTGTATTTCAGTGACAGGGTTTTCCAACTGATGCCGGCGTAGATTTCGGTGGTGTCTGGCGTGGTGGCGCCTTCTACACTGTCACCGGGGTAGTAATAGGTGATGACACCAAGGTCATAGCCGAAGTCTTCAGCAAACGTGCCTTTGTAGCCGCCGTAAAAATCAGTTTCCAGGCTGCTGTTGGTTTTATAGCCACCATCATTCACCCAGGAAACGTTGGATGCCCACATGCCAAGGTAAAAGCCACTGATGCCGAAATCGACACCACCGGAAACGGCAGGCTTGTTCTGGGTTTGGGATACGCCACGGAACACATAGTCAGTGGTCAGGCCGAGGTTGCCAGTGAGGGTGTATTCCGGTGCAGCTGCAGCCGGGGCATCGGCAGCGAATGCGGGGGTAAATGCCAGGCCAAGGCTCAAGAGCAGGCTGCTGCGAAGGGTGCTGATGCGAAGTTTCATGGTTCTGTCCTCGTGGATAAAATGGCTAAGTCGTTTAGGTTTGCGCTGATAATGCAGCGTGCGAACCGATCAATGCACGATGAATGCCAACACAAATAATGTTTTATTTATCAGATAGATATTTCGTTTGTCTGTGGTTTTGAACAGTGCTCGAACGCGTCGTGCTTAATTTTGGTGCATCGTGTTCAGCAAGGTTTGCGATTAATTCTGCACAGCATCAGGAGGGTGCGCATCAAGTCATGCCCGGCTAGACTAGGACCCATTACTGATATGAGGTGGCCGGGATGTTTGATCCGAAAAAGCTGGATGATCTAGTGCGTCGCTTGGGTGAGGGGTTGCCGGAGGCGCTGACCGATGTGCGCAGCGAGGTGGAGAAAACCGTGCGCTTGGGCGTGCAGCAGGTGTTGGCGAATATGGATATTGTGACGCGCGAAGACTTTGAGGTGCAGCGTATGGTGCTGGCGCGCACGCGCGAGCGCCTGGAGGCATTGGAAAAGCGGGTGGCGGCCTTGGAGGCTGAACGTGTGCCGGATGTTGAAGCCTAAATGTCACTGGCTTTAAGCTACGCGCGCGCCCAGCTCGGCGTTGATGCGCCCTTGGTCAGTGTGGAAACGCATGTGGCCAATGGTTTACCCGCGTTTGCTTTGGTTGGCTTGCCAGAAGCGGCGGTGCGCGAAAGCCGTGAGCGGGTGCGTGCGGCACTGTTAACCTGTGGTTATGAAATGCCGCCGCGCCGAATTACGGTCAATTTGGCTCCGGCGGACTTGCCCAAGGAGGGCGGGCGCTTTGATTTGGCCATGGCGCTGGGCTTACTGGCTGCGACCGGACAAATTCCTCCGCAGCATCTTGTAGGTTATGAATTTTTGGGTGAATTGGCTTTAAGTGGTCAACTTCGCCCGGTGCCTGGGGTGTTGCCAGCTGCGGTGCGTGCGCGGGATGCCGGTCGTGCCCTGATTGTGCCCAGTGAAAATGCCGCCGAAGCGGCGCGGGTTTCAGGCGTGCGCGTTTTTGGTGCAGGGCATTTGCGCGAAGTGGTCGCGCATTTACTGGCGGTGGATGTATTGAGTTTGGCTGAAGCGCCGCAGATTGCCGAACTGCAAGCCGGCCTGGATTTATGCGATGTGCGCGGTCAGCACCGTGCCAAACGTGCCCTGGAGATTGCTGCCGCGGGCGGGCACAACCTGCTGATGATCGGCCCGCCGGGCGCGGGTAAAAGTATGTTGGCGCAACGTTTTGCCGGGCTTTTGCCGAGTATGACGGAAGTGGAAGCGCTGGAAAGTGCGGCGATTTGGTCGGTCAGTTCGCAGGGATTCAACGATGCGGTATGGGGCGTGCGCCCTTTTCGTGCACCGCATCACACGGCTTCAGCGGTAGCCTTGATTGGTGGTGGCGGACAACCGCGCCCTGGTGAGATTTCATTGGCTCATCACGGTGTTTTGTTTCTCGATGAATTGCCGGAGTTTGATCGCCGGGCATTGGAGGTGCTGCGTGAACCACTGGAAACCGGGCGGGTGGTGATTTCACGTGCGGCACGGCAAGTGGAGTTTCCGGCGGGGTTTCAGTTGATTGCGGCCATGAACCCCAGCCCCAAAGGCGACGATAGCGACCCTGAGGCGGGACGGCGTTATCGCGCGCGCTTATCCGGGCCGCTGCTGGATCGGATTGATATTCAGCTCAGTCTACCCGCTGTGCCCAAGGAGTATTTGCGCCAGGACGCGCCGCAGGATGGGGAGACGACGGCGACGGTGCGCACGCGGGTTGAGCAGGCACGGGCATTGCAGGTGGCGCGGGCGGGGTTGCCGAATGCACAGTTGGGGGCTGCGGTTTTGGCGCGACATGCACGTCTGGGGGCAGCGGAAAATGCGCTCTTGGAGCAGGCGATGGAGCGTTTGAATTTGTCGGCGCGTGGGCGCGATAAAGTGTTGCGCCTGGCACGCACCATTGCTGATTTGGCGGGCGTTGCGGTGATTCGCACTGAGCATTTGGCCGAGGCGATGGGTTATCGTGAATTGCAGTGGTAAATCATTTCCGCCTCGTTCCATGACCCCTGGTTCTTGCTTCAAAGGTGGTTGAGCCGAGATTTAGGCATAAAAAAAGGCGGCTTTGAAGCCGCCTTGTGCGTTGTCATGTCAATTACTTGGCGCGGCTGGCCTCGTAGGCTTCGCGTACCTGGGTGAATTGCGCTGGGGTGAGCAGTTCACGCAAAAAGTCAGTACACTTGCTGCGCATGGTCAACAATTGGGTTTCTTTTTGGCCGACCTGATTGAGCAGGTCTTGGCGCACCGCGTCATCCGCACCGCTGAGGATAGCGGCACGCAGTTGCTTGCGCATTTCCAGGGCTTCGGCCTCGACGGCTTGACGCTTGGCAGGAGCCGTTTCCATCCATGTCTTGAGCTTGGCTTGTTGCTCGGCGGAAAGCTTTAATTCTGGGGTCAGCTTTTTAACCACGGGCATCAGTTCGACGATTGGCTCGGACAGTTCACGCGCAGGTGCTGCATACAGCGGTGCGGTGACGAGACTCAGACCAAGGATGGCGGCGGTGAGTAGTTTATGTTTCATGGGGGACTCCTGGGTGCATGGACAAAAAAAGATGCTGTTACATTGTAGTAGCCTAATCACGCAACAAAGCCACCATGCGCTCGGGGATGCTTAACGCGTCCAGCGCATCCAGAATGCTGGTAAATGTGGCATTGGCGGCCATCAGTGTGGCACTTGCCGCGCCTTCGCTCATTATGATGGCTAAACCCAGGTCGGCTTCAGTCAGCATCAAACGATCATTCCAGCCGTTGCCGATCGCGCACACGCCGCCTTGCAGGTGGCTCACGAAATCACGTTTGGCGAGCGATTGTCCAGTGGGTGGGAGGACATGGAGTTGAATAGGCAATCCCGCTAGTGCGTCTTTTGCCGTGCCGTATGTGTCGCCCGTGACACAGTGGAGTTGAAGGTGTTGGCTGAGCTTGTGGCAGCGTTCCGCAGTGCCATCGACCACTGCGCCGCGCAGGGCGAGGGTGCCGTTGAAATCAAGAACGAGGTGATGCAGTTCTAAAGGCACTTGGCCAGGACATTGAATGGATAGCATGGTCTGACGTTAGTGTTCTAAAGGTGTTACGGTATGAGTGGCGGAGTGTTTGAAAACCATGGGCGGCGCAAATACAACGCGGTTGCGCCCGGTGTTTTTGGCTCGATATAAGGCTTGGTCGGCAGCAGCAATGGCTTCGTCCAGATTCGGACTTGAAGTATGTGCCACCCCTGACGGCAAAAGAAGCACCCCACCAATACTGACACTGGGGTTAACGTGGCCGCCATCGTCCAATTGAATGTGCAGCTCGTTGATAACCTGGCGCAAGCGCTCCGCGCCGTTATGAGCAGACGCGTGATCGGTGTTGATCAGGATCACGCCGAACTCCTCTCCGCCAAGACGCCCGCACAAATCGCCGGGACGCAGAGATGAACGAAAGGCTTCGGCGACACGGCGCAGCACGAGATCGCCCGCAGGGTGGCCGTAGGTGTCATTGATTTTTTTGAAGTGGTCGATATCAAGTATGAATAGCGCGAGAGTATGTCCATTGCGCTCAGCCGTGAGCAAAACCTCATTGCCACGCTGCATAAAATGCCGACGGGTGGCAAGGTGAGTCAAAGTATCCGTGCTAACAAGCTGTTCCAGGTCAAGCTCGCGTTGTTTGGCCGGGCTGATGTCTTGGAAAGCAAACATCATCACTGGGATGTCGTTGTAGCGTGAGGGCACGGCAGAAAGTAGCGCCCAAAGTGTGTGACCATCACGGTGGCGTAAAGCGACTTCGTGAGAGCTGAGTGAGCCTTCTTCCTGGAGTTTTTGTTCCAGCGCCTTGAAGTCTTCAAGGTGATGGAAATAGGACATGCTGCTGCTCCCGACCATGCGGGCGATTGAGAAGCCGGAATAATCGGACGCCGCAAGGTTGGCATAAATCACTACGGACTGATCCGGGCGGGTAATCACCATTGGCACCGGCACATTATCGAGCAACATTTCCAGATATTTCAGGTTGTCTCGCAGTTGTTGCGTGCGTTCGGTCACGCGCTCTTCGAGGGTGTTATAACTCGCGCCAAGTGCATCAAGCACACGGCGACGCTCAAGAGACATGGCGCTGACCAGCAGTGTGACCATGCTCATGGCCATGAGAATAATTTGCAGGCGAGTGTATGGCTCTGGAAGCTGTGAGATGACTCCCTTTTCCAACCATGTGCCCGTTACGCTAAGGGCGAAAATGATTGACATTAAGGTGAACGTGCTGCGTTGCGGAAAACGCAACGCAACCCACACAAGAGGCAGAAGAATCAGGAATGTCCCGGTGCGTATGAGGGATGCGGCGCTTGTGGCAGGCATGAAAAACAGGATGGCCGTCATTATGATCAAGGTGGTCGCGGCCAGCCACATCTCCGAGTCACCACGCAATAATTGACATGGTGCACGTGAGTCTTTCCACCAGAGCACAAAGGCCGGAGTGAGCATCAAAACGGCGGTGAAGTCTCCGACAATCCAGGAGAAAAAGGCATCATTAAATGACAGGTCAGGCCGGATATCTGCAATGGTAGCGAACCCACCAAAGGTGGCTGAAATTGCGCCACTCAGTGCCGCGATTATGCTGAACAGAGCCACACCGCGCCCGGATTCCAGGGCGAGACTGGTGTCCGGAATAAAACGATGCAGGATGAGGGAGCCGGTCAAGGGGCCAAGGACGTTGCCGAGGGTAATCCACAATGCCCACTCGGTTGACCACGCCATGAACAGATCGTTGCCAAGCCATGAAGCGATGGCGATGCCAAGCAACCAGCGCCAACCACCGATTAAAACGGCAAACATTGCGACGGCAGCGGAGGGCCAGACGGGCGATACTGCGGGGAACGCCAGTGCGATTAGGATAACAAACAAAAGATAGAACAAACCCACCAAAAGGTTGGCTTGCACCAGGCTGACTGTACTGGGTGAAAACCATGACGATGAAGCTTTAAATGGCACAGTCTGCAAGGGGACTTACTCCAGAAGGCGGCGACGGACAAGCCATGTGGCGACATAAAAACCAAAAAAGACATACAGGCTTAACACTGCAATGTTAGACCATGGCCGTAAAAGCGCTACATCCTCAAGCATGAGGCCGCGCATCAATTCAACGGCATGGGTAAGGGGGAGTAGGTCGAGCCAGGGACGCAAACCCGCAGGCAGACTGTCCACGGGGTAAAAAACGCCGGACACTAGTAGCATCGGCGTGAGTAACAACACCACGTAATAATTGAAAAAGTCGTAGTTGCGCGCGATGGCGCTCATCATGATGGCGGGGCCAGCGAAAGCCAGTCCGATGAGTATGGCAGCAGGCACTACCCACAATGCCGAAGGGCTGGTGATGAGGCCGAGCGCAAGAGCGACGATGAAAATGCCAACCGCACTAAAAGCCGCTTTGGCCGCGCACCACAGCATTTCACCGAACACGATGTCTTGCACGCGCAGGGGTGTCGCCAGCATGGCGTCGTAGGTTTTTTGCGGCCCCATCCGGGTGTACACCGAATACATGCCCTCAAAACTCGCCGTGTTCATGGCGGACGAGGCTAGGATGCCGGAGGCGAGAAAAGCGAGGTAGCTTACGCCATCCATCTCGCCGATAAAATGTCCGAGCCCAAGGCCGAGGCCGAGCAGGTAGAGTGCGGGTTCGCCAAAATTCATCACCAGTGCCGGCCAGAATAAACGCCGCCAGACAAGAAGGTTGCGTGAGAAAACGGCTCCTGCGCCGCGCAGGTTGGGTGTGAAATTCATGCTCCCTCCCGTAGGTCGCGTCCGGTAAGGCGCAGGAATACATCCTCAAGCCCGGCGGGGCGCTGCAGCAGAATGGGGGGCGCAACAAGTGTGGGGGCCAGTGCTTCAATCCTTGTCAGCGCATGATGACGGTCGTGGGTGTAGAGAAACAGGCTGGAGCCGTGTTGCTCCAACTTACCAACACCGTCCAAGCAGGCATAGTGTTGCGCTACGGCTGCCGCATGGCGAATTTCAATCACCCACGGCTCGACATGGCGGGCAATCAATGCTTGCGGCGAGCCTTGGTCGAGTACACGACCATGATCCATGACCACCAGCTCATCACACAGGCGTTCGGCTTCGTCCATGTAATGCGTGGTGAGCAGCAAGGTGGTGCCTTGGGCTTTGAGTTCTTCAAGGCGGCTCCACAGCGTATGGCGCGCTTGCGGGTCGAGGCCGGTGGTCGGCTCGTCAAGTACGACAAGTTCGGGTGCATTGATGAGTGCGCGTGCCAAAGTGAGGCGACGCTTCATGCCTCCGGATAGGCTTTCAACTTGATGCTCTCGACGATCAGTTAGATTGGCGAAGGCAAGCAACTGATCGAGATGGGCGTCGAGGTTTTGATGCGGGAGTCCAAAAAAACTGGCGTAGACGCGCAGGTTCTGGATCACACTAAGGTCGGGGTCAAGGTTGTCAGCTTGGGGCACGATGCCGAGCTTGGCTCGCACAAGACACTCATCACCCGGCATGGTCAGGCCAAGAATTTCCAACGAACCCGATGAGGGCGGCATGGTGCCGAGCAACATGCGTAGCGTCGTTGTTTTGCCCGCGCCGTTTGGACCGAGTAGGCCGAAGCAAACGCCGCGCGGCACGCACAGATCCAGCCTGTCGACTGCAACGGTTTCACCCAGCGTTTTGTGCTTGAAGGTTTTGCACAGCCCTCTTGCGAGAACGGCCGGTGTGGAATCCGTTGTTGTTGAGCGCCCGAAGCAATGACTCACGCGCTATCTCGTTGGGTGTTCAGTCGGAGCAGGCTTTGGCTCAAGCAATGAGATCAGGGTGTCGTAGTGCCCGACATGCTTGATTGGGTGCTTGCGAGTTTGACTTTATAGATCTGTGTTTGCGGGGCATCTGCACCGTAGGTCTTCTCGCTGGCATTTGCGGCAGCGGCATACAAACGCAGAGCTTCGTCATGGCGACCTTGCAGCGCAAAATTTTGTGCCATGCGGTCAAGGATGCGAATGGTGGCCGGGTCGTTCGCGGTAAGAACTTTTTCACGAATTTTAAGGCAACGTTGTCCCTGGACTTCGGCTTCGCTGTATTTGCCGAGCAAGCTGTTGACGGTGGACAGGTTATAGAGGTCTTTTGCGACTTCAGGGTGTTCGCTACCAAGGGCCCGTTCATCAATGGTGAGGGCGCGGCTATAAAGCGGTGCAGCGTCTGCATAGCGTTCATTCACAAAATAGAAGCCACCCAACTGACTGAGCGCGGTGGCCACGGCCAGATGATTGGGGTTAAGTACCTTTTCATACATGGCCAAGGCGCTTTTGTAACCTGCTTCGGCTTCCGCTGTCTTGCCTTGTGCCGCAAACAATGCCGCTTGGTTGCTTAGTGCGGTCGCGTGTGGCTTGGATTGAGGGGCGGTTTTTTCAGCAAGCGCAATCGCCCTGTTACAGGCTTCTTCGGCTTGGGGTAGTTGTGCATTGGCGACGGTTGTGGCGCAGTCTTTGTTGAGGCCATCCAGCTCTGGGGTTTGCGATGTCGCGGCAACAGCGTTGATGCTGCTTACCCCGGCAATACCTGTAGCACCGGCCGCAACCGCAACGGCAGTTTTGTTGCCGGTGTTTTTCTTGGCCGAGGATTTGGCTGCGGGCTTGGCTTGCGTTTTGGCGGTTGGTTCGGCTGCGTAGCTTGGCATGGCGGTAGCGCCGAGCATCAAGGCAGCGGTCATGGCGAAAGGGAGGGCGGCGTATTTGATTTTCATGGTGATTGATCTTCTTGAGGTTAGTGGTTATGAAATTCGCGCGAGGATAACAGAGCAAACCAGTAAATTCACATGCGATGTTGCGGCGATGTTGAAGATCATCCAAGCCAACATGTGGCACTGGGTTTTTTAGGGCGCAATATGAGCCTGATCCTTGTCTTGAGTACGCTTTGGTGCGCCAGTCTTGCCAAGGACATTGCCGTTGATGGTTTGTCCGTAGAGGCTAAAGGGGCTGTCATGGAATTTGGCGCGGGTGGCCTCGACGCTTCCCAGCCAGCGCGGGTCTTGCGGCCGTTCGTGCGCATTCATGAAGTAGGCTACGTCCCAGGCTTCTTGCGGAGTGAGGCTGTATGACATGCCGTAGGGCATATTGGCGTAGATAAATTGAGCTGCATTATTGATGCTCCCCATGCCTGCCCCCCAGTTATAGGATTGATTGCCCCAGAGTGACGGGAATATCACCTGCCCTGCAGTGCTTTGCCCGGCACCGCTTTCGCCGTGACAAAGTGCGCAACGCGCCGTGTAAACCGCCTGGCCACGTGAGAAGTCAGCTACTTGTGCGGGCTTTTCCAGCTTGGGATATCCGCGCCCGGCAACCTCTTTATTTACCGGAAGCCCCGTAGCCAGCCAAAAGGAATAGGCTTCGAGCGCGACGAGCACCGGGTCGCCCAGGGGTGGGGCACTGCCGTTCATGCTAAAGCGGAAGCACCCTTGCAAGCGCTCTTGGTAAGTGTTGATTTTGCTGTTTTTGGCACGGTAAGCCGGAAAGTTCACGTAGGCGGCCCACAGTGGAGCAGACCCCGCCATGCGCCCTGCGTCAAGATGACAGTTGGCGCATGAGAGGTTGTTGCCAACAAAGCGCGCGGCATGCCTTGGGGTATCAAGCATGATATCCCGCCCCAAGCGGATGGTATCGCCGAAGGGTCCAGCAGGAATGTCAGCTTCACTCGGCGGCTGAAATGTTGCGCCGGTATGTGCGGAAGCATTCAGAGCGGCCTGTGCGTCCGCACTGAAGGCGGGTGTGCTACTGAGTTGGCTTGCGAGGCTGAATAAAAGCGCCACAGTTCGTGTCAATGTTGCGCTCGTAACGATGCTCATTGGTATGTTCTCACGGATTGGTTTTTACTGTGGTTGATGGGCTGGTGTTTGGGGTCGGGATGGGCTGAGCAGCAAGCCATGCGGCAACAGCCTTGGTTTGTGTGTCGCTCATCCGGAAGGCTACGTTGTGCATCAGTGCGTTGGCGAGGTTCTTTGGGTCGCCTTGGCGCGTACCGTTTTTCCAAGCCTGGATTTGTGACTCAATATACATTGCGGGCTGGCCCACGATGGGGGGAAATGCGGGGGGGAGGCCGACCCCGCCGGGTGCGTGGCAGTTGAAGCAGGCAGGAATGCCAGCGCTCCACTCGCCACGTTCGGCGAGTTGTTGTCCTAGCGCACTTTGAGTGGCGTCGGTGAGTGCGGCAGCGACATTGGAGGGTGCAGGGAGTGCACTAAAAAAGGTAGCAATGCCTTGAATTTGAGTGGCCGTCAGTGGCATTGCCATCGGGCGCATGATGGGATTGACACGCCGGCCATCAATGTAGGCATTAAGTTGCTCAGAGATGTATTCCGCTGAAAGTCCGGCTAGTCGTGGGTAGCCCGCAGCCGCCAAGCCTTCGCCTTGTGCGCCATGACAGGCAAGGCAGGAGTTGGCTTCGGCGGGTGGCGCGCTTGAGGCAGGTTGCGATGAAGCAAACAGTGCCAAAAATGCGCTCAGGGCTGGAGCTAAATTGCGAAGCAGTCTCATGTCTAACCTGCGTAGTAAGGGATCTCAGGGCGAAGATTAGAGCACCTGGCAGCATCTGCAACCTGCAAAGCAGTGCTAAGAATTGAGTCGAGGAAATTTAGGGATAAGTTGAGCGGCAAAATATTTCAGTGTTAGACTGCGAAACATGAACAAAAATCCCTTGTCCGGCCTGCTAATGGTGAGTGCGGGGAATATCTTTGCCTCCATGGTGATTTCTGGATTAGTGCTGGGGTACCTGGTTGATAGTTGGCTGGATACGCGGCCATTTTTTATGTTGAGCCTCGGGGCGCTGGGTTTGATCGGCGGGTTTCAGCGCGTACACAAGCTGCTGGGCGCAAAGGACAGGGATAGTAATGAAGGTTGAGCAGCTGGCTCGGCGTTTGATGGTCGCCCAAATTGCCTTGACTGCAGTTTTGGCGCTCGGATGGGGCGTTTATTCCGGCTACTTTGATGCCATGGCTGTTGTGTATGGCGGGATGGTAAGTATAGTGCTCGCCTGGATGCACAAGCGCGGCGTGCGTAAGGCGGAGGATGTGTCCTTACGTGACCCGAAGGCAGGGATGCTGATTCTTTTTGTCAGTGCGGTATTGCGATTTATATTGCTTATCGTGCTGCTCGGTGTGGGTTTTGGCTTGCTCAAGTTAGCGCCGCAACCTATGCTTGCCGGGTTTGTTTTGGCGCAGCTTGGTTTCCTGTTCGTGGCGCGTCGCTAGAATGGGAAGTGGTGGTTAGAAGCTAAGAGTTTTTTCAAATCCGGCGTTGCTTGGGTTTGGCTGTACGAATCATGATTTTACATTTGGGAGTGCAAGCGTGAGCGCAGTGGAAAATACAGGCGGTGGAACCGTCGAGTATATTCAGCACCATTTAACCAATTGGTCGGTAGGCCAAGGTTTCTGGACGCTGAATTTAGATACCATCCTCGTCAGTCTAATGTTGGGTGCATTGATCGTATTCGCAGGAATGCGTGTCGGTCGTAACCTGGAAGTGGGCGCGCCGAGTGGTTTTCAAAACTTTGTCGAAATGGTGCTTGAGTTCGTTGACACGCAGGTCAAAGACTCCTTTGGCAAACGTGACAACGCTCTGATTGCTCCTCTTGCCCTGACTGTTCTGGTTTGGGTGTGGTTGATGAACTTCATGGACTTGATTCCTGTTGATCTGATTCCTGCATTGCTGCATATGGTTGGCGTGGACTATTTCAAGGTCGTTCCAACAACCGATTTGAACACCACCATGGCGATGGCGCTGTTTGTGTTCGTTTTGACGGTTTACTACAACATTAAAGTCAAGGGGTTGGTTGGGTACATCAAGATGTTCCTGTTCCACCCGTTTGGTAAATTCCTTGTGCCGGTCAACATTGTCATGACCGCGATTGAAGAGCTCGCTAAGCCCATCAGTCTCGGTCTGCGTCTGTTCGGTAACATGTTTGCTGGTGAATTGGTGTTCCTGCTTATCGCGCTGCTTACTCTTGGAGCAACGATTAGTGCGTCACTTTTGATCTGGTTCCCATTGCAGGTTGTGCTTGATGTGGCTTGGTTGATCTTCCACATTCTGGTTATTACCTTGCAGGCGTTTATTTTCATGGTTCTGACCATTGTCTATCTGGGCATGGCACACATCACTGAAGATGAGCACTAAGCTTGACCCTTAAACCCTTTTTATTAACCCTCAACTTAAATCCGTAAGGAGAACCGACGATGACCGCTGATATGATTGCGATGATTTATGCCTACACCGCAGTAGGCGTGGGTGTAATCCTAGCCGCTGCTGGCCTTGGCTCTGCCATTGGCTGGGGCTTGATTTGCTCCAAGACGCTGGAAGGTATTGCACGCCAACCAGAGATGCGTCCGCAACTGATGACCAACATGTTCATCTTTGCAGGTTTGATGGAATCCTTCCCGTTCATCATTCTCGCATTCGGCATGTGGTTCCTGTTTGCTAACCCGTTTGTGGGTGCGATGCAGGCTGCAATCAAGGCGATGGGTGCTTAATTACGGCGATTGGATGCGACGCATCGTTTGAGATTTCTGTGCGTGCGCATTCAAGGAGGTAGGTAGCAGTGAATATTACGGTAACCTTGTTTGCCCAGATGATTGCGTTTATCGCGATGATTTGGCTGGTAAACAGATTTCTGTGGGCCCCGCTATCGAGCATGATGGAAGCGCGTCGTCAGCGTATTGCTGACGGTTTGTCTGCATCAGAGCGCGGTAAGCATGAGCTCAAGCTCGCTGAAGAGCGTGCGGTTCAAGTGATTAAAGAAGCCAAAGAGCGAGCAACGGAGTTGCTGGCTCAAGCGAATAGCCGTAGCACCGAGATCCTGGACGAGGCGCGCAACAACGCCAAGGCAGAATCTGAGCGTGTTATTGCGGGTGCTCAAGCTGAGATTGGGCGCGAAGTTGAGCGCGCCAAGCAAGAGCTTTCAAAGCAAGTGTCTGTGCTCGCGGTGACAGGTGCCGAACGCATCTTGAAGCGTGAAGTGGATGCCAAGGTACACGAGGCATCAATCGCTGACCTCGTGGCTCGCATTTAAGGGGGCATTTATGTCCGAAAATGCAAAAACAGCCCGTGCCTATGCGCGCGCCTGCTTTGAAGTCACGCAGTCCCCAGTCGAGCGCGCTAAGTGGTCTGAGATGTTGGATTTTCTTGCTGCTGTGTCGCTAGATGCCGACATGCTCCGCTTGATGTCTTCACCCGCAGTTCATTGTGATCGCTTGGCTGAGGTGGTTCTGAAGGTTGCTGCAGGTCGCCTCACGACTCAGGGTGAAAACCTTGTGCGCTTGTTGGCCGAGAATGGCCGCATGCAAGTTCTTCCTCTGATTGCGCAAGAATTTGCTGCGCTGTGTCGTGAAGCCGATGGTCAGATGAACGTGCGCGTGGTTTCGGCCATGGCACTCAAGGAGCAGGAGAAAATCCAGCTTGCATCTGCTTTAGGTAAGCGCTTGGGCAAAATCATCACGCTAGACAATGACGTAGATGAGTCCCTGATTGGTGGTGCCGTTGTGTACGCTGGGGATTTGGTCATTGATGGTTCAATTCGCGGTCGCTTACAGGGTCTGGCCAACGCCGTGATCCGCTAAGGAGTTATTTTCATGATTAATCCTTCTGAAATCAGTTCCCTGATCAAACAGCGGATTGAGAATTTTGAAGTCGGTGCGGATGCGCGCACCGTGGGCACGGTCGTCAGCGTAAGCGACGGTATCGTGCGTATTCACGGTCTTACCGAAGTTATGCTTGGTGAGATGATTGAGTTTCCAGGCAACACATTTGGCGTTGCCATGAACCTGGAAAGCGATAGTGTCGGTTCTATCGTCTTGGGTGACTATGCTCACCTTAAAGAAGGCGATCAGGCCAAGTGCACCGGTCGTATTCTAGAAGTGCCCATCGGCAAGGAGTTGCTGGGTCGCGTGGTAGACACTTTGGGTCGTCCTCTGGATGGCAAGGGTGAGTTGGGTACAAACCTGACTTCACCTATTGAGCGTATTGCTCCGGGTGTGATCGAGCGCAAGAGCGTTGACCAGCCATTGCTGACCGGTATTAAGGCGCTTGACGCCATGGTGCCGATTGGACGTGGTCAGCGTGAGTTGATCATTGGTGACCGTCAAACCGGTAAAACCGCTGTTGCGATCGACACCATCATTAACCAGAAGGGCAAGGGTGTCTTCTGTGTGTATGTGGCAATGGGTCAAAAAGCCTCAACCATCGCGAACATCGTGCGCAAGCTCGAAGAAAATGGCGCAATGGAATACACAGTAGTGGTTGCCGCTGGAGCATCTGAGCCTGCCTCGATGATTTATCTGGCAGCTTACGCTGGTTGCACCATGGGTGAGTACTTCCGTGACCGTGGTATGGACGCGTTGATCGTGTATGACGATCTGACCAAGCAAGCTTGGGCCTATCGTCAAGTTTCACTGCTGCTGCGCCGTCCCCCAGGTCGTGAAGCCTATCCTGGTGACGTGTTCTACCTGCACAGCCGTCTGCTCGAGCGTGCGTCGCGTGTGAATGCTGATTACGTAGAGCAATTTACCAACGGTGAAGTAAAGGGTCAGACTGGTTCCTTGACTGCGCTGCCGATCATTGAAACCCAGGGTGGTGACGTTTCTGCCTTCGTTCCGACCAACGTGATTTCGATCACTGACGGTCAGATCTTCCTGGAAACGGATCTGTTCAACTCCGGTATTCGCCCAGCGATCAACCCTGGTATTTCTGTATCCCGTGTCGGGGGTGCAGCTCAGACCAAAATCATCAAGAAGTTTGCCGGTGGTATTCGTACCGACTTGGCACAGTATCGTGAACTGGCGGCGTTCTCGCAGTTCGCATCTGACCTTGATGAAGCGACGCGTCGTCAACTGGAGCGCGGTAAGCGCGTGACCGAATTGATGAAGCAGCCGCAATTCAAGCCGCTGTCGGTTGGTGAAATGGCGCTGTCGCTGTTTGCCGCCAACGAAGGTTATTTGGATGATGTCGAAGTTGCTCTTATCGGTTCTTTTGAAGCGGCATTGCACAACTACGCGCACAGCCACGCCAAGGAAATTCTGGATGCCATTGGTGATAACGGTAACCTCAATGATGACATCTCCGCTGGACTGAAGAAGACCCTCCAGGCCTTCAAAGCCAACGGTGTCTGGTAAGAGAGGCAAACCCTTATGGCCGGCACTAAAGAGATTCGCACGCAGATCAAGAGTGTGCAAAACACGCGCAAGATCACCAAAGCCATGGAAATGGTGGCGGCGAGCAAGATGCGTAAGGCTCAAGAGAACATGCAGGCGACACGGCCTTATCTTGAAAAGATTCGGGTCGTGATTTCCAACCTTAGCAAAGCTCATCCTGAATACACTCATCCGTTTATGGTTGAGCGTCCAGTCAAGCGTGTTGGGCTGATTCTTGTAACCACGGATCGCGGCTTGTGTGGTGGTTTGAACGTTAACCTGTTCAGGCACGTTCTCCGCAACATGCAGTCATGGTCTGAAAGCAACATCGAAATCGATGTGTGCGTTATTGGTTCCAAGGGGGCGGCTTTTGTGAAGCGCGGTGCGTTTAACCCTGTTGCCGAAATATCCGGTTTGGGTGATCGTCCACGTTTTGTCAAAGTCCAAGGTGCAGTCAAGACGCTTCTTGATTCGTTTGAGGCAGGCAGAATTGACGAGGTTTGGGTCGCACGCAACGAGTTTGTTAACAGCATGTCTCAAAAGCCCAACCTAGTGCGCGTTTTGCCTATTGCACCTGAAACAGTCTCTGCGCAGCAGCATCATTGGGATTATATCTACGAGCCCGAGTCGAAGGATGTGCTTGATTTGCTGCTGAAGCGTTTTGTTGCAGCGAGTGTGCATCAGGCCACTGTTGAAAACGTAGCGTGTGAGATGTCTGCGCGGCGTATTGCGATGAAGAATGCGACAGATAATGCAGGTGATCTGATCAGTGCATTGAAGTTGAAATACAACAAGGCTCGTCAGGCTGCGATTACGCAAGAAATTGCGGAGATTGTGAGTGGCGCGGCTGCGGTCGGTTAATGCGTGAATTCTGTACTTATTGATGAGGAACTGATGATGAGTTCTGGCAAGATTATTGAGATCATCGGTGCGGTGATTGACGTGGAGTTTCCACGTGATGCTGTTCCGAAAGTTTATGATGCACTGAAGGTTGAAGGCACGGGTTTGACCCTTGAAGTTCAACAACAGATTGGTGACGGCGTGGTTCGCACCATTGCCCTTGGAGCCACTGAAGGTCACCGCCGCGGTATGGCGGTATCCAACACGGGTGCACCTATCGGTGTTCCAGTTGGTAAGGCGACCTTGGGTCGTATTATGGACGTGTTGGGCGAGCCGATTGACCATGCCGGTCCTATTGCAACTGAAGAGCGTATGGCTATTCACCGCAAGCCGCCATCGTTTGATGAGCAATCCTCAAGCACGGCGCTATTGGAAACCGGCATCAAGGTTATTGACCTGCTGGTTCCATTCGCCAAAGGCGGTAAAGTTGGTCTGTTCGGCGGCGCGGGCGTAGGCAAGACCGTGAATATGATGGAGCTTATCCGTAACATTGCGGTCGAGCACAGTGGTTATTCTGTATTCGCTGGCGTGGGTGAACGTACTCGTGAGGGCAACGATTTCTACCACGAAATGAACGAAGGCGGCGTACTGGACAAGGTTTCACTGGTGTATGGCCAGATGAACGAGCCGCCCGGTAACCGTTTGCGCGTTGCTTTGACTGGTCTGACCATGGCTGAATACTTCCGCGACGAAGGTCGTGACGTTCTGATGTTTATTGACAACATCTACCGTTACACCTTGGCCGGTACTGAAGTATCTGCACTGTTGGGTCGTATGCCATCAGCGGTAGGCTATCAGCCGACACTGGCTGAAGAGATGGGTGTTCTGCAAGAGCGCATCACTTCTACCAAGACCGGTTCGATCACTTCTGTTCAGGCCGTTTACGTTCCTGCGGATGACTTGACTGACCCATCACCTGCGACCACCTTCTCGCATCTTGATGCGACGGTTGTTCTGTCTCGTGATATCGCAGCTTTGGGTATCTACCCTGCGATTGACCCGCTGGACTCCACCAGTCGCCAGCTTGACCCGCAGGTTGTAGGCGAGGAGCACTACAAGGTCGCGCGTACTGTGCAAAAAACCTTGCAGCGCTACAAGGAGCTCAAGGACATTATTGCCATTCTTGGCATGGACGAGCTTTCGGATGATGACAAGATGCTGGTTGCGCGTGCGCGCAAGATTCAGCGCTTCATGTCACAACCGTTCTTCGTTGCTGAAGTGTTTACGGGTGCGCCAGGACGTTTTGTGAACCTGAAAGAAACCCTGCGTGGTTTCAAAGGGTTGCTTGACGGTGAGTTCGATCATCTGCCCGAGCAGGCGTTTTACATGGTCGGTGGCATTGATGAAGCAGTTGAAAAGGCTGCCAAAATCGAAGCTAAAAACGCTGCCGCGAAGTAATTAGGCCAAGTTATTAGGAGACGGTTATGTCCATAACTGTTCGTGTTGATATCGTCAGCGCTGACCATGCGGTCATGGGTGGCGAGGCAACGTTTGTTGTCGTGCCAACCACCATGGGTGAGCTGGGTATCACCCCCCGTCATACGCAGCTGCTTGCGGAACTGAAAGCGGGGGAAGTGCGCGTTACTGATGCTAAAGGCATCGTCAGTCTCTTTTTCGTTTCGGGTGGTGTGGTTGAGGTGCAGCCACAAGCCATTACCATTCTGGCCGATAGCGCACTGCGTGAGGAAGATGCCCGTGCGCTAGTGATGATTGAAGAAGAGGCACGTTTGAAGGCGCTTGAAAGTCGGATCGAAATCGGTACACGCGAAACGGATTATTTCCGTCTGCGTGGAGCGGTTGAAGCTGAAGAGCGCCTTAAGTGGATTGAAAGCATTCGAGGCGGCGCTCACCATACGTCTCAGTGATGCTTTAATCATTCTTGTTGCGCACAGCGTGATTATAAGGAGGCTCTGCCTCCTTTTTTTATTGTCTGTACATGAAGAACTTATTCGCAATCTTGCCGCATCCGTTCAGCAAGATTTCAAACAGGCTCTTATCAAGATGCTTACAAACTGCTTCCATGCGGTTTGTAAGCAAGACCCGTGAGGCGCTTGTCTGCACGCGTCTTTCGCATATCAATCACTTACAGCGAATGATATGCGAGCACGTCATTCTTGACGTGCCTTAACTGACTGCTGATACAGTATTTCAGCAGCCAGTTGCATCATGCGGTTGGCGTATTGAGCATGCGTTGAGTTCAATGGAGGTTTGGTTAATGTCTGATTGGACGGTTTTATTGAATCCTGCGCGTCGGCGAGCAAGCGCCTCACGCAGTGGCGGGTCAGAGTCAATTTCCACATGGGGTAAACCGTTGGCATTGTCCTTGCCATGGCCGAATCTATCTGGTGTAGGTGAGGTGCGCACCGAGATCGAGCGTGATTACGATCGTATTCTTTACGCAGCTCCGGTCAGACGCATGGCCGATAAAACGCAGGTTTTTCCATTGGAACGCAATGATGTGGTACGCACGCGCCTAAGCCATTCACATGAGGTGGCCAATCTGGCGCGCGCCGCAGGTGTGGATCTGGTATTTAACCATGCTGTGGCGCAATCTCGCGCACAGGCTGCGCGAGATGTACCAACCCTGTTGGCGACTTTGGGTTTGGCGCATGATTTGGGTAACCCACCATTTGGGCACCAGGGCGAGCGCGCTATACAGGCGTGGTTCGAGCGGTATGCGGCAGATGTATTTGATGCGCGCTATGGCTTAACAGAGGCGATGCGTCTGGATTTTCTGCGTTTCGAGGGGAATGCCCAAACCTTGCGCCTGCTCACCAAGCTGCAAATTATCAATGACGATTATGGTTTGAATCTGAGTTATGCCACCTTGGCTGCTTTGTTGAAATATCCAGTGGCCTCAGATGGGGTGGATAAGTCGCAGTCCGTGCGGCGCAAGCATGGATTTTTCCAGTCGGAAGCGGGTCTGATCGAAGATGTCTGGGCGGCGACCGGATTAACAGCCGGGCAACGCCATCCGCTGACGTTTGTGTTGGAAGCGTGTGATGACATCGCCTATTGCGTATTGGATGCGGAGGATGCGGTTAAAAAACGTCTGGTGTCCTTCCACGATATTTTGGCCTTTTTACGTCATGCGGCAGGGCAGGATGCAACCGTGGCTTGGGTATGCAATGAGGCTGAGCGCGAGCATGTGGTGTATCGCGAAGCAGGTTTGTCGCCTGCGGAGTTAAACGATATTTCCATGCAAGTCTTCCGTATTCGTGCTATGGGGGTGCTCATGCGTGCGCTTACCGAAGCCTGGTTGCGTCAACAACAAGACATTTTGGGCGGGGTATTTGTGGGCGAGCTGCTCGAAGCTTCGTCGGCGGGGGTGTTTATTGCGACGTTGCGCCAATTCAATCAGCGCCACGTCTATCGTCACCCCAGTGTGCTCAAAGTCGAGCTGCGCGGCTTTGAGGTCATTCATGAGCTGATGGATATGCTGTGGTTTGCAATTACGGATCGTGAGCATGGCGCGCCAGTAGACGCTCCACGCCGTTCACCGTTTGCCTCGTATGCGTATGGCCGAATGTCGGAAAATTATCGCCGCGTGTTTGAATCGCCGCGCAACATGATGCCGCTGCGTTATAGAGAGGCGCAATTACTCACCGATATGATTGCCGGTATGACGGACTCTTACGCCGTGGCGATGTGTGAAGAGTTGCGGCCGCATTTTCGTGCAGCCGCATTGAAGCCAGTTTAGGGCTCAACCACGACCGGCGTAACGTCCCAAATCTCGTCACAATATTCAGCAATCGCACGATCGGAGGAAAACTTTCCGCTGCGTGCCGTGTTGAGAATCGACATGCGCGTCCAACCCTCGGTATCTTGCCACGCCTCGTCCACACGCTCCTGGCAGGCGATGAATGCGGCATAGTCGGCCAGCACGAGGAAAGGATCTGACCAGCTCAGGTTTTCGACGATGGGTCGGAACACGTCCTTGTCGCCATGAGAAAAATGGCCGCTGCCAATGACATCCAGCACTGCGCGCAATTCGGCATTGTGTTCAATAAATTCATGCGGATGGTAGCCATCGTGTTTGAGCTTGCTCACCTCGTCGGCGGTCAGTCCAAACAGGAAGAAGTTCTCTGCGCCGGCCTCTTCGCGGATTTCGACATTGGCACCGTCCAGCGTGCCGATGGTTAGCGCTCCATTCATCATGAATTTCATATTGCCGGTGCCGGAGGCCTCTTTACCCGCCGTGGAAATTTGCTCGGACAAATCCGCCGCCGGATAAATCATGTGCGCATTTTTAACGTTAAAGTTGGGCAGGAATACCACTTTCATGTGGGTATTGATGCTGGAGTCGTTGTTTACCGTCTCGGCAATGGCGTTAATCAGCTTGATAATCCGCTTGGCCATGTAATATCCCGGCGCCGCCTTGCCGCCAAAGATGAAGACGCGCGGCGGCGTGCTCAGCTGCGGATTGGCTTTCAGGCGCAGGTAATGGGTCACGATGTGCAGCACGTTAAGATGTTGGCGCTTGTACTCGTGGATGCGTTTGACCTGAATGTCAAATAGCCATGTCGGATCAAGCTCAATCCCGGTCTCTTGCTTAATGTAGGTGGCAAGACGTTGTTTGTTGTGCTCTTTGATGGCACGCCACTCCTTACGGAACGCAGCATCGTCGGCCATAGGTTCGATTTTGCGCAGCAAGCTCATATCCGTCAGCCAAGTGTCACCCAAATAGCGGTTCAATAATTCACGCAAGTCCGAATTTGATAGCGCCAGGAAGCGTCGCGGAGTGACCCCATTGGTTTTGTTGCTGAACTTCTCCGGCCATAGCTCGTAAAAGTCTTTCAGCACGCTGGATTTAAGCAGCTCGGTGTGCAGCGCAGCAACTCCGTTAATGGCATGGCTACCCACAGAGGCAAGGTGTGCCATGCGCACATAGCGCCCGCCTTCTTCGCCAATGAGCGACATGCGTGCGACGCGCGCGTCGTCACCTGGAAAACGAGCCTGTAACTCGTCAAGGAACAGGCGGTTGATTTCATAAATGATTTCAAGATGACGCGGCAACAACTCGGCAAACATTGGCAAGGGCCAGGTTTCCAGCGCTTCGGGGAGCAGGGTGTGGTTGGTGTAGCCAAAGGTAGCTACGGTGATGTCCCACGCCTGCGTCCACTCAAAGTTGTGCTCATCCAGCAACAGGCGCATTAATTCGGCCACGCCGATGGACGGATGCGTGTCGTTAAGTTGCACGGCGAAATGCTCGGCAAATTGCGTGACAGGCTCGCCACGCAGATCAAGAATGCGGAACATGTCTTGCAGTGAGCAAGAGACGAAAAAATACTGTTGAGCAAGGCGCAAACGCTTGCCGACATCCGGCTCGTCGTTGGGGTATAGCACCTTGGTGACGGTTTCCGAGACCACTTTATCGTCTACCGCCTGATAATAGTCGCCGGTATTAAAGGCCTGAAAGTCGAAAGCATCCACCGCCTCGGCGCTCCACAGGCGCAGCGTGTTGCAGGTGTGTACCGCGTAACCTTGAATCGGTGTGTCATACGCCACGCCGCGCACCACGCGCTGAGGCACCCAGCGTACCTGGCGAATACCGTAGTTATCCGTGTAATGCTCAGTATGCCCTCCCCAGTTTACCAGGTAGGCAATGTGGGGCTTGGCAATTTCCCACGGGTTGCCGCGATGCAGCCATTTGTCGGTCACTTCGCTTTGCCAGCCGTCGTGGATTTCCTGATCGAAAATGCCGAACTCATAGCGGATGCCATAGCCAATCGCCGGGCGTTGCAATGAGGCCAGTGAGTCGATGTAACAGGCTGCAAGCCGACCCAAACCGCCGTTACCCAGCCCTGGCTCTTCCTCGCAGTTAAGTATAGTGTCGAAGTCTTGCCCAAGCTCAGTTAGCGCAGTTCGCGCGGCCTGTTCAATGTCGAGATTGACGAGGTTGTTGCCCAGATGCGGACCCATCAGGAACTCTGCCGAGAGATAGCAGGCCATTTTTTTCCCGGTGCTGAAATACGTATGCGTCGTGTCCATCCAGCGATGTTGCATCCTGTCACGCACGGCGAGGGAAAGCGCGCGAAAATAGTCATGTGGCTCGGCCGTGGCGATGGGTCGTGCCAAGGAGTAAACCATGTGGTCGAGTACCGCCTGCTTGAGATCAGAGGCATTCAGCCCAGTGCGCACGCTGTCTTCGGTCGTGGCTTTGTCTCTGGCGAATATGGTTGTCGGCATGGTGGGGCTCCAAGGGTAGGTGTGTTTGTTGGCTAGATTTATTGATTCGGCCAGGTTAGTTTGATCATGTGACCAAGGTTGGGGCAATGTCACGGCTGGAAAGTGTGCGGGAAGGCCGAATCAATAATTAATTAATGAATATGTTATTGATACGGCTTCCCGAGACCGACCGACTGCGATTGTGCTTCCAACATTCGTCCGATTCAAAAAATTTCCATGCCGTATCAATAACAGCGCTCAGTGACGATCAGGTTACACCAACTCAAGCCGCCTTGGTTTGGCACGATGCCTAACTCATACAAGTTAATCTTAGCCGATAAGAAAAAACCTGTCCGCGGTATGCATTAAGTAGTTTTGTAATGACAAAGCCAGGCCGCTGTTGTTAACTCATACGCGGTCTAGGGTTTTATTTTTTGCAATGACGACAAGGTGAGCATGAACACACCACGGTATCGCTATGCAGATTATTTGCGCGCAGGCGGCGCAGCGCGGCAGTACATCAGTCTGAACCAGCTGGTGCCGCACATTGAGCGCGACGAGGATGGCAAGGCCTTGCCCTACACGCCACCGCAATTGCACCTGCGAGCGAACGAGGTGCTGCGCTTACTGCAACCGTATATCGCGTCGCGTTTTATGGATCAGCTGCGCGCCGTATTGCCTTTGGCCTTGTATCTGGCCTTGTTTCAACTATTGATTTTGCGCCAACTGGTCGCCGATCCCTGGCTGGTTACGGCGGGCATGTTCGCGGTCATCGTTGGTTTGATGCTGTTCATGGAAGGCCTGAAGCTTGGTTTGATGCCTTTTGGTGCGGTGATTGGCGAGCAGTTGCCGCGCAAGCTGGCCTTGCCGTGGGTGTTGTTCATCACGTTGCTGTTGGGGATTGGTGTGACCTTTGCCGAGCCTGCCATCGGTGCGCTGAAGATGGCAGGTCAGTTGGTCGCGGTGGAGCAGGCACCGTATTTGTACGCCTTGCTTAATCAGTGGTCGGGGACGCTGGTGCTTGTGATTGGCGCCTCGGTGGGCTTGGCGGCAGTGGTTGGTACGCTGCGCTTTTTGTATGGCTGGAGCCTCAAGCCGCTGATTTATATTTCTTTGCTGGTGGTTATGCTGCCAACGCTGTACATGGCGATGGATCCGCAGTTGGTCAGCGTATTGGGCTTGGCCTGGGATGCGGGGGCGGTGACGACGGGGCCGGTCACCGTGCCGCTGGTTTTGGCGCTCGGAGTGGGGATTTCGCTTGCGGCAGGCAAGGGCGGGGGCGGCTTGTCCGGTTTTGGTATTGTGACCCTGGCCTCCCTGTTCCCGGTGGCGGGCGTGCTGTTTCTTGGGCTGTATGTCGCTTCGGTGCAAACGCCTGCGGAAATTATTGAGGCGGTGCGCCTTGCAGCAGCCTCAAGCCAGGTGGGCGAGGCGGCGTGGTACACGCATAGTCCGGGTTTGGAGATTGTCTCCGGCGTGCGCGCCATTTTGCCCTTGGTGGTGTTTTTGTTTTTGGTGTTGAGCTTTGTGCTGCGTGAGCGCCTCAAACATCAGTCGGAAATCTTTCTGGGGATTGGCCTCGCCATTCTGGGCATGTGCGTGTTCAACCTTGGCCTGACCTACGGGCTGTCCGCCTTGGGTAATAGCGCGGGCGCGATGGTGCCGGGGGCTTTTATGGTGGTGGATAACGTCGCCACCTCACCGCTGTATAACTACGGTGTTGGTTTGGTGCTCGCCTTGGCGTTTGCCTGGTTTCTGGGCTTTGGCGCGACGATTGCCGAGCCGGCGTTGAGCGCCTTGGGCATGACCGCTGAAGAGCTGACCAATGGGGTGTTCAAAAAGAAAACGCTGATTTTGGCGGTGTCGATTGGCGTGGCCTGTGGCATTGCACTTGGGCTGGCCAAGCTGATTTTCAATCTGCCACTGGTGTGGCTGCTGCTCGGAACGTATGCGCTGGCGGCGGTGCTGACCATGCTGTCCAACGAGGCTTTCGTCAATGTGGCATGGGACAGCGCGGGGGTGACCACGGGGCCGGTGACCGTGCCTTTGGTTTTGGCGATGGGGCTGGGATTCAGTCATGCCACCCATGCGGTTGAAGGCTTCGGCATCCTGTGCCTGGCTTCGGTCGGGCCCATCATCACGGTACTTATTTCCGGGTTGTGGTCACGCTATATGAGTGAACGTGAGGTGCAGGCTGCGGCCAAGGCACATCAGGTTTCACCCCTCAAAACGCTAGAGGAGATTGTATGAGTGAGAGTGGTATCACCTATCTGACGGACGTGGTTTTAATGACCTGCATTGTTGCGCACGGACGCGGTGATGAAGCGGTCAAAGTGGCGCGTGAGGCCGGTGTGGCTGGAGCCATCGTCTACAACGCCCGTGGTCATGGCGCGCGCGAGCGTCTCGGCCTGTTGGGCATTGCAGTTGAGACTGAAAAAGATGTGGTGAGCATGGTGGTGGCGACGGAGCAGCGTGATTGGGTCATGCACAGTCTCTATACCCAGCTCGGGCTGGATCGGCCGGGGGCGGGCATGGTGTATGCCGTGCCGATGGACAGGATGGCCACTTATATCCCGGCGGATGTGCTGCAACGCTTGCAGCCGGAGGCTGGGTGATGCATTTACCCGAAGCTGAGTTTGCTGTCACGCTGCTCCAACCTGCGCGGCTGATGCTGTGCGTGTTGCCGGATGATGGAACGGATCGTCACTTGCTGCTTCAGCTGCGCGCAGAGCGGGGCATCGTTCAGGCCGACAGCACGCCATGTCGCGGGGTCTCCGTGCTGCAAGAGGCATCCACGGCGCGTAAGGGGCAATTGCCGGAGCCATCATTCGTGAAGCTGGTGCAAATTATTGTTGCTGAAGCCGAAGCGGATGCACTGTTTGATTATGTGTATGCGACGGCGCGCATCGGTCGTCCCGGCGGCGGGATGTTGGTGTTGAGTCGACCCATCCAGGTCACGCCGTACACCCTACCGGAAGGTGTGCCAAACGAAGCGGAATAGGTCGCCCGGAATGCGCTAAAGTCTTCAATAGGCAGTGTCGCACTTATTGCAAAAAAAGGGGGAAGCGGGCATGGACAAGATCATACCGCGCTGGGAATGGCGCTCATTCGGACAGCGCTTCGGCGAGGCGGAAGCGCGCATGGCGGCTCTGACCCCGGAGGCAGTGCAGGAAAGCGACGAGGTCTATCTCTTGCCCGGAGCCGGGCTCTCAGCGGCCAGCGGCAATGTGAAAGTTCGCGCCGAGCTGATGGATATCAAGATTTTGCAGCAGGTTAATGCCGACGGTCTTGAGCAATGGACACCGGTGATGAAGGCGGGTTTTCCTCTTGCGGCGAGTGATGTGGTGCGCGTTTTCGAGTCGCTGCAACTTCCGCCTCCCGCATTGTCCCGCGCCAGCTATACCTTCGATGAGTTTATGGCCGCATTCGCCCAACCGCCTGATTTTGTGGGTGATTTTGCGGGCGGAGCGATTCGCCGGGTGGATGTCCACAAGCGGCGTGTGCGCTACACCGTCGGTGGCTGTACGGCGGAGTTTTCCGATGTGTTGGCGAACGGCAAGCCGACCCGCACCATTGCGGTCGAGTCGCCGGATGCGGCGGCGGTGATGCGTGCCGTGCGCGAGCTTGGCCTGGGCGGTTACAGCAATACCAGCTATTCGCGTGGGCTGGCCGCCCTGATCGACGACGCGCCAGAACGCTACGCGGTGATTGACGCAGGCACCAATTCGATCAAATTCCACATTGGCGAACGTGACAGCGCAGGGCATTGGCGCACGCTGGTTGACCGCGCCGAACTGACCCGTTTGGGCGAAGGACTGGCGCAACAGGGCGTGATCATTGATGCCGCGCTGGAGCGCACCGTTGCGGCCATCGGAGGCATGGCGGATGAAGCTAGGCAGCACGGCGTGCGCGCTCTGGCCGCCGTGGGCACGGCGGGTTTGCGCATTGCCGCGAATGCAGAAGCGGTTCTTGCGGCGATTCTGGCGCGTACAGGCGTGCAGATCGAGGTGATTTCCGGTGAGGAGGAGAGTCGCCTTGCCTATCTGGCCGCCAAGTCGGGTCTCGGTCTGAAGACTGGCTCTCTGGTGGTGTTCGACACCGGCGGCGGCAGCTCGCAGTTCACCTTCGGCCACGACTCCACGGTAGACGAACGCTTCAGTATAAATGTCGGCGCCGTGCGCTACACCGAGCGCTTCAAGCTGGATCAAGTCGTGTCACTCGATACCTTGCACGAGGCCATGGCGTCCATTTCGGCCGACCTGTCATGTATCGACGGGCGAGCAAAGCCCGATGTGCTGGTGGCGATGGGCGGCGCGGTGACCAACATGACGGCGGTCAAGCATGGACTCGCGACTTACGACCCGAGCATCGTGCAGGGTGCGGTGATCGACCGCGCCGAGATTGAGCGCCAGATTGAGCTTTACCGCAGCCGCGATGCTGAAGCACGCCGCGCCATTATCGGCCTGCAACCGAAGCGGGCGGAAGTGATCCTCGCCGGTGCCTGCATCGTGCGCATGGTGATGGAAAAGCTGGGTAAGGAGAGTTTTACGGTGAGCGATCGCGGTCTGCGTCATGGTGTTTTGGCCGAACGTTTCGATACGTGAATGCTCGTTGCAACAGATCGAGGTGCTCTGGTTTGGTTACACATAATGAGGAATTAATCATGACAGCTTCTACCCCCGCGACAGATACCGAGGCTACCGCCAAGCCATTTTCCATGGATGAGATCAAGCAGATTCTCGCCTTGTCTAAAAACGCGAAAAGCATTGAGATCAAGCTCTCGGTGCCAGCTTCGGGGCATCGTGCCACGATCAAAAGCATCGGACTTGATCCGGTTGAGGCCGAGCCGCGTCAGGTGTTCTTTTTTGACACGCCCGACATGGCGCTCAACCGTGCGGGCTTGATCGTGCGCGCGCGCCGCATCCAGGGTGGAACGGCGGATACAGTAGTGAAGCTGCGCCCCGTTGACCCGGCCACGGTGGATGCCGAGCTCAAGCACTCGGAGAGCTTCAAGGTCGAGCTGGACATCATGCCCGGCGGCTTTGTGTGCTCGGCTTCGTACAAGGGCGTGGCGACCGGAGAAGAGGTTTTGGAAGTGACCACGGGCGAAAAACCATTGCGTTCCCTTTTTTCCAAGGGGCAGCGGGCGTTTTTCACGCAACATGCGCCCGCTGGTATCGATATGGACTCGCTGCGGGTGCTCGGGCCGACCTTTCTGCTCAAGGCCAAGCACAAGGCCGAGGATTTTCGTTTTCCCCTGACCATTGAAATGTGGCTCTACCCGGACGGCTCACGCATCCTCGAAGTGTCTACCAAATGCGAGCCGGACGAAGCCCTGCAAGTGGGGCTGGAATTCAAGGCTTACCTCGCAAGTAAGGGCATTGCGATTACCGAAAGCCAGCAAACCAAGACCAGGACAGCGATGGACTTTTTCAAGGCCGAGCTTGATGATGCCGAAAGTCGTTAACAGGCTCTTAGGCGCAGTGCAGTCGAAAAAAAAACGTGGAGCATGTATGAACAGATATCTTCAATCCACCACGGCTTGTCTCGCCGGGCATCAGCGTCTGTGGCGTGCCATGGCCGCCATCCTGTTGCTGTTTGTGACCATGAGCCTGCTATTTGCGCCTCGGGTCGAAGCCGCCTTGCAGATGTCCGATGAGGCGCTGGATACACTGGTCGGGCCGATTGCCTTGTACCCGGATGACCTGGTGGCGATTGTCCTGCCCGCCTCCACAAATCCGCTGCAGTTGGTGCAGGCCGATCGTTTTCTGCAAAAACGCAAGGACAACCCGGATATCCCCTTGGATGACGGCTGGGATGATGCAGTCAAGGCCTTGCTCAACTATCCCGACATTGTGCGCAGGATGAGTGACGACCTGGATTGGACCAGTGCCTTGGGTGAGGCCGTGGTGGAGGATCAGGGCGCGGTATTGGAAGGTATCCAGAGTTTCCGCCGACGCGCGTCGGCAGCGGGCAATTTAAGTTCGGACGACAAACAGGTTGTGGTGGTCGAAAAAGAGGTCATTCAGATCGTGCCTGCCGACCCTGAAGTGATCTACGTGCCGCAGTATGTGCCAAGTACGGTGATTGTGGCCGGCGCTACACCCGTCTATGGCTACTACCCGACGGCCTATCCGTCCTACTACTACCCCTACGCCCCCGGTGCAGCACTGGCCACAGGAATTATCTGGGGTGCCGCCATGGGTGCGATTTGGAGCGGTGGACGATACGTCTCGCACTATGGCGGCTATGGTGGCAATAACAACATCAATATCGACCGCAATGTGAATATCAACACCGGCGACATCAACCGTGGCAACATCAACAGCGGCAATCGTGGTGGGCAGACGGCATGGAAATCCAACAAGCAGCCCGGCCAAGTCAGCAGTTCCATTGGCAAAAGCCGCTCAAGCAGCCGCGTCGGTGATAGCGGCGGTTCACGCGGCAGTGCAGGAGGGGCGCGAGCATCGACTCAACCAGCCGCCGATCGTGATCGAGGCGGTGAGCGTGGCGGTGCCGATCGCAGTGAAAGCCGTGGTGGTGACTTCGGCGGCGCAGAGCGTGGCAGTGGGCGAGATAACGACTTTGGCGGCGGCGAGCGCCGCTCAGCCTCCGGCGGCGGTCGTGGCGGCGAT
>JAGUXT010000051.1 GCA_020061705.1 Halothiobacillus sp. | reverse complement strand
GGGTCTCGTGGCGGGGGCGGTGCGCGCGGTGGGGGCGGCGGCCGAGGCGGTGGGCGGCGCTAATTGGAGGTTTCTGCAATGCACTTAATTTTTACCATTCAAAAAGAAGCTAATGCCATGCACCTACTTCGCCCGAGTTTTACATTTTTACGCAGCATGATGCAGGCGCTGCTCATGCTCTTGCCCCTGTCGGCCTTTGCGGCGCCACAGGAAACCTTTGCCACACCCGAAGAGGCCGTAACGGCACTCAAGGATGCTCTCAAGAGCGGCGGCAATGAACCGATACTCAAGCTGTTTGGCGAAGAGTACAAAGACCTTTTCATCCAGCCTGACCAAGCGGCAAGCAGCGCAAATCGAGCCAGGATTTTGGCAGCCATGCAAACCCTGAGCGTGTTGCATGAGCTTGCCCCGGATCGTCAGGAGTTGGTCATCGGCGACAAGGCCTGGCCTTTTCCCATACCGCTTGTGCGGGTCGATCAGCGCTGGCACTTTGCCACCGTCGAGGGTGCAGAGGAATTATTGAACCGCTATATCGGTGCGAATGAACTTAGCGCCATTGACGTGCTGCGCGCCTATGTCCGCGCCCAGCGTGAATACGCCGCACGCGACCGTAATGGCGACGGAGTGCTGGAGTTTGCGCAGAAGCTGGCCAGCGCAGACGGTCAACGTGATGGTTTGTATTGGCCTGCGGATGCCGCCAAGGTCGAGGAGCAAAGTCCCTTCGGCCCACTTATTGCGGCCAGCTCGGCTTATCTTGAAGGTCACAAACAGGGTGATGCTTACCGTGGTTACCATTTCCGCATCCTCACCCGCCAGGGCGAAGGTGCAGCGGGTGGCGCGTATGACTACATGATTAACGGTCGCATGCTTGCGGGCTTCGCCATGGTGGCCTATCCCGCCGAGTATGGTGTGAGTGGGGTGATGACCTTTATCGTCAATCAGAACGGCGCGGTGTTTGAAAAGGATTCGGGTGATGATTCCAGCGCGTTGGGTGCAAAAATGGAAAAATTTGACTCGACAGGCTGGACGGTGGTGATGCCCTAGCAGCCTGTCAGTCGTTTTGTGGGCGGGATTTTCGATCTGAAATGGGGAGTGCTACGCCGCCCCCCCTTTTACAACAAAATCCCCAACAACTTTTTCAGCAACTCCTCCAGTGGCATCATGGTGAGGGCCAGCGGGACAATCGGCACAACCACAGCGATTGCCAAGCGGAGGATGGCCTCCTTCGAAACGGGTGAGGTGTGCATCGTGCGCACCACCTCATAGCCGTTGTTCAAGTCAGCGAGAGACTGGATATCGGCGCTACCCAGCAGCGGCTCGTCGGCAGGCGCACCGCCGCGCAGCCATTTGCGATCAAACTCATGCACATAACGCTGCGCCAAGACGCCATATTCACGCTTGCCGGTGCGCTTCACCTCGGCAAGCTGGGGTGTGAAGACAAACAGCGGGCCGAGAACCACAATCAGCAGAAAGTCGACCATAAGGGCAACGATGCCCTGGTATTCGGATAGGGTCGAGCCGAGGTAGAAAATATGATTGGCGAGGTTGCCGGCAACCAGTGCGCCGTGCGCCATCAGTAACGGGATAAAGGCATAGACCGTGTCAGCCAGAAAACCAAGTCCCCCGGTGCGGTCGGGGTGGGTGGGGATCAGGTTCAATTTGATGCGCGACACCTGCCAGAGAAAACGTGCCCAGATAAACAGGCGGAAATACCAGCGCAGCAGAAGAAACTGGAAAAGTGGCAAGCTCAAAAACACAAACCACATGCCAGCGAGCGAAAGGTTGAAGCCATCCGACGTCGGCACGGCGTACCAGGTGGGCGCGTCAATCGCCATGAAATAGCGCCAGACAATCAGCACGCCAACACCATAGACAAAGGCGAGCAGCAGTACCTCGGCGAGCGTCTAGTTGCGCAGGCGGAATGCCGAGTGAATGGCGGCATCAAAGCGCGGCAGAGCAGTATCGGGAACCAGGTTGCGCTCCATGAACTGCCTGACGAGCAGGTGCATGCGCCGGTGTACTATCAGTTCCGCGCCGACCATCATGGGTATGGCCGCTAAAAAAAGCGGATGTGCACCTCGGTGTCCATCAGGAAGGGAACGGCAACGCCACCCAGGAGATGCCCGTCCAGTGCCGATAACAGGAAAAGCGGGAGCCAGGCCAGCAGGGCGATAACGATGGTGCGTTGGCGCGCCAGCTCCATCGCATCATTCGAGAGATGCGTGCGCAGGAAAATCTGGAACAGCGGCCTGCCGTGCACCAGCGAAAAGTCTGGAGGGTTGCGCAGCAGGTTGTCACTTGGATGCGGAGGTGGTGTGCTCATTGCATGGCGCCTTGCGAACGAAATATTCGGGCATCAACGGATGATCATACGCCAGCCGATTGTGTATTTGGCTTGCTCGCCTCTCCCCAGCACTCTCCCGTGAGGGGGGATGGAGTCAAAAGCATGTATACCGCCATCCGGCATCCATCGTGAAAAATCGTAAACAGATTCTTAAAGCCTATTTCAAATCTCACTGAACGGCGCATTGCGGCACAAAAAACCACCTCAAAATGCTCGCGTAGTTGTCTATACTGCGTTTTTTCGGCGGTTTTTCGTTTGTACTGCATCCGTTGGTCGAGATTTATTACTGGCTCTTATGGTCTGTTTGCGCCCCTGTTAAATTGCCCATTGTGATGCAAGCTTTTAGCCCCCTGTCCCCCGCTGAGGGGGAGGGAGTGGGAGCTTAAAAGCCACACTTTATAGTGAAGGCAGACACGGACAACATCGTACCGCTCTGGGGAATGACGCTCATTCGGTCGGCATTCTGGCGAGGCGGAAGTGAGGTCAACGCCGCAGACACCAGAGGCGTTGGAGGAATGCGATAAATGATCGGGTCAATAATGATCAGCGCACGCCCGCCCGATTGACCGGGCCGCCAGCATTTACGCCGACGCCACCACTATAGCCGACACCCGCCTGTCCAGCGCCTGCTCCAGGCAGTACGCCGACCCCGGAGGCCGGCCCGCCGACACCGCCTGCTCCAACGCCAGGAGCCACGCCCACACCTGGCGCTCCAGCGCCCACGGTGTTCCGCCGAGCCACGCCAGCATAACTCACCGGGGTTGCAGGATGACCTACCACAGCATGTGCAGAGGCGAACAGGCTATACGATTGGGTGTTGATTGAACCGTTGCAAAGCCACAAGGCGGTCATTGCCACGAACGTGAACAGATATCTGCGTGCGCTGTATTTCATTTCTTTTCTCCTGCGATTGGAGTGACGGGAGCAGATGGACTTACAGGAGCACTGGGAGGCAACTCGTCGAGGGATGACATGGACTCCATACCGAGTCGCTGCGAGCCGGCGGGCGGGGTGAATGTGAACGCATCCGTGCTGGGGGTAACGTCAGTTTTCCAGCTCTTGATGCGCACGGTGTATTGAGGCGCGCTGTTCAGCATCTTGCTGGTGACGACCATTTTGCATGGGATCGGTTTGTCGCCAACTTGCACCCAAAGCTGCCAGTCGGTGTCGAAATTACGGAAGGCGAGGTGCTCGCATTCCTTGCCATCAATCACACCACGCCCAATGTGTTTGGCTTCCATAACGCCAGCCATCAGGGTGTCGTAGGAGTTTGTCAGGAGAAGGTCGGCTCCTGGGAAGGCAACGCCCGTCTCTGCGCGCAGGGTGTTGATCATCTGATCCAGCGTACCTGCTGAATCACGCTGGATGTAGCCGTTGATGTTCTTGCCCAGAATACTCAGGGTTTTGCCATCGAAAACCATGTCGACATCCGCGTAACCACCGACGCGATGCGCGCGCATTTTGTCCGGACGGCTTAGCAGAGCTTCGCCTGAGTTGGTGAATTGAATCTTCTCCAACTGTGGCGTGACGACCTCGATATCGCTGTCAAAGGTGAGTTCGATGTTTTTTTGCTGGGCTACATATTGGCTCATGGCTTTGAGAATAGCCTCCGCGTCACCTTCTATCGCCTGTGCGACGGGTGCCGCGAGCATGAGCGCCGCAAGAAAAAGACTGCTCGCTACGGTACTGCCGCAGCCGAGGCCAAGAGTTCGTTGAGTGTTTTTCATCACGATAAGTTACCTCGTTTGGGTTAAATGAATGGCGACGAATCGACGCGATAGGTGCTGCCCTGGATAGATTTGGAAGGGCGCGGGCTGCTCGATTACTGAACCTCAACCACGACGTACTGGGCGCCGGAGGCCTGATAGTAGGTCGATCCGCACTGCTGAAGCGCAACGCCTTCAATGACGATCGTCGTGCAGTTCGGTGGCAGTGTGGCGACATACACGGAGGTTGCATAAATCATGCGGCGAGTGGTGCGTCGAGCCACCCCTGCATAACTCAGGGGGGTTGCAGGTCGGCCGATCACGGCAGAGGCATCCGCAACAACGACACGGGTATCAAGAGTGATATCAGAGGTCAGAGCTGCGATCGATGCAATGGCGGTGACCAATGCAGCCTTGCCGATGGATGCTCGATTGGGTATTCGAATTTGGGGGGTACATCTATTCATGGACTTCTACTGGAGCCTCCGGATGAAACGGGCGCTGGTCAAGAATGAGAGTAGCACCCTTCTGGAATTGTGATTGCTGTTAGGGCGGCGCTGGGTTTTTTCAAAACCGAGCTTGAGGGGGGGGAGCGCCTGGTCACAGTCTTCCGGGATTGGTTTCAGCGACAGGGGGGGCGTGCGTTGTAGGCCTCGACAGCTCGCTCCACGGTGAAATACATGCGTTCACGTCCCAGTCGTTCGGCCAGCGGGGTGCGCTGCACAAGCGCCAGAACTTCGGGGTTGAGCGCGGCCAGCCAAAGCTCCGTGCCTTCGCCGCGTAGCCGTTCTTCGGCTTCGATCAACATTTGTAGCGCAGTGAACTCAAGCATGGGCACGGCTGAAAGGTCGAGCAGCACCACCTCTGGAAGATTGTCTGGAGCCAGTTCGCGCAGTTTTGCGCTGACGTTGCGAGCGTTGGCAAAATAGATGCCGCTTTCCGGGCGGGCAATCAGCAGGCCGGGGATGCTTTCGTCTTCAGGATGTTCGTCTGAACGCGGGCGGAAAACCTGTGTGCCCGGTTTGCGGCGCAGCTCATCAACGCGCGGGTTATTGGCCAGCGACAGGATGCTGACCATCGAGAGCACAATCGCCACCACAATGCCCTTGAGCGTTCCCAGCACCATCACGCCCAGGCAGGCCACTAGCGCCCAGAGGAACTCCATGAGGCGAATCTTGCGAATAGCGTCCAGCTCAGCCGGATTGATGAGGCCGATGGAGTAGGCGATCACCACGGCAGCCAGCGTGGCGTGGGGCATGAGTTCGATCAGCGGCGAGAGAAACAGCAGGGTCGCCAAGGCCGCAGCAGCCACCACCAGCGAGGCCGCCTGGGTTTGCGATCCAGCCTTGCGGCTGACGGCGGTTTGCGAGGTTCCGCCGCCTGCGGGCATCGAGCCGATGAAGGCTCCCGCCGCGTTGGCGGCGCCAATGGCCAGCAGTTCGCGGTTCGCGTTGATCGGCGGGTCGCCGCGCTGTACAAAGGCGCGTGCGGCGGCGATGGACTCGGTAAAGGACAGCAAGGCGATGCCCGCCGCCGCAGGCCACATGTCCTCGAACAGAGCGGGTTGTGGCAGCGTCAGGCCGGGAAATCCGCCCTGGATGGGGCCGACCACGCTGACCCCCAATCCATCCAGCCCCAGCAGCGCGCTGGCGGCAATCCCGGCGGCGACGGCAAGCAAGGGGGCGGGTGCGCGGGGTAAAAAGTGCTTGGATAGAAAAATGACCGCCAGGGTCGCGCCAGCCACGCCAAGGGTAATCCAGGATAGCTCGGACACCTGATGGAGTATTGCGACAATATCGCGGAAAAAGCCTTCCTTGTGGATGTGGATGCCGAGCAGTTTGGGTAGTTGATCGACGACGATGACAAAGCCCACGCCCGCCTTGAAGCCAGTCAGCACCGGCTCCGAGATGAAGTCGGCCAGAAAGCCCATGCGCAGCACGCGCGCAGCCAGCAGCATCACGCCCACCAGCAGCGAAAGCGTGGCGGCGGCAATCAGCGGGTTAAGACTGGGGTCGTTGCGCAAGGCTTCGCCAATCGCGACGGCACATAAAATGGCGATGGGGGTGGTGGTGCTGACGCTGAGTACGCGCGAGCTGCCGAGTACGGCGTAGATCGCCATCGGCACCAAGGCTGCGAACAAGCCAGCCTGCACGGGAAGCTGGGCAATGGTGGCATAGGCAAGCGCCTTGGGTACCACGACGGCGGCGGTCGTCAGGCCGGGAAGTACATCCGCCATCCAGCGGTTTGACTTTTGCTTGGGTGTGGCGACTGCATCATTCATTGACTGGCGTCCTCGGCAAGGAGTGCAAATATTTAGTTTCCTGACTTTACGCTCTAAACCTATTGAATGCGGGCAAAATTTTATATCGGGTATGGATTGGAATTATTGCGCTAGACTACTCAAAAATAATTAAGCCTGTCGGGCGGTTTGTGAGTTTGGTGAATATGAAGACATTCTGGCTTGCTGCGTTAGCCTTTTTGCTGCTGTCATCGACGGCAAATGCCTCCATGTTTCATGGAGAAACCCTGGATGCGGTGGCCAATGGTTTGGCGCTATTTATCCTTTTCGCAATACCGATTGGCGGCATCTGGCTGTTCTGGCTGATTCATATCCTGCCGGAAAAAGTGGCTGAGAAACGTCATCACCCGCAAAAGGACGCGATCAAAACCCTGTGCCTGCTGTCCTTGATCTTCGGCGGCATGTTGTGGCCGTTTGCCTGGTTGTGGGCGTACACCAAGCCGGTGACCTACAAAATGGCCTATGGCACGGAAAAGCACCCGGACTATTTCAAGGAAGCCGGTGAGCGAGCCATGAGAGAAGAAATGACCGCCGCCGAAATTCGCCATTTGCGCGAAGAGCTGGATCACTTGCAGGCCTCGGGGCATATCACCCCAGAGCTGCGTGTGGTGCGCGATCAGCTGATTGCGCTTGAGGGTGAAGCAACCAACAAAACCCCAGCCGCTGTCGAAAGCAAACCTTCCACAGGCGTGGACGCTGAATCCGTTACTGAGAGTGCCCGTTAATGGAAGCGATTTTACTCGGGATTTACTCCTTCTTTGTCTGGCTGGTTTTTATCAAATTCAAATGGCTGCCCTGGAACACCAAGTCCCAGGTCATTGTGGTCATTATTCCCATCGTGGGTCTCACCGCGCTGATCCTGACTCTGAACGTGGTTGCACCGTCGTCGCCGGATGTACGGGTCATCAAATACGTGGTGCAGATCGTGCCGCAGGTGCGTGGCCGGGTGATCGAGGTTCCCGTCGCGGGTAACGACTACGTGCAGCAGGGGGCGGTGCTGTTCAGGATTGATCCGACGCCCTACCAGAACGCGGTCAGCCAGCTCGAAGGCACGCTGGCGGCGAATCAGGCCGCGTTGAATGATGCGCTGGCGGGCTTGAGTCAGGCAGAAGCCAGCGTGGGCGAGATGAAGGAGGCGGTGAAAGCCGCCGCCGGTCAGGTTGGTGCGTTGCGTGCCCAGCTTGAACTGGCGCACAAGCGCGTCGAGCAGTATCGCAAGCTGGTGGCGGCGGGTGCTGATGAGCGTTTCTCGCTGGAGCAATGGGAAGCAAATGTACGCCAGCTCGACGGCCAGATTGCTGCGGCAAGCGCTTCGGAAGCGCAAGCCAAGCTGAAACTTTCAGCGCGTTCGGGTGACGATCAGGCGGCGGTGGCCAGTGCGAAAGCCCGCGTGGCCACGGCCAAGGCACAGATTGCGGCGACCCAGGCCAATCTGGACAACGCGCGTTGGGAGTTGAGCCAGACGGTAACCTATGCGCCTGCTGATGGCTGGGTTATGAACCTGCAATTGCGCCCCGGCTCGATGGTGGTGGCGGTGCCGCTGGCGCCCGCCATGACCTTTGTGGAAGAGCACAACTACCAGATCATCGCGCTTTACAATCAGAACGAAATCCATCAGGTGCAGCCGGGGGATGCCGCTGAAATTGCGCTGGCCACCAAGCCCGGCTCAATCATCAAGGCGCATGTGGATTCGATCGTGTGGGGGCAGGGGCAAGGCCAGGTGCCGATCGGGGGCGTGTTGCCGCAAACCGGCACAGCTCCGATCCCGCCTGGGCGTTTTGCGGTCAAGCTGGATGTCGATCCCAAGCACCGTGATGAATTCCTGGCAGCGGGTGCAGCGGGCGATGCAGCGATTTACACCCAGAAGGCGCAGATGATTCATATCCTGCGCATGGTGATTCTGCGTGTCGGCTCGTACACCAACTACATCATTCCCAAGTTGCATTGATGAGTACCTTGAGGGTTTTTCAGCGCTCGGTGTTGTGTGTGGCGGTCAGCCTGTTGGCGGGGTGCAGCCTGCATACGCCGCCGGATAGCGCACAGCTGCGGCAGGATGCTTTGCCCAATGCTCAGCCACCCACGCAATGGAAATCGCCCGCCGCGACGGGAGCGCTCGTCGGCGCGAGTTCCGGGGTGTTCGATCAGCCTGCGCTGGAGGCTCTGCTGCACGAAGCGCTGATTTACAACGCCGACTTGCGCGCAGCTTCGGCGCGCGTCGAGCAGGCCGCAGGCTATGTCACCATTGCGGGGGCGGAGCTGTGGCCGAATGTGGTGGGGGCGGCCAAGGGCGGCGGCAAGTGGGGCAGCGGCGATGGCATGAATACCGCCGTGCTGGCGGCGAGCTGGGAACTGGATGTGTGGGGTCGCCTGCGTTATGGCGCCCGCGCTGCCACGGACACCCATGCTTCAGCGCAGCTCGACTATACCTATGCTCAGCAATCGCTGGCGGCGATGGTGGTGCGCGGCTGGTTGCTGACCATTGCCAGTGCACAGCAGGAAGCATTGTTGCAAGCCATGGTGCAGTCCGCCGAGCAGATGGTTGAACTGAGCAAGGTGCGTAAAAACATTGGTACGGGCAGCGAGCAGGACGTGGTTCAGGCTCAGGCTAGCCTTGGTGAATACCGTGATGCCCTGCGCGAGGTGCAGTTTGCGCGCACCCAGGCTCAGCGTGCGCTGGAGGGTTTGCTGGGGCGCTACCCGGCGGCGGCAATTCAAAGTGCCAGTCATTTTCCGCCCATGCCAGCGCCCGTGGCAGCAGGCCTACCCTCCGAGCTGCTGGAGCGCCGCCCGGATGTGGTGGCGGCGGAGCGGCGCGTTGCGGCGGCCTTCAACCGCACTGAGGAAGTGCGTGCGGCACGCTTGCCGACGCTGAGTTTGACTGCCACCCTGGGCGCGGTGTCCAGCGATCTGATCGTGCTGAAAAACAATAGCAATCCGATCGGCGGTATCGGCAGCAGCCTGCTTTGGCCACTGTTCAACGCAGGTGCATTGGATGCCCAGGTGGAAATCCGCAACGCCGAGCAGAAGGAAGCGGTCGCCGCCTATGCTCGTATCGGCCTGCGCGCCTTTGACGAGGTTGAAAGCGCGCTGAGTGGCGAAGCAGCCTTGCGCGAGCGGCAGGACATTTTGCAGCAGGTGGTGAACGATCGGCAACGCGCGCTGGAGTTGGCTGTGCTGCAGAACAAAATCGGCAGCAGCGATATGCGCAGCGTGCTGAAGGCGCAGTTGAGCCTGGAAAGTGCCCGCCTGAGCTTGCTTCAGGTGCAGGGCGAGCGTTTGGCGCAGCGTGTGAATTTGCATCTTGCATTGGGGGACAGCCTGGTGAAGCTGCCCGCAAGCTCCACGCGTGGAGATACCCCATCGCCCCAGTGACCCGGTGCGCACTTGAAGATCGCGCGGGCTTTCTGGCATTTCGACAATAAAAACAAGAAGGTGATCGCTATGGGAAAGAAGTCGGAACACATTGAGCGTCCATTGGCTGAGGCGCAACCTGAAAAGCTCAAGCGCAAGGATTATGAAAAAAAGCTGCGTGAATTGCAGGCGGAGCTGTGTGCGCTGCAAGACTGGGTGGTCAATACCGGGCAGCGCGTGATTATTGTTTTTGAAGGTCGCGATGCCGCTGGCAAGGGCGGAACGATTCGCGCAATTACCGAGAAAGTCAGCCCGCGAGTTTTCCGATTGGTCGCTTTGCCCGCGCCATCGGATCGCGAAAAAACCCAGATTTACTCACAGCGCTATGTAACGCACTTTCCGGCGGCGGGCGAAGTGGTGATTTTTGATCGCAGTTGGTACAACCGCGCCGGCGTGGAGCATGTGATGGGTTTTTGTACCGAGGAACAGCACGAAAAATTTCTGCAAATGGCGCCGTTTTTTGAGAAGAACATCATTGTGGATAACGGCATTATCTTCCTCAAATACTGGCTGGAAGTCGGCGACGAAGAGCAAGAGCGGCGTTTCCGCGCGCGTATCGAAGACCCGGTGCGTCAGTGGAAACTCTCGAACATGGACCTGCCCTCACGCCAACGCTGGTATGACTATTCGCGCGCCCGCGACCAGATGCTCGATGCCACGGATACCGATTTTGCACCGTGGAATATCGTGGATTCCAATGATAAAAAACGCGCGCGGCTGAACGTGATTGCGCATTTGCTGGAGCATATTCCCTACGAAAAACAGAAGCGCGAGAAGGTCAAATTGCCTGAGCGTGAGATGAAGCATAAATACGACGACGAAGCGACCATGACCCATCGTCGCTGGATTGCGCGGCGGTTTTGAGTATGAGCACGTCAAGTCCTTTTTTTGCCATGCTCTCGCGTATGCGTCTGATCCAGCGCTGGGGCTTGATGCGCAATACCCGTGCGGAAAATGTGCAGGAACACAGCCTGCAAGTGGCGGTGATTGCCCATGCGCTGGCGCTGATCAGCAATCGCCACTATGCGGGAACATTTAATGCCGAGCGTGTGGCAGTGTTGGGCATGTTTCATGACGCGAGCGAGATTCTTACCGGCGACCTGCCCACGCCGGTGAAATACGGCAGCGAAGCGATTCGTGCCGCGTACAAAACGCTGGAGCATCAGGCCGAGCGGCGTTTGCTTGAGCTTTTGCCCGATGATTTGCGCGAGGATTATGCTCCGTTGCTGGATAGTCAGCAGGTCGATCCCGAAGAGCAGCGTTTGGTGAAGGCTGCGGATTGCCTTGCAGGCTATCTGAAGTGTGTGGAAGAAGCGGGCGCGGGCAATCATGAATTTCGCCATGCCGAGCGTGCTCAATTGGCGAAGATTGAAGATTTGGCGCGGGATGTGCCTGCGGTGCAGGATTTTATGCAGCGTTATGTGCCGGCGTTCTCCCTGTCACTGGACGAAATCAGCCACTCGCCGTTTCAGCCTTAAGGCTGGCTTCATCCGATGTTATGGGCTGTGTTTGCGCCAACCGTTGGTTGAGTTGCGCCAGCCCGCTACGCGCGTCGGCGAGCAGGACATGCACATGGGCATCATTGAGTAGCGGATTATCCATGCCGCTAAAGCCATGTGTTTGGGTGAGCATCAGCACCACTTTCGCGCTCGTATCCAGGGTGCTTAGATTAGGAGTGCCCGCGCTGTTGCGCTGCGGGTTAATCAAGTCGTGCGCGCCAATACTCAGGGTGAGGGCGGGAATCGTCTGTTCGCCGCTCCAATGCTCGAGCAGCATGTCTTCATCGGCACCTGCCTCGCGCAGGAGCAAAGCGAGTTGCCCCGGCAAGCGTCCGGCCAGCGGATGAGCCAGCAGACGAACTCGTGTGCCGCGTTGACTCAATAGCTTGGTCAATCGCACCAGTTCGTCACAACCTTCGGCTGCAATGCAGCCAAAGCCGGGGATGAGCAAAACATCTCGCGCCTGTTCAAGCTCTAGTGCGAGTTGCTCGACTGTCATGGGATGCTTGGGGTTGGCGGGTTCATTTGCAGCCTCGCCCGGAGCAACACTCGCCCCCCAGAGTAATGTGGAAAGCGGCATATTCACCTGCCGTCCCAGCTCCAGGCTAAGAATCAGGGTAAGCGTGGCAGAGAGAATGCCGGTCGCCAGCAGCGGGGCAAGATCCAGCGCAATACCTAACAGTGCCATGCTCAGGCCAGTTAATACGCCAAGCCATGAGGCCGCGAGTGGGGCTTCGCGCTCGGCCAGTGGCAGGCTGAAGACGATACCTGAGAGCGCAGCCAGCATAAAAAAGCTCATTTGCCAGAGCACATGCACCTTCATGCCGCTGGCAAGCAGGCCGCCCAAGGCCAGGGTACAGACCAGCAAGACCACGCCGATCCAGGATTGCGAGGCATGGCGCAGTACGCGTGGCAAAAGGTGGCTCAAGCGCAAATGTGCCACCGCTGCGCCCGCTGCCGAAAACGCGCCGAGCAGCACACTGAGGCTGGCGAGACCCAGGGTCAAACCCGGCTCAAGTAGCTGTTCCAGCATGGCCATACTGGCAACTAACGCAGTAGCCGCGCCTGCCAAACCGTTCAGCAGGGCAAGACGCGCCGGGAGATGCGTTAGCGTGGAAATAAGCCCCAGAATCAGTGCCAAGCCCAAACCTAGAACGAGCGCAGTCAACATGAGTAGTTGATTTTCACCGCCACCAAGCAGCAGGGGAACGAGAATGGCCGCGCCAAAACCGCTGGCGAACCAGGGGAAGGCCGAATGCCCGCTGTGCATGCGTTGCAGCCCGATCAGCATCAAAACACCCGCCAGGGCGAGACCGAGATTACCCATGAGTGTTGGCTGAGTTCGTTGCTGCGGTGGACGGGTTGGCGGGCGTAGCTTCAACCGCGTTCATCGGCTTGGATTGCCCCAGCTTTTCAATGCGGTACAGCCAGATGAGCGCACCCATGCCGGAGGCGCTGGCCACCAGCATGGCTGCAAACCCGGCGGCCATCCCAAAAACCTGGTTGCTGTCACCAAACAACAGCATGGCGGCGGAAAGGGTCATGGCATTGAGCAACAGCGCTGCACTCAGCCAGTGGAGCTGGCGTTCCAGGCGCACCTGCACTGCCCACACCTGCCCCAGCAGGGCGGCAAGCAGGGTAATGGTCAGTGCCGCGCCGATGTCCATGAGTTAGACACCATCCAAAAAGCGTTCGGCATCCAGTGCTGCCATGCAGCCGCTGCCCGCCGAGGTGATGGCCTGGCGGTAGATGTGGTCGGCCACATCCCCTGCGGCAAACACGCCTTCGACGCTGGTTTGGGTCGCGTTGCCTTCGGAGCCGCTGTGAACCTTCAGATAACCGTCCTTCATGGCCAGTTGGCCGTCGAAAATGCCGCTGTTCGGGGTGTGGCCAATGGCAACGAACACGCCAGTCAGGGCAATGTCGGTTGTCGTTCCGTCATTAACGTTTTTAATCCGAATGCCCGTGACACCCGTTTCATCACCAAGGATTTCATCGGTGGCACTGTGGAAGTGAATGGTTACATTGCCGCTCTTGGCCTTTTCCATCAGGCGGTCGGAGAGGATTCTCTCGGAACGGAAGCTGTCGCGGCGGTGAATGACATGCACATGGCGGGCGATATTGGCCAGATAGAGCGCCTCTTCAACTGCCGTGTTGCCACCGCCGATCACGCATACATCCTGACCGCGGTAGAAAAAGCCGTCGCATGTGGCGCAGGCGGATACACCGCGCCCCTTGAAGGCTTCTTCGGACGGGATGCCAAGGTATTTTGCGCTCGCGCCGGTGGCAACAATCAGCGCGTCGCAGGAGTAGCTGGCCGAGTCGCCCTTGAGAATAAATGGCCGCCTGGACAAATCGACGCTGGTGATATGGTCGAATTGAATCGTGGTGCCAAAGCGTTCGGCATGTTGCTGCATGCGCTCCATCAGTGCCGGGCCGGTCAGCCCATGCACGTCGCCCGGCCAGTTATCGACTTCGGTGGTGGTGGTGAGCTGACCGCCCATCTGCATTCCGGTAATCAGCAGTGGCGCAAGGTTGGCGCGCGCTGCATACACGGCAGCGGTGTAACCGGCAGGGCCGGAGCCGAGGATAATCAGGCGGGCGTGGTTGCTATGGCTCATGAGGTGTATCTCTGTATGTTTTCGAAGTGAGTGTATTTAGCCACAGTGTGAGCTTGGTTCACAGAGGGGTGTCAAGTCGGGGACTAACCAGAGGCCGTGTTGGTCTTCGATTTGGCGCAGTTTAAAGCCATAAACAGCCGCAAGATTTGCGGGGGTGATTAGCTCGTCGACGCGCCCGGCTTGCCATGTGCCATTATCCTTGATGAGCAGGGCGTGGGTGCAGCTGCGCAAGGCCATATTCGGCTCGTGCAGGCTCATGAGAAGACCGTGGCCGTGTTCGGCAAGGCTGGCGAGCTGGCGCAGAATGCACCATTGCCATTGCATATCCAGATGGTTGAGCGGCTCGTCCAGCAACATCAGCGGTGGATTTTGCGCGAGTAAAGTGGCAATACCCAAACGTCGCCGTTCGCCGCCGGAGAGGCTGTTGACGCGGCGCTGTTCAAATCCTTGCAAGCCACACATATCCAGGGCCTGTTGCACGATCTTGGCGTCGTCGTCCGAGCCATCCGACCATCTTTCGATATGGGGGTGGCGGCCGGACTGTGCAGCTTCCAACACGTTGGCTTCAAAGCCTTCGCTGGCATCCTGGGTCAACAGCCCGACATGGCGGGCGCGTTGGCGGGGCTTCCAGTTGGAGAGCGGTTGTTCCTGCAGTTTGATTTGGCCCATGGATGCCGGGCGAACCCCGGCGAGGGTGTGCAGCAGGGTGGTTTTGCCTGCGCCATTGCGTCCTAATAACGCCCAGCATTCGCCGGGGTGAATGCTTAGTTTGAGGGCGTTGAGCAGGAGTTTTTCACCCTGTTTGAGCGTTAAATCATGCACTTGCAGCAAGGGGGTGCTCATGACTTGCTTTCCCGATAGAGCAGGGCGAGGAATAGCGGCGCGCCAATAAGGGCGATCAATGCGCCCGCAGGAAGTTGTTGCGGCGCAATCAGCGTGCGCGCCAATAAATCGGCCAGCATGACCAGGCTGCCGCCAAGCAAAATGGCGCCGGGCAGGGCAAATCGATGGTCGGTGCCGACCAGCAAACGTGCCAGGTGGGGCGCGAGCAGACCGACAAAGCCAATGCTGCCCGCAGTAATCACTGCCAGAGCGGTGGCTATCGCGGCCAGTACATACACGCCCCAGCGCAGTTCGTGCACGGCCACGCCGAGGGACGCAGCGCTGGCTTCACCACGGGTGAGAATATTCAAATCACGCACCCAAGGCAGGGTAAGCAAGGTCAAAATGCCCAAGCCGATCAGCGCCAACCACGGCGCGGGTGCGCCGGATAAATCGCCCATCAGCCAGAACAGCATGCCGCGCAGAGCCGTTTCCGGGGCAAGGGCGAGCAGCAGGGTAATCACCGCTCCGAGGGCGGAGGCGAGCACCACGCCGGTAAGCAACAGGCGTTGGCGTGTCCACGCGCCGTCGCCGTGCGCGAGGCCAATGACCAGGAGCAGAGACGCGAAAGCACCTGAGGCCGCACCAAGATGCTGCATCAAAAGAGGCAGGCCAAGCAAAATGGAAAGTAACGCTCCCACCGCTGCGCCGCCGGAAATGCCGAGAATATAAGGGTCGGCCAGAGGGTTGCGGGTGAGTACCTGGATCAGTGTGCCTGCCAAAGCCAGCAAGCCGCCCGCTGCGAAAGCGGCGAGCACGCGCGGCAAACGCAACTCCATGATAATGCTGTATTCCAATAGCCCTGCACTATCGTGTGCAAAAAAGCGCGGCCACACCCAGCCGCTACTACCAAAGCCCAGGTTGGCCAGCAGGATGCCGACGCTTGCAGTGAGCAATAAGGCGAGAATGAAAATAGGGCGGTAGGTGTGGATCATGGCGCGGAGTCTACAGGGCAGTGGTGGGGGCGCCAAAAAGAAAAAACCCGCGCCGGAGACATCCGGCGCGGGTGGTGAAGCAAGCTTGAACAGCTAGCGTTTACTGGACGTCGGTGGTGCCGGTCGGATTGACGATCGGCAGATTCAGTTTGTTACCCCATTCCATCCATGAGCTTTCGTAGTTGCCGACATTCAAGCCTTGCTCGCGCAATACGAAGTACTCCAATGATGAGGCCAGTCCCTTGGAGCAATACACGATGACCTCGGTGTTTTTGGGAATGGATCCGTACAGCGCACGCAGCTCATCCTTGGAACGGAAGTGGCCATCGGCAGTGAGGTTTTTGTTGACCGGAACGCTGCGCGCGTTGGGGATGTGGCCTGAGCGATAGGCTTCGGATTTCAAGCCGGTAAAGTGCTCGCCATCGCGCGCGTCAATAATAATGTAAGGCTTGGAGCCGTTCAGGGCTTCATCGACATCGACCCAGGTTTTCACGGCTTTTCTATTCGTCTGAGTGCGGTAGTCGGAAATTTCAATGCGTGGTGTTTCTTGCGTTAGCTTTCCGCCATTGGCTTGCCATGCCTGAAGCCCACCGTCCAACAAACGAACCTTTTGATGACCATTCATTTCCAGTGTCCAGAAGACGCGCGAGGCTTGCACCATGTTGCTGCCATCGTAAACCACCACAAGATCATTATTTTTTAGCCCGATGCTCTGGAATAGCAGTTTGGCGCGCTCGGCGGCGAGCACAAGCCCGCTTTTGGAAATATCCTGAAACGTGCTTCTGTAAGGCAGGTTACGTGCGCCGGGAATGTGTCCTTGCTGATATTCAGCCGCCGGGCGGGCATCAATCAGCACGACATTGGTTTGCTGCATCAGGTTGGCAAGTTGATCGACGCTAACGCGAAGTTCGGGCTGTGTTGCGGCCTGCGCGGTCGCCGTCAGGCCAAGGCTTAGAGTTGCGGTCAGTAACAGACGTAAGGCTAGGTTTTTCAAGCTAAAGTCCTCAAGGTAAGGCGGTGGGGTGGGTTTTCCTCAACTCAGACGCTCGATCCATTGGCTACGTTGGTAGATTCAGGGCGGCGTAACTGAGAGTCTTCACCGACCAGTTTGTTCAATCGGGCAAAAACCTCTTCGCGGGCAAAAGGCTTTTTCATGAAATCATCCGCGCCAATGCGGTCGCCAAAAAATTGCTCGGTGGCTTGTTCGTTGCTGCTCATCATGATGATGGGGATGTCCTTGGTGAGGGGGTCGCGACGCAACTGGCGCAGTGCCGCAAAGCCGTTCATTCCGGGTAGAACGATGTCGAGAAAGATCACGTCAGGGCATTCAGCGCGAGCGATCTCGATGCCGCTTTCAGCATCAAAGGCTTCCATGGTTGTGTAGCCGGTGGAAACCAAAATTTTCCTCAAGGTGACGACCACAGTCTTCGAATCGTCAATAATCAGGGCGCGCGTACCTTCGATTGCGTCACGGCGCTCTATTTTGCGGCGTTCATTTTTGGGCTTGATTGGCTGGGCGGGCAGTTCTTCGGAGCTGGGTGCTGGAGGTAACGGAGCTTGTTTACGAAAGAGAGAACGAAATGATTCAATAATGCTCATGCTGATTTTTGCTCTGTCGCGGGAATAGGCTGCCCGCCTTGTTTAGCGGTAAAAAGCGACTTCGTCAAGGCGATGCGTCGCTGGAGATTTGGATTGCGCGCACACGATCCGCCGCTGTGCACAGGGCGCGAATGCCTTCCAGCACACGCGGGGCGGGGCGCATCAGCACATCCGGCGGCAAAATAACGAGCGCATTATTTTTTACGGCGGGCAGGTCAGTCCAGCGTGACCAGCTTTCAAAGTCGCGCGCGGGTGGCGAAGTCATGATGAGCTCTGGGCGCGCGCGCAGCACGGCCTCGACGCTCCAAGTGGGGGTGAGGCTGCTGCTTGTGCCAACGATGTTTTCAATGCCGCAATGCTGCATGGCTTCGGCAATAAAATGTCTGTTGCTGATGGTGATAAGCGGCTGCGGCCAGATTTGATAGAAACCGCGCACTTTGCGGGCTGACTCGCGCGCTTGCGTGAGGGCATGGAGTTCGTGTGCAAAGTTTTCGGCCTCCCGTGCGCCCTTTGCGGTATGGCCGCTGAGAAGGCCAATGCTGCGTAATTCGACTGAAATATCAGCGATATGCTCGCCTCGACTGACCCAAACCTTGATGCCGAGGCGTTGCAGCGTGTCGAGCACGGCGGGTGACGCGCCGCTTTGCCATACGAGCACCAAATCGGGCCTGAGGCTGAGCAGCATTTCCATATCAGGCTGGTTGTAGTTGCCGAGGCTGGGCAATGTTCGTGCGGCGGGCGGAAAGTCGCTGTGATCGACCACGCCAACCAGTTGCTCGCCCGCACCGACGGCAAAGACCATCTCGGTCAAATGCGGCGCGAGGCTAATGATGCGCTGCGCGGGCTGGCTGAGGCAAAAGTGCGAGCCATCCGGGTTTTTGACGCATGTTTCGGCAGCATGGGCGTGAAATGCGCTGATTAAGCAGAAAAGTGTGGTGAAAAGAATTAAACGAGCGCCTTTCATGTGATTGCTAGCCCGGAATATCGGCAGCCTGAATAGTCGCGCCACTACAGGTCAATTCCCGGCTGCGCCTTGATGCCCGCCTGAAAGGCGTGTTTCACATCCAGCATCTCGGTCACGGTATCGGCCAGATCAAGCAAGGGCTCAATCGCGGCGCGCCCCGTCACCACCACATGCTGCATGGCGGGGCGCTGGCTGATGGCATCCAGCACACGCTCATGGTCGAGGTAGTGATAGCTCAATAAATAGGTCAGCTCATCCAGCACCACGAGCTGATAGCTTGGGTCGGCCAACATGCGCTCGGCCACCGTCCAGCCGCGTTCGGCACTGGCGATGTCCGCGCTGCGATCCTGCGTATCCCAGGTAAAGCCGTCGCCCAGCACATGCCACTCGCAAAGCGGATGCGCGCCGAAAAAGGCCTCCTCCCCTGTGTCGGTGCGGCTTTTGATGAACTGACACACGCCAACCTTCATGCCATGACCAAGCGCACGTCCGACCATGCCAAAGGCCGAAGATGACTTGCCCTTGCCGTTACCCGTCAACACCAGCAACAGCCCTTGTGCCTTGTCATTACGCGCAATGGCCGCGTCGATCAGGGCTTTCTTGCGCACCATGCGCGCTTGGTGGCGGGTGTTGATCTCGTCGTTGATCATGAATTCCTCCTTAAACGTAGGTGCGGCATGCTCGCCGCGGTAGACCGCCAATCGGTTGGAGGCGTGCCTTCTGCACGTTCACAACGCATCAAAGCCCATAACGCAAGGTCAAATAAAACGCGCGTCCGCTCTGGTTGTAGAGGTAGGCGGTTTCATAGTCCTTGTCGAACAGGTTGGCGATGCGTGCTTGCATGCGCCATTCGGGGGTGATGAGGTATTCGCCGCGCAGATCGACGGTGGTGTAGCCGCCCATGCGCTGGGTGTTGGCGACATCCTCATAACGCCCGCTGGCGGCGTTGACGGTCGCGCCGAGGCGGAGTGCACCAAGGTTTTGATCGGCATCCAGTCGCAGCACGTTTTGTGCGCGGCGCGGCAATAGCTTGCCATCGTTGCTGCCGCCGACCTGCACCGGGTCGAGCCAAGTGTAGCTGGCGCGCATGTCGAGTTCGTTCACACGGGTGGAGAGGCTGGCTTCCAGGCCGCGAATACGCGCTTCATTGAGGTTGGAGGGCAGGTAGGTTCCGTTCGCTTGGCGGGCGGTGACGATCAGGTTGTCGATGTCGTTCTGGAACAGGCGCGTTTGCCAGTTGACGCCGCTGATGCGCCCGTCCAGCCCGATTTCATACGAGGTGGATTCTTCCGGCTTGAGATCGGCATTGCCGAAGCCGGGGTAGTAGAGCTGGTTGAAGCTGGGTGCCTTGAAGGCCGTTCCTGCCAGCGCGCTCAGGCGCAGTTCCGGCGCGAAACGGTAGCCCGCGCCTGCCGTCCAGGTGTTGTGGCCGCCGAATTGCTGGTTGTCGTCGTGGCGGGCAGACACTTGGGTGTCGAAGCTGCCGAAACGCCCGAGGTATTCGGCGAACAGGCCGGTGTTGTCGCGGCTGTCTACTGTGAAGGCTGTGCTGCTGTCCACCTGATCCTTGAGATAGTCGGCACCGAGGGTCAGGCTTTGCGTGCTCGTCAGGGTGTAGCTGGCGAGCAGCGAAGCATTGTCGCGTGTGGTGTTAAAGCGGGTTTTGAATGTGCCGTTGAGGAAGTTGTCGGCCTCGTCGCGGCTTTGTCCGACATTGAACAGCAGGCTCAGGGTGTCCAGCGGCTTGGCACTGAGCGACGCGCCAAACACGTCCTGGCGGGTTTCAGCTTCATTGACAAAGCTGCCGTCAAAGTCGTTTCTGCCATCGACACGCAGCCAGTTCACGCCCGCTTCGCCCCAATCGCCCAGCTTGGCGCCCGCGCGCAGCGAGCCGGAGGTGTTGCGGTAGCCGTCCTTGTCGCCCTCATACGGTTGAAACATGGACGAGCCTTCATAGGCATTGAAGCCGTCGGTGGTTTCATACGCCAACTCGCCCGAGCCCCAGAATTGACCATTGCCGCCGGAAAAGCCCGCCGAGCCGTCGAAGGTGCCGTAGCTGCCGCCGCCCAGTGTGGCGCGCGGGCTGAAACCGTTGCGCGTGCCCTTGCGGGTGAAAATCTGCACCACGCCGCCGATGGCTTCCGAGCCGTACAGGCTGGAGGCCGGGCCACGGGTGACTTCAATGCGCTCGATTTGCGCCAGCGGAATCTGTTCCCAGGCAAAGCTGCCGACCGTGGCCGAACCCATGCGGATGCCGTCCACCAGCACCAGCACATGATCGGAATTCGAGCCGCGCAGGAACATGGAGGTGACCTGTCCCATGCCGCCATTATTGGCAAAGCTAATGCCGGGCAGACCTTGCAGCAGGTCTTTGAGATCGCGCGCCTGGCTGCGTTCGATGTCGGCGCGGGTGATCAGGCTGGTGTCCACCAGGGTGTCGTTAAGGTTTTGCGCGGTGCGCGTGGCGGTGACGACAACATCATCCAGTGCGTCGGCGGCGAACAGCGGCAAAGGAGCGAACACGGTGGAAAGCACCGTGCAAAGGGCGAGTTTTTTCATCTAAAGAAGACCAGAATCAAGAGACAAGCACACCCGCATGTCTGGTGAAGAGAGCTTCAGGCCGGTCTCCGGGCTGGTGCATAAAGCGACATCACCTTCCCGCCCCGCGTTGTGGGGGCAGTGGTTGCATGGATGCGCCGAAAAGCACTTACCGTTGCGGGGGCAGCACAGGTTTTGAACCTGTTTCCCGTTTAACCCGACATGACGAACATGGGGGCACCTGAAACGCAAACGCCGCGAGCTAGGAGCCTATCGAACTTGAGACGATCTGGCTGCAAAAGCCTCTGACCGGTGCATATTTCACCGTTTTTATAGCCAATAGTCCCTGCTATTGCCGAAAAAATCGTCAAAATATGCCCTCGGTCAGCGACTTTTTCGCTTCAGCCGCTCAAGTCCGATAGGCTCCTAGGCTTTGCGGCGCGGGGATTATAAGCATGTTCGGCGGTTTAGCGTGTGGTATTAGCGTAATAGCGCACATTAAAAAGGCCGCCCGTTGGGGCGGCCTGTCTCAGGCGTTAATCAATGCCGGAGCGTTACTTGATGATCTTGCCCAGGTTGATGAACTGGGTTTCGCCGTTGCCACCGTCCACGCCGTCGTTGTCGGTGACGATATAGACATCGCCGTTCGGCAGGATAGCCGAGCCTTCGACTTTTTCGAGGACGTTGCCGCCCGGAGCCTTCAGGTCGCTTATCAGGTCGCGCACCAGGGTTTTGCTAACGGTGGAGCCTGCCGCGATACCGTTGAGATCGATCTTGTAGAGCCTCTTGATGCGGGCATCCGGGCCAGCCATGTTGTCGCGCTCAACCACCAGGAACTGGTTGTTGGGCAGCGTGGTAATGTCAGACAGGCCGACCCAGCCACCGAAGGGCGAAGCCACGGTATCCAGCGGGTAGAACACGAATGACCAGGTCTTGGCGTTCAGATCGTAAATGCCCAGACGCGGGTTGGCATCCCCTGTCCATGCTCGCTGGAAAGCGACTACCAGCTTACCGTTGGATTCGGCCACGCCTTCGAAGCCAAAGCGCAACTGCTTGGCGTTAAGCTCGGCGGGCAGCTGGATGACCTGTTGGATCACGCCAGCGGCATCGGCCTTGACGATGATGTTCGGCTTGGTGACCGGGTATTTGGCATCGTTGACCGTGCCTGCCCCCTCGGAGGCCAGCCAGAAGCCGCCGTCGCTGGACACAGCAATGCCTTCAGGGTCAAGGTTGACCGTGCCGTCGGCATTGAGCATGAGCTTGAGATCGGTTTGGTCAAAGGCGTTGGCATCTTTATCCGCAGGCAAGGTCGCGGACAGGGCTGCAAGCACACCCTTGCTGTCCTTGATGGCGATTTCCTTGTTGATCTGCGCAGGGGCTTTGCTCAGGTCGATGCCGAAGATGCGGTTGGCGCCAAAGAAGCTGTCGTTGACGCTGTAGATCACGCTATCGCTGCCCGCTGCCAGGCCGGAAAGCGCCGCCCAGGGAATCGAGTTGCCATCGCTGCGCTTGACCGATTGCAGGGTTGGATACTTGGCCTTGGCTTCCTGGTACTGGTAGATGTTGACCACGGAGCGTACCGCGCCTTCACGGTCATCTTCCTCGCTGGCGGCGATCAACAGATTGCGCGAAGGGATAGCGAGCACGCCTTCAGGTCCCATGCCAGCGGGCAGAACCTGCTTGAAGGCTGGCGCGTTGGAGGTGCTCAGGTCGTAAACACCGACCACGCTGGAGCGCTCGGAACAGACGAACAGATAATCGGTAAAGCCCGCGCTGGTGCTGAAACGCCCATAGGCAGCATTTTCTGGTTCGTTGCCCTTGGCATCCGAGCGGCGGTCGTTGTAATGACCGATGGTAGCGACCATGTGCTCCATGCTGTTGCCAGAGTCGTAGGCCACGCTGCCGTCCTTGTTGAACAGAGTGAAGCCACGGCTGCCGCCATTCAGATCGCCTTCGTTGGCGGTGACGAACTGGGTCTTGGAGATCCAGCTTACGCCATCCGGTTCGCGCAAGCGGTTGGACTGGGTTTCAATCTGGCTGATGTTGTTGGGGCGCTCATCCTTCAGATCCACCTGGGTCAGGTTGACGCTGCCCGCGCTGTAGTGTGCCGTGATCTTGCCTTCTTTCAGGTCAACCAAGGCGATGTGGTTGTTTTCCTGCAAGGTGACAACCGCGATGTTGTCGTCGTTGATGGCGACATACTCAGGCTCGGGGTCGGTAGGGTAGAGAGTGGCGATACCGGTCATGCTGACGGTGCGGGTCTTCCAGGTGGAAGGCTCGCCAGCAACATCGACGATCACAAGGCTGCCAGCGGGAAGCTGGGGCAGTGCACCCTTGTTCAAGTCTTCGTCTCGCTCGTTTTCAATGGCGATGGCGATGTATTTGCCATCCTTGCTCACAGCCACGGAATCAGGCTGACCCGGCAGGGCAATGTTGGCCAGAACCTTTTGCGTTGCGATATCGACCACGGCCAGCTTGCCGGAGGTGTTGATGTAATCCTTGGAGGTATTGACGGCGGCCACGACATTGCTGCCAACAACAGCTACGGAAGTCGGCTCGCCGCCCATGTCCAGGTGCCCCTTGGCCTTGGGGCTGCTTGGGGTGGTGATGTCGATGAAGCCAATTTCACCCATCGGGCTGTTGGAGTAGATCAGGGTCATGCCATCAGTGCTGACGGTGACGATTTCAGCTGCGGTGGAGTCGTCGGTTTCGCAGGATGCGCCCGCCTGTGAGCACACCGGGAATACAGCCACGCGGTTGAAATGCATGTTGGCGTTGGGCTTGGAAACGTCGGGAGGGGTGGTGGGCGCCGCAGGCAGAATTTCGCTGTCGCCGCCGCAGCCGCTGAGTGCGCTGATCAAGGCAAGGCTGATGGCAGCAGAAAGCAGGCTTTTGTTCATCGTCATCATTTTTCTCCAGGTTTTTGCGATAGGTTCGTGCTCAAGCAAACCGCGATACTGGAGAGCTATTGTGAAATACCGGTGACACTTAAGCCGCGCCGAGCCTCGAACTGGCAGCCAGTTCGTCTCAAGTCCGACAGACTGCTGGGGAGGTAACTTACTTTGCGGGCGTGCGCACCGGTAGCGGATATTTGGCAAACGCGGCAGCCACGGCAGCCTCGACACCGGAAGGTGCCAGATCCGAACCGATGTCAGTGGCAAAATCGCTGATGAGTCCGACCCACACGCGTTGCCTGCGTGCCTCGTCGGTGATATCGATTCTGAGCGTGCCTTCCATATGGGTGCTAACGACACCTTGCGTGGGGTAGAGCGGCCATGCGCCATAAAACCCGGAACGGTAGCCGTAATAACCCCGACCGAAGCCGTAGCCGATCATGGGGGTGAAATAAGGTGTGACTTGGGTACGCTCGACCCACATGAGCTTGAAATTAACGGTAAGTTGCGCCGGGCCGTTGATCCTGCGCATGCCGCGCGCCTCCAATTCACGCTGGGTGGCGGCCATCAGGCGTTGCGAGAGAATGCTCTGGTAGCCGTCGCTGTCGGTGTCCAGCGGGTGGGCGAAGCTAAAGGTTTTGTACTGGCCGAAGGGCGTGGACGGGCTGTAATCCACCCACACATCCGGGCCGGTGGCGCAACCGCTGGCTGCGAGCATGGCGGTCGCCATGAGTATCGAAAGGAAACTGCGGAAAAGTGTGCGCATCATGGTTACAACCTCGCGTCGTGTGGACGTTGGGTCAATTTAGCATGTGCAGGGAATAATGCGATAAGGTGCAGCGTTTCAGTGAGTTAGCGCGGCGGTTTGAGTGCATCCGGTGTGTTGAAATTGGCCAGCGGCAAGTCGCCAAATTCGACCTGAATTGCGCCATGCTCATCCAGCCAGCGACGTGCGGCACAATGCCCCTGGTGCAGGCTGGCGGCCAGTGCGTCGCGGTAGTCGCGGTGCAACAGGCATAATGTCGGGTAGGCGCGTGCGGCGGCGATGGCATAGGCCAGTGGCGGGCGGCTCGGTTCGGCCTGTGTCGCCTGAAGCAGTTTTGCGACCAAATCGTCGGGTATTTCGGGCATGTCGCAGGGCACGCAGATCACCCTCTCGGTGGCGGCATGGCTGAGTGCAGTGTGTATTCCGGCCAGAGGTCCCAGACCTTCAAAGTCGGGAGCATCGCGGATGATGGGCAGGCCAAAGATGGCGTAACGTTCGTGCGCTCGATTGGCGTTGATAAGGATGTGATCCACTTGCGGCGCGAGTGCGTCGATCAGATGCGCGATCAGTGGCCGACCTCGCCAGTCCAGCAGCCCCTTTTCCACGCCACCCATGCGGGTGCCGCGTCCTCCAGCGAGGATCACGGCGGTGATGGTCATCTTGCATCCCACCAGGTTTTGGCAAGAGCGATGGCATCCTCCTGCGAGCCGACGCGCCCAAGTGCGGACAGCACGGCGGCGAGGGTGGATATCACAGCGGCTTCGCCGTAGCTGTCGTTGCACTTGCCATGCCACACGGCGCGCAGGTGGGCGGGGTCGAGCTGTTCGGGTTTGATCTGGCGGCGTTCGAGCAGGGGTTGCCATGGATTTTGCTCGCCTGCCTGAGCGCGGCTGATAAACAACTCGGTCGCCATTTCGGGATTGATTTCCGCCTCGCCGCCTTCGCCTTTGAATACCAGCACCGAGGGCTCGTTGAGCAGGCAGGCGGCGCGTTGGTGAATATGCTCGTAACCGCGATGAAAAATGCCATGCACCGAGAGCGGCGCAGACAGCGGATTGAGCATGCGCGCCACACTGTGTACCGGCGAGCGCAGGCCGAGCAGGTCGCGCAATTGCATCAGGCGCTTGATGCCGGGGGCGAAAGCCGTCAGTGGCAGGTAGGCGAATTGGCTGGCCGCGAGATGTTCCTGCGCCTCGCTGAAGGATTGCGCCACGGGCATGTCCAGTGCTGCCAGCGCGTTTTGCGTGTAAAGACGATCCGCCGATTCACCCGTGTCGCCATGCATGAATACCGGCAGGCCGTTATTTGCCAGCAGGCGGGCGGCAAGCAGGAACCAGGGCAGATGGCGGCGCTTTCCGGCGTAGCTGCCCCAATCTATGGTCGGCGTGGAAATACCTTCCGGCAAGGTGATTCGCTCGCGCACCGCCTGCACAAAGCCCGCCGCTTCCTCGGGTGTTTCTTCGCGTATGCGGATCAGCATCAGGAAGGCACCGATCTGCTCAGGGGTCGCCGCGTCGTCGAGGATCATTCCCATGGACATGCGCGCTTCATCCTGCGTCAGGCTGCGTGAGCCGTGGCGGCCTTTACCTAGGATTTGGATGAATGGGGCGAAGGGGTGCATGGGTCATTCCTGTTTAATGGCCTGTTTCTATCGTTACCACGCTCTCGCCTGGAACGTGCTGTTTGCGCCGCTCCAGCGGTGCGCCATGCGGGACGCTGGATTGTCCGGGTTGCATTTCCACGCCGGAGTGTGCGAATGAATTCGCACCTATGCATAAACCATTTGCTTAAGCTGCGCACAGTTCAAATAAGGCGGGTACGGCTCGTGCGTGCTCATGGATAAACCCCAGCCGCTCGCGCAAGTTCACCACCTCCCCCACCACGATGAGACTAGGCGAGCGCGGCTGTTCGCTGCGCACGATGTTGGGCAGCGTGGCCAGCGTGCCGCTGAATACACGCTGATCGGGCAGGGTGCCGCGCTCGATCACGGCGGCGGGCATTTCGGCAGACATGCCATGTGCCTTGAGGCTGTCGCAAATGCGCTCGACATTGGCCAGCCCCATGTAGAACACCAGGGTTTGCCCTTCGGCCACTAGTGCGCGCCAGTCCAGTCCCATGTCGTCTTTTTTGGTATGACCGGTGACGAAACGCACCGATTGGGCGCAATCGCGGTGGGTCAGCGGGATGCCCGCCGAAGCGGCGCAGCCTGCGGCGGCGGTGATGCCGGGTACAGCCAGGCAGGGAAGTCCGGCTGCGACCACGGCCTCCATTTCCTCGCCGCCGCGCCCGAACACGAAGGGGTCGCCGCCCTTCAGCCGCGCCACACGCTTGCCTTGCCGCGCCAGATCAACCAGCAACTGGTTAATTTCATCCTGCGGCAGGGTGTGGTTGCTCATGCTTTTGCCGACATGGATGCGCTCGGCTTCACGGCGGGCGAGGTTGATGATCGCCTCCGGCACGAGTTTGTCGTACACCACCACGTCGGCCTGTTGCAGCAGACGCAGGGCTTTGAGGGTGAGCAGGTCGGGGTCGCCGGGGCCTGCGCCGATCAGCCAGACTTCGCCGTGGCTGGGCGGTGTGCCTGCCTGAATCGCCGTCTCTAAAAAATGCTCGGCTTCATTCATGCGTCCGCTGGTGGCCAGATTGACCAGGGAGCCGTCCAACATGCGTTCCCAAAAATGCTTGCGCTCGTCCAGTTCGGCAAAGCGCGCCTTGACCGCATGGCGATAGCGACCCAGCAGATCGGCCAGCACGCCGAAGCCGGATGGAATCAGGGTTTCCAGTCGAGTCTTGAGCAGGCGCGCCAGAATTGGCGAGCGCCCGCCGGTGGACACGGCGATGGTGATTGGCCCGCGCTCGACAATCGACGGCAGGATAAAACTGCAAAGCTCCGGCTGGTCGGCCACATTGACCGGGATGGCATGGCGCTCGCATTCCTCGAACACCAGTCGGTTGACAGCCTCATTATCGGTGGCGGCGATGACGATGCGGAAACCGCGTACCGCGCCAGGTCCGAAGAGTTGCTCGCGCCATTGCACACGCCCGGCTTCGATCATGCGCTGCATTTCACCGCGCACACGCGGGGCAATCACGGTGACGTTTGCGCCTGCCAACAGCAGAAGTTCGGCTTTGCGCGCCGCGACCGTGCCGCCGCCGACCACGAGGGCGGGACGATCCTTGATGTTCATGAAAATGGGGAGGTTTTGCATGATGAAGTGTCCTCAGGCGGCCTTTTCGCCGGTATTCGTCTTGTGATGCGCGTCGATCAGTGCTCTTAGCTCCGGGATGCAGGAGCCGCAGTTGGTGCCGCACTTGAGCGCAGTGCCGAGGGCTTCGGCGCTGGTGCAGCCGCTTTCGATGGCTTTGTGGATGGCGACTTCGCCGACGCGGAAGCACGAGCAGACGATCTTGCCGATGTCTTCGCCGCCCGCCGGGGCGCGTCCTGCGAGCAGGGCAAGGCGGCCGGAACTGTCGGTGGGCGGTGTGATGAAGGCCTCGCTGATTGCTTCACGGTCGATGTCGGGCTGGTGTGGGGCGACATACAGCGCGGCGAAGGGGTGGCCTTCTGCCCAGAGGATATGGTGGTAATCAAGACTGCGTGCGTCACCCGATTCGAGGCTTATTCCTGCCGTATTCAGGTGTTTTTGCAGCCATTCGTGCCAGTTTTTCGGTGTATCTAATCCGGCCAGTTCATGGCGAGCAAAACCATCGCCCGTCATTTTTGCCCAGTAGGGCACATCGCCAAGATCGACCTCGCTACGCGCAAACAGCACGGCCTGCCACGCGGGGCGCCAGGCTGCGACGTGTACCGGCGTGTGCTTGGATTCCGGCTGGCCGGACAACGGATCAACCACCGGCGCGACCAGACTGCCCATGCGCGCCTGTGCGGCGAACTGGCTGTTCCAGTGCATCGGCACGAATACCGAGCCGGGGCGTTGGCTGTCGCTGATCTTGACGCGCGCCAGCATCCAGCCGGTCGGCGAGCTGAGGCGTGCCAGACCGCGTTCACTCAGGCCGAGGCGGGCGGCATCATCGGGGTGGATTTCGCAATACGGCTCGTCGATGTGCGCCAGCAGGCGGGCCGACTTGCCGGTGCGGGTCATGGTGTGCCACTGATCGCGCACACGACCGGTATTGAGCACAAAGGGGTAGTGCACACTGGTGGCGTGAACCGGCGGGCGCGGGGTGATGGGGATAAAGCGGGCGCGTTGGTTCGGGGTGTAAAACCGGCCGTCGGTGAACAGGCGGGGGGCGCCTTGCGGAGCGGTAGAAGTGACCGGCCACTGAATCGGCGCGAGGGCGTCGTATTGTTCGTTCGTGATCTCTGTCAGTGCGCTAATGTCGAAAGCGCGGCTGCCTGCATTCTCAAAGCCCGAAAGCGCCGCATGTTCACGAAAAATATCCGCCGGGCAGGTGTAGGCAAAAGCCTCGCCAAAGCCCATGCGCTCGGCCACGTCGCAGATGATTTGCCAGTCATGCCGCGCCTCGCCGGGAATCGGTAATATACCGCGCTGGCGCGAAATGCAGCGCTCGGAATTGGTCACCGTGCCGTCCTTCTCGCCCCAGCCAGTGGCGGGCAGCAGGATGTCGGCCAGCCGCGTGGTGTCGGTGTCGCGCATGATGTCGGACACCACCACCAGTTCGCAGCCGGACAGCGCCTTGCGTACTGCATCGGCATCCGGCATGGAAACGAGCGGATTGGTGGCCATGACCCACACCGCCTTGATCTTGCCTTCGCCAATCGCCTTGAACAGATCGACGGCCTTGAGGCCGGGTGTGTCGGCAATCACGGGCGAGTCCCAGAAACGCTGCACGCGCGCCACATCCTCCGGGGCGAAGTCCATGTGCGCGGCGAGCTGATTCGCCAGTCCGCCGACTTCACGTCCGCCCATGGCGTTGGGCTGGCCGGTGATCGAAAACGGCCCCATGCCTTCGCGGCCAATACGCCCGGTGGCCAGGTGGCAGTTGATGATGGCGTTGGATTTATCCACGCCGCTGGACGATTGGTTCACGCCCTGCGAGTACAGCGTCACCACCTTGTCGGTTTCGGCAAACTGGCTGAAAAAGGACAGCACATCGGCCAGTGGCAGCTCGCATTCCTCCGCCACGCGCCTGGGAGACCACTCGTGAGCCGTCTCAAGCGCGGCGGCAAAGCCTTGCGTGTGCGCGTCGATATAACCTTGGTCAATCGCATGGGTGGCCACAAGCCAGGCCAGCAGGCCGTTGAACAACACCGCATCCGTGCCCGGTTTGAGCGGCAAATGCAGATCAGCCATGTCACAGGTGGCGGTGCGGCGCGGGTCGATGACGATCACGCGCATGGCCGGGCGTGCTTTTTTGCTGGCTTCGATGCGCTGGTAGGTGACGGGGTGCGCCCAGGCGGTATTGGAGCCGACCAGCACAATCAGCTCGGCGGCCTCCAGGTCTTCGTAGTTGCAGGGTACGGCATCCATGCCAAAGGCGCGTTTGTAGCCGACCACGGCAGAGGCCATGCACAGGCGCGAGTTGGTGTCGATATTGGCTGCGCCGATATAGCCCTTCATCAGCTTGTTGGCGGCGTAGTAATCCTCGGTCAGGATTTGGCCGGAGACGTAAAACGCCACGGCCTTCGCGCCGTGCTCGCGGATGATGCGCTTAAAGCCATCGGCCACGGCATTGAGCGCCGTGTCCCAATCGGTGCGCTCGCCGTGCATTTCGGGGTACAGCAGGCGTCCGTGTAAATCCACGGTTTCATGCAGGTTCGCACCCTTGACGCACAGGCGTCCCAGGTTGGCCGGGTGGTTTTTGTCGCCCTTGACGCCGATCAGCGCGCCATTTTCAAGTCGGGCCTGCACCCCGCAGCCGACACCGCAGTAAGGGCAGGTGGTGAGTGCAGTGGTGGTGGGTGTACGGTGGGTTACTTGGGTAGTCATTTGGCTTAAGCCCAAAAAAATAGGCCAATAAAAAAGGCGCCCTGTTCCCGTGACATGGATTTCCATGCACCGGGAACAGAACGCCTTTGTCCTTTCCAGAAGACTCCCCCCGCTTTGGAGAAGTCGGGTGGCTTAAAGCAGGTTTGATGCCAGACTTGTCCGACAGGCTGCCGGCCCGCAGGGTGCGCATGGTGTTGCCTGCGGGCTCCGGTTCGCTATTCTCCTGATGCGCTAAATTGGTGCGTGATGGGTGATGTATGCCCGCATCGTGACATTCAATGAGCCAAGTACCGCATGGCACTTTATGCTTTTGCCTCAATACCGATGAGTTAGGGGTAATCATGGATGCGGTAACGCTATTGTTGGGCAGCGTATTGCTGATTGCTGTGGTGTTTGGCGCAGCGGCGCAGTTTTCGCGGGTGTGTCTGCCGGGCGGCTTGCGTGAGTGGGTTCTTGACGGCAAGCGCAGCCGCATTTCGGCCTATCTGATTGCCATCGGCGCGGCAGTTTTTTTCACCGCCTTGCTGCAAGCCTTTGCCGGGATCGATCTTGGTGACACCAAGCCGCCGTATCGCAGCCCGCAATTTGCCTGGGGGCGTTACATTCTTGGCGGCTTTATCTTCGGCGTGGGTATGGTGATGATGCGCGGCTGTCCGGCGCGCAATCTGGTCAAGCTGGGGCAGGGCAATCTGCAATCCTTGCCGGTGTTGATTGTGGTGGCGTTGACCGCCTATGTGATGACGCGTACGCCGGTGTATGCCGAGTGGTTTGCGCCGTGGGTCGGGGTGTTGACGCTGGATTTAACCCGTTTTGGCATCGCGCATCAGGATTTGGCCAGCCTGTTTGGCGGCGATATGGGCATGAGCGTGGTGCTTGGTGTGTTGATCGCGGTCGGCTTCTGGTGGGTGGCGGCACAATGGCTGCAATTTCGCCAAGGCGTGTGGGTGTGGCTGGGTGCGAGTCTGGTCGGGTTGATGGTCTCGCTCGGTTACGCCTTGACGGGCGGTCGTTTGGGGCAGGCCGCTGCGGATGCCGCCGAGTTGATGGATACCCCGCCCGAAGGTTTGGGCGTGCAATCGTTTACGTTCAGTGCACCGCTGGGCGATGTGGTGCATTTTCTCGGTCATCCGAGTGCCACAACCATCGCGTTTGGCGTGGTGGCGGTGGTCGGGGTGTTGCTCGGCGCGTGGGTCAGTGCCATGGCGCGGCGCGAGTTCAAGCTGATTCCGTTCGGTAATCTGCGTGAGTGGTTTATCACTATGAGCGGCGCTGTATTGGCCGGCGTGGGCAGTGTGCTGGCCATGGGCTGTACTGTCGGTCAGGGCTTCAGCGGGCTGGCGAGTTTGGCGCTGGGGTCGTTTGTGGCGCTGGCTTCAATTACGGCGGGTGGCGTGGTGGCGCATAAGCTGAGCGTGGCTTGGGCCGGAAAGTAACCGTCAGGCAATGCCAAGAAATATGGCGAGGGCGCGACTCACTTCAAGGAGGGTGCGCTCATCAAGGCATCCAAAAGGTTCTCCCACTTTGGCTCGTGTCACTGTGTAGGGTTTGTCCAGCATGACTTGCGACAATTTGTGCAGCCTGTTGCCATCAGTAGGATGGACAGTGATCCTAAAAAGTGGCGCATCCCGCACTTCTCCGGTAATGGGCAAAACAACCACGGAGGGATGATCCAAAAACAGGTTAGCTTGGATGATGAGCGCTGGGCGCGGCTTACCATAGTCTCCAGGCAAAGACACGGTGACGAGGTCGCCGCGTTTCATTTCCAGCCTTCAATATCGGCGGCGCGCTCAATCCACTCCAGTACTTCCTGTTCTTGTGGGTCGTCTCTAATCAGCAATGATTGACGACGACACTCTTCCGCAAAGCCGGGGGCACGCGTATCCGGTACCCATATTTGAACAGGGCGCAGGCCGGAAGCGCGCAGGGCGGCGCGGTGTTTTTGTACGCGGGCGGCGGCATGGGTGCGCATGGCGAAACCTCGAAGCAGGACGTGTAACATGTAACGCATGGTAGGGGGCTGTGGCGAGACATGCAAGAACGGGTCGCTGAAATACTGTGTCAGCAGCCTGATAGCGTCGAGATGAGTTTGAAGTGGCGCGTCAGGCCGCCACCAGCACCCGTCCGGCTTCGATGCGCACCGCCCATGCGGGCACGCTGAGGCTCTCGTCTTCCAGGCAGTGACCATCGCGCAGGCGGTAGTGCTGCTTGTAGAGCGGTGAGGCGACCACGCGCTCGCCCTTGATGTCGCCCAGAATGCCGCGCGCCAGCACGTTGGCATGGCCTTTGGGGTCGAAGTTGGCGAGAGCGAAGACTTTCTCGTCACTGTCGGGCAGGTGGAACAGGGCGATTTGAGTGTCGCCCACACGGGCGGCGAGGCCGGCATTGGGCGGCAGGTCGGCAAGAGCGCAGAGGTCGATCCAGTGTTGTGAGGCGGTGGTCATGATGTTCTCGCGTGTTGGTTGAATGAATCCAGCAGGGTAAAAAGCGCATCGCGCATGGCAGGGTAAGCGGCAGTTTCAGCGCGCATCCGTTCGGCGTCCTGCATCCAGCGGCCTTGTCCGGCGGGCGGGATGAGATAGGCTGCGTCCTCGCGGCAGAAGTCGTCCACCATCTCGGCTGTGGTTTCGATATGGCATTGCAGGCCGAGCGCTAGGCCGTTGGCGGCAAGGAACATCTGGTTGCGGCAGCCCTCGCTGCTGGCGAACAGACGCGCATCGGCAGGCAGGTCGAAGGTGTCGCCATGCCAGTGCAGCACGTCCAGCGTGTCGGGCAGCGGTAAAACCTCAGCGGTTTTGCGGATCGGCCAGAAGCCGACTTCACGCTGGTCGTTGGGATAGACTGCCGCGCCCAGTGCGAGCGCGATTTGCTGCGCACCGAGGCAAATGCCGACGACCGGCTTGCCTGCATCAAGCGACGCGTTGATCAGGTCGCGCTCGGGTGCAAGCCAGGGGTGGTCGGCCTGGTCGTGCACGCTCATATCGCCGCCGAGTACGACCAGCAGGTCGAATTCATCGACCTGCGGCGCAGTGTCCTCCTGATAGAGATGGACAATGCGCTGCGTGTGGCCGCGTTCGCTCGCCCAGTCGGCAATGCTGCCAGGGCCTTCGTGGGGCATGTGTTGCAGGACGGTGATATGCATGAATTTATCTCTTTTTGCCACAGAGTTCACAGAGTACACAGAGTTTGGAATGTGCATTTCCATAAATCGTCATTCCGGGTGAGCCTCTGAATCCAGTGCACCACAATGACGGATTTCATCTCTGAGCCCTCTGTGCTCTCTGTGGCTAATTTCAAGCCACCGCCGCGTGGATTTCCTTTTCCTCCGTCGTAGCCGGGCGAATCTGGCCGCGCTCTTCGACGAAGATCACGTTTTCATCCGGCGTATCGCTATTCACGAAGGCGCGGAACAGTTTGACCCGCTCGGGGTTCTCAACCGTGGTTTTCCACTCGCATTGGTAGGTGTCGGCCACATGCTGCATCTGCGCTTCCAGCTCCTCGCCCAGGCCGAGTGAGTCGTGAATAACCACCTCGCGCAGATAATCCAGTCCGCCTTCGAGATTGTCCATCCATACGCTGGTACGTTGCAGGCGGTCGGCGGTCTTGATGTAGAACATCAGGTAGCGGTCGATGTATTTGACCAGGGTGTCCTTGTCGAGATCGGAGGCGAACAGATCGGCGTGGCGCGGTTTCATGCCGCCATTGCCGCAAACGTACAGGTTCCAGCCCTTGTCGGTGGCGATAATGCCCACGTCCTTGCCCTGCGCTTCGGCGCATTCACGGGTGCAGCCGGAGACGCCGAACTTGATCTTGTGGGGAGCACGCAGACCTTTGTAACGATGTTCAAGCTCGATGCCAAGGCTGGTGGAATCCTGTACGCCATAGCGGCACCAGGTGGAGCCGACGCAGGTTTTCACCGTGCGCAGGGATTTGCCGTAGGCCTGGCCGGTCTCGAAACCGGCGTCAATCAGCTCTTTCCAGATCAGCGGAAGTTGCTCCAGGCGCGCGCCGAACATGTCAACGCGCACACCGCCGGTAATCTTGGTGTACAGGCCGTACTTTTTCGCCACCTGACCGATGGCGATCAGCTTGTCCGGGGTGATTTCGCCGCCCGGCACGCGCGGCACCACCGAGTAGGTGCCGTCCTTCTGCATATTGGCCAGGTAGCGGTCGTTGGTGTCTTGCAGGCCGAAGTGCTCATCCTTGAGCACGTAGTCATTCCACACCGAGGCCAGAATGGAGCCGACCGCCGGTTTGCAGATGTCGCAACCGTGGCCTTGGCCGTGGCGAGCCAGCAGCTCGTCAAAGGTCTTGATGCCGCCAACGCGCACCAGGTGATACAGCTCCTGGCGCGAGTGGGCGAAGTGTTCGCAGATGTCCTTCTTCACCTCGACACCGCGCTGCTCCAGCTCAAAATCCAGCACCTGCTTGACCAGTGCGGCGCAGCCGCCGCAGCCGGTGGCGGCCTTGGTGCAGGCCTTGAGTTCGGCCACCGTGGTGCAGCCGCCTTCCACGGCAAGCGTGATGTCGCCCTTGCTGACATTGTGGCAGGAGCAGATTTGCGCCGTGGCTGGCAGGGCGGACACACCTAGGCCTTTCGGCGCGGCACCGTCACGCGCGGGCAGGATCAGGCTGTCGGGATGTTCAGGCAGTTTGATGCCGTTCAGCTCCATTTGCAGCAGCGTGCCGTATTCACTGGCATCGCCCACCAGCACCGCGCCGAGCAGGGTTTGGGTTTCCGGACAGACCACGATTTTCTTGTAGATCGCATTCGCGCCATCAACATAGGTGTAGGCCACGCTGCCCGGTGTTGCGCCGTGCGCATCGCCAATCGAGGCCACATCCACGCCGAGCAGCTTGAGCTTGGTGCTCATGTCCGCGCCGGTGAACGCATTCGCCTTGCCAGTCAAAACATCCGCCAGAACCCGCGCCATTTGGTAGCCGGGGGCGACCAGGCCGAACTGTTGCCCGTTCCACAATACGCATTCGCCGATGGCAAAAATGGCCGGGTCGGAGGTGCGGCAATGGTTGTCGATCATGATGCCACCGCGCGGCCCGACATTCAGCCCGCACTCGCGCGCCAGTTGATCCCGCGGGCGGATGCCGGCGGAGAACACGATCAGGTCGGTTTCCAGGGTCTCGCCGTCGGCAAACACCATGCGGTGGCGCTGGTTTTCGCCCGCTTCGATACGCCGGGTGTCCTTGTTGGTATGCACGCGAATGTCGAGTTCTTCGATTTTGCGCTTGAGCATCGCCGCGCCGCCATCGTCGAGTTGCGCCGACATCAGGCGTGAGCCGAATTGGATCACATGCGTGTCCAGACCGAGTTGCTTGATCGCATTGGCCGCTTCCAGACCGAGCAGACCACCGCCGACCACTGCGCCGATTTTGGATTGCCCCGCCCAGTGGGTAATGGCTTCCAAATCTTCGATGGTGCGATACACCAGACAGGCATCTCGCTGGCTGCCTTCCATCGGTGGCACGAAAGGATAGGAGCCGGTGGCCAGCACGAGCAGGTCGTAAGGCGTTTCGTGGCCATGCGCATCGGTGACGCATTGGCGCACACGGTCAATGGCGGTGATCGGGGAATGCAGGCGCAGCTCGATACCGTGTTCGTCAAAAAAGCCGTCGCTGACCATCGTTAATTCGTCGGCCGTTTTGCCGCCGAAGTATTCGGTCAGATGTACACGGTCGTAGGCGGCGCGGCGCTCTTCGCCAAACACGATCACGCGGTGGCTTTGGTGCAGGCCGTGATCGACCAATCTTTCGACAAAGCTGTGGCCAACCATGCCGTGGCCGACGACCAGCAAGGTGGGTAGGTGAGTGTTCATGGTAGGGCTCCTCGCCGTCGTTGCGGCGGATGGTGTGGGTTCGTCGAGGCGGCATAGCGCCTCGCCAAAAATCAGGGTGGAGCGGACGGCGGAAAGATCCGTCCCGCTTTGCATCAGATCGAAATACCAGCCTCCGTCGCCTGCGTCGCCGTAAAGCACCGCGCCGCTCAGGCGGCCATCACGCAGGACGAGGCGGCGGTAGTGTCCGTCGATAGGGTTGTGCAGGGTCAGCACCTCGCTGCCTTCGCCGCCGTGGAAATCCCCGGCGGAAAAGACCTCGATGCCGGTGACCTTGAGGCGCGTGGTCTGCGGCGGCGAGCCTTGGTAGAAGGCATCCGCATCACCCGCTAAAACGCTTGCCAGCACCTCGGCCTGCTCCCATAGCGGGGCGACCAGGCCGAAGGTCTCGCCACGATGTTCAATGCACTCGCCTACGGCGAAGATGGCCGGGTCGGAGGTGGTCAATGCGTCGTTCACCATCACGCCCTGACGGCAACTCAGGCCGCAATCGCGGGCAAGTTCGATGCGCGGGCGCACTCCGGCGGTGACCACGACTAGGTCGGCGGGGATCAGCACAGCGGATTCCAGTCGCACGCCGCTCACGCGGTCATGACCTTCCATCGAAGCGGTGCGAGCTTGCATTGCAAAGCGGATGCCACGCGCTTCCAGCGCCGTTTGCAGCATCGTCCCGGCAGCTTCATCAAGCTGCTTGTCCATGATCCAGCCGTTGCGATGCACCACGGTCACATCCATGCCGCGCCGATTCAGCGCATCGGCGGCTTCCAGACCGAGGATGCCGCCGCCGATCACCACGGCATGACGATGGTTGCGCGCCGCATCAAGCATGGTTTCCACATCGTCCAGATCGCGGAAGCCGAGCACGCCCGGCAGCTCGATACCGGGCAGGGCGGGCATGAATGGCGCGGAACCGGTGGCCAGTATTAATTGGTCATACGCCACGACCAAGCCGTTGTCGGTGTGAACCTGCCTGGCTTCACGCTCGATACGCTCGATTGTCACTCCGGCGTGCAAGGTGATGCCGTTATCGGTGTACCAGTCCACATCATGCAGCAGGGTGTCGGCAAAATCCTTTTCACCCGCCAGCACCGGCGAGAGCATGATGCGGTTGTAGTTGCCGCGTGGTTCGCTGCCGATCACGGTAATGGCGTAGGTATCGGGAGCCAGGCGCAGCAGGTTTTCTACCGTGCGCATTCCCGCCATTCCATTGCCAATCACCACCAGTTGCCGCTTTTTCATGGCGAATTCCTACGCCGCCGTCTTGTGGTGCTTTTCGTAGAGGAACGTGAGCACCTCATGACGGTAGTGGTTGTAGGCGGCATCATCGGCAAGCTGAAGGCGCTCGCGGGGACGCGGCAGCTCGACGTGCAGAATCTCGCCCACGGTGGCGGAGGGGCCGTTGGTCATCATCACGATGCGGTCGGAGAGCAGTACGGCTTCGTCCACATCGTGCGTGACCATGATGACCGTGCTTTGCGTGGCGGCGCAGATGCTCATCAGCTCGTCCTGCAAGTGGGCGCGGGTCAGTGCATCCAGCGCGCCGAACGGTTCGTCCATCAGCAAGGCTTTTGGCTCCATGGCCAGCGCACGGGCGATACCGACGCGCTGTTTCATGCCGCCGGAAATTTCGTGCGGAAATTTGTCGTTGGCATGGGTCAGATGAACGAGTTCCAGAGCGGCGTGGGCGCGTTCGAGCATTTGCGCCTTGCTTTCCTTGTCGCCGAACACCTGTTCGACCGCCAGCAATACGTTGCCGGTGCAGGTGAGCCAGGGCAAAAGCGAGTGGTTCTGGAACACCACGGCACGGTCGGGGCCGGGGCCCCTGATCTCGCGTCCTGCGCAGAGCAGGGTGCCCGAGGTGGCATCCAGCAGACCGGCGACAAGGTTAAGCACGGTGGATTTGCCGCAGCCCGAGTGACCGATGATGCTGACAAATTCGCCTTTCTGTATGTGCAGATCCACTTCACGCAAGGCAATAAATGGCCCGCGCTTGGTGTTGAATTGCATACCGACGTTGTCGAGTTGAATGTAGGCGTTCATGGGTGTGGGTCTCAGAGTTAGCGTGCGTCGTAATCGAAGCGCTTGGCGAGCTGGGTGAGGAGCACTTCCAGCAGCAGGCCGATAATGCCGACCACAAAGATGGCGATGATGATGTGAGCGACGTCCAGGTTGTTCCATTCGTCCCAGATCCAAAAGCCGATGCCAATGCCGCCGGTGAGCATTTCTGCAGCGACAATCACCAGCCAGGCCACGCCGATGGCAAGACGCACGCCAGTCATGACATAGGGCAGGGTTGCGGGCAGCAGGATGCGGGTGACGATCTTCCATTCGGACAGGTTGAGCACGCGGGCGACATTCATGTAGTCCTGTGGCACGCGGGTCACGCCGACCGCGGTGTTGATAATCATCGGCCAGATGCTGGAGATGAAAATCACCCAGATCGCCGCAGGTTCAGCTTTTTGCAGCACCAGCAGGCCGATCGGCAACCAGGCCAGCGGTGACACCGGGCGCAGCAGGCTGATAATGGGCGCGAGCATGTCGTTGAAGAAGCGGAAGCGGCCAATGATGAAGCCGAGCGGAATGCCGATCAGCGCCGCCAGGCCAAAACCGATGGCGACACGTTCAAGTGAGGCCAGAATGTTCCAGCCGATGCCCATGTCGTTCGGCCCCTTGTTGTAGAACGGGTCGGAAAACAACTCGACCGCCGATACGAACGTTGCGCCCGGCGTGGGGATCGTGGGTGTGCTGGCCGAGACCAGTGCCCACACTAAAATGAAGAGGCCAAGACCAATGGCGGGAGGCACGGTGCCTAGGGCAATCGCCTTGAAGCGCTCCGCAGTAGGGTTGAGCGTGCTCATGGTGGTGAATCCTTGGGGATTGATGTAGGTGCGACTTGTCGCACATGGGTATGAGTGCGAATGAATTCGCACCTACAACGCCCTCAGCAAAGGAGGGCGGGGTAAAGAGCATCAAGCCTTGATCGTGAAGCTATCCGCATAGGCCTTCGGGTCGCTGCCGTCCCAGACCTTGCCATCAAACAGGGTTGAACTGCGCATGGGGCTGGACGGGATATTCATCTTGAGCTGAGTGGCGGCTTCCTTGTACAGGTCGATCTGGTTGATCTGCTTGGCTACGGCCAGATAGTCCGGGTGCTCCTTGAGCAGACCCCAGCGCTTGTGTTGAGTGCTGAACCACATGCCGTCCGACAGGTAGGGGAAGCTCGCCGCGCCGTCGTTGTAGAACTTCATGTAGTTCGGATCCTGCCAGGTCTTGCCCAGGCCGTTGTCGTATTTGCCCATCATGCGGCCTTCGATGACATCCACGGCGGTGTTGACGAAAGACTTGTCGGCAATCACGCGGGCAACCTCGGGACGGTTGTCCATCACGTCGATGTAGCGCGAGGCTTCCAGCACGGCCATGGTCAGGGCGCGCGCTGCGTTCGGGTTCTGCTTGACGAAATCGGCAGTGCAACCGAGCACCTTCTCCGGGTGATCCTTCCAGATGCCCTGGGTGGTTTCGGCGGTGAAGCCGATCTTGTCCATGATGGCGCGCGCGTTCCACGGCTCGCCCACACAGAAGCCGTCCATGTTGCCGATGCGCATGTTGGCGACCATTTGGGGAGGCGGCACGGTGATGTTCTTCACATCCTTGAACGGGTCGATGCCGTAATTGGCCAGCCAATAGTACAGCCACATGGCGTGGGTGCCGGTGGGGAAAGTTTGCGCGAAGGTGTATTCGCGCGGCTCGGCCTTGACCAGCTTGGAGAGCCCGGCACCGTCGGTCACGCCCTTGTCGCGCAACTGGTTGGAAAGTGAAATGGCCTGACCGTTGTTGTTGATGGTCATCAATACCGACATGTCTTTCTTGGTGCCGCCTATGCCCAATTGCACGCCGTATACCAGGCCGTAGAGCACATGCGCGGCATCCAGTTCGCCGTTGACCAGCTTGTCGCGCACCGCAGCCCATGAGGCTTCCTTGGACGGGATAATCTTGATGCCATATTTCTTGTCGAACTCCTTGACTGAAGCCATGACTACGCTGGCGCAGTCGGTCAGTGGAATGAAGCCGACCTTGAGTTCGGTTTTTTCGGGTGCATCGGAGCCAGCCGCCCAGGCACCGGTACGGATGCCTGTGGGCAGGGCAGCATACAGCGCGGCACCGCTTGCAGCGGCCAGACTGTGCTTGAGAAAGTCGCGGCGGGTCAACGGGGTTGGCTTGGATGTGGTTTTCATGATCTTTTTCTCTCGTGGGTGGCGAACGTTCCAGGGCAAAAAAAAGCGCTCATACCATCCAGGATAAACCTGATGGTATGAGCGCCTTTGCTCGTGGGGTATTGCGGCCGACGTTGGTCGCTGATTATTTCAAAGCAAGAGGTGTGCCATGTCTTAGGATGCGCATTCCGCATGGTGTGCAGATTGTTAAGGTTGTTCCATTGCCCTGAAATCGTGCGTTGGATCGCACTGTGTTGAGGCGGCGCTCACCTCCAGGCAGGCTCTAAAATCTGGATCCCAGCATCTCCGCCATGGCAATTGCGGCGCGGGCGACTTCAATCAGGCGCTTGCCCTGATCCATCGCCGTCTTGCGCAGCAGCCGGTGCGCTTCGTCTTCATTCATGCCGCGATGCTTGATGAGCAATGCCTTGGCCTGTTCGATCAGCTTGCGCTCGTCCAGGGCCTCATGCGCGGCCTTCAGTTCATCCTGCATGGTTTGCAGGCGACGGGACTGGGTTTGCACCAGCTCAATCAATGAGCGTCCCATCGGGGCGCGTCCCTCAATGTGGCGACGCTCGACGTCCAGAAGAAGTTCGGGGTCAACGGCATCGACGGGGCGTCCAAGTACCACACCGAGCGGCAGGGTGTCTTCGGTGGAGCGCTCCAGCTCGGCCGGCTCATCCTGGGCGGCCTGGCTCTGGGTGAGGCGAGTGCTGCACAAGTCGTGCAGGCCGACTTCCAGCGCATCTTCGATGTCTTTCATGGCATCGATGCGGCGGGTCGTTTGTTCGAACCAGAGTTGTGCCAATTCGCGACCGTTGGGCAGGCTGGGGCGCTGGGTGCAGGCGATACGACGCAGGCGCTCAACCTCGGCGGTCAGTGGTGAGGCAGTCAGCTGTTGCCAGCGTGCAAGGCTTGCGTCATCGGCGAATTCGGTGAAAATTTGAAAGCAGCGCTCCTGGGCATCAATGCGATTCATCAGCGCTTCGCGTTCGCTTTCCCCCTGCCAACCCTGGCTGAAGCCCGCCACGCCAATTGCGCGCTCTTGTCCAGCCAGCTCCTTGCCTTGCATGAAATTGAGCAGGGCAACCAGGGCGCGCGAAATGGCCGGGTCGGCCGCCATGTCGGCAGCTTCGAAGACCACGCCAAGCAGGCGGCGGATCAATTCGCTGAAGGCTTGCATGGCTTCGGGCGCGGCACACCTGAAATCGTCGATTTTCACACGCAGCTCGGGCAGTTCGCTTAGGCCGTGCAGGGCCAGTGCGATGTTGGCGTACAGGCGGCTCCCGGCAAGGTGGTAGCGTGGACGATTTCGCCAGTCCGTCAATTCCTGGCGCAGAAAGGCTTCAGTGCTCCCGACTTCCAGGCGGTAGGTTTGCATGCGTTCGGCGTAACATTCGCCATGCGAATTAAGGAATAGATTGGAAACGCCACGTTCGCGTTGCAGTGCGTGAATGAGCGGGCGGATACGCCCAACCAATTGGCTGGCCGCCAGCAGGTGTTCCAGTCCGGCGTTTTCGCATTGATTGGAGAGCTGCAGAAACGCAGCAATGTCTTTGTCGCGCGGTTGCTGGGTATGGGGCATGTTCGACCTTGAAGGGGAGATAGAATGCATATCACGCAAAAAACGTTCCAAGCCTACTATAACAAGTCAGGGACATAATTTTCGAGCGTCGTTATACCATGCTCATCCTTGCTAGCAGCTGAGCTGGCGGTAGTTTTTGGCGGGTGTGTCTGGCGGTGTGATGTGTGGGAGGGGTGGTGGGTCGACATGTATCTGCACGAGGTCGAGGTGATGGGGCACTCGTGCTGCTATTGCTACATGACTCGCCTGCGTTGCGCCTGAGTTTGCTGCTGGCGCACGGGTTGTTGTTGGCTGCCCTTTGGCTTGCGGCATTGCCTTGGGTGGCGCAGGCTGTTTTAAGCCTTGTGCTGTGTGTTTCCGCTGTACAGGTCTGGACGCGCAAGCCTGCCGTACGTGCGGTGCAATGGGGTGTGGATGGGCGCTGGCAGCTGCAACTACTCAGCGGTGACTGGCAGGATGCTCACTTCAATCTCTCAGCCAGTCGCACCTGGCCTTGCTGGGTTCACCTCGCCTTTCGTCTTGACGATGGACGGCGCATCGGGGTGACGTTGTTCCCTGAAGCGACTGATGCAGAGGCCTTGCGTCGCCTGCGTGCTCGACTCAGGGTGGAGGCAGCGGCCTAGCAGCCAGATCGTCTCAAGTCCGACAGGCTGCCAGTCCGCAGCTGATCGGCGCGTTGCGCATAGTCCTGATGCAGGCGCGTGACGGCAGCACGCAGCTTTTCGTTGGAACCTGAGTTGTCGATGATGTCGTCGGCATGGGCAAGACGCTGGGCTCGTGAGACTTGGGCGCGGAGAATGGCTTGTGCCTGCGCCAGATCAATGCCGTCGCGTTGCATCAGGCGTTCAAGTTGGCTATCTGCATCCAGATCCACAATCAGCACCCGGTCAATCAGTGGTGCGTATTCCCCGCTTTCGAGCAAAAGCGGCACCACCAGCAGTGCGTAAGGCGCGGACGTGCTATTCAAGGCTTCGAGCTGTGCGCGCGCTTCGGTTCGAATGCGTGGGTGCAGTATGGCGTTCAGCGCATTTCGCTCCTGATCGGACGAGAATATACGCTGACGCAGCCAAGGGCGGTTGAGCTGGCCGTCCTCACGCAACGCCTGATGACCGAAATGAGTGACGATTTCGGCCAGCGCAGGCTGTCCAGGCTTCACCAGTTCGCGGCTAATCACGTCAGTGTCAACGATCGGCACGCCCAGTTCGGCAAAGTATTTGCAGACCGTTGACTTGCCGCTGGCAATTCCGCCGGTGAGGCCGATGGTTAGCATGGGGGTGGCGCGATTAGGGGAAAATGTCGCCTAGATAGGCGACGCTGATCTGGTTGCCAAAGAAGAACCAAATCACGCCTGCAGCAGCGAGGTAGGGACCGAAGGGAATCGCCATACTGGCATCCTTTTTCCGCATGATCATGAGACTGATGCCGACAATAGCCCCGACCAGGCTGGACATGAGAATGATAGCGGGCAGTGCCTGCCAGCCCATCCACGCACCGAGGGCTGCCAGCAATTTGAAGTCGCCAAAACCCATGCCTTCCTTGCCGGTGAGCAGCCTGAAGCCCTGATACACCAACCAGAGTGTCATGTAGCCCGCTGCCGCACCAATGACCGCATCGGGCAGGCTGGTGAAGGTGCCGCCTACATTGACCAGCAGCCCCATCCACAGCAAGGGCAAGGTAATCTGATCGGGGAGAAGCATGGTGTTGAGGTCAATGACGGTGAGCGTGAGCAAGGCCCAGACGAGCACCAATGCGAACAGAAGTGGCCACCCGAAGGGAAGATAAATCGCCGCCAAGATTGCTAGTCCGGCAGCCGCTGCTTCAACTAAAGGGTATTGCGGAGAAATAACTGTTTTGCATGATGAGCAGCGCCCGCGTAGCAGGACATAACTTAGTAATGGAAGGTTTTCCCACCAGCACAACTCATGCCCACAGCTTGGGCAGTGTGAGGCGGGGTAGGCAATATTGAAACCTGTGGCACTTTTTCCCGCATCTTCGGTATCTTCATCTTTCTGGTGGCTAAGCAGCTCGCGGCATTCATGATGCCAGCGCGTTTCCATCATCTTTGGAAGGCGTAAAATCACCACATTCAGAAAGCTGCCGATCAGCAGTCCAAAGAGTACGATAGTGGCGTAAAGCCATGCAGGATTAGTAGCGAACACGCTTAGGAATGATGAGTCTTCCATCCGGAGTTAAACCACCGCACCGAGCTTGAAGATTGGCAGGTACATGGCGATGACGAGGCCACCAACCACCACCCCCAGGAAGGCCATAATCATCGGCTCCATCAGGCTGGACAGCGCATCAACCATATTGTCCACTTCTTCCTCATAAATATCGGCGACCTTGCTAAGCATCTTGTCGATTTCACCCGTTTCCTCACCAATGCCGATCATCTGAATCACCATCATCGGGAACAGTCCGGATTGCTGCATGGAAATGCGCATGGCTTGACCCTGTTCGGTCATGTCGCGCATCTCTAATACGGCGGTTTCATACACATAGTTGCCAGTTGCGCCCGCCACTGAGCCCATTGCTTCAACTAATGGTACTCCAGCTGCGAACATGGTGGATAATGTGCGGGCAAAGCGTGCTACAGCAGCTTTGTGCGTCAGTGGGCCGACCAGCGGAATATGCAGAATGAGTTTGTCCAATGCAATTTGGAAGGCTTTGGAGCGTTTTTTGAAGTAGGAAAAGGTGAATACCGCAACCCCAATTCCACCGAAAATCAACCACCAATATTCTTGGAATGCCTCGGACAGATGGAGGACCCATAAGGTAAAGGCCGGAAGTTCAGCACCAAAGCTACCAAAAACATCGGCGAAAACGGGTACCACGAAGATCAGCAGGATTGCAGTCACGATAAATGCAACGATCATAACAGCAATCGGGTAGGTGAGTGCTTTCTTGATTTTCTTTTTCAGGCTTTCAGACTTTTCCTTGTAAACAGCAATACGCTCAAGAATGGCTTCGAGCGCACCGGCGTTTTCACCCGCAATAACGAGACTGACAAACAGATTATCGAAATAAAGCGGTTGATTTTTGAGTGCGTTGCCGAGTGAAATGCCCCCGGAAACATCATCCTTAATCGCCGTAACCAGCTTGGTCATGGAGGGCTTTTCAGAGCTTTGCGCAATGATTTCCAAACCTTGCAGCAAGGGCATACCCGCTTGCATCATCACGGCTAACTGACGCGCAAAACCGGCAATATCGCCAGGTTCGACCGGTTTGCCGCTACTGAACAAGGCCTTGGGCTTTTTCTTGATTTTGAGCACCATCACGCCTTGCTGGCGCAATGAGGCGCGCGCCTGAATTTCGCTTACGGCGAGTACTTCACCGCGAATAACTTCACCCTTTTTGCCTTTGCCTTCCCAAGACCAAGTGACTTTGTTGTCACCGATGCGTTCTTTATCCAGTTTTTTCGCCTGCGCCATGCGATGTCCTCGTGCCGTGATCATGCCCTTGCCCTTGATTGGAGAAAGGGGCTTCTGAATTGCCAGTGAGTGTAGGAGAGGTTTGCCCGTTTTGCCTAGGTGTTTTGCGCGCGCGCGTCGTAATCAGGCCACAATCCGCCCTGACAGGATGCTGAAAAACCTCATCCATGAGTTTTTCAGCAATGACGAGTCCGGTACACGCCCGGACTCGTCATTCGCGAATCAATCACTTATGTGATTGATTTGCAAGCGGGACATCCATGTCCCGCATTAGCCGGCTGCTGAAATACCCATTTCAGCAGCCGGCTAATCTGCGTCGTGGGGGGCGACATTTAGGCGCGAGAGCAGGGCATCGAGATCATCCAAAGAGCCATAGCGCAAAACAATGTGTCCCTTGCCGCGCTGGCCGTGGCGGATTTCGACGGGAGTCCCCAAGTGTTCGCTCAATCGGCGTTCGAGCGCGCTGATATTCGCATCAGGTGTAGGTTGGTTGGCTGGCGCATCATCCTTGGTGAGCAACAGGCGATTGACCGCTGCTTCAACCTCACGCACCGACATTGGACGTGCGGCGATTTTTTCGGCTAACTCCTCCTGCTGGGATTTGCTCAGTGGCAGAAGTGCGCGCGCATGACCCATATCCAGCTGGCCGCTTTCCACCAGCCCCTGCACGGCTGGAGTCAAGTCGAGCAATCGCAATAGATTGCTCACATGAGCGCGTGAATGCCCTAGCGCGTCACCAGCTTGTTGATGCGTCAGGCCGAAGTCATCAATCAGGCGCTTGATGCCGAGTGCCTTTTCCAGTGCATTCAAGTCTTCGCGTTGCAGGTTTTCCACCAGCGCAAGCGCTGCCGTGGTGCGGTCATCGACATGGCGCACCACGGCAGGAAGGTGGGTGAGTTCAGCCAAACCACAGGCGCGCCAGCGACGCTCGCCCGCGATCAGTTCGTAGTCGTCCCCCGCCGGGCGCACAACCACCGGTTGCAGCAAGCCTTGACTACGGATGGATTGGGCGAGTTGTTCGAGCATCTCGACATCGAACACCTGGCGTGGTTGCCATGGGTTTGGGCGAATGCGGCTAATCGCCAATGATAAAATTTCGCCCTCACGCGGGGCTTCGGCGGAGGACAGTAGTGCGCCAAGACCACGCCCCAGGCCACGTTTGGCGGCGCTCATGCGGTCGTTTCCATCATGCGTTGCATCATTTCCTGTGCGAGTTGCACATAGGCCTGCGCCCCGCTGGAGCTCGGGTCGTAGGCGATGACCGAAAGCCCGTGGCTGGGCGCTTCGGCGAGGCGCACATTGCGCGGAATAATGGTTTCAAACAGCGTCGCACCAAAGTGCGCTTCAAGCTGTTGGGAAACTTCCTGGCTCAGACGGTTGCGTCCATCAAACATGGTGCGCAGCACGCCAAAAATATGCAGGCCGGGATTCACGGCGGCGCGCACCTGTTCAATCGTACCCATCAGCGCCGAAAGCCCTTCAAGCGCAAAGTATTCGCACTGCATAGGCACGATGACATCCTGCGCGGCGACGAGTGCATTGACCGTGAGAATATTGAGCGCTGGCGGGCAATCCATCAATACGATGTCGTAGCGCTCGGCAATGTTTTGCAGCGCAAGTCTCAGCACCATTTCACGCCCGATCTTGCTCACCAGTCGCACTTCGGCGGTGGTAAGTTCGCCATTGGCGGGGATCACGTCGTAGTCGCCGCATTGGCTGGCGTGAATACACGCGCTGATGTCTTGTTCGCCCAACAAAAGTTCATTGGTTGTGGGGTGAATGGCGTGTTTGTCCAAGCCGCAGGCCGTGGTGGAATTGCCTTGTGGATCAAGGTCGATCAGCAGCACCCGCTTGTCACCGAGCGCCAGTCCCGCCGCCAGATTGACAGCAGTGGTGGTTTTTCCTACACCGCCTTTTTGGTTGGCAATGGCAAAAATGCGGGTCATGGCGTGTCCTGGTCAGTCAACAAAATGAGGTGGCGTTCGCCGAGCGCGGCGGGGACGCGCAGCTCAGGTGTGGCGGTGACTTTAACCCATGCGGGCAGTGTGTGCAGCTCATCCTGCGGAATCTGCCCTTTCATCGCCAGCCACACGCCGCCCGCGCCAAGCAGCGGGCGTGTCAGGTTCACAAAATCGGCAAGACTGGCAAAGGCACGGCTGGTGATTTGCGGGTAGTGGCCGTGCATATCCTCGATGCGGCTATGGATGGCGCGGGCGTTGGGCAGTTGCAGGGTGCGGATGACGTGCTGCATGAATTGCACTTTTTTGTCCACGGCATCGACGAGGGTGACATCGACACCGGGGCGTACGATGGCGATGACCAGACCCGGCAGACCCGCACCTGCGCCCACATCAAGCAGTGGCGCGTCTTGCACATGCGATAGCAGGCTAAGTGAGTCGAGCAGGTGTTTGTCCACCATCTCCAGTGGCTTGCGGATGGCGGTCAGGTTGTAGGCCTGATTCCATTTGTCCATCAGAGTCAGGTAGTCGAGCAGGCGAGCCTGGGTGGCCTCATCCAGCGGCAGCTCAATTTCATCCAGGCCGGCGCGTAGACGATCGAGGCAGGCGGCACGCGGGAAAGACAGACTCATGAAGCAGCCCTCAGGCGAGCTTGTTTTTTTAGCGAGACCAGTAATAGCGAAATCGCAGCCGGAGTCACGCCGGGAATGCGCGAGGCCTGTCCCAGTGTGGAGGGGCGATGCAGTTTGAGTTTTTGCTTGATTTCATTCGATAGGCCGCTAATCGCATCCAAATCCAGCGACTCGGGCAGTAGCGTGTCTTCATTGCGACGTGAGCGCTCGATTTCCTGGCGCTGAATATCCAGATAGCCTGCGTATTTAGCCTGGACTTCGACCTGTTCGGCCACTTGTTCGGCAATGTCATATTCCATGTTTTCTGGCTTGAGACTCGAAGCTAAGCCCGGAAGGTTGACGACTTGCGCATAATCCAACTCTGGGCGCTTGAGCAGGTCAATGGCGAGTGATTCACGCGCAAACACTAGACCGCGCTCAAGTAATGCCAATCCGGCAGGACTGTTAGGTGTTACCATGATCTCGCGTAATCGCTGCTGTTCGCGCTCAATCGCTTCGCGTTTTTCGTTAAATGCGCGCCAGCGGGTTTCGCCAACCAAGCCCAGGTCACGCCCGATTTCGGTCAGACGCAGATCGGCATTGTCTTCGCGCAACAGCAGGCGGTATTCCGCGCGGCTGGTGAACATGCGGTAGGGTTCCTTGGTGCCCAGGGTAATCAAATCGTCGATCATCACGCCGATGTAGCTTTCTTCACGGCGCGGTGCCCACAGTTCCAGCCCCTTGGCGGCGCGCGCCGCATTCACCCCGGCCACCAGTCCTTGTGCCCCGGCTTCTTCGTAACCGGTGGTGCCATTGATTTGGCCGGCGAAAAACAGACCACTCAGCACGCGGGTTTCCAGCGTGGGTCTAAGGTCACGCGGGTCGAAATAATCGTACTCAATGGCATAGCCGGGGCGGGTGATGTGCGCGTTTTCAAAGCCCGCAATCGAGCGAATCATGGCCAGTTGCACATCAAACGGCAGCGAGGTGGAGATGCCGTTGGGGTAGACCTCAGTCGAGGTCAGACTTTCCGGCTCGACGAACACCTGATGCCGATCCTTGTCAGCAAAGCGCACGATCTTGTCTTCGATCGACGGGCAATAACGCGGGCCGATGCCTTCGATCACCCCCGCATACATGGGCGAGCGATCCAGTCCACCGCGAATGATCTCGTGGGTGCGCTCGTTGGTGTACGTAATGTAGCAACTCACTTGGCGCGGGTGTTCGGCGCGTGATCCAAGGAAGGAAAACACCGGTGCAGGCTCGTCGCCCCTTTGCTCTTCCATCACCGCCAAATTCAGCGAACGGCTGTCGATGCGTGCCGGGGTGCCGGTTTTCAGGCGATCCACACGCGGATGCAGCTCACGCAAGCGCTGCGCCAATGCAATCGAGGGTGGGTCGCCCATGCGTCCGCCAGCGTAGTTATCCATGCCGACGTGGATCTTGCCGCCCAGAAAAGTGCCCGCCGTCAGCACCACGCTGGAGGCGACAAAGCGGATGCCGGTGTTGGTCACCACGCCCGCCACACGCTCGCCTTCGACGATCAAATCATCGGCAGCCTGCTGAAAAACGTGCAGATTGGGCTGGTGCTCCACCATGTCACGAATCGCCAGCCGGTAAAGATTGCGGTCGGCTTGCGCCCGTGTGGCGCGTACCGCCGGGCCTTTGCGGGCATTGAGAATGCGGAACTGGATGCCGCCCCGGTCAGCGGCACGCGCCATGGCACCATCCAGCGCGTCGATTTCCTTGACCAGATGTCCCTTGCCAATGCCGCCAATCGCCGGGTTGCAGCTCATCGCGCCCACGGTTTCGATGTTGTGGGTCAATAGCAGGGTTTTCGCCCCCGTGCGCGCAGCCGCCAGCGCGGCTTCGGTACCGGCATGGCCGCCGCCGATGACAATGACATCGAATTTTTCAGGGTAGAGCATGGTTTGGTTCAAGCAGGAAATCGCAAGCGGCTGATTGTACGAAATAATCTGTTGTAGGTGTGACTTGTCGCACAGCGTCGCCCAAAAAAGGCGTTGTGCGAATCTGTCGCACCTACAACGATGCGTTAAATCACCTCTAACGCCTCGCGTACAAATTCCGGCGGGGTCAGTGCGCCCTGGTGGATGCCGACATTGTAATAACGCGTCGGGAAGCTTTTGGTGGCGGCGTCATCAACGCGGAAAGCGTCCAGCGTTGCGTCCTTGCGCGCCAGGGTGCAGGTGATGGAACCGCCGGGGTAGACCGGTTGCGGGAAGAGTAGGGCACGGCGGTCGTTAAATCCCGCCTGAAGCATGGCGCGGTGTACGTTTTGCAGCACGTCCATGTGGTAAAACGGCGATTCGCTTTGGCTGACCATCATGCCGCCTGTGCGCAGCACGCGATAGCAGTCGGCAATGAAAGCAGCACCGAACAGCCCTTCGCCAGGGCCGATGGGGTCGGTGGAGTCCACGATGATGATGTCGGCGGATGCATCAGCAGCTTCGCGCATGAATTTGATGCCATCGTCAAAGCGCAACTCGGCGCGCGGGTCGGCGTTGCGCGTACACAGTTCAGGAAACCATTTTTCCGCCATGCGCGTGACCTGCTCGTCAATGTCGATCTGGGTGACTTTTTCCACGCCCGGATGCTTCAAAACTTCGCTCAGGGTGCCGCAGTCGCCGCCGCCAATAATGACGACATGTTTAGGGTCGGGGTGAGTGAACAGCGCCGGGTGGGCGAGCATTTCGTGGTAGACGAAATTTTCCAGGCTGGTGAGCATGAAGGCATCGTCGATGACCATCAGATTGCCCCAGTGTTCGGTGGCGTAGACGGCAATTTTCTGGAACGGGCTTTGAATTTCATCCAGCTTTTGCGTGGTTTTTAGGCTGAAGGCCGCGCCCATGTGTGGGATGGTTTCGCTGATCCAGGTGCTGTTTTGCGTTTCGAACAGCGGATTTTCGTCAGTCGATGGATTCATGTGCGTTCTCATTGTGTGGGTGCCGTCATATTACGTTCACCTGCGGTGGGCAATTGTGCAACAATCGCAGGTCGCGTCGATTTGATTTCGTTGCTTCGAGCGCGGCGCTTTTTATTTTTAACATTAACCTTGGTTGCGGTACATCATGAAACAAAAAATCCTGGTACGTTCTTTAATTGTCAGTATTGGCTTGTCGGCGGTGGCTCCGTTGGCGGTTTTTCCTGTGCTATCCGTCGAGCACATGCAGTGGTCGGCTTATTTGTTGCTACTTCTGATTTTTTTGGTAGTCACTCTGTTGGTGAGCTGGGCGAGTGGCGCGTTGGATGGTGTTTTTGAACGCGACCATACCCCGCGCACCTCGCTTGGGGTGCAGTCGTCGGATGAAGTCGGTTTGCAGGAAATGGGTACGGTGAAGTGGTTTGATGCCGGCAAGGGCTATGGTTTTATTTTGCGCGATTCAGGGGCAGAGATTTTTGTGCATTACCGTTCACTCTTGGGTGAAGGGCATCGCTCTTTGTTTGAGGGGCAGCGCGTGGTCTTTGTGATCGCGCAGGGGCGCAAGGGGTTGCAGGCTGAGGAGGTTATGCCGATTGAGGCTTAGAACCTGTTTACGACCTCGCTGAACTGCGCATTGCGGCGCGTAAATCGACCTCAAAATGCTCACATAGTCATCTATGCTGCGCTTTTTCGGTCGATTTCCGCTTGCACGGCATCCGTTGATCAAGATCGTAAACAGGTTCTTAATGCCCTTGCATCTCTGCATCCGGCAGGCTGTGTAGGCAGGGGTGCTGGATGGACAAAATGGTTTGACGCAAGGTTTCGATGGCATCCACGCGAGGAAAGGTTTTGCGCCAGGCGAGGATAACCCGCCGCGTGGGTACCGGTTCGCTGAAGTGACGGTAAATCAGGCGGCCACGGTCGAAGCTTTGCTCGACCGAGCTGCACGGTAATACGGTAACACCAAGGCCGGAGGCCACCATGTGGCGGATGGTTTCCAGCGAGCCGCCTTCAAGGGTGCGTTGCAGGCCGCTGAAGTTGGCACTGCGGTTGCAGTCGGGGCACATTTGCAGCACCTGGTCGCGAAAGCAATGGCCTTGCCCGAGCAGAAGTAACTCACCTTCAGCCAGACGTTCGGGCGAGAGTAGGGTTTCGCGGCTCCACGGGTGCTCTGGTGGCATGGCGACGACAAAGGCTTCGTCATACACCGCTTGCGTGATGACTCCTGCGGCGCTAAAAGGCTCGGAAATCACGATAACATCCAGTTCGCCAAGTTGCAGGCGTGCGGCGAGCTCGGCGGTCATGCCTTCTTCGATTAAAAGCGGCATGAGCGGCGCGCGTTGGTGCAGGGCCGGGATGATGTAAGGCAGAAGGTAGGGGCCGATGGTGTAAATTAGCCCCACGCGCAAGGTGCCTTGCAGAGGGTTATTGCAGTGTCGAGCGGCTTGCTTGAGTTGTTCGGCTTCTTCCAGTACGCGCTGGGCGTGCGCCAAAATGCGCTCACCCGCAGGGGTGACGCGAATGGCGCTTTTGGGGTCGCGTTCAAAAATTTGTACGCCGAGTTCGTCTTCAAGCTTGCGCACGGCGACACTTAGCGTCGGCTGACTGACGTGACAGACATCGGCGGCACGGCTGAAATGGCGCTCGCGGGCGACGGCAAGAATGTAACGGAGTTCGGTAAGAGTCATGAGTGATTTTCTGATCGTGGGCGCGGGTGCTATCGGTATGTTAACCGCTTTGGCGCTGCGCGCGCGCGGCTATGCGGTGACGCTACTGGATCGCCAGCAGGTGGGTCAAGAGTCCTCCTGGGCAGGTGGTGGCATTCTTTCGCCGCTCTACCCTTGGCATTATGCGGATGCGGTAAATGCCTTGGCGCAACGCTCGCAGCAGCTTTATCCCGCTTTGGTCGAGAGCTTGCGAGAGGAGACCGGAGTTGATCCCGAGTTGTTGTCCAGCGGTTTGCTGATGCTGGATGATGTGGCTGGTCAGGATAGCGCCTCGGTGCAGGCGCTTGATCCTGTGCTTTGGGCGGCGGCGAGAGGCGCTGTGGTGCAGCGCATTGGGGCGGGTGAGGTGTCTGCTGTGCAGGCAGGTATTCATCATGCGGGTGAAAGCGCATGGTGGATGCCAAATGTGATGCAGATCCGCAATCCGCGCCTGCTGCGTGCGTTGCGGGCGGCTCTGGATGTGCATGGTGTTCACCTGCTGGAGCAGGTCGAGGTACAGGGCTTGGCTATTTCAACGGGACGCGTGCATGGTGTGCGCGTGAATGGGCAGGCACTTTCGGCGGATGCGGTCGTGCTGACAGCAGGTGCATGGAGCACGCAGACGTTGCAAGCCTTGGGCGTTGTCGGCGAACACCCGCCTGCGATTGAGCCAGTGCGTGGTCAGATGATGGTACTGAATGCGCCGCATAGCGGTTTGCGGCGCATTGTCATGTCGGAAGGGCGTTATCTGATTCCGCGCAAGGATGGCCGGGTGTTGGTGGGGAGTACGCTCGAACATGTGGGCTTTGATAAGGTCACGACCGAAGTGGCGCGTGAGTCCCTGCATGCTTTTGCGCTGCGGTTGTGTCCCGCGCTTGCTGGTGTGCCGATTGAAGCGCACTGGGCGGGGCTGCGTCCGGGCAGTCCGCAGGGGATTCCCTATCTTGGTGCTCATCCCGAGATTAAGGGTTTGTTTTTGCACGCAGGGCATTTCCGTAACGGCTTGGTTATGGGGCCGGCATCGACGGAATTATTTGTGCAGATGGTTGAAAAGGAAGTGGGCCTGCTCAATGCCGCGCCTTATGCCTGGAGTGCGGCACGCTAGTACCCAGTTGTGCAAAAAAAAATGCCGCATCAAGGTGCGGCATGATGAACTCAGCGGTTTAGAGCCTAGGTAAGTATCGCTTTAGCTGAGTGCTTTGGCTTTAAGCGCATTGAACTCCTCGGTGCTAATCGTGCCCGCATCCAGCAAGGCTTTGGCATCGGCGATTTGTTCTGCCGGGGACTTGACCTGCACCATGCCGCGCAAATAGGACTCGGCTTCAGCGCGATTGTGCTGCATCACTGACATTTGGCGTTCGCTCATGCCCGCACCGCGCACAATCAGGTAGGCAAGCACACTAAAGAACGGGGCGATGATTAGAGCGACAATCCATAAAGCCTTGCCCACCCCACCGAGCTTGTGGTCGCGGAAGATGTCGATAACCACCTGGAACATGATGATGAGGTAGATCACCATGAAAAAACTCGTCACCAATAGCCACATGAAATCCCAGAAATTGCTCACTGTGAGCGCTCCTAATTTGGTTTAGTAACCTCGACACCTTAACGGCCAGGTGTTGGACATGCAATGCGAGAGATTTAATCCTTCACGCAGTCAATGTGATAGATGGTTTCACCGTTGATTTTTTCCGCGACGAGACCATGTACATCGGTTTCAAAGCCGGGGAGCTGTTTGTTGAATTCGCGCACAAACTTGAGGTAATCGACTACGGTTTTGTTGAAGCGCTCTCCGGGAATGAGCAGGGGGATACCGGGCGGATAGGGCGTGACCAGACTGGCGGTAATGCGTCCTTCCAACTCATCCACCGGCACGCGCTCGATCTGGCGATGCGCCATTTTCGCCCATGCATCTGCCGGGCGCATGGCCGGAACCATGTCGGAGAGATACATTTCGGTGGTCAGGCGCGCCACATCATATTGCTTGTACAAGCCATGCAGTTTGTCGCACAAATCCTTCAGTCCCATGCGCTCATAGACAGGGTGCTTGGCAATGAATTCCGGCAAAATGCGCCAAAGTGGCTGGTTACGGTCGTAATCGTCCTTGAACTGCTGCAAGGCAGTCACCAGCGTGTTCCAGCGACCCTTGGTGATGCCAATGGTGAACATGATGAAAAAGCTGTAAAGGCCGGTTTTTTCCACCACGACACCATGCTCGGCGAGGTATTTGTTGACGATGCCTGCCGGGATGCCCCAGTCGGCAAAATCGCCATCCATGTCCAGGCCGGGTGTGATGACGGTGGCCTTGATCGGATCAAGCATATTGAAACCACTCGCCAAATCGCCAAAGCCGTGCCAGCGGTCGCCGTTTTTAATCATCCAGTCTTCGCGCTCGCCCATGCCTTCGCTCGGCAACTCATCGGGACCCCAGACCTTGAACCACCAATCCGCACCCCACTCTTCATCAACTTTGCGCATCGAACGGCGGAAGTTGAGCGCTTCGACCAGCGACTCCTCGACCAGCGCGGTACCTCCTGGAGGTTCCATCATGGCAGCGGCCACGTCGCAGGAGGCGATAATCGCGTACTGCGGTGACGTGGAGGAGTGCATCAGGTAGGACTCGTTGAACACGTCACGGTCGAAACCACCGTTTTGGCTGTCTTGCACCAAAATTTGCGAGGCTTGCGATAGGCCAGCCAGCAGTTTGTGCGTGGATTGGGTGGAGAAAATCAGCGAGTCCTTGCAGCGCGGGCGCCCTTCGCCTATGGCGTGATAGTCGCCGTAGAATTCGTGGAAAGCAGCGTGGGGCAGCCAGGCTTCATCGAAATGCAGGGTTTCAATTTCACCATCAAGCAGTTCCTTGATGGTTTCGACGTTGTACAGCACGCCATCATAGGTGGACTGGGTGATGGTCAGAATGCGCGGCTTTTTGATGGCCGCATCGCGAGCGAATGGGTGTGCGTCGATTTTCTTCTGGATGTTTTCCATCTTGAATTCGGACAGCGGAATCGGCCCGATAATGCCGAAATGGTTGCGCGTTGGTGTGAGGAACACAGGAATCGCGCCAGTCATGATGATCGCGTGCAGGATGGACTTGTGGCAGTTGCGATCGACCACCACGATGTCGCCGGGGGCGACCACACTGTGCCAGACCATTTTGTTGGAGGTGCTGGTGCCGTTGGTGACGAAGTACAGGTGGTCGGCGTGGGTGATGCGTGCTGCATTGCGCTCGGAGGCGGCGACCGGGCCGGTGTGGTCAAGCAGTTGGCCGAGTTCTTCGACCGCGTTGCACACGTCGGCGCGTAGCAGGTTTTCTCCAAAGAACTGGTGGAACATCTGCCCGACCGGGCTTTTCAGGAAAGCCACGCCGCCTGAGTGGCCTGGGCAGTGCCAGGAATAGGAACCGTCCGCCGCGTAGTGGGTGAGCGCACGGAAGAAGGGCGGCGCGAGGGTATCAAGATAGGCCTTGGATTCGCGGATGATGTGACGCGCGACGAACTCCGGCGTGTCTTCAAACATGTGAATGAAGCCGTGCAATTCTTTCAATACATCGTTGGGGATGTGGCTGGATGTGCGCGTTTCGCCATAGAGGAAGATGGGGATGTCGGCGTTGCGGAAGCGGATTTCCTCGACGAAGGAGCGCAGCTGGCGCACCACGGCCAGTTCTTCGTTGGGGATGCCGGAACTGAATTCTTCATCGTCAATCGACATGATGAAAGCCGAAGCGCGGCTTTGTTGTTGAGCAAACGTGGACAGGTCGCCGTAACTCGTGACCCCCATGACTTCAACGCCCTCAGCTTCAATGGCCGTGGCGAGGGCGCGAATACCAAAACCGCTGGCGTTTTCGGAGCGGAAGTCTTCGTCGATGATGACGATGGGGAAGCGGAATCTCATGGGCGACCCTTCTTGTATAGGTGAAAAGATGCGCGATTGTACAGCGTGCAAGATGGCAAATGCATGTCAGTCGAATAAGCTGTCCTGACGTCGATTTAATCAGCTCGAAAACGACTATAATTTTCGCCTAATTGTTGATTTTATGCTTGACTATAGACATTAAAAATTTTTGCCGTAATGCACTGAATTAAGGACTTTAGGGGAAACCAACGCCATGTTCCGATACTCCATTATCGCTTTGCTCGCATTTCTGTTCTCTCCGGTGGCTGTGGCGAGTGATCTGTTTCTGCCTGCGGACGCAGTGCAAGGTGCGCAGACGGGTATCGCGCCTGCCTCACTGACTATGCCGCAAGGTGCTCGTTTAGTCCGCATCAATCCGGTGCTTGCGCAAGGCATTAAACCTGGGCAACGCGTTGCATTAGGGGCGATTACAGGCTCGCCACGCGACGTTATATTTTCTAGCGTTGAGCAAAATGCACGCGGTGCCAAGGTTTGGGTTGGCGAGGTTGCGGAGGCGGGCGATAACTTTCGCATCATTCTTGTGCAGGACGACCATGCTACCGTGGGGCGCATCCTCACGCCGGAAGGCGAGTTTCTGTTGCGTAGTGAGCAAGGCCAGACGGTTCTAGTAGATGTCAAGGCTGCTGGTCTCAGGGTGCCGCCGGTATTTTGCGGGACACCGACTTTGCAGCACCCCGTACAGGATCACGATCATCTGGCTCGTCCGAGCGCGAATGCTGAAAACAAAGCTTCGCTTGAGTTGGCTTCGTCCGTGTCATCGGCTCTCGCCACCGTTCAGTCTGGCGTGTCGAGCCCTGCCGTTGCCGGCACGACGATCGATGTAATGGTGGTGGTGAACAATGATTTGGCGACGACCTTGGGGAGCGGGCTGAATGCTCGGATCGATTTTCTCTTTGCGCTAACAAATCAGGCCTACATCGATAGTGGGGTTGATTTGGAAATTCGGCGCGTGGGGCAAATCGTGCAATTGAACTATTCCAGTCTCAACGATAACGGGATTGCGCTGGATGCCATTACTGACGGTGTTGCGCCCTTCAATACGATTGGTGGCTTGCGTGATGCGGCGGGGGCAGATTTGGTGGTGTTCATCCGTCCCTTTCAATATCCGGAGCAAGTCAGTTGTGGTGTGGCTTGGGTCTCCGGTTACAACCAGCAATCCATCGGCAATAACTTGGCCTTCTGGTCAGCGAATGGCTATGCAGTGGTTAGTGACGGAAGCGATCCGTCGGGGTATTACTGTACTGACATGACGTTTCCGCATGAGCTCGGTCATAACATGGGGCTGGCGCATGATCGAGCCAATGGTGGTGGGTCAGGCGCTTATACCTATGCTAATGGCTACGGCATTCAGGGCGTGTTTGGCACGGTCATGAGCTACCTCAGTCCAGAAGTCGCCAAGTTTTCTAATCCAAATTTAACATGTACTGGCGGCAACCCTTGTGGTGTAAGTGAGCTTGCACAAAACTCTGCCCATGCCGCGTTGGCGTTAACCAATACCAAGACAAATATCGCAGCCTTCCGCACGCCGCCTGCCGTCATAGCCAGTTGCGGCACAGCTAATAATGTCGCCAGCATCGTTGCGCCTACCAGCTTGTGCGCCAGCGGCACACCCAGCAGCGTTACAAGTTCTAATAGTCTCTATAGCTGGAGCTGTGTCGGCAGTAATACAGTGCAGTGCAGCGCACCACGTCACTATGAACTTTCACTCAGCATCACGGGTGACGGAAGCATTGGAGTGAGCCCCCAGCAGGCGAGCTACGCCTACAACACCAGCGTGACGCTGACGGCGCAACCCGCCAGCGGCAAGATTTTGAGTGCCTGGGGCGGCGATTGCAGCGGCTCATCCACGACATGCAGTTTCAGCATGAGCAGCAACCGCGTGGTCAGTGCGACGTTTGTCAACGCCCCCATCGCGGGCAGTTGCGGTGCAGCCAACGGTGTGACCAGCATCGCAACCCCCACCAACTTGTGCGCCAGCGGCACGCCGAGCGGCATCACAAGCTCTGACACGCTTTTCAGTTGGAGCTGTGCTGCCGATACAACGGCACAGTGCAGCGCACCGCGTCACTACGGACTTTCGCTCAGTGTCACGGGCGACGGCAGTATTAATGTAAGCCCTCAGCAGGCGAGCTATGCCTACAATACGAGTGTGAGTCTGACCGCGCAGCCAGTTAGCGGTATGGTTTTGGGTGCTTGGGGTGGTGATTGCAGTGGCTCGTCATCGACCTGCAATATCATCATGAGTGCCAACCGCACGGTGAGCGCAACGTTTGTAACCCCTCCCCCGGCCGCTGGCTGCGGTGCTTCAGCCGGTGTGCCGACGGTTACGGTGCCGACCAGCTTATGCGCCATAGGCACGGCCAGTAACGTGACGAGCACGAATAGTCTTTATTCGTGGAGCTGCGTGAGCGGCACGGCGGTGCAATGCAGCGCCCCACGCCACTACAGCCTGTCCGGCGCACTCAGCGCAGGCGGTAGCGTGCAAATCACCCCGAACCAGGCCAGCTACGCCTACAACAGCAGCGTCACCCTGACCGCCACACCGGAGGCAGGCAAGGTGTTCGGAGCCTGGGGCGGTGATTGTACGGGCACGCGTACCAACTGCTCGCTCGTCATGAGCGCTAACCGTAGCTACAACGCCAGCTTCAGTGTGCCGACCGAGAACCACTTCTCGCGCATGTACCTGGCGGCCTTCCTGCGCGCCGCCGATATGGGTGGCATGAACTACTGGAGCAACCAGATCGTCAACGAAGGCCAGTCCTACCAACGTGTGGGCGGCACCATCTTCAGCCTGTCGGTGGTCACGGCTATTTACCCGGCGGGCATGGCCGATCAGGCTTTTGTCGAAGCGATCTACAACAACGTGTTTGGCCGTGCCAGCGATGCCGAAGGACTGAACTACTGGACGAATGAACTCATCACCTTGCGCAACACTTACGCGGCGCAGGGCTCGGGCAACGCGGCGTTCGAGGCGCGCGGCCAGTTGGTGGTGAACATGATGAACGCCGGTCTGGGCACGGCGGAAGGCACGCCGGGCAAGGCCTATATCGACAACCGCTTCCTTGTCGCCTTGTATGCCAGCGAGCGTCAGCGCGTATTGGGCAAG
>JAGUXT010000034.1 GCA_020061705.1 Halothiobacillus sp. | reverse complement strand
TCCCCCTGAGCCTCGCCTTGCAGTGCGAGGGCGGCGGCGGTGTCGCGCAAGCCAGCCTTGAGCTGACCATCACGCACCTCGCCTTGCGCGCTGAATGAACCGAGCACCAGCGGCTCGCCCATCATCAGACGCAGCCCGTCCACATTGAGCTGCACCGCCTCAGCCTGGCGCAAACCCTGCGACCACTGCGCCGATGCCAGCGAGAAGCGCATTGTACCCTCCAGTGGCACAGGCAGGCGTTGCGCCAGCGCCGGGTGGTTCAGGCGCATATCTGCGTGCGTGTCGCGCAGGATGATGGCTCCATTCCATGACAACCCGACCTGACTTTGCGCCTCCAGACCGTCATCCTGCACCCTAACATCCGCCACCAGCGGTGTTGCCCACGGCGCACCAAGCCCTACACGCCAGCTTACGTTTTCAAGCTGAACCTGGGGCAAGCGCAACTGCAGCGAACCCTGCCACACGCTGCCCTGCACCTGCGCCAGCGGCAGTTTGAGCCAGCCCGCGACTTGGGCCGCGGGTAAGGTCAGAAACAGGGCAACCAGAAAAAATCCCAGACCCAACGTTCCCCATGAAATGATTTGCCCCAATCGCAGCGCGCCGCTCAATGCGCTGGGCGCGGTCTTGAGCACTGAACTCATGACGCGTCGCTTTTCAGGCTGATTTGCGCATTCACCCGACCAGGGCTGGCCGGATCAATCTGCGCCGCCGTGACCTGCAAGCCATGCTTGAGCGCCAGGGACTCCAGCATGCGCAGCAAGCCTTCTGCCGATACCGATTCAAACACCACGCGCACACCGTTACTGCCCTCGGCCTCGCGCCGTTTCAACGCGCCAGACAGGGCAAACTCACGCGCAGCCGCTTCAATGGCAGGCAAGGGTGCAAGGCGCTGGGTACTGGACGCAGCGCCACTCGTGGCCGGGCGCGTGCGTAACTGCGCTGCCAACTGACGCACTTCATCCAACTGCTGCGCCATGGCACGCTCGGCCACGAGCGCCTTGCTTTGCGCAGAGCTGATCGGCTGCCAAATGGCCAGATAGGCCAACATTGGCACGGCCAAGGCCAGACCCAGCAGCGCCACACCCTGGTCACGCGCACCCAGGCTGCGCCACCACGTCGAAAATTTCAGCACAAGCTCATTCATCCGCCGATCTCCTTGAGGCGCAAACGCGCTTCCGCCTGCCCAGCCTCTGCACGCAGGCCACTTAACTCCACTTGCCAGCCGCGTTGTGACTTGAAGACACTTTGCACGGCATCCAGCGCCGCCGCATCCGGGGCAGTAAGTTGCACATCCAGCATACCGCTGCTATTCGCGCCTGATTTGCCCGCCTTGGCTCCCGGTTGCGTACCCGACTGATAACGCACGTTGCCCAGCCGCACTGCAGGCTGCGCATTCATTGCAGGAGACAATGCCGCCAACAAGGGCAGAAACTCACCCGCTGCCGTTGACGCGCCTCCCCCACTTTTCGCCATCTGCCGCAACTGAGACAGCGGATTCACCCAGCGCTTGACTTCAGGCGCGGCCTCACGCGCCACGCGCTCGATTTCAGCCTGCATGGCCTGCGTATGCTGCTTAGCCTGCTGGGTCTGTAGCAACATCAAGCCAAGCTGTGCTACCACAATGCTCGCCGCCAGCGCCACCGGAATCGCCCACGGGCGCAGCGACTCGCCCCACGCCTTGCCGCGCCCCTGCCCGGCCAGAAAATCTATCGCCGCCGCTTCGCGCAAATGCTGATGCAACCACACCCAAGCCCCTTGTGGCGCGGGCTCACGGGTTAGCGCGCAGCCCGCTGGAATCTCTGCCACGACCGCCGCTGCCCCCGGCACGTCGATCACATGCACCGCCGCCTCGGCAGCAAGCACCTCCTGCAGCCATGTGGCTTCCACGCTCATGGCCTCTTCGGCTGAGCGCATGAGCACCGCATCGGCCAAAGGCAACAACACCCAACCCTCATGTGGCTGAGGAATGGCATCCATTTCACTGAAAATCGCATCCGCTTCAATGTCTTGAGCCTTGAGCTCCGCCAGGAGTGCGTCCAGCCGCGCCCGATTGACCACGCGCGCCTGCACACTGCCATCAGCCGCGCGCGTACCGTGCGCAATGCGAACCTGCTCCACGTCTTCAGCGATGGACTCTTCCAGTGCAAACGGCAACGCCTGCGCAATCAAACGCGGGCTTTTGGCGCTAATAACCACCACGGCATTCGTCACCCAATTGCCGGGCAGCAACAAGCGTACTCGTGTGCCCGCCGCCGGACGAGGCACGGCAGCCAGTGGGCTTTCCGCTGACTGAATGCCGCTCGCCGTATGCAACACCCATGCCCAACGCTCTTCACCCAGTGGGCGTAAAGTCAACATATCAATCGGCATATTTGAATTCCATGTAAAGAAATATTCATTTTTCAGGTGATGCGGCCTAGACTTAAACAAGGGTTGCATCAATTTTGTAGACGCACAGCTTCATAGCGGCCGTGGCCGGGAGGAAGTGGTATGCATGTTCTGATTACAGGTGGAGCTGGGTTTATTGGCAGTCATCTGGTTGAGTATCATCTTGGCCGCGGTGACCATGTCCATGTCGTCGATAACTTGAGCACGGGATCCAGAAAAAACATCCTACCCTATTTGGAACATCCCGAGTTTCGCTTCACCCAAGAGGATGTTTTGACGTGGAGCGATCTTGAAAAGACCGTCGGCTGGGCTGACCGAATTTACCATATGGCAGCCGTTGTGGGTGTATTCCGGGTTCTGGAAGCGCCGATTCAGGTGCTCGCGACCAATATTGCAGCCTGCGAGCGCCTATTGAGAGCCGCAGCTCACTGCGGATGGCGACCGCAGGTTGTCATCGCATCCAGCTCTGAAGTATATGGCCCCCAGGGGCGCATCGCGTTACACGAGGAATTGCCCCTGGTCATTACCCCCGGGGCGCCGCCGCGCTGGAACTACGCCATTAGTAAACTGGCTGACGAGGCGTTTGGGATTTCATTTGCCCGTCAGCATGACATTCCGGTGGCTGTCGTGCGTCTTTTCAATACCGTGGGCCCCCGCCAAACGGGGCGTTATGGCATGGTTGTACCGCGTTTTGTGCACCAGGCGCTACGTGGCGAGGACTTGACTATTTTTGGCGATGGTCAGCAGACCCGCTCATTCATTGATGTACGCGATACCGTGATTTTTTTGGATCAGCTGGCTGCACGCGCCCCCCATGAGGGCCTGATCTGTAACGTCGGGCATGATGCTGAAATCACGATTGAAGCCCTGGCGCGTCGCGTGCTCGAGCGCAGCAATTCGAGTTCAAGGCTACGCTTTCTCAGCTACGAAGAGGCTTATGGCCAGGTTTACGAGGACATACCCCATCGCTGCCCGTCCACGGCAAGATTGCACGCATTTACCACACATCGTCCCACATGGTCGCTTGACGCCACGTTGGACGATCTGATTGCGCGCCTGCGCATCGAAGAAGAGGGATAAACACCATGGCCGTCATGCCCTATTTCATCATCAGTCCCAACACCGTTGTGAGTCTGCTTGGCCTGCTCCACGGCCCCGACAAGACGGAGCCCACGCCTGCCGAAAATTGGCGCGATGCGGTGATTGATGTCGTCATTCCCGCCTACAACGAACAGGCCAACATTGTGTTGACCTTGGATAGCCTGCTTAATCAGACGGTGCGTCCGCATAAAATCATCCTGGTGGATGATGGCAGCCAGGATCACACCCTGGACTATGCTCGGCGGTTTGCGCGCGATAATGATTTTCCCCTGGACGTTATCCGCCGGGAGCACTCGGTGGGCAAAACGCCCACGCTCAAGTATCAGGCGCGCAATTCAGATGCTGATGTCGAGCTCGTGCTTGATGCAGACACGGCTCTGGAGTCAAGCAACTTCATCGAGCGTGTCGTGCAGGAGCTTTATCAAGGCGTGGGAATCGCCAGCGCCTGCGGCATCGTCAAACCCATGCGCGAGAAAGATCGTCGCGAACGCATTCAAAGCGCTCGGATCAGTTCATTCCTGAGCGCCCACGAAGATATTTCGATCTATCAACCGGGAAAATCCTGGTGGCATCGCCTTAACCGCAATATTACCAATCTGTATCGCGGCGAGTTGTATGCCTTTTTGCAACGCTTTGTTTATCGCGGACAAATGAATAATTTCGGCAGCATCACCAACCCGGTGGGCTGTGCGGTGGCTTACCGGCGCAAATATATCCAGAGTCTTTTTGACGAATATGAGCCGATATTGGGCGATGACCTGACCAATTCGGAGGACATTTTTATTGGCTTCGCCTTCCTCAGCCAAGGGTATCGCAACGTCCAGTTGCAGGATGTCAGCGCACTGTCACTGGAACCGGAGGCGCGCAATCTGCCCAAACAGATCTATCTCTGGTCTTCGTCATTCTTTCAGAGTTGTTATTACTTTGACGACTTGATGCGCAGCCCTTTCAAGTCCTTGAAGCGCTGGAAACAACGTCGAGACGCAGAAAATAACCCTGAAATTCAAAACAAGCGCAAGATCAAGGAGACCTTCCGCCAACCCTTTGGCAGTGCATTCACCAAGCAATATGGCCGCCCGATGGGTTGGGTTATCTTCGCCTCAGCCGCCGAAAAAGTGTTCTTTCCTGCTGCGATTATCATCATGGCTTTGTTGCAATGGTGGGAGGCGCTCGCTGTGACGCTTATTGCCGAGACGGCTCTCTCGGTGGGTCTAATGGCCGCGCTGAATAAAGATGAACGGATGAAAACCATTATCAAAGGGCTTTTGATGACCCCCGTGCGTTATCTGAGCTTACTTTATGACGCAGTCACCATGACCCGCTTCGCGGCGGATTTGTGGCTGACTGGCAACCGAGGCTGGCGCAAATGAAAACCATCTCGCTACCAACCCAAGCTCTCCTCCTGTTGTGCCTGACCAGCCCGAGCTGGGCGGCAACAGCCGTCGATTCCGCCGTGACCGCAGAAAACCAACAACGCTGGGACGATGCCTCGCGCCTGTACCGTGAGGCACTCAAGCAGCATCCAGACGATGTCGCGGCATGGACGCGCCTTTCCAATGTGGAGGCGCGGCGCGGCAATGCTGTAGGTGCCGCCGAGGCTCTGGAAAAAGCCTCTGTGCTCACGCCGAGCGACTCAGCTCGGGCGCTTGCCGCCTCTCAGGCGTGGGCTCAGGCCAACAAACCGCAAGAAGCCTTGGCAGCCTGTCGCCGCGCCAACGCCCTCAGTCCGGGGCAGGAGGACATTCTGCGCACCTGCGCCGTGCAGGCCAACTGGTCGGGTGACTCAGCACAATCCGCTCTGTTTTGGGACGAGTTGCTCAAGGTTTATGCCGGTCGTGCGGACGATCGCCGCCAGTATGCGCAAACGCTGGGCTGGGCTGGGCGACTTGATGACGCGGTTCCCGTCTATCAGGCCTATTTGGCTGAATCGCCTCAAGATGCGGCGACCTGGTTGAATTATGTGCAGGTGGAAAGCTGGCGCGGTGACTATGCCGCTGCCGAGAAGGCGCTGGCAACGTACCGCGAGCGTTTTGGCGAAACAGCTGAATACCACGCAACACGTGGCCGGATGCTGGCTTGGGCCAACTGGCCGGATGCCGCTCAGGCGGAAATCGCGCCCCTGTTGGCCGCGCACCCCGACGACTACGAACTGAACTACACCCAGACCGTGATCGCGCGCAATGCACAACGCCAGGATGAGGCTTTGGACTATCTGGAGCGCGCCCAGGTTTTGCGCCCGCAGTCCAAGGACACGTTCGACCTTGCCCGCGTGACTCGCCTTCCCAACCGTCCGGCGGTAACGCTCCAGGGCTATGCCTACGAGGATAGCGACAGCATCCGCATCCAGCGTCTGGGTCTATCGGGATTGGCTTCACTCAATCCCAGGGCCAATCTGCTCGCGGGCATTGCCACCGAATGGAATCGTGCAGATGCGGACAGTGGCTATACCACGCTGGATGGCGACCAGAGCACGCTGATGAGCAGCGTATGGCTTGGTGGAAATTACCGTTTCTCCCAGGAGCTTGGGATGGAAGTGCGCCTTGGCGGCCTGAAAATGGACGACTACGGGGATAAATTTATTGGTTCATTGCGCGCCGATGTTCGCCCGGATGACAAACTCTCGCTCGTTTTTATGGCTTCACGCGCACCGTTTACACCCTCGCCACTGGCGGTATCAAACGTCATCATGGCGGATCAGGTGATGGTGCAAGCCTACTGGCGACCAACCCTGGAAAGCTTTGTCGATGCGTACCTGGCCTATGCCAATTTAAGCGACGACAATAACCGCACCGAGTTTGGCATCGCACCGCGTTGGGCGGTGATGCGTACGCAATCCATCAATCTGGACGTCGGCCTCTCCGGTCGCTGGATGGACTACGACCAGCAGCTCAACAATGGCTACTGGAGCCCTAATAGTTACCAACGTTATGCACTGACCTTGCTCGGGCAATGGAAAATCAACGACGATGACAATGTGGTCATCCGGCTTAGTCCCGGAGAATACAAGGATGCAAGTATGGGCGGCTTCAAATTTGGCACTGATGCCACCCTGGAAGGCACGTTTGGACTGTACCGTGACTTCTATGCACATGCTGCGCTAAATTACTCCAGCAACAGCTTGTTGACTGGTAATTATGATGCCTGGTCAATCATGTTTGACCTCAGCTACCGTTTTTAAGGAACCCATTTAGTGCATCTAGACAACATTCGCCTTGCCGTGATCGGCATGGGCTACGTCGGCCTGCCCCTCGCCGTGGCTTTTGCCCGCCACTGGCCGACGCTCGGTTTTGATAACAAGAACTCGCGTATCGAAGAACTACAGCAGGGATTTGATCGCACCGGCGAGGTTGCTGGTGAGCCCTTGCAGCACACGCCATTGCTCACCTTCTCCTCGTGCGAAGATGAACTCAAAGCCGCCAGCGTATTTATCGTCGCAGTGCCCACGCCCGTGAATGATGCGCACCAACCCGACCTTTCACCCCTGATCGCAGCCAGTCAGTCTGTTGGGCGGGTGCTCAAGGCAGGCGATGTGGTGATTTATGAGTCCACGGTGTATCCCGGCGCAACCGAGGACGTGTGCATTCCCCTGCTGGAAGCGGCATCTGGCCTGACATTCAACCGCGATTTTTTTGTCGGTTACAGCCCCGAGCGCGTCAATCCGGGCGACAGCAAGCACAGCCTGGAAAATACCATCAAGGTGACTTCCGGCTCCAACGAGGCCACGGCTGAATTCGTCGATCGACTCTATCAGCGCATCATCAAGGCCGGGACATTTCGTGCCGAAAGCCTGCGCGTCGCCGAAGCGGCCAAGGTCATCGAAAACACCCAGCGTGATGTCAATATCGCCCTGATTAACGAATTGGCCGTGCTCTTTCATCGGCTGGGGATCGACACCCGTGCCGTACTCGAAGCGGCGGGGAGCAAGTGGAACTTCCTGCCCTTTCAGCCCGGTCTGGTCGGCGGGCACTGCATCGGCGTTGACCCGTACTACCTGACCTACAAGGCACAGATGGTGGGACATCACCCCGAAGTCATTCTTGCCGGGCGACGCATCAATGACGACATGGGGCGCTACGTGGGCGAGCGGGTCATCAAACTGATGACCCGGCAGCGCCTCAATCTGGTGGATGCGCGTGTGCTTATCCTCGGACTCACCTTCAAGGAAAACTGCCCGGATATACGCAATACGCGCGTCATCGACATTAAAAATGAACTGGATGCATATGGCGTCCACGTGGACATCCACGATCCGCTCGCCTTGCACGATGAGGCGAGCGGCATGTATGGCATTGATCTCGTCGTCCATCCCAAGCCAGCCAGTTACTCCGCCGTGGTGATTGCCGTCGCGCACCAAAGCTTCAAACAACAAGGCAGCGCATGGATCCGCGATCTCCTGATTCCTAATGGAGTGATTTTTGATGTCAAAGGCGTTTTAGAGCGTTCACAGGTGGATGACCGGCTCTAAACGCGCGCATGGCGGTGGTTTAAAGCCTGTTCAAGGGCTTTCCTGAAACCGACTCCACACCCTTACCAAACCCTGCTCATCGACCAACAACATACTGTAGCGACGCAAGCGTGTCCTGCCAACTTGAGCTTCGGCTTCCAGTAAAAACACCTTGGACTTTACGCCCAGTCCTTGCGCATTGACCCGCCCTTCAAACGGCGGCTTGCCGAGCAGCTCGTTCACATCCTTGAGCGGCGTGGCTTCACGATCACGCACGAAAGGCTCCCACAAGCTGGTATCGCCGGACTCATCCAGACAGCTCAACACCTCAATGGGCGCGGTATTCAAATTCAAGCCCGCGCTCAAAGGCAGCGCGGCGACCCAGGGCTGCAATGCGCGCACCTGTTCGGCGGTAAAGCCCTGAATCAACAGCAACTCCTTCGCCGCCTGCAAGGGCTGATTGCCTGCGCGATAGGGCAGTGGCCGCGAGCGATACACCTCGTCTTCCGCGCCTTGCGGGCGCACTTCGCTATCCGCATCCTGCCAATCGGCCAATGCGTCCAGTGCGCTGTCAGCCTGCTCATTGCCCGCCTTGCCCAAAATACAACGCAAACGCTGCTGCATGATCGGGTCGAGCGTGCTGTCGGTTTTCAGCATGGCGTTCAGATTGAGGCGGCTTTGCAGGTCAATCAGCCGCCCGCTTATTTCCCCGCCCTCCACCGGCACGGCAGGCATGGGAAACGCCCATGCTTCGCCCAAGTGATCGACCTCTCGCTTATCCCGCGCCAGCACAATCCGCGCCCAGTCTTCCGCGCCTTGCAGGTACATTTTGGCCTGTGCGTGGTGCAACAGGTTCTCGGTACGGCGCATGCTGATTGCCCCGTCCTGCGCCAAGGCGGCCGCCAAGACCACGGCCAGAGCCAGCACCAGCAAGGCGGTAATCAGTGCTATTCCGGACTGCTGATTTTTCATTGTCTGTCCGTATCCGGGATTGACGGCGTTGTGTTTTGCCCTTCCGTAGCTGAAGAGGTCGCTGGTGTGGTCGCACTCATCGCATCACCCAAGCCGGCATCAGGCAACAACAGCACCTGCGTGATTTCACGTCCATCCTTGAACAGTAACTGCATACTTATTGCCTGTGGCAAACTCATGTTCTGCGCGTTGGCTGGCGGCCACGTCGCCATGTCCTGTCCATCCTCCAGAAAACGAAAACTCACCTGCGCCACGTTCGGCCACAGCGTCATCATTTGGTCAGGCTCCAACTGCGCCGCGTCCGGCGGGTTCCACTCATCGCGCAACAACGCCTCACCCTCCAGGCGGTAGCGGATACGTGAAAACGGCGAGGGGGCAAAGCCTTCACGCACCCGTGCTGTACGCGTGAACTCCAGCAAGGTCGAGCCATCTCGCCCGCTCATCAAGGCCAACTGCGGCGAGCCCAGTCCGTCGCGCACCGGGCGATTGATCACCATGCTCAAGTCATCATCCAGCACGCGCAAACCGCGCTGCACCTCGGCGAGTTGCTCGCGCGCGCCGCGCGAGCCTTCGGAGTTTTTAATCATCGCCGCCAAGCCGCCGTAAGCCATGATGCCGATAAAGGCAAAAATCGCCATGGCGACGAGGAGTTCGAGCAGGGTAAAGCCGTTTTGACGCTTCTGCCAAACCGCTAAATCCCCCTCGATCCCCCTTTGTAAAAGGGGGAAGCTATCCATTGAAGAAGGCGGGGCGCTGATGGCATTTACTCCCCCCTTTGGCAAAGGGGGGCGGGGGGGATTTGCAGGTTGCGACACGCGTATGGGAGGTCGAACTTGCTTCATAACAACCTTGCCAAAAAGCCAATCACCCGTGCCTGCACGCCGCCACTGTCCCCAGGGGCATCGGCCAGACGCACATCAACAATCACGCGCTTCAAATCGGGATCAGCGGTATTTTCAAAGCGCGCCTGCCACGCCCAGCGCCGCCCGCCTTGTTCCAGTACATCCTTTTGCTCGCTGGCCTCCGGCCATTGTTTGGCGGCTTGCAGTCGATGCAACTGATTTTCCGCCACCAGAAAAGCTTGCGTGCGTGTTTCCAGGTCAGACACCAACAGGGCATGATCGCCCGCTGTTTTGAGCAGCGCGCCCATTGAAAGCGCCAGAATGACCAGCGCCACCAGCACTTCCAGCAAGGTAAAACCGGCGGCTCGGCGCATCATGGCGTGGCCTCATCCGGCAAAACCCGTGCGCCGTCCTGCTCAATGGCAATGCGCTCCACCCTTGGCGTGGCCGGGTTGCGCAAGATCAATACTCCTTGCGGCAAAAACATGTCGTTGGCCAAGGCCAAGACACGCGGTGCGAGAGGGCTGGTCGTGGCTGTCGCCGCAGCCTGGGCACGCGCCGGGTTCGCACGCACTTCAAAATACAGCTCCGTGCCGGGAGGCAAGGCGCGCACACGAAACATGGCATCGTCGGCCAGTGTGACAAACTCCGCTGCAGCATCCTTGCCAGCGCGCTCCTCATCGCGTTGCACAAAAAGATAGCCATCATCAGCCAGCACCAAGCCAAGATCACGATCACGCATCACCGCCTCTTCACGCGCCAGATTCAACAGGGCGCTCAAGCGCCTAGCCTCTTCGGCCAATGCCTCGCCCACGCGGTCGCCCTTGAGCGACAAGCTCACCGCCGTGACCAGAATGGCGATAATCACCATCACCACCATGACCTCAATCAGCGTGAAGCCGCGCGCTGTCGCCGTTCGCATAGCGCGTGTCATTGTTTTTCCATAGGACTTACGCAAAACCGCCCCAGCGGCGTTCAAGCGCCTCGCCGTACCAAGTGTACTGTCTTCGGCACTTTGCCTTGCTGGAGCACTTTTGCGTAAGTCCTGTTCCATATCCTTGTTCATCATGCGACTTTAACAGGACTCGGTTGATTTGATAGTGCGCGCCAAGCGGATGACGAGCTTACGCACTTCGTCGAACACTAGCACGCTGGAGGCGACCAGCGTTGCCAGCCCCCAGTCGATGAGGCTTAAATCAACGGTGTGAAAAATGCTTTGCGCGGGTTGCCAATGCACCACGAGGACTTGCAAACCCACCACGCCGATCAAGCTTAGCCATAAGTTGCGATTGGCAAAAAACTGGCGATTAAACGCACTGTGGTGTTCGGCACGGGCATTGAACACATTAAAGAACTGAAACAGGACAAAGGTCGTAAACGCCATTGTTAGCGCGTGTTCGAGACCGTTGCGCGCCAGATCAAAGGCAAACACACCCACCGTGCCCAGCGCCATGATGCTGCCGTAGGCCATAAGGCGCAGCAAGCGCGGCATGGAAAGAATGCGCGCATCGCGGCTGCGTGGTGTGTCCTGCATGATGTTGGAGTGTGCAGGCTCAGCACCCAGGCTCATGGCAGGCGGGCCATCCATGATGATGTTGATCCACAAAATCTGGATGGCGGTAAATGGCATGGGCAGTCCCACAAGCTGCGCGCCGAGCACCGTGAGGATGGCGGCAATATTGGTCGAGAGCTGAAAGCGCACGAACTTGACGATATTGTCGTAAATGGTGCGGCCTTCCTTGACCGCACCCACCAAGGTGGCGAAGTTGTCGTCGGTCAGCACCATGCTGGCGGCTTCCTGGGTCACGGCAGTCCCCGTGATGCCCATGGCAATGCCGATGTCGGCATGTTTGAGCGCGGGCGCGTCGTTGACACCATCGCCGGTCATGGCCACCACATGACCGCGCGCTTTCAGTGCCTGGATGATTTTGACCTTATGTTCAGGAGCAACGCGGGCAAAGACGGCGGTGTCTTCGATACGGTGTGAGAGCTCCGTGGTGTCGATCGCATCGAGTTCAGCGCCGCTCAGAACGCTGCCTTGCAAGCCGAGCTCACGTGCAATGGCGGCGGCGGTCAGGGCATGGTCCCCGGTAATCATTTTGACCTGGATGCCGGCCTGCTGGCAGAGCTTGATCGCCTCGCGGGCCTCGGGGCGCGGCGGGTCGATCATGCCGACAAGGCCGACCAGGGTGAGCTCCTGCGCCCATTGCATCAGGTCGGCCCCGAAGTTGGCGCTTGGGTCAAAGGCCTGTGCAGGAATGTCGCGGCGAGCCACGGCGAGGACGCGCATGGCATCGTTTGCAAGGCGGGCATTTTCAGCCGCAAACTCGCCTTGCGCCGCCGCGTCGAGTGCTTGTTCGCCATGCTCGGCCAGGTAATGCGTGGCGCGTGCCAGCAGGACATCGGGCGCGCCTTTGAGCCACATGCGCACGTTCTCGCCATCGTGGTGAAAGCTGGCCATGAATTTGTGCGCGGAATCGAAAGGAATTTCGGCAATGCGCGGGCTGTGCTCAACGAGCGCTTCCGGGTTAATGCCGCCTTGCAGAGCAAGCGCCAGCAGCGCGCCTTCGGTCGGGTCGCCAATCAGCTCGCCGTCGCGAATGCGGCTTTCATTGCATAGCGCGGCGGGAATGAGTAGCGGCTGAAAATCGGGCAGTTCTCCGCCCGTTGCCGCCGTGATTTCACCCTTGCCACGATAGCCCTGGCCGGACACCGTATAGCGCTTTTGCCGATAAAACAGCGCGCGTGCGCTCATTTGATTCAGCGTCAGGGTGCCGGTTTTGTCCGAGCAGATCACTGAAGTCGCACCGAGTGTTTCGACCGCCGAGAGTTTTTTGACGATGGCACGCTGCTTGGCCATGCGGTGCATACCGATGGCCAACGTGACTGTGACTACGGCGGGCAGGCCTTCGGGAATAGCGGCCACGGCCAGGGCAATGGCGGTCATCAGGGTTTGCAGCAGCGGATCACCATGTGCAAGACCGAGCACGAAAATCAGCGCGACCACCACGCTGGCAATGAGCGCAAGGCGTTTGCCCAGTCCATCAAGCTGGATTTGCAGCGGGGTAGGCAACTCTTCGGCCGATTCCAGCAGGCCGCTGATGCGCCCCATTTCAGTGTGCATGCCGGTGGCAACCACCACGATCTCCAGCCGACCGCGTGTCACCACGGTGTTCATGAAAACCATGTTGTCGCGCTCGGCCAGAGGATGCTCGCCACTGCTCAACGCCTCGGCCTGCTTGCCCACCGCCTGAGATTCGCCGGTAAGCGCCGCTTCGGCGACCAGGGCATTGTGCGCTTCGAGCACGCGGGCATCGGCGGGGACATGCTCACCGGCTTCAAGCAACACGATGTCGCCGGGCACAAGCTCGGTCGCGGCGATATCGTGAACCTCGCCGTTGCGCCGCACGCGAGCGCGCTGTGCCAGCATCTTTTTCAGCGCCGCCAGCGTGGCTTCGGCACGGTACTCCTGGTAAAAGCCAAGGCTCGCATTAAACAGCACCACAACCAGAATGACGATGGCATCGGTCATGTCGCCAATCGCGCCAGCCAGCAGTGCTGCACCGATCAGGATCATGATTAACAGGCTTTTGAACTGGTCGAGAAATTTTTTCCATGCCGGGCGCGGCGCCTTCTCCTTGAGCTTGTTGGCACCGACAGACAGCAGGCGTTCGGCGGCGCTTGCGTGAGCCAGCCCTTGGGCAGGCGTGACCGCAAGCTGGGCGCAAACCTGCTCCGTGGTTTGTGTGTGCCACATGGTCGTCGTTGGTTTGGTTTGCATGGAGTGAGGATCTCAAATGGCGAGCGTTACCGTGATAAAAGCCGCATAATCCGCCATCAACATCAGGCCACGTCGGCGCGAGAGGTGTTTTTTGTAGGGTAGTAGCAAGAGCACTGTCAGAACACCAAAAGCGATCGCCACACCGATTTCGTTTAAAGGTGTGTGGATGGGATGAATGCTGGCGGCGACACCCACAATCGCCATGCCGTTGAATAGATTGCTACCCAGCAAAGTGCCTATGCCGACGTCGTCATGGCCACGCAAGCGTGCAATCAAGGTGGTCACCAGCTCCGGCAGGGAGGTACCCATGGCGACCACGGTTGCGCCGATCACATAGTCCGGAATGCCCAGCGCTATGGCAATACCGCTCGCGCCGCTAACAAACAGTCGCCCGGATACGATGAGAAAGACCAAGCCCAGCAGCATCAACAACCCGGCTTTTAGCGGGTGCGCCGTGATCGAAGGATCCGATAGGGTTGTGTGGCGAATGATAAGCGCCTGGCGGATGGTGAGAGCTATCCAAATTGCGAATACCCCGAGCAGCACCAACCCATCGGTTCGCGACAGGCTGCCATCCAGCGCGAGCAGCAACGTGAGTATGGGTATGCTTAACGCGAGGATAAAGTCACGTTTTATTTCGGGAAAATGTACCGGCAAGGCACCAAATAGCAGCGCCAGGCCAAGAATTAGACCTACATTGACCACGTTACTGCCGAGCGCGTCTCCCAAACCGATTTCCGGCGTGCCTGCCAAGGCGGCGAGACTGGAAACGGTGAGCTCAGGGCTGGAGGTCGCGAATGCAGCCAGGGTCACGGCAACGAGCATTTTTGGCAGGCGCAACCATGCCGAAAGACCCAAAATGCCTTTAAGAAATGCCTCTCCACCTACGGCGGCCAGCGGAATGGCGGCGATCAACATGAGAATATCGGCGGTGGCCAAGGGCATGGCTGACTTGACTCCTCGGTTTGGGGTTACGCGGCTCTAAGGATATGTTCATGATCTTACTGCGTTGTTTACACTGCAAATGTTTGTTTGACACTTGCGCCAAAGGCGCTGCTTTGGATTTACTGTCCCCCTTTTGATGCCGCTGTGGACTGACCTGTGGAGGCCGGGTAAAAGCGCCATGGATGGCGCTTTTAGTCTCTCCGCGACAGGATGTCGCGTTGAGACGACCCAGCTGGAGCAGGCCAGTCCACGGCTTGCCCGCAGGGCGGCATCAACGGGGTGCATTTCTTTGGTGACTTTCTTTGTGCAAGCAAAGAAAGTTACTCGCCCGTATCAAACATGCTTTGTGCGAAGTCGCATCCTGGAAACGGGCGAAACAATGCCACCGCACTTGAACGGTTGGTGGGCTTTTTCGCCCATCTTGACGCAGCCACTCCGTTGCCAATGAACGTGGCAACAGGCGAGTTACTTTTCTTGCTCGTGTGTACAGACCGGACACCTAGGTGACAAGTGTGCGAAGACATGGTTGACGCTTTCGGCATAGAACTGCCGAGATCAAGACCATGCCTTGGAATGTAAAAGACACCATGAACCTTCGAGAAGAATTCGTCCTGCTGGCTCGGCAGGACGGTGCCAACCGTCGGGCGTTATGCCGACGCTTTGGCATCAGCCCACAGACAGCCTATAAGTGGCTCGCCCGTTATGAACAGCATGGACGTGAGGGTCTGCTGGATCGCACTACACGCCCTAAAGTCTCACCACGACAGACACCACCGAACGTTGAGCACACCGTACTGGATTTGCGGCTGAAGCATCCGTGCTGGGGAGGCCGCAAGCTAAGTCGGCGATTACAGGATTTGGGGCATCCACACGTGGCACCCAGCACAATCACCAGCATTCTGCACCGCCACGGACTGATCAACCCTCAGGCCTCCGAAGCCGCCACGCCCTGGCAGCGTTTCGAGCACGCCGCACCCAACGACCTTTGGCAGATGGATTTCAAGGGTTATGTCCATACCTCCGAGAGCATCTGTCATCCCCTGACGGTGCTCGATGATCACTCACGTTTCAGTTTGGGAATCCGCGCCTGCTCCGAACAGCGTTATCGAACGGTGCAGGCGCACCTCGCGGACATCTTCGCGCGTTACGGCCTGCCTGTACGCATCAATACCGACAACGGCTCACCATGGGGCAGCTCCCGCGAACCGGGGCAACTCACCGAACTGGCCATCTGGCTGATTCGGTTGGGCATCCACATCAGTTTCAGCCGCCCCTACCATCCGCAGACTAATGGCAAGGAGGAACGCTTCCATCGTTCACTTAAGGCTGAAGTCCTGCAAGGCCGTGGCTTTCACAGCCTGGTACAGGCTCAGCACGCCTTCGACCACTGGCGGGATGTTTACAACAACCAGCGTCCCCACGAAGCCCTGCACATGGCCACCCCCTCAACCCGCTATCGGATCAGTCCGCGTGCCTATCCCGAACAATTGCCGGACATTGAGTACAGCCCGGATGATAGGGGCGTCATCGTCAAATGGGGTGGCGAGATCAAGGTTCAAGGGCGACGTTTCAAGCTCTCCAACCCCTTGCGTGGATATCCGGTCGCCATTCGACCCGAGGGCAAAACCGAAGGACTTTTTGATGTGTTCTTCATCCATCACAAGCTGATGCAGATCGACTTGAGGGCATAAGAAAGAACATAATCTGTCAACCATGTCTTCGCACACCTGTCACCTAGGTGTCCGGTCTGTACACTTGTGCAAGAAAAGTAACCAAAAGAACACACCCCTGAGGGGTCGCCCTGCGGGCAAGCCGTGAACGCAGCGCCTACGGCAAGGCCGTCCCGACGCAACATCCATGTTGCGACGGGACTAAACAGGCCATCCATGGCCTGTTTACCATG
>JAGUXT010000061.1 GCA_020061705.1 Halothiobacillus sp. | reverse complement strand
TGTTTTCGAGAAGTCTGGGCGAAACGACAGGCGTGAGTGCTGCTCGACTGCCAATGAGAATGATATCTCCCTGCGTATTGTCGTAGGCATCCAGCCCGGGGAAATAGCCCGTGTCCTGAGCGGGGGCGGCGTTTTGTTCCTTGGCAATGGCGTGGTAGCCCACGTTAACGGGAATAAAGTACAAACGTAGCGCAGCGCCCTGGGCGGCAAGCGCAGTTGCGTCCATCAATGCAGGCTCTGCCGTCACGATCGTCAGCGGGAAAACATTCAGCCACAGGCGCTTGTCAAACAGAGCATCCAATTGCGCCAGGGACGGCGCAATGGGCTCACGGGTGGCAACAATGCGCAGTTTGGATTGCTGCATGTCGATCTGGGTAAAAAGCTCGGCTGCGCCGCCATCCTCGCATTGCTCGGTGTAGTGCTGGGCAGCGCGAAATTCCAGGTTATGGTAGCCCGCAGGCTGATTTTGCAACGGCAGGCTCATGCGCGCTGCGCTGTCAGGTTGCGCGGCCTTGAGCGGGAGTTGTGCAAAGATGCGTTCATTCAGGCTGACAGCCAGCAGGGAGCGCGGCTGAAGCGCAATGGAGTTGGTGTAGTAAAGTTCAAGCTCGCTGGATGCGATTTTCATGCGCGCTGGGATGGGTATGCTCACACCGGCGCGTGACGATGAGCCGCGCAAATCAAGCGGCATGGGGCTGGCATTCAGCACCGCCAGAGGTATTTCGGTGGCATCCGCCGTTTGCGTGATGATGGCGCGCGGCGCAGCCTGTAGCAGCTGAGTCAGGGGCGCAAGCGCCCAGATTAAGATGCCAATAATCTGTATTGCGAGTTTGTGGTTCATGAGATGTGCTCTGGACTGGATTTGGCGCGCAGACTGGAAAGCTTGTTGCGCAGGGTGTTGAGGATTTGGTGGGTGTATTCACGAGTCAGGAAAATTATGTGTTCGCCTGCATGATACATCGCCGTACCTGACAGGTAGGTAAGGCCGGAAAGCGGTGTGATACGCTTTTGCCGTGCATTTTGATTGTATTCGGATAACTCGCTCCAGCCATACACCAGCGCGGTGATCGTGCGTTTCTCATCCTGGGTTTCGGCATTGAAGGCGAGGCCGAGTTGGTCGTGGCCGTATTTATCGGCATAGATGCCGACTACATTGGCTTGGATGCGTCTGTGCTGCCCCAGCGCAGGGATATAGATGTCAAAGCTCAGGGTTTCGCCCTGCTGGGGATGAATGGCCTCCTCGTCAATGCTCACCCCCATGCCGGAGTGGCTGATATTGAGTAGCGTGCATGGCCAGTGCTGCCCGGCGTAATTCAGTGTGGTGGCGAAGATGGGCATGTACTCGGTGTTGATACGGTACGCCGCCCGCTTTTGCGCCTTTTCCAGCATGATGCCGATGGCGGCGAGAATGAAGATCACATTAATGCCTGCCCAAACCATGGTAATGGTGGTGATTGAAGCCAGCTCAGGCTGAAAAATCAGGCGCAGCATGCCAGCGCCCATGAACAGGGCATTGAGCAGAAGCAGGATGTAGAACGGTTTAGAGAGAGAGGATACGAAGTCTTCGTCCAGCCGCTCGCCCTTGGGTGTTACCGCGAACGAGGGTGAGCGCGGGCTTTTAATCACTTCGATAATGGCGGGCAGTGAGTACACGCTCTGGATGGTCTCGTACAGCTCGGAGACAAACGGCCAGCGCGTTTTGCCGTACAGTACGTTAGATAACAAAATGGCGGCCAGCACATGTGGCAAAGCATAGGCCAGAAATTCCTGTAGGTTGGCATCGTAAATTTGCAGGCCAAACAGAAGGAAGAAGCCTGGAACGATCAGGAACACCACGCGGGCGAAAGGAAAAAACCAGAAGAATACTGATGAGGTGTAGGCAAGCCGCTGGCTAATGCTCATATTGGGCTGCGACCATGGGTTTTTGAGCAGAAAGATTTGCACCATGCCCTGCGCCCAGCGCATGCGCTGCACGGTAAAGCCGGAGAACGTTTCCGGTTGCAATCCGGCCACCATCGGCTTGCCGTAGTACACGCTGTTGTATCCCAAACCATGCAGCCCCATGGCGGTTTCGGCATCTTCGGTAATGGTCTCCCCGGCCACACCGCCGACAAGGTCGATGTGTTTACGACGCAATACGGCCGCCGAGCCGCAAAAAAACGAGGCATTCCAAAAATCTAAGCCATGCTGAATGATGGCGTAGAACATTTCGTTTTCGCTAGGCATGTGGTCAAAGGTGCGTAAATTACGCTCCAGCGGATCGGGGTTGATGAAGTAATGCGGGGTTTGCACCAAAAAAAGCTTGGGGTCTTTGAGGAAAAAGCCCACGGTGTTTTCGAGGAAATCGACGGTGGGGACGTGGTCGGCATCCAGAATGACTACGAGCTCGCCGTCGCAGTGCTCCAATGCCGAGTTGATGTTGCCGGCTTTGGCGTGCAGGTTTTTTTCGCGGGTTAGATAATGTGCGCCAACTTCAGCGCATAGGGCTTTGAGGGTTTCGTGGCGCTCCAGGGCCTCGCGTGCTTGTTCGGGATTTGGGCGATTGCGACGCTGCACTGTCCCTCCGTCGTCGCACAAATAAACTTTGAAGCGTTGCTTGGGGTAGCGAATCTGCGTGGCCGCAAGCAGGGTGGTTTCCAGCATGGCGGCATCTTCGTTGTAGCTGGGTACAAGAATATCCACGGTTGGCCAGTCTTGAGTGTCGGTTGGCAGGGGGGCGGGAGTGCGCACGACCGGGTAGGCGTTGACAAAGGCACCGAGAAAATAAATCGCAATGCCATAGAGTTCGGCGGCAAGCAAGAGCAAAGCACCGAGCAAGCTGAACGGGTCGTGGTAGCCAATCGTGCTGCTCAATCGCCACGCCAAATAGCGCAGGGTGATAAAAACAGCAAGAAAAATGACCACAAGGCGAAAGAGGCGTAAATGTTCGTCCAAGGTTTGTTCGATGCGGGTGTAGTTGGCTTGGATGATGGCGAGTAGACCCAGCAGACTCCACGCCAAAACGGATTGCCCTTCGACATTCAGTGGAAAGCTCGCGGCGTAAACAAAGACGAGGAGCGTGCCACCCCAAAGAAATAAGCCGCGTTTGGCCAGCAAAAAATGACTCATGGGGAATCGTTGCTTGTGGGGTCTTGGGTGTTGGCGAGCTTGGTTTCCAGAACTTTGATGCGTGCGGAGAGCTGCTGTATGCGCAGCATCAAGAACGAACCCATGCCGCCGAGCAGCCCCCCGATGGCACCATCAAGTAATATGCCGAGAATGGCTCCAAGGAGCGCGGCAAGAAAAACTGTGGAGCTAGGCATGATTTCTCAGTGGGTATAGAGACGTGTGAATGACGCGCACACGCAAGCAATTTGATTGTACCGCAAAATTTTTATTAGCTGGGGTGAAAAAGCTGGTTTTCAATCTTGCTTGCTTGTGGGGCTTTTTATTCATTATATATCAATGCAATGATGTTTTGTCGCTTTTTGGCTGGCAATGGTGTTGAATCCGGTTCAAGCATAAATTTTATAAGGTTTATAAAAAGCGGTTCGCTTATTTCCCTTATTTTTCAATGGGGGAATCTTTTTTGCTGATGTTGTCCGGATAGAGCAAAGCGGGAATCTTGGGTCATTGCGCCCGTTGGACAACCTGCCTCGGATTGGCATCCGGGCTCAATGAGCATTTTGGGGCTGAATGTTGCGTCGCAATGTGCAGTTCGGTGAGATCGTACACAGGTACTTAAGCCTCCAAAGACAGGAGCGTTCGGAAATCGTGGCGCTGCTTGTTCAGTACGTCGCAGGAATAAGGGCGTTGCGGATGTGCGCCAAACACGGGCGCAGGCCAGGCGAGATCGTGGGTGTGACGTGCAATGTGATGAATGTGCAGTTGCGGCACCATGTTGCCCAAGGCGGCGATATTCATTTTATCGGCCTTGAAGTGAGCCGCCATGAGGCGGGCGACGTGGCTGGACTCGTGGATGAGCTGGGCTTGTTCATTGGCGTTGAGCTCAAAAATTTCGCGCAAGCCTGAGCGTTGTGGGACGAGAATCAGCCAGGGGTAGTTGGCATCGTTCATCAGGAGGACGCGGCAGAGCTGGAGCTGACCAAGGTCGAAGGTATCGGCGGCAAGGCGCGGGTGAAGTTCAAACTTGGACATGGCGATGTGGGTAGTGACAATGAAGGGCGGGATGAAAGCACTCGGATGAAAACACATTGCGACCTCAAAATCACGGAGGAAAATAGTGCGGATTTTTGACAGCCATTGCCATTGGGCGGACGCGCGCTTTGCGGGGGAACGGCGCGAGGTGTTGCTGCGCGCGGAAGCCGTGAGGGTGCGTGCCTTTGTGGCGGTCGCGGCGCAGGCGTGTGATTGGCCGGGGCTTGTGCGTTTGCATCACTATTTTCCGCAGGTGGGTGTGGCTTTTGGGCTGCATCCTTGGTTTGAGCATACGCCCCATGCTTTGGCGCGCTTGCCGGTGTGGTTGCAGCGCGCCGATGCCGTTGCGGTGGGGGAATGTGGCCTGGACTTTGGGGTGGGACGTGCGTCGCGTGAACAGCAGGAGGCGTTGTTGTTGCCGCAGTTGCGTTTGGCTCATGCGATGGATTTGCCGGTGATTTTGCACGCGCACAAGAGTGAAGATGTGTTGGCCATGCACTTGGCGCGTTTGCCGGGTCTGCGCGGGGTGGTGCATGGTTTTCATGGCAGCCAACAGCAGGCGGATAAATTTTTGCGGCTGGGGTTTTATTTGGGTTTGGGTGGAATGATCACTTTTCCGCGTGCGCAGCGCTTGCGTGCGCTGGTAGCGAGTTTGCCCTTGGAGCGCGTGTTGTTGGAGAGTGATGCGCCGGATCAGCCGTCGTTTGGGCGCAAGCCGCCGAATGAACCGGCGTTTGTGGTGGATACGCTGGGTGTGTTGGCGGATTTGCACGGGCTTGCTGTGGAGACGGTGGCGGAGGTGACGTGGCAGAATGCGCATTCTCTGTTTTTGCGCAAGGCGCATGAGGTTGAATGATGGACGATTGGCAGCAGCGCACGCGCATTGTGTTGGGTGATGAGGTTATGGAGCGACTGGCTCGGGCGCATGTGCTGGTTGCCGGTGTGGGCGGTGTGGGCGGCGCAGTGGCGGAGGCCGTGGCGCGGGCGGGGGTGGGGCAAATGACCTTGCTCGATCACGATACGGTAAGTTTGAGTAATCTAAACCGTCAGTTGGTGGCACTGCATTCAACACTGGGGCGCTATAAAGCGGAGGCGATGGCGGAGCGTGTGCGCGATATTCGCCCCGATATGCAGGTGAATGCGCGGGTGGAGTTTGTGCGCCAAGAGGGTGCGGACGCGCTGATTGCTTCGGGCGGCTTTGATCTGGTGATTGACTGCATTGATAGTATTGCTTGCAAGGCGGCGCTGGTTCATGCCTGCCAGACCCATGCGGTGCCGGTGTATTCGAGCCTTGGCGCGGGCGGGCGGCTGGACGTGAGCAAGGTCGAGGTGAGTAGTCTCAACCAGACGCACACCTGCGCCTTGGCGCGCGAGTTGCGCCGGGCACTGCGTGAACGCGGTGCGTCGTTGAATAGTCCGGTGGTCTATTCGTGGGAAACACCGATCAAGGCGCTGCCGCATGAGCCGGTGGGGGGCGATACGCCGGGGCGGGCGCGGGCGGTGAATGGCACGATTAGCTACATGCCGAACCTGTTTGGCATGATGCTGGCGGGGGCTGCGCTGAAGGGGCTTTTGGATGCGGCACATGCGCCGACGGCATGAGTTTTTTGCGCCCACAAAAAAGGCAGGCTGCGCGCCTGCCGTTGAAAACGTTATAAGGCGAGTTACTCCTTGGCAGGTGTCTCTTCGTCAGCGTCGCCGTCGAGCATTTCGTCGATATCAAGTTCGAAGTCGTCTTCGGACATGTCGATTTTTTCCAGACCTTCAAAGTTGTCGTATTCGTCGCAGAAATCGACGAACCCGTCCTGCCAACTCATGGGACGGATTTCAGTTTCGCCTTCGGCATTGCTGGTCAAAGCAAAGCAGACCAAAGGTTCGTAATCCAGACCGCCTTCTTCATCTTTGAAGAAAGCGTACCAGCCCTCGGCAGGCATCATCTGGATGATTTTCGGTGCGATCATTACTTCTTCAGTCTCGGTCATCGTTATGTCCTCGGGGGTGGGGGAAAGCTTAAGTTAACGCACGAAGGCTAAACCGGGTTTGTGACGCTTTCATGCCAAGTTTACTTGGGCTCAATGTTTTGCCCGTAAACCAAGCGACCCGCCACCCAGGTGTGGGTAATTTTTCCGCTAAAATCCCAGCCCGCAAAAGGTGTGTTTTTGCCACGACTGAGCATCTGCTGCTCGTCCAGTGTCCATGCTGCCTGCGGGTCGTAGAGACATAGATCGGCACGCAGTCCGGGAGCAACTCCTCCGGCTTTGAGGCGCAGCAGTTGCGCGGGCCCCGAAGTCACGCGGTGCAGGGCGTGCTGCAGGTTCAGCGTGCCGTTTTCAACCAGACGCAAGGTGAGCGGCAATAAAGTTTCCAGTGCGGATATGCCTGGAGCAGCATCGGGAAAGGGCGCGGCCTTGGCATCGCCTTCGTGTGGTTGGTGATCGGAATGGATGACTTCGATTACTCCGCGCGCTACCGCGTCCAGCAGAGCATCGCGGTCGCGCAGACTGCGCAGCGGGGGGATGACATGACAGTTGGCATCAAAGGCATCGGTATCCATTTCGCTCAGGAAAAGCTGATGCGCACTCACGCCGCCGCTGACGGGGAGCCCGGCAAAGCGGGCGTGTTCCAGCATTTGTGCGGCGCGCGCCGTAGACAGATTAGCGAAATGCACGCGCGCACCCGTTTCTTCCACCAAGGCCAAAATCTGCGCCATGGCAGCCGTTTCTGCGGCGACCGGAATACCCGGTAAGCCAAGGCGGCTGGCCACTGCGCCTTCATGCGCGCAACCACCATGCGCCAGCGCGCGGTCTTGCGGCTGCACAATGACCAGGATGTCGAACGTGTTGGCGTACTCCATGGCGCGGCGCATGACTGCAAGATTGGCCATCGGCTTGAGGATATTGCTTACCGCCACGCAACCGGCTTCTTGCAAGTCCGCCATTTCGGCCAGGCGCTTGCCATCAAGATCCTGGGTGAGCGCGCCAATTGACAAAATGCGAGCCCCCCCCGCCAGTTGGGCACGGCGTTTTATCAGGCGTACCACGGCAGGTGTGTCGATGACCGGGTCGGTATCGGGCGGAATGCACACGCTGGTAATGCCGGCGGCGGTGGCAGCGCGCGCCTCGCTGGCAATCGTGGCTTTATGCTCTTGGCCGGGTTCGCGCAGTCGCGCCCAGCTGTCGATCAGGCCGGGAATTAGCCAGAGGCCGCGTGCATCCATAATGTTGTCACAGGCAAAGTCCGACGGTGCTTCGCCGACGGCCACGATACCGGCTTTGTCGATAAACACGTCAGTGACAGCATCCAGTTGGCTTGCCGGGTCAAGCACCCGCGCACCGCGAATGACCCAACGTTGGCAGTCGATGCCGGGGCGGCAGCCTTCGGGTGGTTTGAGGTGGTCGATGTCGATACCTTGGGCGAAGTAAGGCGTGTTACTCATGATTATTCCTCGCGTCCGCCCATGCACAGGCTCATGACCGCCATGCGCACGGCGATGCCGTTGGAAACCTGTTGCAGAATGACTGACTGCGGGCCATCGGCGACTTCGGAATCGATTTCGACGCCGCGATTGGCGGGGCCGGGGTGCATGACGATGGCATCCGGCTTGGCCCAGGCCAGCTTTTCCGGGGTGAGGCCGTACAGGCGAAAAAACTCGTCTTCGGTGGGGAGCAGCGCACCCTCCATGCGTTCACGTTGCAGGCGCAGCATGATAATCACGTCCACATCTTTAAGACCTTCGCGCATATCGTGGAACACGCGCACACCGAGCTTTTCAACTTGGGCGGGTAGTAGGGTGCGTGGTGCGATCACGCGCACTTCGCCTGTGCTCAATGTATTGAGCGCATGAATCTGCGAGCGCGCCACGCGTGAGTGCAAAATGTCACCCACAATCGCCACGCGCAGCGGTGCAAATTCGCCTTTCATTTTGCGAATGGTGAACACATCAAGCAGGGCTTGCGTGGGGTGGGCGTGCCAGCCGTCACCAGCGTTAAGTACCGAAACATGCTGCTCGACATGGCGGGCGAGAAAGTGTGCTGCGCCGGATTGTTCGTGGCGGATGACGAACATGTCCGCCTGCATGGCCTGGATATTGCGCATGGTATCCAGCAATGACTCGCCCTTGGTAGCGGCTGAGGTGCTGATGTTCAGGTTCAGTACATCGGCAGAGAGCCGTTTGGCAGCCAGTTCAAAAGTGGTACGTGTACGCGTGGATGACTCAAAAAACAGGTTCACCACCGTGCGTCCGCGCAATAATGGCACTTTTTTCACATCGCGCCCGGTCACGGAAAGAAAAGACTCGGCAGTATCCAGAATGCGTGTAACCCATTCGGCCCCCAACCCTTCGATGGTAAGGAGGTGTTTGAGATGGCCGTCGCTGTCAAATTGAATAGCCCACGGATCGCGTGCCAGTTTGGGCAGTTTGGGGCGCACAAAGACGACGGCCATGCTTTACGCCTCCACTGCGCGATGTTGGATGCTCAGGTTCAGCGGTTCGGGGCCGCTGAGTACAATTTCCTCGTGATGGTCAAGCATGAAGCTTGCGCCGACCACGTCGGCTTGTATGGGAAGCTCGCGCCCAGGGCGGTCACAGAGCACGGCGAGCAGCACGCGTGAGGGGCGGCCAAAGTCGAACAGCTCGTTCATGGCGGCGCGGATGGTACGCCCGGTGTAGAGCACATCATCAACCAGGATAATGTCACGTCCCTCGATGTCGAAGGGCAAGGATGACGGTGAGACTTGCGGGTGCAAGCCAATGTGGGTGAAGTCATCGCGGTAAAAGGCGATGCTGAGCTTGCCCAAGGGCTCGCTCAAGCCTAGCGCCGCATGCAGGTGCTTGGCCACCCACACCCCGCCGGTGTGAATGCCGATCATCAGCGGATCGCGTAATGCACCGCTGTCGATGCGCAGGCGCAGGTCATGCACCATGCTGTGCAGATAGGCGTCAAGGTCGTGCGGCGCGTGGGCGCTCACAGGGGTGTCACTGTGGGACATGGTCGTTACCTTTAGTGATGCGATTTTCGCTAAACCAAGTTTCGAGAATAACAGCGGCAGCGCCAGCGTCTACGGCGGCATGACTTTTGTCGAAGCCCAAGCGTTCGCTCGCTTCCGCACTTGAGAGGCGCTCATCGGCGGTTTCGGCACGCAGATGGTAGCGGCCATGCAGCTGGCGTGCAAAGCGTTCGGCTTGCACGGTCAAAGGGTAGTCGCTGCCATCATCGCGGCGAGGAACTCCAACAACCACGCCCTCGGGCAACCAGTGTTTGATGACTTTTTCAATCGCAATCCAGTCAGGCTGGCCGCGCTGCTTGGTGGCTAGCACGGTCAGGGGGCGTGCATGTCCGGTAATGCTTTGTCCAACGGCGACACCAATGCGGCGCTCGCCAAAATCAAAGCCGAGCCAGAGGTGAGGCGTGGGCTGGCTCATGCGTGTCCGACCAAGCTCACGCGTGACCTGCCTGGGCGCTTAGCAGGTTAAGGTCGATACCGATCTGCTGTGCCGCCGCATGCCAGCGTGCTTCAATGGGTAGGTCGAACAGAATGCTGTGCGTGGCGGGAGTACTTAGCCAGGTGTTGTCGAGCATTTCCTGTTCGAGCTGTCCTGCTGTCCAGCCAGCAAAACCGAGTGCAATCAGGCGTTTGCTTGGTCCGGCACCGTGGCCAATTGCTTGCAAAATATCGCGTGAGGTGGTCAGGCCAAGCTCATCCGGCAGGTTCAGTGTGCTATCCCACGGCCCTTGTGGGGTGTGCAGCACAAAGCCACGCTCCAGTGAAATGGGGCCGCCGTAGTGAATACTTTGTGCGCGTATCTCAGGGGTGTCCGGGGCAATGTTGAGGTGCTCAAGTACATCGCCCAAGTTTACTTCCAGCAGGCGATTGATAACGATGCCCATGGCTCCGTTTTCGTCATGTTGGCAAATGTAAGTCACGGTTTGCGCAAAATTTGGGTCACCCATCTGCGGCATGGCGATGAGTAGATGATTTTTGAGTGATGTGTCAGCGTTCATGCTCCTAGTATCCGGCGCATGGGGGCTTTGGGGCAAGCGCTTGTTGAGCGGAGTGCGGGTTCTTGGGATATTTCTAATTTGAGAGACTGTCCACCAAACCTTCGTTAAGTAAACACGTTCTAGCGGGTGTTTACACCGGAGGGGCCGAAGGCCCAGGTGCGTATGATCGTGACGGTATCGAGTTTCTCGCGCATTTCGAGGGGGAACTTTGCATAAGGTTCACCTAGGCGCACGATCTTCACCGCGGCATCGTCCAGAACCTTTTGACCGGATGTCTGGCGCACATGCACGGCTAGAACCTTGCCCCACGCGTCCAGTTTAACCTCCAGCATCAAGCGCCCGCTGAGGTTTTTGCGCCGGGCTTCATCCGGGTAATTCTGGTTGCCGATGGTTTCGACCTTGTTGACCCAGGCGTTCAAATAAGCGGCCTCTGCGCCATAGCGGGTGTTGGCGGTCAACACGGCGCTGCGTGCGGCGATATCGTCACGCAGGCTTTGTTGCAGTACATCGGATTTGAGGCGTGCCATTTGCAGGCCGCGCTCGGTAAGCGAGGTGCTCGCTGGCGGCGCAGGGTCCACTGGCACAGTGGGCGGCTTAGGCGGTCGTGGAGCGGCGGCGGGGCGGGGCGGCGTGGTTGGTTTTGCACTGGCAGCGGCCACTTTTTCAGGCTTTATTTCTGGTTTTTTGGCGGGCTGCGGCACGGGAGGTGTGTCGTGCTCAGGTTCGAGTTCGGTTGGCGCGGGCGTGGGGGGTGGCGCAACAACAGGCGGTGCAAGAGTAGTGCGTGCCGCAGGACTGGTTTGCGCGGCGGCGCCTCGGCTGGATTCGGTGGCGCGTTGGTCACGTTCGGCGATCATTTCGGCCTGCTTGGGAGGGGGCGATGGCGGCAGGGATTGCAGATCGATCTGCACGATAGGCAGGGATGGCTTGGGCGGACTGCGTTCGGGTGTTGCGAAGTGGATGGAGAGCAGAACGAGATGCACGCTTAGAGCGATACCCAAGGCTACGAGCAGTGGCTTGCGCTCTCGTGCGGGCTCCGACCAGGCGAGCGAGGCATTCATGATCGGCTTCCCTGGATAAGCATCTGCACCGTTTGCGCTGTGTTCACGAGTTTGAGCCGGGGAGCGAGGGCTGGGCTGGCATGCAAACCGCCCTGCGCGTCGACCAGAAGAACCTCATGCAGCCCCATGCGTGCGGCGAGCTGAGGCGCGTTGCTCATCCCTGCGGCCAGCAGCGCCGTGGCGGTGGCATCGGCCAGCAGGGTGTCGGTGGTGATGACGGTGGCGCTTACCAGACCTTGTGACGGCCAGCCGGTGCGCGGGTTGATGACGTGGCTGTAGCGCGTGCCCTGGTAGGTGAACTGCTTGCGATAGCTGCCGGAGGTGAATATGGCGCTGGATGGAGTCACGTCAAGCGTGGCGAGAGCGCCTTCGGCAAACGGGTTCTGAATGGCTACTCGCCATGGTCGCGTTTCGGCCTGTCCGAGAGCGTAAATATCGCCACCAGTATCAAGCAGTGCATCATGGATGCCGTTTGACTTGAACTGCGTCATGATTTTTTGCGCGACAAAGCCTTCGGCAATGGCGTTGAAGTCCAGTTGTACATGCGGATTGACACTTCGGATGCGTTCACCGTCGATTTCCAGGTCACTCATGCGCGGCGGCGGTTGCATGAGCGCGTCGATGGCATTTGGTGCGGGTGGACTGCGTTCCTGATTGGGTTGGCCGGAGTGAAAACCCCAAAGTTTGACCAGGCTGCCTGCAGCGGGCGAAAAATAGGCATCGCTGAGCTTTTCCAATGCCTGGGCGCGCTCAATCCACGGGCGCAGCGCAGGGTCAAGATCAATCCAGTCGCCGGATGGCAAGCGGGCGTTCAGCCGGGTGAGCGGCGAGTCCTGCCAGGGGTGGATGATGGCGTATTCCTGCTTGAACAGGTGTTCGACTTCGGCGAGTGCGCTTTCGATGGACTGCGGCGCGCGCTCGCTCAGGCTGAGCTGGATCAACATGCCATAAAGCAGAAAGCCCTGGGTCTGGATGCGCGGTGTTGGCGGCGAGCAGCCCACGGCCCATGGCGCGAGCGGCAGCAGTTTGAGAAAGTCGCGGCGTTTCATGCAGCGCTTGATGGTGGGCGATGAGTGGCCAGCGCGTCCAGAAGCTGGCCGGCGATGTCCAGTCCATAACAGGCATCAAGCTCACGGATGCAGGTCGGACTGGTGACGTTGATCTCGGTCACAAAGTCGCCAATGACATCCAGACCGACGAAATACAGCCCCGTGGCGCGCAGGGTCGGCGCGATTTGCGCACAAAGCCAGCGGTCGCGCTCGCTCAGTTCCACGCCGACACCGCGCCCGCCCGCAGCGAGGTTGGCGCGGAATTCTCCGCTTGGCGGAATGCGGGCAAGGGCGTAAGGCACGGGTTCGCCATCGATCAGCAGGATGCGCTTGTCGCCTTCAGTGACGGCGGGGAGGAATTTTTGCGCCATGATCCAGTACTCGCCATGGTGGGTTAAAAGCTCCACGGCGGTGCTCAGGTTCATGTCGCCTTGTTTGATGCGAAACACACCCTGCCCGCCCATCACATCCAATGGCTTGAGCACGATTTCGCCATGCTCATGCAGAAAAACGCGAATATCGGCTTCGCGGCTGCTGACCAGGGTGGGCGGAATGCAGGCGGGGAAGTGCGTGGCGAATAGCTTTTCGTTCACGGCTTGCAGTGCGGATGGGCGGTTGGCGACGAGAACACCCTGTTGCTCGGCCAGTGCAAGCAGTTGGGTTGCGTGCAGGTAACGAGCGTCAAATGGCGGATCTTTGCGCATCAGCATGATGTCGAGCGTGGCAAGCTCCATCAGTTCGGGCTCACCCAGGCTGAACCACGTGCTTTGGGTATCCGTGACCTGCACGCGGCGTGCATGACCGTAGGCGACACCATCACGCAGCAGCAGGTCGCCCAACTCAAAATACCAGCATTCCCAGTTGCGTTTTTGCGCGGCCAGCAGCATGGCAAAGCTGGAGTCCTTGTAGGGTTTGATGCCCGCAATGGGATCCATCACCATGCCGATTTTCATGCGGGGATCTCATGGTTGCGCAGTTCCTCCTGCTCACGCGCAGCGGCCAAAAGTGCAAGACGCGCAATCACGCCATAGGCATAAAAACGATTGGGCGGCGCGTCGGGTGCCAGATGGCAGTTGGGTGTGGCGCAAGCATCGGCAAAGGCCAGCGGCACAAAGTGCGAGCCGGGGTGGTTGAGGTTTTCGTCGATGCCGCGCTGGGTGTGTACGCGGTAAAAACCGCCGACCACAAAGCGGTCGATCATGTACACCACAGGTTCGGCAACGGCATCGTCAATGCTCTCAAAGGTGTACACGCCTTCCTGTACGATGACCCGTGAGATGCCCAGGCCTTCCTTGCTGGCCGCCATGCGTGTGCGCTCCTTGCGATTGAGGTTGCGTACCTCGTCTGCCGAGCGCGCGGTCATGACACCCATGCCATAGGTGCCGGAGTCGGCCTTGACTACGACGAATGGCTCACGTTCGATGCCATATTCAGCGTATTTGATGCGGATGCGCGCCAGTAACTCGTCGACACGCTCGGTCAGGCAATCTTCACCTTCGCGTTGCATGAAGTCGATGTCACCGCAGTTGGTAAACATCGGGTTGATAAGCCACGGGTCGATTTCGATCAGGGCGGCGAACTCATTGACGACATCATCGTAATGCCTGAAATGGCTGGATTTCTGACGCCGCCACCACCCCAGATCCAATGGCGGAATAATGCTCTGCTCAAGGTTTTGCAGGATGTCAGGCACGCCGCCGGAGAGGTCGTTGTTCAACACGACGGCGCAGGGTGAAAATCCGCCCGCTTCAATACGGTTGCCCTTGCGCTCAAGCGGCAGCAGCTCAAGTTTGCGCCCGGAGGGGAGTTCGATCTCGAGTGGATCGAGTTGTTCAGCGATCAGAGAGCCAACCTTGACCTCAAAACCGGCCTGCTCGGCAAGGTCGCGCAAGGTCGCCACGCTTTCAAGGTAATGAAGGTTGCGGGTATGGCGCTCAGGAAGCAGCAGCAAACCGCGCGCCTGTGGGCATAGATGTTCCATTGCCGATTGCAGGGCGTGGATGCACAAAGGGGCAAAGGCGGGGTTAAGGTTGTTAAAGCCTGCCGGAAACAGATTGGTGTCTACGGGGGCGAGCTTGTAGCCTGCGTTACGCAGGTCGACTGAACAGTAAAAGGGGGCAGGGGTGGTTAAAAATGCCCGGCGCAGCCACGTCTCGATTTTGGTCTGATGCGCGAGAAGGTGCGACTCAATCTCCTCCAGGGGATTTTGCTGCGCAGTGGTCAGGAAGGGGACTGTGTCAAAAAGGGGCATGGCGTTGATATGAGTGAACTCGTGCATGAGATGATTTGGTTCTAGTCTAGCAGGCTGTCATTTTTGCGCTAACAACGGCGAAACACGTAAATGTACATATCCTGAGCTTTTCAGAGTGAGGGGTGTCCTGGGTTGGTTTGGATTTTAATATTTATAATCAATAGCTTAGATGGTTTGTTTGCATGGGTATTGTTTGTGAGTCGTGTAAAGCATGTCCCAAAGTGCGTCTTCCTGTGGCGGCGCGATTGTTTTTGTCATATAACATGCGCTAGATTCGCTGAACTAACGGGCAGCACTGACATAATGTTGGCGCAGTCGATGAAACCGAGGATGTGATGAGTGGATGCAATGCTGGATGAAGTCAAGGCTCCTCAAACCGAGTTTACCCACCTGAAGGTCATGGTGGTGGACGACAGTAAAACGATTCGACGCACGGCAGAGAATCTGCTTGCAAAAGCCGGTTGCGTGGTGGACTCGGCGGTCGATGGTTTCGATGCGCTCGGTCGGGTGTCAGCGTTTGATCCTGATCTGATCTTTATTGATGTACTGATGCCGCGCCTGGATGGTTATCAAACCTGCGCTTTGATTAAAAATAACCCACGTTTCCGTGCGATACCGATCATTATGCTTTCCAGTAAAGATAGTATTTTTGACAAGGCGCGCGGAAGGATTGTGGGTGCGAGTGACTATTTGACCAAACCGTTTACCAGTGAAGAGCTTATGGCTGCACTGCATCAGTACGCCCGCAAGCGCGAGACGGTTTGAAGTTTCATGATTTTCGGTTTTTTAATTTTAATTTAAGGGTTGATGCACCATGGCTAACATTCTTATCGTTGACGACTCCCCCACTGAGCGCCACGTACTGAAGACGATTTTGTCCAAATACAACATCAATCTCGCGTTTGCGACCAATGGTGAAGAAGGTGTTGAGGCGGCCAAGGCCTCCAAGCCTGATTTGATTTTGATGGATGTGGTTATGCCTGGATTGAATGGTTTTCAGGCGACACGTTTGCTGTCCAAAACAGCAGAGACCGCAGATGTACCCGTCATTATGGTGAGCACCAAAGATCAGGAAACCGACAAAATTTGGGGCATGCGCCAAGGCGCCAAGGGCTATTTGACCAAGCCCGTGCAAGAAGCTGAGCTGATGCGCGTTATCCGCGAATTTATTCAGGTGTAAGCCCAATGCCAACTCCGTTCGCGCACTTAAAATCTCTCGAAACTCTCGCGCTTAAGCAGTCAGTAGGCTTGCCGCAGCGCGAAGCGGTTGCGCAATACTGGACGGCGTTGGCCTACCGTTTGGGGGATGAAACCTTTGTTAGTCCGCTTGAACAGGTGATTGAGGTTCTGCCGATGACTGAGGTAACCCGGCTACCCTTGGCTCAGCCTTGGGTTTTGGGTGTTGTAAGCCGACGCGGGGAATTGACGCCGGTGTACGATTTTCTTGGTTTGATCGGTCGGGGTAGCGTGCCAGCGGATGGTCGGGCACGCTTGATTGTGGCGCGCCTTGGTTCATGGTCATTGGCACTTGTGGTCAGTGAGTCGCTGGGCTTGCGTCATTTCCAGGTTGATGCGCGCCGCACTTTTGACGAGCCAGCTGCTGAGCTTAAGGATTGTGTGGTGGAAGAAGTGGTTGAGCCTTGGCGGTCTTGGAAGATTCTTGATTTACAGAGACTTTTGCATGGCGAGGCTGTTTTGGCTGTTTCGGCGTTGGCTTAGTCCATCAGAGATGGTTTTTTGGTGATGGTTAATTATTTTTTGCTCGGTTTGAGTAAGCACTAAAAGGGGAAGAGGCATGGCACAGAGCAAGCAGGCAAAGGCGCAAGGTCTAGGCCGCTACGTAATTCCACTCATGATGGCGGCGGCTGTAATGCTCATCGCCACTGTGGGTGTTTTCAGTTACGTAGCTTATGTGGATCACAACCGTTTGCAGTGGCGTCTGGCGACGGCTCAGGTCGAACGCATGGTGCCGGACATGATGAACGATGCGGTGCGTGCGGCAGGCGGAAATGCAGACACAGCGACTGCGTTGCAAGCCAAGGTGCTGATCTTTGATGGCATGCTGGAAGCCCTGAAAAATGGCAACCCCTCCACCCGTATGCCTCCCCTTAAGGATACATTTAAGGCCAAGCTTGGTTTCGTGCTCGACAACTGGGCGGATATCCGTCCCAAGCTGGAGGCCATTGCCGGTGCAGAATCTGTGTACACCAGCATTAATGAAGCGGCTGAATTGATTGACCAGGAAGTGCAGGAGCTTTCTTCGCTGAGTGATGAAGTTGTTCAGTCCATGCTGCGCGCGAATGCTCCGGCCGGTCAGATCTATCTGGCGCAACGTCAAAGCTTTTTGATTGTTCGTATCAAGGCCGCCAGTCTGCAGCTGATCCGTGGTAGTGCCTTCAGTTCGGTGGCGCTGGAAAAACTGGGTCGGGATGCAGCGCTGTTTGAGCGCTCCTTGGATGCGATGCTCACGGGCAAGGAGGGCACGGGGCTGCAAAAGGTGGATGATCCGGCTGCGCGTGATGCCCTGCGCCAGATGGCTGTGAAATATGGTGCGGTACGCGAAGCCGTGCAGGTTCTGCTTTCGGAAGGCCCTCAGCTCATTGAAGCGGGACGCGCCTTCGAGCAGGCTGATATGGTGTCGACAACATTGATTGCGACCACTTCGGTGCTGAACTCAGCCGTGGTTGGTGAGCACGATGGTCTGGCCAATATTACGCTGCTTGGTTATCTGCTCGCTGTTGCCACCCTGCTGTTCGTTATGCTTCTGGGTGTCGTCCTGGTGCGTGACGCTCGTCGTCGTGAGGCGATTACCTCTGCACAAAACGAACGTAACCAACAGGCGATTCTGCGACTGCTCGACGAGATGATGAACCTAGCAGAGGGCGACCTTTCGCAGCACACCACGGTAACTGAAGACATTACCGGGGCGATTGCCGACTCGGTGAACTACTCCATTGATGCCTTGCGTGACCTTGTTGGTACTATGAAACGTACCTCGGTTGAAGTATCCGAAGCGGCGAATGATTCGCGTGACAGCTCACTGCGCCTGTCAGCCAGTAGCCAGGAGCAGGCTGAGCAGATCGAACAGGCCAGTGAGCAGGTCAGTGTGATCGCATTGAAGGTTGGCGAGGTGGCGGAAAACGCGCAAACCTCGGCAGAGGTGGCAGCATCGTCCATGGAAGTGGCGCGTAAGGGCGGTGAAGCGGTACGTCAGACCATTCAGGGGATGGAAGGTATCCGTGAGCAGATTCAGGATACCTCCAAGCGTCTCAAGCGTCTGGGTGAATCGTCACAAGAAGTTGGAGACATTGTTGGCCTGATTACCGACATTGCCGATCAGACCAACATCCTCGCGTTGAACGCGGCGATTCAGGCGGCCATGGCGGGAGATGCGGGACGCGGCTTCGCCGTGGTTGCGGACGAAGTTCAGCGCCTTGCGGAACGTGTGGGTAACGCGACCAAGCAGATTGAAAGTCTGGTTAAGACCATTCAGTCAGACACTCAGGAGGCGATGCTTTCCATGGAGCAAACGACCACCAACGTGGTTCAAGGTGCGCAAATTGCAGAAAACGCAGGTCGTTCACTTGAGGAAATTGAATCCGTGTCCTCAAGCCTTGCTGAGCAGATTCGCGTGATTGCACAGGCGGCGCGTGAGCAGCTTGACGAGGCCGGACGTATTCGTGAAACCATGAGCCGTATTTCAGAGGAGACCAACGTTTCTGCGATGAACTCTCAGGTTTCAGCGAACAAAGTTGGTCAGTTGACGAATTTGGCGACGGAGCTGCAAAACTCCGTGGCGGGCTTCAAATTGCCTGATGCCGAGTGATCGAGCATTACTTGAAGGTTGCCCCGACCAATGCTGACAGATTCCAACTTTGGAAGGCTTTAGGTATTTCTACAGACTTTTGGTCAGGCTTCTGCCTTGGTTCTATGAATGGAGTCCGCTCGCATGTATGACGACGCGATGGTGAAGTTTGAGTTCGATGCGGCTCCCCAAGTGGTTCGGGATGAGGTTGCCGCTGAACCGTTGGCTCTGCTGTGGTTGCACGCCCCACTGGATATGGCATGGAAGCACATCGAGTCAGCATTCGAGCAGTTCGTCGCAAACCCAGATGCGACTGATCTTTTGTTTGCTGCGCGCGAGCAATTGCAGGCGCTTCAGGGTTTGTTCGTTCTGCTTGATGATGCCGTTGCGCGCTTGAATGTGCTAGAAATTCTCAATGTGCTTGATCTTTTGGAGCATAAACGGATCAAGGCGGATGAAGCGTGCGTAGAAGTCGTTATGCTGGCGCTTTTGCGCTTGCGGGTGTTTGTCGATTTGCGACGCCGTGACCGCCAGGTCACCGAGCTTGCTCTGTTGGACTCGTTCAATCGCCTGCGCATACTAAGTGCGCGTGATGTGGTGGATGCGCGGACTTACCTTGAGTATGTCCGCTTGCTTGAGGCTTCGCCTGCATCAGTTCGTACGGCGATGTTGTCTGACTTCCAGGCGAAAGCTAAAGAATTACGCTTGAGGCTTGACAAGAATCTGGTAGCTTGGTTGAAGCGGGATCCCAAAGCTCATTTGGCAGTTGCCTCTGTCTTTCACCAAGCACTGCATCTTTCGCCAACGCGCGAAGAGGCGTTACTTTGGTGGAGTGCTTGGCATCTTGCGCATGTCATGCAGTTCGCCAACGTTATGCATTCCATTGAGTTAAAGCCGCTGCTTGGGCGAATTAACCGCTTCCTTAAACGCCGGGCAGAAGATAAAGCGCAACTTCTGGCGGCTGTCGATCTGCTTGATGTTTTGGAAATTATTCACAAACTCACACGTCTGCTGGTCGATCACGCACTCGCGGTTCCCAGCGTTGTGCAGATGTTGGATGACATTCGTTGGCCTAAGGAAATACCTTCTGCACAACAGATTGCCGAGGCTGAAAGTCTATTGCTGGTGGCTGATGGTGAGGTATTTGTGCAGGCTGCTGATCAGGTTCAGGCCTCACTCACGCCCCTTCAAGACCGTTTTGATCTTGCTCTGCGCGTTAACGATACTGCCGCAATTTCCGCACTAGCACCTGATTTTGAACAGTTGGCAGCCATCCTCAGCATGTTAGAGCTGAATGATGCTTCGGGTCTACTTGCTCAGGCGGCTCAGCGGCTGCGCTCAGCTGAGGCTGAGCATCTGGCACTTCGTGGTGAAGATTTTGAGGATATTGCCTCAGCTCTTATGCGGGTGGATATTGAGCTTGCTCGTTTGCGTCTAAATTTGGCGGATAGCTCGGATGATGCGGATTCGATTTCGACGACGCTTGGTGATGCGACAAATGCTCTAATTGAGCAGGCATTGGCTGATTTGTTGCGAGCCAAGGAAAAGTTACTGAATCAGGATGAGCAAAATAATGTCCAGGATGTGGCTGGGTTGCTCAGTGGCGTAGGTACGAGCTTTGCCATGCTCGGATTGCCGGTGTGGTACACCGTCGTGGATGGTCTTCGTCATTTCATTGCGCATCTGCCAAGTTACCAAGGGGCTTTTGCCGATGTTCAAGATGATGTGGCCGATGTATTTGCGAGTCTTGAGTATGGCCTTGAGAACTTTAGAGACTTTCAGCGTGCGCCCCAGTCCGTATTGGCATCGGGACAACGTGCTTTAGCTCTGTTGCAGTCTGGAACGCTGAGTTCTGCGCAGCAGGGTCGCACTGACCTTGGTATGTTGGCTGAGCCTGTAGCCCAATCATCGCCGGCAAGTAGGGATGCTGATAACGGGGGGGGGGCGCATGCCCATCTGTCTCCCGTGCACATACAGCCGATCCAACACTCTGTACCGTCTGAGTCAGCTTCGCTTTTGCCTGACGTGCCGTCTCTGGTTCCCGATGATGTGGACCCAGAAATTCTGGAGATTTTTGTCGAAGAAGGGCGTGAAATTGCTGATGCGCTAAATGAACAGTTGGCGTCTTTGAGCGCCGATCCTTCAGATCATGAAGCCTTGGCCAATTTGCGCCGTTCATTCCACACGATCAAGGGCAGTGGACGCATTGTGGGTGCAACCCTTGTGGGTGAGTTTGGCTGGGCGTTTGAGCACATGTTAAATCAGGCCTTAGAGGGCGTGATTGAGGTGAGTGCTTCGCTGTTGGCTTTGTTGGGCGAAGCCCAGAGCCAATTTGATCTTCTTTTGAATGCACTTGAAGGCAAGGCGGGCTTGTCGCTAGAGGCTTTGGATCAAGCCATGCAGTTCGCGCACGCTGCTGCCGAAGGGCAGGCAATTGAGTTCACACAACCTGTTGCAACACAGGTCGAGCATGAGATCACGTTGACTGAAAATACTGCGCTCGCGTTTCAGGAAACGCCTGTTCCGCGCATTGATCCACGGCTTTACGAAATTTTCCGTAATGAGGTGGTTGAGTATCTGGATTACCTTGATGACGTGGTTGCCCAGGGTGAAAACGAAGGTGGTCTATACGTTGATAGTGAACTGCTACGCGTGACGCATTCGCTTTTGGGTGGTTCGCGCACGGCGCAGGCGAGCCACATGATGACGCTGGTGCAACATGTCGAGCATCTCGTGCGCGCTGCCGATGAGGCGCAACGCGCGATTCAAGGTGAAGCTCTGTCGGTCATGGGGCAAACTTTGAGGGTCGTTCGCACTCTTGTAGATGAGCTTGGTGGATTGGTTGTCAACGTCCCAGATACCCTGGCGCTTGAGGCTGACTTGCTGAAAGCCATTGCTGCTATGCAGCACGCTACGGTTATGCCAATACTTGACGTTGTTAAGGAAGAGACCACACTGCAAGCGGTCGAAGCGGTCGAAGCGGTCGAAGCGGTCGAAGCGGTCGAAGCGGTCGAAGCGGTCGAAGCGGTCGAAGCGGTCGAAGCGGTCGAAGCGGTCG
>JAGUXT010000037.1 GCA_020061705.1 Halothiobacillus sp. | reverse complement strand
AGAGCGTGACCGGCGCGTTGCCACTCGCCAGCGCGGCGGCGGCGGGGCCACAACCGGGAAAGCCGCACTGGCCGCATTGCGAACCGGGCAACATGGCCTCGATCTCGCTAGCCAGGCCATCGTCCTGTTCGACGCGCAGAAAACGCGCGGCGAGTCCGAGTCCCAGACCCAGTGCGACGCCAAGGGCGGTCAAGCTGATGACGGCGATCATGTGCGTATCCTCCTCACGCTATCTTCAAACCGGCGAAGCCCATAAAGGCGAGCGACAGTAGCCCGGCGGCAATAAAACCAATCGGCGCGCCGGCAAATACCTCGGGAACCTGCGCTAACGCCATGCGTTCACGCAGACCGGCGAACATCACCAGCGCCAGCGAAAATCCCAGCGCCGATCCGAAACCGTACATCAGGGTATGCATAAAGCTGCCGCCTTCCATCGCGGTGAGCAGCGCCACGCCGAGCACCGCGCAGTTGGTGGTAATCAGCGGCAGGTAGATGCCGAGCACCTGATACAGCGCCGGGGCGCTCTTGCGAATGACCATTTCAGTGAACTGCACGGCGGCGGCGATCACCAGAATGAAAGCCAGGGTGCGCAGGTATTCCAGGCCGAAGGGCTCCAGCAGCCAGTGCTCCAGCATCCAGGTTGACGCTGTTGCCAGAACCAGCACAAAGGTGGTGGCCAGCGACATGCCGATGGCGCTGTCGATTTTTCTGGACACACCCATAAAGGGGCAGAGGCCGAGAAATTTCACCAGCACCACGTTGTTCACCAGCGCCGTGCCGAGCAGCAGTAGCAGGTATTCGCTCATGTTTATAGAACCTGACGATCTTTTATGATTACCCCCAATGCATAACCCGTACCAAAAACAAGACTATTTAAAAACCCCTTTTTTTACAGCCTGTTGCACACCTTTGGCTGGCCGCCGAGGCGAGGGTTGTTTGAAAAAGGCCATGCGCTTGGAGGGGGGTGTCGTAAAGACGACAAAGTGGCGGGTGATGCAGAAGAAGGACGGTTTATCTGCTTGATGTCATGAGGATTCTTGCGGCTTCAAATAAAGGCCTGAAAATTGCATGACTATTTTTATACAAGCACGGGTATGGCGACCCGCGAGCAAGCAGGCAGGGTGACGGAGGGGGTATGGCTGAGCTAAAAATGATGAGCAAGCGCTTTCCGAGCGGGGTGTTTCTGGCCGCCGTCGAGCAATCCTCGGTGGCGATCTCGATTACCGATGCCGAGGCGAAAATCCTGTACGTCAACGCGGCCTTTTGCGAGGTCACCGGTTACGGATTGGACGAGGCTTTGGGGCGCAATGAGTCGATGCTTTCCGACAAGAACACCCCGCCGCAGATTTACCGCGAAATGTGGGCAAGTCTGGTGGCGCGCAGGCCTTGGAGCGGGCGCCTGGTCAACAGGCGCAAGGATGGCACGCGCTACCTGGCTGATCTGACCATCTCGCCAGTGACCGATGTCGCCGATGGTGCCTTGTATTTCCTCGGGTTGCATCGTGATGTTACGGCCCTGCATCGTCTGGTGCGCGAGCTGCGCAACCAGAAGCTGTTGGTGGAAACGGTGGTGGACTCCGCGCCGATGGCTTTGGCGCTGCTGGATACCGAACAGCGCGTGGTGCTGGACAATCTCGAATACAAAAACATGGCAGCCGATCTTGGTGATGAAGAGCCTGCACTGCGCGTGCTGGAGGCCTTGCGGGCATCCAGTGGCATGGCGCTCGATCCGTCTGCACCCGCAGGCTGTTCGCCGGGCGAAGGGCTGACCGGGCGTGAGATTGAGTTGAATCGAGCCGATGGCTCCAGTCGCTGGTATGCCTGTTCGGTGCGTTGCTTCGAGGAAGAAGATGCCAGCGCCGATACCTTTTTTGACCCGCAGACAAAGCGGTTTTTGTTGCTGGCGGTGAGTGATATCACCCAGGCACGCCGTCAGCAGGAGCAGGAGCGTTTGAACGCCTTGCGCGTGGTGCTGGCGGAAAGCGAGCGTTTGCAACAGTTGCGCGAGGCGATTGCCGGAGCGATTTTCCAGATGCAAATCCCGCTCAATCTGATTGGGGCAGCTTCGGCCATGTTGGCGCGGCAGCATGCCGGAGGGGATTTGCAGGCGTTGAACGGTGTGCTGACACAGGCGATGGAAACAGGGCAAGCGGCGCTGGACACGCTGCGTCAAGGTATGCCGGAAGCCATGTCGGAAGAGGAAAGCATGCTCAATCTGAACATGCTGTTGCGTGAAGTGCTGGCGCTGCTGACTGAGTCGATTCTGGCTGAGGGTATCGTGGTGGACTGGCAACCGGCCTACGCCTTGCCGCCGGTGCGCGGGCGAGCGACCCAGTTGCGCCAGATGTTCAAACAGTTGATACAAAACGCTATCGACGCGCTGCGCCAGTCGCGCAACCCTCTGCGCGAGTTGCGCGTGACCAGTGCGCGCAAGAATGGAACCCTGGTCGTCAGCATTAGCGACAGCGGCACGGGCATTCCGCATGAATTGCGGCGCAAGGTGTTCGAGCCGTTTTTCACCACCCGGCGCGCCGGCGGTGGGCATGTCGGCATGGGACTGACCCTGGCGCAGGATGTGGCGATGGGGCATGGCGGCTGGCTGGAAATCGATGCTGAATACTCACCGGGCTGCCGGATATGGGTTGGCTTGCCAGCGTCCACGACGAGTGTGGAATCCGTGTTGGAACAGGAAGGAGAAATGTCATGACCAAGCCGCTCACCGAGGCGCGCATGGCGTTTCTTGATGAAGCGCTGGAAACGCTGTACCGCGTGAGTCATGTGCTTTCGCGCTCGCTGGATCTGCAATCCACCCTCAGCGAAGTGCTCAAGGCACTGGATGAAGGCGGCATGACGCGCGGCCTGGTCACGCTGACCACGCCGGAAGGCGATTTGCGGGTGCATGCGGTGCATGGCCTGCCTTCGTCCCGCGCGGAATCGGTGCGTTACGAGCGTGGCGAGGGCGTGGTGGGGCTGATTCTCGAACGCGGCCAGGCCGTAGTGCTTGAACGTGTGGCTGACGAGCGGCGCTTTCTTGACCGCCTGCGCCTTTATGATGCGGGGCTGCCTTTTATCGGCGTGCCCATTCGTCTGGGCGGCACGCTGGTCGGCGTGCTGGCGGCTCAACCCGATACGCCCGCCGATGGCATGTTGGATGAGCGCGTGCGTCTGGTGGAAATGGTGGCCAACCTGATTGGGCAAAGCGTGCGTCTGGCCGATCAGGTGGCGCGCGAGCGCCGCGATTTGACCGAAGAGCGCGACAACCTGCGGCGTACCGTGCGCGGCCAGTTCGGTTTTTCCAATATTGTCGGCCACGCCGAGAAAATGCAGCGCGTATTTGATCAGGTGCGCCAGGTGGCAAAGTGGAATACCACCGTGCTGATTCGTGGCGAAACCGGCACCGGCAAGGAGCTGATTGCCCATGCCATTCACTACAACTCGCCGCGCGCGGCGGGCGCTTTCGTCAAAATCAACTGCGCCGCCCTGCCGGAAAGCCTGCTCGAATCCGAGCTGTTTGGCCATGAAAAAGGCGCCTTCACCGGCGCGGTGGCGCAACGCAAGGGGCGTTTCGAGCAGGCCGACGGCGGTTCGCTGTTTCTTGACGAAATCGGCGAGGTTTCCCCCGCCTTTCAGGCCAAGCTGCTGCGCGTATTGCAGGAAGGCGAGCTGGAACGCATCGGCGGTGCGCGCACCATCAAGGTCGATGTGCGTGTGATTGCCGCCACCCACCGCGACCTGGAAAGCGATGTGGAAAGCGGCAAATTCCGCGAAGACTTGTATTACCGCCTCAATGTGATGCCGATTCATGTTCCCGCCCTGCGCGAGCGCATGGGAGACATCCCGGAAATTGCGCATTTTCTGATTGGCAAGATCGGGCGTGGCCAGGGGCGCGAGCTGAAAATTACCGAAAGCGCCTTGCGCGTGCTGCAACATCACGACTGGCCGGGCAATGTGCGCGAGCTGGAAAACTGCCTGGAACGCGCCGCCGTGATGTGCGATAGCGGGGTGATCGACCGCGAGCAGGTGCTGATGACCGGAATGGATGAGGGCATGGGGCGCGGTGCAGCGCCCAGTACCCCGTCCAGCGCCTCTCTGGTCAGTGAGCGCCACAGCGCCATGCCGGAACTCGACGACCCCGACATGGACGAGCGCGAACGGGTGATCGCCGCGCTGGAGCAATCCGGCTGGGTGCAGGCCAAGGCCGCCCGCCTGCTCGACATGACCCCGCGTCAGATCGCCTACCGAATCAAGATCCTCGACATCAAGGTGCGCCAGTTCTAATGAGCCAATATTAATGAGTCAGATCACAAAACCAGCCTTGTTCAACCCCGAACGTGTTCACGAGGGCGGCGAGCTATTCCTCGCCCGCAGCGACATTGACGACCTGCACCAAAGCTTTATCGAGCTCATCAATCGGCTCGACACGGTTCCCGCCGATGAATTCGCCGAACTGTTCATGCAATTGATCGAACACACCCGCGAGCATTTCGCCCGCGAAGAAGCACTGATGGTCAAAAGCGGCTTTCCGGCGATTGCCGAGCATTGCTCTGAACATGGCCGGGTGATCGGCGAACTGAATCAGCTCGAAAAGCGGGTACGCCTAGGCCGCCCGATGATGGCGCGCGCCTATGTGCGCGAACAATTACCGGGCTGGTTTGAACTGCATACGCGCACCATGGATAGCGCGTTGGTGGGGCATATGCGGCAACGCGGGGAGTGACGTGCTTGGCGAGCGGCTCCTACGCGGGCTGTTCCCACGCGATCCTGCGGAATATTTCCATGAGCCGCTCGCCCTTTTGCGCATGAATATGCCGGACAGAGGCGATTTTGCCCAATAGATGGGCGCGGAAGTCCTGGTGTCCGGCCAGATTCTGACGCTGAGCGCCATCACGCGCGCAGTTGAAGAGTGTGGCCTTCAGTGCATCGTATTCCGCCCTGAGCAGGTTGGGGCGCTGGTTGACCACGATGCCGGTCACGATTTGCCGCGTGCCTTGTCGCATGACGCGGGTTTTGCGGTGGTTGAGCCTAAAGCCTTCGTCCAGCGCGATGGCTCCCACCAGCGGCATCAGGCGTTCTACCGCGCGCGCCATCTCATCCCCGCCGGACAAAACCAGATCGTCGGCGTAGCGGGAATAGTTGCCGCCCAGATGCCTGGCTAATCCGTGTAAGCGCACATCCAGGCCAAAGGCGCAAAGATTGGCCAGATACGGCGACGTAGGGGCGCCTTGGGGAAGGTGAAAGGCTTGATAGCGTTTGCCAAGTTCCCAGTCCCGTTGCGATGGGTCGTCGCAACTTGCGGCCGCTATCACGCTGGACGGCGCTCGATGGGTGCATAACCCGGTGAGCACGCGGGTGACGTGCTCCGGATAGCCCAGGGTGCGGAACAGACCGGCGACACGCGCTCCACGCACGTGCAGGAAAAAATCCTGCAAATCGAAATGCAACACGATTTTTTGCCCCACATGCAGCTCGGCATTGCCCAGGCAGGAGCGTCCCTTGCGGAATCCCTGCGCGGCTTCATGCGGCGGAATGTGCTCCAGCAACTCATGCAGAATGCGCCGCTGGATGGCGCGTAACCGGGATTTGGGGACTTCCAGCAAACGGCGGCCGCCGGAACGTTTTTCCAGCCAGCGGTATTGATAGTGCCTGAATGCCTCGACATTTTGCCCATCGTCGCGGAAGCCGATGCCAGTCAGCCACTCCAGCCGCTCCGGGGGCAGCACCAGCCAGTCGGCGATAGCGCCAACGGTGGCGAGATCCGGCGGCGCGCAGTCACTCAGCGCTTGGGGACGCGGCGCCATGGCGAGGCTGCTCAGGTTTGGTCTGCGCACACGGGGCGGAGATTTGCTGAGCCAGGCACGCTGGTAGTCTGGCAGGCGCTCAATGCTGGCAGTCATCTCCGAGAGCGAGCCGGCGTGCCATTCGTGCTTGAATTGCTGACGGATGGAGCGAACCAGATAAGTCAACCAGGGAGGATGCTGATCCAGAACTTGGGCGCAGCGCTCCATGGCCGAGTCATGATCGGCAGACCCGGCGAGTAATGCGTGAGCCAGCGCTTTGGCAGTTCGAACTTTGGGCGTCATGGGGCTTGAAAGAGGGTGGTGATCCGGATCAACCAGACGGGTTCTGCATGAGCAGCTCCGCGTGGCAGCGCGGGTTCCGCTCATGCGGCGTGATGTATAGCGTTGCAATACCGTGGGGTAACCCCACGGAGGTGTTCCCGTCATTCTGCCAGCAGAAAGGAGGCGGGGGACACCGGCTTGAAACGGATCACCACGTGTGACCCTAAATTCGGCAAGGCCTGCTGTCAAGGTCGGCGGGTAAAGCTTCGCATCTCGACACATCGCCTTGAGCGGATTGTGCTTATGTTTTCCAGAGGTATCTTTCAGCTTACCACCTGCGCAGAAGCAACGCAAACCGGGTGATTTGACCTATGCGCCTATCCGTCCTGTGCGAATACCTTTTGTTGTAAACCGAACAAAGAGCGCTTTCGGCTGTGTCGATTGTGCTGTGGCTCTTCCTGTGGTGTCTACATAATTATATTAAAAACAATGTGTTGTACTTAAGTTTTGGGTTGGCACAAAGCTTGATAGGTAAGTTTCAACTTCCATATCAAACGAGAATACGCCGGTGGAACTTCCTGTACTGACTAATCCCCCTGTTGGCGCATCCGTCGAGAAAAGCGGTTGCAGCTCCAGCTCCTGCGGTTCTTCGTCGGATCAGATGAATGTTCTGCCCGATCACATCATGAAGAAGGTGCAGGATCATCCCTGCTATTCCGAAGACGCTCACCACTATTTTGCGCGGATGCACGTGGCGGTCGCTCCGGCCTGCAATATCCAGTGCAACTATTGCAACCGCAAGTATGACTGCGCCAATGAGTCGCGTCCCGGTGTGGTTTCCGAGCTGTTGACTCCTGTGCAAGCGGTGAAGAAGACGCTGGCCGTGGCGGCGAATATTCCGCAGATGAGCGTGCTTGGTGTTGCCGGGCCGGGCGATCCCTTGGCGAACCCGGAGCGTACTTTCGATACCTTCCGCATGCTCAGTGAGCAGGCGCCGGACATCAAGCTGTGCGTGTCCACCAACGGCCTGAGCCTGCCGGACTGCGTGGATGAGCTGGCCAAGCACAATATTGACCACGTCACCATCACCATCAATTGTGTTGATCCGGAAGTGGGCGAGAAGATCTATCCGTGGATCTTCTGGCAAAACCGCCGCATCAAGGGGCGTGAGGCCGCCGAGATTCTGATCGAACGCCAGCAAAAAGGTCTGGAGATGTTGATCGAGCGCGGCATTCTGGTGAAGGTCAATTCGGTAATGATTCCGGGCGTGAATGACCAGCATCTGGCTGAAGTGTCCAGGGTGGTCAAGTCCAAGGGCGCGTTCCTGCACAACGTCATGCCGCTGATTTCCGAACCTGAACACGGCACCTTCTACGGCCTGACCGGCCAGCGCGGGCCGACGCAGGATGAGCTGAACGATTTGCAGGATGCCTGTTCCGGCGACATGAACATGATGCGTCACTGCCGTCAGTGCCGCGCCGATGCGGTGGGCTTGCTGGGCGAGGATCGTGGCGATGAGTTCACGCTCGACAAGATCGAAAACATGGAGATCGACTACGCGGCGGCGATGGTGGTGCGTGCCGAGCTGCGCGCCGATGTCATCGCCGAGCTGGAAAGCAAGCGCGCGGCCAAAGCGGCCAAGCAGAATGTGGTGTCCTTGGTGAGCCTGAGCAGCGCCCCGGCCTTGCGCCCGGTGAAGATGGCGGTGGCCACGTCGGGCGGCGGGGTGATTAACCAGCACTTTGGTCATGCCAAGGAGTTCCTGGTGTATGAAGCCTCCGCACAGGGCGTGCGTTTCCTCAGTCACCGCAAGGCGGACCAGTATTGCGCCGGGGATACAAGCTGCGGCGACGGCGAGTCGGTATTGGGCATGACGATCAAGGCACTGGAAGGCTGCGAAGTGGTGCTGTGTTCCAAGATCGGTTTCGAGCCCTGGGGTATGTTGGAAACGGCAGGCATCCAGCCGAATGGCGAGCACGCCATGGAGCCGATTGAGGATGCGATTGCCGCCGTATACGCCGAAATGCAGGCGGCGGGCAAGCTGCTTGTGCAGCCTGCGCATCAGCTCAAGTCAGCCTGAGGAGGAACGCAGCATGGCACTGATTATTAATGAGTTGTGTGTGAATTGCTTTGCTTGCGAGCCGCTGTGTCCAAACAAGGCAATTTACGAGGCCAAGCCGCATTTTCTGATTAACCCCGACTTGTGTACCGAATGTCTGGGCGATCACGATGCGCCGCAATGTGCCGAGATTTGTCCGATTGAATGCGCGATTGAGGATGAATATGGCGAGGTTCTGAATCCTCCGGGTTCGCTGACCGGCATCCCTTTGCAGGCCTTGCAAGCACTGCATGAGCAGTCCGTGCTCGACAAAGCGGCGGCACGATCATGAGTACCGTGCTGTTTTATGAAAAGCCCGGCTGCGTGACCAATGCCATGCAGAAGATTTTATTGCGCACGGCGGGGCTGCATGTGGTCGAACGCAATATTTTGCGGGAGAAATGGAGTGCTGAGCGCTTGCGCACATTTTTCACCGGGATGCCGGTTGCTGCCTGGTTCAACCCGGCCGCGCCCAGCATCCGCGATGGCGTTATAAAGCCGGATGGCATGAGTGAGGCGCAAGCGCTGGCGCATATGCTGGCCGAGCCCTTGCTGATCCGCCGCCCGTTGATTGAGGTGGATGAGCTGCATTTTGCCGGGTTCGAGCCGGAGATACTGGCGCAATCACTCGGTGGCGACTGGCCTTCTGCCGAGCGCGTGAAGGAGTGCATGCGTCATGATGACAGCCCCTGTCCGCTGCCCGGCAAAAGGGACTAGGCATGGCCAGTCTTCGGGCGGGTGTGGTTGATGACCAGGCGCTTTGCATTGCGCCAGGCATACACTGGCTGGGGGCGCTCGACCCCGCCATGCGCCAGTTCGATATCATTCTCAAGACCGCCAACGGCACGACCTACAATGCCTATTGCGTGCGCGGCAGTGCGGGTGTGGCGATTATCGACACGGTGAAAGAGGGTTTTTCCGCCGGGTTTTTTGCCCGCCTGGAAAGTGTGGCGCGCTATGACGAGATTTGCGCCGTAGTACTTAACCATCTCGAATCTGACCATTCGGGTGCCTTGCCTGAATTGATGCGCCGTGCACCGCAGGCGCAGCTTTACATTTCACCCAAGGCCATGCCCACGCTGCGCGGCGTGCTCAAGGGCGAGCTTGACCCGCAACGCATTCTCACCACGCTCGACGAAGCGGGCGAATCGCGCGTGATTGATCTGGGTGATCGCAGCCTACGTTTTTTGCAAACGCCCTACCTGCACTGGCCGGACACGCAATGCACCTGGCTGGCGGAAGACGGCATCCTGTTTTCCGGCGATGTGTTCGGTTGTCACTTCTGTGACGAGCGCCTGTTCAACGACAAGGTCGGCGACTTCCGCTTTTCGTTTGATTATTACTACCAGCACATCATGCGACCCTTCCGCGAGTATGTGCTGCAGGCGCTGGATATCATCGAGCCGCTGCCGCTGCGCCTGATTGCCCCGGCGCATGGCCCGGTACTGCGTGAATCGCCCGGCGATTATGTGCGCCGCTATCGCCAGTTGGCCACGCCGTTGCTGCACCGTGAAGCGGGCGATGAAAAAACCCTGCTGATCTTTTATGTCTCGGCCTACGGTGCCACCGAGCGCATGGCGCAGGCGATGCGCGAAGGCGCAGAAACCATCGAGGGCGTGCGCGTTTCGCTGTTCGACATTGCCGGTGGCGAAGTTGCACCCTTTGTCGATCTGATCGAAGAAGCCGACGGCCTGGCCTTTGGTTCGCCGACCCTCAACGGCGATGCGGTCAAGCCCATCTGGGATCTGCTTTCCTCGCTGACCCTGGTCAATGTGAAAAACAAGCTGGGCGCGGCCTTTGGTTCGTATGGCTGGAGTGGCGAGGCCATCGGTCTGATCGAAGACCGCCTGCGCGGACTCAAGCTGCGCGTGCCGCTCAAGGGTGTGCGTCTGAAACTTTTACCCACGGCGGATGAATTGGTGGCATGTCGCGATTTTGGTCACGACTTCGCCCTGCATCTGTGCGGACGCGCCGAGCGGCGTGTGCTGGACATATCCGAACTCGGCTGACACATACCAGGAGACTTACACCATGCCCAAGGCCAACATCACATTTGAAGATATCGGCATCACCGTCACCGTGCCTGCGGGCACTCGTCTGATCGAGGTGTCCGAAAAAGTCGGCGCCGGGATTATCTACGGTTGCCGTGAAGGTGAGTGCGGCAGCTGCATGATGCGCATCGTTAGCGGCGGCGAAAACCTTGCCTCGCCCTCGGTGCTGGAAGACAAGGTTTTGAAGGAAAACATGGCGGGTCGAGCCACGCGGCTGGCCTGCCAGGCTCAGGTTCTGGGCGGGGACATCGTGGTGCGACCTGCCTGAAACACACATAGATAGCACCACCACAAAAGGAGTAGCCAACATGGCCGACGTAACATTTACCAGCCCGATGCACAAAGACAAAACCGTGTACGCCACGGCGGGCAGTCACAAGCAAACCATCCTGCAATTGGCCAAGGCCAATCACATTCCCATCGACTTCGGTTGTGAAAATGGCGAATGCGGCACCTGCTTGGTTAAAGTAATGTCTGTTGATCGCAAGAGCCGAATGGGTGGCCCGCTGAATGCGCGCGAGGTTGTGGTGCTCAAGGAAATGGGCTACATCACCAAGGATCAGATTGATCAGATGTATGTGGATGACATTCCACCGACCGAATGGCGTCTGGCCTGCCAGATGGTGCTGCGCGACGAGGATATTGTCGTTGAGTACCCAAGCCGTTAAGTCCGCTCAACCGGTGCGGAGCGGGATCATGCTCGACGCTCAGCGATTGCTGCGGCGAGAAGAGCTGCAACAACGCGTCCTCGCTCATGCGCGCGGGGCGGAGAATGATGTGCTGCTGGCAAAAATGCTTGCCAGTGCCGCGCTCGGAGTCGGTGTTTTACCCAACGACCTCGGTCTTGGGATTGAAGGGATTTCACGCCTGCTGGAGCGGCATTATCCCGGGCTGCGCTGGAGCCTCGAAGACGACGCGCGTCATGCCGAACGCTTTCCCGAGCGTGAGGAGCTGGTGGCGTTGATGCTGGAACACGTCGATACGCCATGCGTCGAAACCGTCGACATGGCGCGTATCGTCGCCGCCGCCTGCATGGGCGGCAATCATTTGTGGGAAGACCTTGGCCTGTGGACTCGGGCGGATCTGAGCGAACTGATGACGCGCAATTTTCCTGTGTTGGCGGCAAAGAATGACCGTGACATGAAATGGAAAAAATTTCTCTACAAACAGCTCTGCCAACGTGAAGGCATTTACATCTGCCGTGCGCCCAGTTGCGAGGTTTGCGCCGATTACGCCAAGTGCTTCGGGCCGGAGGAATGAGTGAAGCTGCTACCCGCCCCGAGCGCAGGGCGGTTGCGGCCTACCTCGGGCTGGCTTTGGGCGACGCGCTGGGTGCCACCGTCGAATTCATGACCCCGGCGGAGATCCGCGCGACCCATGGCATCCACCAAAAAATCGTCGGCGGCGGCTGGCTGCGCCTCAAGGCGGGGCAGGTGACCGACGACACCACCATGGCGCTGGCACTGGGCGAGGCGATTCTGGGTGCGGGCGGACGGGTGGAGGCGCAGGCCGTTGCACAGGCCTTCGATGCCTGGATGCGCGCCAAGCCAGTGGACATTGGCAACACCGTGCGTCGCGGGCTGCTGCATTATCGTCATAGCGGCCAGACGCAGGTTCCACTCGATGAGCATGCGGCGGGCAATGGCGCGTTGATGCGCATGCTGCCCGCCGTGCTCGCCACCCTGAACGCAGACGAAACGGAGATGCAGCGTGCCTGCCTGGTGCAGGCACACATCACCCATCACAATCCGTTATCCGATGCCGCCATACTTTGTGTGGCACGCATGCTGCGTCGCGCCCTCGCCGGAGAGGATTTGCCCAGCCTGTACGCCGTCGAGGTGCTACCGTTCTTGCAGGCGCATCCCGTCTTTGTCGCACGCAAACGCGAGGAAAACCCGTCCGGCTACGTGGTCGATACGCTGCGCGCCGTGCTGCAGGCCCTGTTCGACAACCACGACTTTGAAACCACCCTGATCGACGTAGTCAATCGCGGCGGCGACGCCGACACCACCGGAGCCATCACCGGCATGCTCGCTGGCGCACTTTACGGCGAAGCCGCCTTGCCTGCCCGTTGGCTACGCGCGCTTGATCCTGTGGTGCGTGAGCGATGTGTGAGGCAGGCGGTGGGTTTAGTTGGTGTTTATTAGGGTAGATGACAGTGGTTTGGTTAGAGCCGAGATATAGCTGGGAGAATTCAATCGAGTCTGACCCCTATGCCATTTCAATCGAACGTTTGACTTCAGGAGCCGACGTAGCCGGTTACGTGCAACCGGTTGTTAGCCCGCATGGGGTTCTTCCAGCCACTGCGCTACCTCGAGAACCCGATCCTTCATATGCACCCATTGAGCCGCGTAAACATCAAAAGCGGTCCGTGCTTCTTCCCGAAGCCCCAGATGGGACCTGAGCGCGATATCAAAGACACTGGGCCTCGATACGGCTCTTCGAGCAAACGCTTCCTGCGATTCATGTCGCTCAAGCCAAGGAATGCCGAACGTGTCGAGATTTGCAATGACTTCATGGGCTACGGCTGAAGGATCCGTGCCTGAGCTT
>JAGUXT010000032.1 GCA_020061705.1 Halothiobacillus sp. | reverse complement strand
TTACTACGCAAATTTCATCGTTATTCAAATCAAATAACATTCCATTTAAGTAGTAACGTACATCTTGTTGCGCCATAGCAAATGAAACGTTATTAATAAGTCTCTTAAGTTTATTTTGTTCAATGGAAAAATTAATTTTGCTATTGATATTATCAATTTTAGGATAATCTACACTAGGAAGTATTGATAGAGTAAAATTACTACTATTTGATGAAATAATAATATTATCCTGGTTCAGAAGGAAATTGATTGTTGAACTTTCATCAAAATTTTTACATATATCGACCGCCTTTCTTGCGGGTAAGGTAAATTCAAATTTACCATAATCATTTTCTATATGAATTATTTTTTTTAATTCAATTTCCAAATCAGTCGCGGTTATGACAACTTGATTATTTGATACTTCAATTAGTAAGTTATTCAATATAGGTAACGTTTGTCTACGCTCGATGGCACCAATAACGCTTTGTACTGCGGGAACAAATATGTCGCGGTTGATGGATAAGTTCATGTTTTTTCCTTAAATTAGATAAACTTTAATGTAAATATAAAAGTTCTGTTGTTGATGTTGTAGTCCAAAATTTTTGTGCATAAAATTTAAAAATTTATATTTTTCAAATAGTTATGTTCAATTCTTGTCTTTTAAACGCCGGTAAAAAGCAGCCTGTTCATCCCATGAATTCTGTGGATTTCTGTGGATAAGTTTAATCCACATTGTGTTCTATGGGGTTGCACACATGGTTATTCACTTGTTATAAATAACAAGATCTAATTGTTTGTGAGGGTTCTAAGCAGAGTCAGGTAATCTTCTTCAATGCGAGAGTCTTCCTCCCTTAATTCCGCAATTTTCCGGCAGGCATGAATGACTGTTGTGTGATCTCGACCACCAAATGCTTTGCCAATTTCCGGTAGACTGTGGTTGGTAAGTTCCTTTGCTAAACTCATGGCAACTTGTCGCGGTCTTGCGATTGACCGACTCCGTCCTGAGGAAAGGATGTCTTCGATCCTTACCTTAAAATACTGCGCTACCGTTTTCTGAATGTTTTCAATGGTTACCATTCTATTTTGTAGTGCAATGAGATCCTTTAGGGCTTCTTTAGCGGAGTCGAGAGTAATGGGGGCACCAATAAATTGACTTGTTGCAATGACTCGCCTTAATGCTCCTTCAAGCTCTCTAATATTAGACCGTATGCGTTTTCCAATGAAAAAGGCGACTTCATGCGGTAGACTCACTCCCATTAATTCTGCTTTGCTTTGTAGGATGGCAACGCGTGTCTCTAATTCAGGGGGTTCAATTGCAACCGTCAGACCCCAGCCAAAGCGAGATTTTAGGCGTTCTTCCAAGCCTTCTATTTCTTTTGGGTATCGGTCACAGGACATTACAATTTGTTGCCCATTCTCCATAAGAACATTAAAAGTGTGGAAAAACTCTTCTTGTGTGCGATCTTTTCCGGCAAAGAACTGAATATCATCAATTAGTAGAATATTTAATGATCTATAAAACTGTTTAAATGTATTTACAGTATTACTTTGGATTGAACGCACCATGTCTTGCATATATCGTTCTGAGTGAAGGTACAATATCCGAGCTTGTGGATTTGCTTCAATGACTTGATTTCCAATGGCATGCATAAGATGTGTTTTGCCGAGACCCACACCACCGTAAATGAATAGAGGGTTGTAACTTGAGCCTGGATTTTCAGCCACTTGAATTGCAGCTGCCCGCGCGAGTTGGTTCGACTTTCCACTTACATATGTATCAAAAGTGAAGGTTCTGTTCAGATTATGTTCGAATTGCTCAGGCAATCCGTGCGTCATGGCTATTGCTTTCTTTGCGCGTATAGAATCTGTTGTGGCGTTACTTGGCTGTGCACTGATCTTTGCTTTGGCAGCGGTACCGACATCAATTATCACCGTCAGTGAAGGGTTATTCGTCAAGCTTTGCGCCAAGGGCTGAATTTGTTTTAAGTAATTCTGTTTAACCCAGTCCTGGACAAATCTATTGGGTGCAAGAAGACGCAATTGTTCTTTGTCTTCAATGGCTTGCAGAGGCCTGATCCATGTATTTAGTTGTTGTTCGGGTATGTCAGCAGCCAACTTCTCTTGGCAACGTGACCATAAGGTTTTCTGGCTCAACTAGAGACATCCTTCGCTCAGTGTTTAAGGCCTCATGCTACGTTTTATGCACAGATTTATCCAGAGATTAATCACAATTTGCACTGAACTCTGTTATTCCATCCTTCGCATGTAATCCTTAAAAAACATTTAAAAACAATTGGTTAACGTTACAAAATTAATGGTCTTCGTTTTTCTGTAAGATTGTGAGTGTCAATACGAATGCGCTCTCCTCTGTGCATCAAATTTCATTTGCCTTGCCCACAGCGGTTAAAGACCCTAAGCTTCATTCAATCCTTTTTTAACTCATCCATCTGTAATTCTATGAACGCAACTACAACCTCCCTGAACGTCGAACAAGCCCGTTTCAACATGATTGAACAGCAGATCCGTCCTTGGGATGTGCTTGATTTCCGTGTATTGGATGTCTTGCGTAGCGTTCGTCGTGAGTGCTTTGTTCCTAATGAATATCGGCTTCAGGCTTTCTCAGATGTAATGCTCCCTCTTGCGCATGGTCAGTGCATGATGTCGCCGATTGTGGAGGGCCGTGTGCTTCAAGCGTTAAATGTTCAGGAAGGTGAGCGAGTGCTTGAACTTGGCACTGGAAGCGGCTTCTTGGCGGCTTGCCTTTCGCAGATGGGCGGCCATGTAACGAGTGTGGAAATTTTCGATACGCTTAGCGAGCGGGCTCGGTGTGTTCTGAACGAACAAGGTTACTCTGCGGTTAGTCTGGAAACAGGTGATGCAAGTCAGGGATGGAACGATCATCATGTTTACGATGTCATTGCCATTACGGGTGCACTGCCGACAATTCCCGAAGTGTACAAGCATAAACTTAGTGTAGGTGGTCGTTTGTTTGCTGTTGTTGGTCATGAACCAGTAATGCAGGCGGTGTTGGTCACGCGTGATGCAGAGAATGAGTGGCGCCTTGATAGTTTGTTTGAAACATCTCTACCTTATTTTGTAAATGCGGTTCCAGCAGCAAAATTTAGTTTTTAGTCCACCCTTAGTGCTTGGTAATTGAAATTTATATGATTTTTCCTATGCAAAAATTTAAGCGGCATCATGCACTTTCAATAATGTTAATTTCTTCAGCCTTGTGTGTGACGCATCAGGTGAAGGCAGAAAATCTGACGGAAGTTTATCGCATGGCCGAACAGTTTGACCCTGCGTTGCGTGCAGCCTCGCAGGCTCGTGCTGCTGCACGTGAAAGCCTGCCGCAAGCTCAGGCCAATTTTTTGCCAAATGTTGGTTTTACCGGGAGCTCTGCTTATGCTTGGGTCGAATATCCGACACTACCTAGTGGTGATTCTGGTTCACAGAATTATTCATTAAACCTAAGCCAGTCCATTTACAGTCGCCAAAACTTTGCCTTGTTGGATAAGGCCGAGTTGATCGCACAACAAGCAGATGTCAATTACGCGGATAGCCAACAGGAATTGATTTTGCGTGTTGTGCAGTCCTATTTTGAGGTGCTTCGTGCAGGAGCGGCATTCAAGCTGGCCAAATCTGATATGGAGGCTGCACAAAAGCGATTGGAGCAAACACAAAAGCGCTATGACGTGGGCTTGATTCCTGTCACCGATTTGGCAGATGCCTTAGCCGCACGTGACCAGCGTTCAGCTGCGGTAATCAAGGCCGAGAACACTCTAGCTTTTGCCAAAGAAGGTTTGCGTACGATTACAGGGCGAAATATTGAGCGTTTGGAGGATGTTTCAGACACCCTGCGTTTAGCTGGGCCCCTTCCTAACGATTCGAAGGAGTGGGTTTCTTTCGCCGAAAAACAGAATCTTAAACTGCAAAGTGCCGAGATAGGTGTGAATATTAACAGGGAAGAAATCGAGGTTCAGCGTTCGGGGCATTACCCAACGCTTGATCTGGTGGCTTCTTATGCCTATCAAGAGCCCCCGGTGTTGTCATCCTCCGCAATCAATAACTCCAGCTACTATGAAGGTCAAATTGGTGTGCAGTTGAATGTACCTCTTTATACCGGTGGCGCTGTGAATTCACGTACTCGCCAGGCGACCTATTCCTTCCAGCAGGCACAGGATCAGTATGAGGCTGCGCGTCTTGATACAGTGCGCAACACTACGGATTCTTTCCGCACCGTAAATGCCAAAATTGATGAAATCAAGGCGTTTCAGCAAGGTAAGAAATCGGCGGAAATGCAGCTCGAAGCCAACGAAGCAGGTTATCAAGTTGGCACGCGTACCATTGTTGACGTCATTAATGCACAAAACCAGCTTAGTCTGGCCATCAGCAATTTGAATAACTCCCGTTATGACTATCTGCTGACCACTATTTTACTGAAACGTTTTGCTGGAACGCTGGCCGTAAGCGATTTGGAGTCCATGCAAAAGCAATTGCAATAAGTTTGGGATGAGCGCGCTCCGAGAGGGTAATACCACGACGGCTCTGGCTGGATTTCATCCGCGTCACTGGCCTTTGGCTTTGGGAATGGGAGTGTTATGGCTCGGTTCGCGCTTGCCACTTGCCTGGATGCAAGGCGTGGGGCGAGGCCTAGGGTTTTTGGCCTACCATCTGCTGCCTTCCCGTCGGTTTATAGTGCTGCGCAATCTTGAATTGTGCTTTCCTGAGAGGAGCTCGGAACAACGAGCGTCCATGGTTCGCGCCAACTTCAGCGCGACGGGTATGGGCTTGATGGAGGGTGGCTTGGCCTGGTGGGGTTCGAGCAAGCGTCTTTTGTCGTTGACGCATGTAGAAGGTATGGAGCATTACCATGCCGCCCTTCAGTATGGGCAAGGGGTTTTGGTGCTCGGCGCGCATTTTACCGCCATGGAACTTGGGGGACGGGTTGCAGCCCTGAACTTACCGGTAAGCACGGTGTATAAGGCGGCAAAAAATGCCTATTTCAATGCAATTATGCTCAAACGACGGGCGCGGCATTATCAATCGGTCATTGCGAATGACAATTTGCGCGGCATGCTTGATGTACTGAAATCCGGTGGGGTGTGCTGGTATGGTGCCGATCAGGATTTTGGCAAGGAACAAAGTGTATTTGCACCTTTTTTCAATATCCCGACTTCGACATTAACGCTGGCAAGCAAGATAGCGCGCCGTACGGGTGCCAAGATACTTTTTTCCTATCCCGAACGCCTGCCTGATGCACAGGGGTATGTGCTGCATATTCTTCCCGTTCCAGACTTCCCCAGCGGTGATTTGGTCAAGGATGCAAGCCTCTATAACAGCATGATCGAAGAGGTTGTGCGCACGTCTCCCGCAGATTATTTTTGGTTGCATCGTCGCTTTAAAACCCGGCCACCTGGAGAGACCAATCCTTATGCCTAAGTTTTTAATAGGACTTATGCAAAACCGCTCCAACGGCGTTAAAGCGCCTCGCCGTACTAAGTGACTGTCTTCGTCGCTTTGCCTTGCCGTAGCGGTTTTGCGTAATTTCTATGGAATACTAGGATGGCACGGGGTTATTGCACTTTTTCCTCAAGTTGAGATCAAGACATGACATTCACCATGCCCCACGCCTTGCTCCCCCGCTCGCCCTTGCTTGATGAAACCAATCCGGAGCGCATGCGCCAGGCGCTTGCTGACTATTTCCACAGTACCTTTGATCGTTACGAGCAGTTGTTTGAAACTCTGGCCTGTGACGAGGCCTACTACACAAAGCCGATCCCGCTACGTCATCCGCTGATTTTCTATTTCGGCCATACCGCGACCTTCTTTATTAACAAGCTCGTGTTGGCCGGCCTGGTCAGCACGCGCATCAATCCAAAATTCGAGTCGATGTTTTCCGTTGGCGTGGATGAAATGAGCTGGGACGACCTCTCCGAGGCCAATTACGACTGGCCTGGCGTATCCGAGTTGCGCGCCTACCGCGATCAGGTGCGTGCCACGGTGGACAACATCATCCGTCATGCGCCGTTGGACGATTTGCCCATACGCTGGGATCATCCCTGGTGGGCGATCCTCATGGGCATTGAGCATGAGCGCATTCATCTTGAAACCTCTTCGGTGCTGATCCGCCAGCATCACCTTGGTTTTGTGCGTCCGCATCCCGCGTGGCTACCGTGCCGTGATGTGGCGTGTCGTGTTGCCGAGGCTGCGCCGCGCAACGCGCTGGTCGAGGTTCCCAAGGGTATGACCCATCTGGGCAAGACCTGCATCGATCCACGTTATGGCTGGGATAACGAGTACGGTGAGCGTGTGGCCGATGTACCGGCCTTTGCAGCCAGCCGTTTTCTGGTCAGCAATGCCGAGTTTCTCGAGTTTGTGCACGCCGAGGGTTATGCCATTGATCGCTACTGGTCGGAAGAGGGCTTGAACTGGCGGCGCTATACCCAAGCCTGGCATCCGACCTTCTGGCTGCGCGACGACAATGATGATGAAACCGGCGAGGAAACCGACTGGCAACTGCGTCTGATGACCGAAGTCGTACCCATGCCCTGGGACTGGCCGGTGGAGGTGAATTACCATGAAGCCAGCGCCTTTTGCCAATGGAAATCCGAACAGCTTGGCAAGCGCGTACGCCTGCCGAGCGAAGACGAGTGGTATCGCATGTACGATATTTCCGGCATCGCGGAAGTTGCCGCAGCCCAGCCCGCCGCTGCCAATTTGCATCTGGATCATTGGGCATCATCCTGTGCAGTCAATCGATTTGCTCACGGCGATTTCTACGATGTAGTAGGTAATGTCTGGCAATGGACCGAGACACCGATCTACCCCTTCGAGGGCTTTGAAGTCCATCCGATTTACGATGATTTCACCACACCAACCTTCGATGGTCGCCACAATTTAATGAAGGGCGGTTCTTGGATTTCCTGTGGCAATGAAAGTCTGCGGGCTGCGCGTTACGCCTTCCGCCGCCATTTCTTTCAGCATGTCGGCTTCCGTTATGTCGTCAGCGATCACGCTGCGGCCGCACCGAATGTTTATTACGAAAGCGACAAGCAGCTGGCTGAATATGCTGAATTCCACTACGGCGCCGAATATTTTGGTGTTGCCAACTTCCCCAAAACCCTGGCGAATATCGCTCTTCAGGCCATGGGCAACAAAACAGCGTTGAAAGCCATGGATCTGGGCTGCGCCACCGGGCGGGCGAGCTTCGAACTGGCCACGCATTTCGAGCATGTCATCGGCGTGGATTTTTCTGCACGCTTTATCAACTTGGGTGCGCAACTGGCTGAGCATGGTTCGATGCGTTACACCTTGCTTGATGAAGGTGAGCTTGTCAGTTATCGCAGTGTCCATCTGGCTGAACTTGGGCTGGATGGGGTGCGCAGCAAGGTGGAGTTCGTGCAAAGCGATGCCTGCAATCTCAAGCCCTTCCTCCATGGCTTTGATCTTGTGCTCGCGGCCAACCTGATCGACCGCCTGTATGACCCAGCGAAATTCCTCACCGCGATTCATGAGCGTATCAACCTTGGCGGCGTGCTGCTGATCGCCTCGCCGTACACCTGGCTTGAAGAGCATACGGTGCGTGAAAAATGGGTGGGTGGCTTCAAAAAGGATGGCGAAAACTTCACTACGCTGGATGGCCTGAAAGCCCTGCTTGGTACGCACTTCCGCCTGTTGCAGGCTCCACAGGACGTTCCCTTTGTCATCCGCGAAACCCGGCGCAAATTTCAGCATAGCGTTGCTGAAGTCACGCTGTGGGAGCGGGTGGTTTGATGGGGCACGTATTTTTCATGCGGGTAGGTTGTTGTGCGAATGAATTCGCACCTACGGGGCTTATTGTAGGTGCGAATTCATTCGCACATGGTGAAACTGAAGGAACCTTCCAATGAGCACACGCCGCGATTTTCTGAAGTTCGGAGGCGGTGCTGCTGCCCTGAGCATAATGACCGCCTGTCAGCCGCAGCCGCCTGCGACTGAAAGTGCAAAACAGGACTTCGCCATGATTGACTTCGATCAAAGTATTTCGCGCCTTGGCACGGACAGCGTGAAATGGGATGGCCGCAGTGCGGTGTTTGGCACGGACGATGTCGTGCCGCTGTGGGTGGCTGATATGGATTTTGCCTCGCCGCCTGCTGTTCGTAGTGCACTTGCTGCGCGTGCGGCGCATCCGGTGTATGGCTATACCCAGTTTCCCGAGCGCCTGTACGACGCACTCATCGCCTGGCAAAAGCAGCGCCACGCATGGGAGGTGGAGCGTGAATGGGTGGCGCCCATGCCTGGTGTGGTGCCCGTGCTTTATGCTGCCGTGCGCGCCTTTACCCGTGAGGGTGACGGAGTGATTGTGCAACCGCCGGTGTACACCCCGTTTTTCAGCGCGGTGACGGAGAATGACCGTCGTTTAATCCTCAACCCACTGCGCGAGCAGGATGGGCATTACAGCATGGATTTCGAGCATCTGGAGCAATGCGCGCGTGATGGCGGCAAGCTGCTTCTGCTTTGCTCACCGCATAATCCGGTTGGGCGGGTGTGGCGACGCGATGAACTGGAAACCTTGCTGGCGATTGCGCGCAAGCATGACTTGATCGTGGTTTCCGACGAAATTCATGCCGATCTGGTTTACGCGCCGAATACGCATATCCCGCTGGCTACGCTGGAAGATCTGCCCGAGCGGGTGATTACCGCGCTTGCGCCGAGCAAGAGTTTCAATATTCCCGGCATGGGGCTGGCCTTTATGCTGTGCGGTGAGCCGGAATTGCGCAGTCGGGTGCGTCAAGAGTTCACCCGGCTGCATATTGAGAACAATAACCCGTTCAGCATTGCAGCAGCGGAGGCCGCCTATCGGCATGGCGCGCCCTGGCTGGATGAGCTGATGGCTTATCTCGCCCAAACGCAGGAGGCGGTGCTGGATTACTGCGCAGCGCACCTGCCGGGCATCCATCCCTTGCGCTCGGAAGGCACGTTTCTCATGTGGCTGGATTGTCGTGCCTTGATGAAGGCTCGGGGATTGGACGACATGACCATGCAGAAACTGTTGGTCGAAAAAGCTAAGGTCGGCATGAGTCCCGGCTTGATTTACGGCAAGGCGGGCGAGGGTTTCATGCGTCTGAACCTTGGCGCGCCGCGTCAGGTGATCATGGACGCGCTCGAGAGGATTCGGCTGGCGCTGGCGGCCTGATTCACCAGTCAGCAAACTCGCGCTGCCGCCAGGCTTCATACACACACACCGCCACGGCATTGGACAGATTCAGGCTGCGTGAATCCGGCTGCATGGGCAGGCGCAACCAGTGATCCTGCGGCAGTGACTGCAATAAATCCATCGGCAGGCCGCGTGATTCCGGCCCGAAAACCAGTGCGTCGCCCGGCGCAAAATCTACTGTGTAGGGCGTGTTGCCAGGATCTCCTTTGGTGGTCATTGCCCAGATGCGTGTGGGTTTTACCTCGTGCGTGAACGCCGCCCATGAGGCATGGGTTTTGACCTTGGCAAATTCGTGATAATCCAGCCCGGCACGGCGCAGTTGCTGATGTTCCATGTGAAACCCAAGTGGTTCGATCAGGTGCAGTTGCACGCCGGTATTGGCGCAGAGGCGGATGATATTGCCGGTGTTGGGCGGAATTTCAGGTTCAAACAGAATGATATGGAGCATGGGCAGGCGTGGATGACCAGGTGCGTCAGGGGCGAGGGGGAAATAAATAGCTGCCAGTTCGGCTTTATTGATCCGGCCTGACACTCCATGAGTTGCAGGAGCGGGCTTGCCCGCGAAGGCTTTAGCTACGGACTTTCGCGGGCAAGCCCGCTCCTACGATTCAGGATATAACCGTGCCGGATCAATAGGAGGTGGCTAGGGTGATTCTGCCTTATCGCGCTCGTCAAATACCTCTTTGGCCGCGAACATGCCGTTCAGTGCCGCCGGGAATCCCGCATAAACGGCCATTTGAATCATGATTTCCTCAACTTCTTCACGCGTGCAGCCGACATTCAAGGCGCTATGAACATGCGCCTTGAGTTGCGGTTGGGCGTTACCCAGTGCGGTGAGAGCGGCAAGAGTGGCGATCTCGCGCTCTTTGAGCGACAACACGCCGCGTGAATACACGTCACCGTAGGGAAACTCGATGGTATAGCGCGCAAGTTCTGGGGACGCGTCCCTAAGTGCGGCGATGACGCGCTCGCCAGTCTGCCCACTAATGCCCTTGAGCGTTTCCCAGCCGCGTGTATAGCGCTCTGATTCCATTTTTGGCTCCTTTTGCGTTGTATGGGGGTTGCCGGGTTTTGAGTATAGTGTGCGCAAGTTAATAGGGTCAAAACGGATCAAATCATGGTTCTGCATACAATCTGTCGTTGTTCATGGGTGGATCTAAGTAAGCCGGATTATGTGGCTTATCACGATGCGGAATGGGGCGTTCCCGTTCACGACGATGCGAAGCTATTCGAGTTCATCGTGCTGGAGTCGGCGCAGGCGGGTTTGAGTTGGTACACGATTTTGCGCAAGCGCGAGGGTTATTGTCAGGCATTCGATCAATTCGACGCGCAAAAAATCGCGCGGTATGGCGATGAGAAAGTGGCCGAACTAATCGCCAACCCCGGCATTGTGCGCAACCGTTTGAAGGTTTTGGCGACGATTAGCAATGCGCGGTGCTTTTTGGCAATTCAGAAGGAGTTCGGCAGTTTTGATGCCTATCTTTGGGGTTTTGTCGGCGGCACGCCAAAAGTGAATGAAAGGCACTCGTTGGCGGAGTGTCCGGCATCCACAGCGGAATCGGATGCTCTGAGCCGCGATCTGAAGCTGCGCGGCTTCAAGTTTATGGGTTCAACAGTGTGCTATGCCTACATGCAGGCAGTGGGGATGGTGAATGATCATCTATTGGATTGCTTCCGCCGCGAGGAAATAATCAGGACTTACGCAAAAGCGCCCTAGCGGCGTTTAAGCGCCTCGCCGTACTAAGTTTACTGTCTTCGGCACGTTGCCTTGCTGGAACACTTTTGCGCAACCCCTGATTATTCCTCTGGCCCGCGCTTGAGCGCAGCAAAAAATTCCAATGCGCGCGTGCGACTGGCGGCGAGATCGACCACCGGGTATGGGTAGTCGTGTCCAAGCCTTATTCCAGCGGCATTCAGTACCGGCGCTGGGGCTTCCCAGGGGCGATGAATCCAGCGCGGTGGTAGGTGTGCGAGCTCGGGAACCCAGCGGCGCACATAGTCACCCTGCGGGTCGAATTTTTCACCCTGCAACACCGGATTAAAGATGCGGAAATAGGGTGCGGCATCGGCACCGCAGCCTGCCGTCCATTGCCAGCCTTGCACATTGCTGGCCAGATCAAAATCCACCAAGGTATCTGCAAACCAGCGTTCGCCGTATTGCCACGGGATGAGCATGTTTTTCGTAAGCAATGAGGCGACATTCATGCGCACGCGGTTATGCATCCAGCCGGTGTGCCAGAGCTCGCGCATGCCGGCATCAACCAGCGGGATACCGGTTTGGCCGCGTATCCATGCCTGCCAATAGGTATTATCGACTTCAGGCCAGTGCAGCACGCACCAGCGCGGGTTGAGTGATTCTTGAATAGTTGCAGGGTGATGGTAGAGCAGGTGATAGCCAAACTCGCGCCAGCCGAGTTCGCTCAAGAAGATGCGCACGGATTCGTCGCTGGTTGCGGGGTGCGCGTGTTGCTGGGCGCGCACGGCATAAACGATTTGGCGCGGGCTGATTTCGCCAAACGCCAGATGCGGCGAAAGGCGCGAGCTGCCCGGTTCGGCGGGGCGGTTGCGGCCTTCGGGGTAGTCGTGGAGATGCCGGGTTAAAAATGTTTGCAACTGCTGCCAGGCTGCGAGTTCTCCGACGTTCCACGTGGAGCACAGGCCGCCATCCCAAGGAGAGCGTGGCAAGAGGTTCAGTGCTTCAAGCCGTGCGGAGTTAAGTCGCGGTGTCGGTCGGAGTTGCGTGGGCGCGCTGTGAGGCGCGTGGTCGATGCCCAGTTTGAGGCAGGCCTTCCAGAATGGCGTGAAAACCTTGTACGGATGTCCGTCACGGGTGTTTTGCCATGGTTCGAGTAAAAGATGCGAGTTGAAACTCTCCACGCGCAGGCCACGCTCGCGCAGTGTCCGTTTAATTTGACTGTCACGGGCGCGTTGGGTCGGTGAGTATTGTCGATTCCAATACACCGCCGTCACACCGTTGTCCTTAATGAGCGAATCAAGAACCTCGTGCGCCCGCCCTTGGCGCAGGATGAGGTTAGAGCCAAGTTTGCATAGCGTTTGCTGCAAGGCGAGCAGGCTGTGATGTAACCACCATGCGGAAGCAGCGCCAAGGTCATCATCAGGTTCGTGGATGTAGACCGGGATAAGGTATTGGTGTTCGGCTGCGGCGAGCAGGGCGGGATTATCAGCCAGACGCAGGTCACGACGTATCCACCAAATCGCCGTGTCTTGACTAGCAGCCTGTCGGACTTTAGGAGAATCGGCTGCAAATCCGTCTGAACGGTGCATATTTCACCGCTTTTTTGGGCAATAGAGCCCACTATTGCCCTGCAAAAGCGGCAAAATCTGCCCTCGCTCAGCCAGATTTTCGGTGCGATTCCTAAAGTCCGATAGGCGGCTAGTATTCATTTTAAGTGTCTTCCGCCATCTACCGGCAAGGTGGCACCGGTGATATAGGGGTTGTTGAGCAAGCACTCGATGGTTTGCCAGACCACGTGCGCGCCCGGCTCAAAACCAAGTAAGGATTGTTGCAAGCGCTGTTGCCGATAGTCGGCATCGTCACTTTCGTTGAACAAAATCAACCCGGGTGCGATGGTGTTGACCTTGATATGCGGTGCAAAGCGTGCGGCGAACGAAAGGCTGAGATTCTCCAGGGCAGCCTTGCTGGCCATGTAGGCTGCGTGATGCGCGTCGCCACAGCGCACGCCGGTGTCGCTGATATGAATGATGTCGTTCAACTGGGATGAATCCGAGCGCAGCAACGGCTCGCAGGCCAGATTGATGGTGTAGGGCGCGTGCACATGCACGTGCAGCATGGCCGCAAAGTCGGTTGGGTGTTGCGCGATGTGCGCATCATCCAGCCAGAGCGAAGCATTGTGAATAATCGCGCGCAGACTGGCGGCGTGCATTTGCACGGCTTGAATACAAGACGCAATGCCGTCCACAGATGATAAGTCGGCTTTAATGGCAAGGGCTCCACGTGAAACCAAATGCTCAATGGATGCGCGCGGAGTGCGGTAGGTGACGATCAGTGGCCAGCCGTGATCAAGAATGCGTTCAGCGTGATACAGGCCGAGGCGCTGTCCGCCGCCGGTGAGCAGGATGGCTTTATGCAGCATCCGCGGGGTCATTTAGAACACGACGAGCAACAGGGTAAACAACGTTACCGGAAGCATAATCAGTGTCGCCAAAAGCGACAGCGCCAAGGCTGCAAAGAATCCGGGTGTGAGCATAAGTGCTTGCGCTGCCGTGCGTACGCCATCCACGGTGTCGCTAACTTTGCCTGCTGCGCCCATCCACTCGCTCGCCCGCGCCTTGCCTGCGTGTTCGCGTGCGTTACGCATGGTGTCTTGCCATTGCTGGGCGTTTTTGGGCATGGCATGAGCCTGTTGAACGCCATCGCGTAACAGGGCAAACACACCCGCCAAGGCCAGGCGAGCGGCACTCAGAACCAAAAAGGGTAGTGCCAGAATCAGCGCCAGGAGCACGTTCATAATGCCCGTCGGATCGCCGCGCAGCGTCAACCAAACCAGCCATACGGTCATAACCAGGCTCACCCACCACAGCGTGTTGAACGGTTTGCTTATGCGCCGTGTGGCCGCATCGAACTGTTCGCCCGCCTGCGGCAAGACCTCACCCTCAAGCGGCTCGCCTTCCGGAATGGCGCGATAATGAACTTCATCGCGCAGAATCAAGACTTGCTCGGATTCATGCTCTGGGTCATGTTTTGAGTTTGGTGGCGTATCGTTCACTGCGCCTCCCAGTTACCAATATCAGCAGCCGCACCCGCGCCGCCAGGCTGGCCATCCGCACCCAGCGAATACAAATCAAACGCACGCCCCTGATCGCCGGGTGACAAATACAAATATGCCTTGCCCCATGGATCGAGCGGCATGCGGTCAAGATAGCCACCCTGCTTCCACTTGGGGGGTTCTGGCGCAATGGTCGGCGGCTGCACCAGTGCCTCAAGTCCCTGATCGGTGGTTGGATAAATAAAATTGTCCAGTTTGTACAGATTCAGTGCCGCTTCAAGCGCACGAATATCCTGCTTGGCCTTGGTGATGCGCGCCTCATCCGGGCGATCCATGATCTTGGGCACGACAATCGCAGCCAAAATCGACAAAATCACCACCACCACCATCACTTCAATCAGGGTAAAACCACTTTGCTTATGGCGCACGCTAGAACCTCTTTACTTAACTAGTTGATTTAATTCAAAAATAGGCATCAGAATTGCCAAAACGATAATCAGAACCACGCCGCCCATCACCATGATCAGCACAGGCTCGAACAAGCCAAGCGCGGTGGCAATAATGCCCGACAACTCGCCTTCCTGCTGCACGGCAGCGCGATCCAGCATCGGGCGCAGCCGTCCGGACTGTTCGCCAGAGGCAATTAGCTGGACAGTCATGGGTGGAAAAAGTTTGCTCTCTTCCAATGCTCGCGCAATACCTACCCCTTCGCGCACTTGTACTGTCGCAGCTTCGACAGCTTCGCGCATGGGAAGATTATCCATCACTGAAGCCGCAATCCGCATGGCCTCCAGAATCGACACGCCCGCTGAAGCCAAAATGCCCAGTGTGCGTGCAAAACGCGCCGTATTCACCCCGCGAATCAGTCGTCCGATCACGGGTAAGCTTAGCAACAAATGATGCCACTGACGCTTGAAGCCGGGCACACGTAAAGCACGCTTAAATGCCCAAACGCCCAGCACAATGCCGCCAATCAGCCACAAGCCGTACACACGTAAAAACCCCGATACGGCCAGCAACCCTTGGGTCAGAGTGGGGAGTTTTTGTCCAAGATGCTCGAACACCTGTGTGACCTGCGGCACGACATAGGTAAGCAAGCCCATGACCACGACGATGGCCATTAAAGTGAGTAGGCCAGGATAAAACAAAGCCAGTTGCACCTTGCGACGCAAGGATTCACGCGATTCGGTGTAATCCGCCAGTCGCTCCAGTACCGTGTCGAGATGCCCGGATTGTTCGCCAGCGGCCACGGTGGAAATATACAATTCCGGAAATACGCGCGGGAACTCACTCAACGCGTCGGCAAAAGTATGTCCTTCCATTACTCTGGAGCGCACGGCATGCACAATCTGCCGCGTTGCTGCCCGCTCACTCTGCCGAGCCACCGAACCCAGAGCCGTGTCGATGGGTAAACCCGCTTGCACCAGGGTGGCTAACTGGCGCGTAATTAAGGCCAGTTCCGCAGCACCGACAGTGGGTCGAAACATGCGCAGTCCACCCGGTGCAGCGGATTCACGCGCCTGCTCTGCACCAAGTTCGACGGATAGAGGGCTTAACCCCTGTTCACGCAGGGTTTGGCGCACGAGACGAGCGGAGTCGCCTTCCTGCATCCCTTTGCGGGTATGACCCGAAGCATCAAGCGCTGTCCAGACAAAGGAGGGCATAAGAAAACTGATGGAAGCCAAAATGAAGTGACAATGTAGCCTGAAAGCCAGCGCAAGGAAACGTTAGAACCGGCTCTTTGTAGCGCGTTGTTAAGAAGTTCCTAATAAACTAAGAATAAATACGCTAAAATCCTCTTATTATCGGGACAGGCTTTGCACAGCCTATAATCCGCATAATTTCGCGGGCAATCATGTGCCGCCGAAACCATAACAAAAACCTTGAGGAGTATTGCCGTGGCAGAGCATGAAGTTAAAGTCGATCCGATGGCGAAGGTCGTGACTGGGGTTGGCGCCCTGGTATTGTTGGTTGCAGTGATTTATTTGATTGTTGCTTTTGTGGGCACCATCAACAAAAACACCACGCGTGGTCCTGTGATGACTGAGCCAGCAGTGGCAACAGCACCCGCAGCAGCCCCGGCTCCGGCGGCAGCGACCGCCGCCCCGGCTGCCGGTGGTGCAGGCGACGTTGCAGCGGGTCAAGCCCTGTTCGCGACCTGCGCAGCATGCCACGGTGCCAAGGGTGAGGGCGCGGGCATGTTCCCAAAACTGACCGGTCTGAGCGCCGACAAGGCAGCAGACCTGCTGAAGAAATACCGTGCGGGTGAAACCGTCGGCGCGAATACTGCCATGATGGCACCGAATGCCAAGGCATTGACAGATGCCAATATCGCCGATTTGGGTGCATTCATTGCATCATTGGGTGGTAGTGCCGCTGTTGCCGCACCTGCTGCTGCGGCACCTGCGGCGGCAGGCAAGGGCGATGCGGCACTTGGCAAAGAGAAGTATGCAACCTGCGCAGCGTGCCACGGTGCGAACGGTGAAGGCGCGGGCATGTTCCCGAAATTGGCCGGTACACCAGCGGATAAAATTGCTGACTTGCTCAAAAAGTACCGTGCGGGTGAAACCGTTGGTGCCAACACCGCCATGATGGCACCAAATGCCAAGGCGCTGACCGATGCTGACATCGACAACCTGGCAGCTTACATTGGTGGTATGGGTGGTGCGGCTCCTGCAGCATCAGCAACGGCTCCGGCCGCCGCCGCCCCTGCTGCTGTCGATCAAGCAGTGCTGGCACGTGGTCGTGCGATTTACACTACCTGCGCCCTGTGCCATGGCACTGAAGAGGCGCACACCAGCCGCTTGTTGAATGCACCGATGATGCCTGGACACCCTGCCAGCGCGGTCACAGCATTGATGGCCATCTACAAGTCTGGCAAGTCCGTTGGCCCGAACTCTTCGTTCATGTGGCCAGTGGCACAAGGCCTGGATGCTGAAGACACCGCTGCTGTAGCGGCTTATATCGGCACCTTGAAGCCCGTTGGCGCACACTAACTCCTAGTGGCTTAGTGTGACCAAGCCGCCCCATGTGGGCGGCTTTTTTATGGGCGCGTTTGGCTGCCAGGACTTTTTGGGGCACTTTTTTAATTCGATCAAGACGACCAAGCTATTGATTGGCGCAGTCAGATTCGAGCGCCTTTCCTGCGCAGCAGGCCTTGGGCAAGGAAGCCCAAGGAGTGAGAGAACGGGACGCGCGGATTAAGCGGATTTATAGAAGTGCCCTTTGCTTGGCGTTGGCAATAAAAAACCCCGCATGACGCGGGTTTTTGTTTGGGGGCAGAAGCGATTTAGCCTGGCCGTTGCACGCTTTCCAGCAACAAAGATGGCTTCATCTTCTTGGGTGCGGGTAGCCCCATCAGCTCAAGCACTGTGCCTGCAATATTGGCAATGCCGCCGCCGGTGCGCAAGCGCCACGGTGCCTTATCAAGCAGTACACAGGGCACGGGGTAAATGGTGTGCTGGGTATGCGGTTCGCCGGTAATCGGGTCTATCATCTCGTCACAGTTACCATGGTCGGCGGTCATAATTACACTGTAGCCAGCCGCTACTGCTGCATCGACTACGCGCCCGGCTTGTGTATCAACCGCTTCGACGGCCTTGATCACGGCTTCACGTACGGCGGTATGCCCGACCATGTCTCCATTGGCAAAGTTCACCAGAATGAAGCTGTATTCATTCTTTTCGATTGCCGCAATGGTGGCATCTGCCACGCCCTCGGCGCTCATTTCGGGCATCAGATCGTAGGTGGCGACCTTAGGCGAAGGCACCATGACTCGGTCTTCACCAGCGTAGGGTTGCTCCTTGCCGCCATTGAAAAAGAAGGTGACATGGGCATATTTTTCAGTTTCTGCACAATGGAACTGCTTGTAGCCTGCTTGGCTAATGACTTCACCCAAGGTGACACCGGGGCGCTCGGGCGGAAAGCCGATCGGCGAGAGGAAGCGCGGATCGTATTCGGTCAGTGAGGTGACAGTCAGCGGATCAAACTCAAAACGATCGAAGCCGGTAAAGGTTTTTTGGCCGAGTGCTTCGGCGAGTTGGCGTGGACGGTCATTGCGGAAATTAAAGAAAATCACGCCATCCTCAGCGTGAGGGCGCTCATACGCCGGGAGAACGACGGGTTGGATAAATTCGTCATTGATACCCTCATCGTAGCTGGCTTGGATAGCCGCACGAGCATCGTTGGCCTGAGCTCCCTCGCCAAGCACGATGGCATTCCAGGTCTTGAGGGTGCGCTCCCAGCGCTGATCTCGATCCATGGCGTAATAGCGACCGGAGATACTGGCAATCGCCCCACCCGCTTCAGCCAGCGCAGCTTCGACTTCGGCAAGGTAGGTGATTGCGCTTCGAGGCGCGGTATCACGGCCATCGGTAAACATATGCAGCAGGGGACGTGCACCATGCGACTTGGCTAGCTTGATAAGCGCCAGCAGATGGTCGATGTGGCTATGTACGCCGCCATCGGAGACCAGGCCGAGCAAATGCAGTGGGCGCTTATTTTTGGCGGATTTTTGCGCCGCAGCGACCAGTGCGGGAACGTCAAAGAAGCTGCCATCGGCAATGGCATCATCAATGCGTACCAGATCCTGCCGGTGTAGTTCGCCACAGCCGAGGGTCAGGTGGCCGACTTCGGAGTTGCCCATTTGACCATCCGGCAAGCCGCAGGCACGACCGGAGGCTTCGAGCACCGTGTGCGGGCGGTGCGCCATAAAATCATCAAGGCGCGGTGTATGCGCAAGAGCAACGGCATTGTTGCTGCGGCTTGGGTTAACGCCTACACCGTCAAGAATAATGAGAACAACGGGGCTGCGTGGAGCAAGATTAGACATGGTGTGCGTACTCATGGATTTGGTTTATTCGGTTGAGCATCGTCATCGGTTTCATGGGGTGGCAATGGCTCTTGCAAGGATGTGCTGCGATCATCGCGGTGGATGAGACCGGGTTCATCATCCGGCTGATTCATTTCAGCAGCATGATCCACGCCAGATTGCTCAGCTGGTTGTTGCGCGGGTTCAAGTGCCTCGCCCGCATTCAGGCGGCGCTCTTCTTCTTCGGCACGCAAAAACTCGGCATCCATATCAAGCGCGTCGTGCGCATCCGTTTCAGTAGGCGCGGTGTCAGTGGGCGGCGTTGCGTTGGCCTCATCCGCGCTCAGCTCGCCAGCAAGGGCTGCGGGTAACGCGGCTTTGGCGATGGGAGGGGAAAGCTTTTGCATATCTTCGTTGTTCTCGTCGGCGGACTCCTCATCGTCCTCTTTAGCCTTGTTTTTCACCATGACGCGCGCGACCAGAATGCCCAGCTCATAGAGCATCCACACAGGAATGGCGAGCATGAATTGCGACAAAATATCGGGTGGGGTGAAAATGGCACCAATAATAAATGCCACCAAAATAGCGTAACGACGCTTTTCTGCCAGTTGGTCGGGGGTGACGATGCCGACCATGCTCAACAAAACCACCGCGACCGGGACTTCAAAAGCCAAGCCAAAGGTAAAGAACAAGCCAATGGCGAAATCGAGGTAGCTGCCAATATCAGGCATAAACGACACCCCTTCAGGTGCGAACATGGCCATGAAATGGAATACGGCGGGGATGACAATAAAATAGGCAAAGCCGGCGCCGACATAAAATAATACGGAGCTGGACACGATCAGCGGCATGGCAAGGCGCTTTTCATGCTGGTACAAGCCCGGAGCAATAAACGCCCAGAGCTGGTAGAGGATATAAGGCATGGCGATAAACACGGCGGCCAGTGCGGCGAGCTTGATCGGGATAAAAAACGGTGAAATGGCCCCGGTGGCGATCATGGTTTGCCCGTCGGGCAGGCTGTTGAGAACCGGGGTGGCGAAAATGGTGAATAATTCGCTGGCCCATGGAAAGAGCATCACCATCAACACCACGATGGCGAGCACGGCGCGCAACAGGCGGTCACGCAATTCGATCAGATGCGCGACAAAGGCCTTCATGCCCTCGGAAAGCGTGGACATATCAGGTGAAGAAGATGGCTGGGTCATGCGCTGGCCCTGGGTGTTTGTTCTGGGGCTGGTGTGGCGGCATCGGCTGTTTCTTGTGCCGCGCCGAAGCTTGGTCGATGCAGTGTTTCTCCCAAGGATTGGCTGAGCGCCTGCATTTCATCTTCGATGGTTTGGGCCGTGGCGGGAGGGAGCGTGGCCTCAACTTCGGGTCCGGCCACGGAGAGCCCAGCGACAGGTACGGCGACATCCGATGCTTTGCTGAGTGTGGGCGGAGTGCTTTCGACAGCAGGCACGACGGGTTGAGTTTCGCTCGCCGGAGCGACGGTAGCGCGCACCGATTGAGCAGCTTCGTCCACCGATTGAGTCAGTAGATGCTGGCTTTGCTCAACATCGTGGCGCGTGTCTTCCACCAGTTTGCGCAGCTTTTGCATTTCTTCTTCCTGCACACTCATCAGCTTGCGCAGCTCGGCGGTATTGAATTCACTTTCGACTTCCGCTCTGGCATTCGCCACAAAGCGCTTCACCTTGGTGATCCACTTCCCCGCCGTATAGGCCATACCAGGCAGACGCTCAGGACCCACCACGATGACGGCGATAATACCGATCACCAAAATTTCCCAGAAACTGAGATCAAACATGCTGCTTACTCAGGCTGTGCCGCTGTCCATCCGCGAGAAGATCGGCCACGATCCATGCCCGATGGAGTCGGGGCATCAAGACTTGGTGTTTTCGCGGGTTGCTTCGCCTTCAATTACGCGAGCTTGCTGTGTGGCGGGTTGCGGAGGCAGGTTTTGCGCGTTGGCGTTGTTATCTGCAGGCGGTGTTGCGGTGTCATCCTTGGACTCGTCTTTGACGGCTTGGCGGAAGCCTTTGATCGCGTTACCCATGTCGCTACCGATGCTTTTCAGGCGCTTGGTGCCAAACAACAAGATCACGATGACCAAAACAATCAGAAGATGCCAAATGCTAAAAGCGCCCATGCGATAAATCCTCAAATAAAGGGGTTAAAGGAACATTAGTGGTGAATGATACAGAAATTTTAAAAGGACTTACGCAAAACCGCCCCAGCGACGTTCAAGCGCCTCGCCTTACCAAGTGTACTGGCATCAAAGCTTTGCCTTGCTTGAACACTTTTGCGTAAGTCCTGTTTGAGGCTATACGCGTGAAGCTTTTTCATCATGTCCAGAAAGGCCAAAACGCCGCGCCAGCTCATTCAGCACATCCTGCGGCTCAAGCCCCGCATCCGCCAGCAATACCATGCTGTGAAACCATAAGTCCGCCGTTTCATAAATCAACTGTTCGCGGTCATTTTGCATGGCGGCAATGACCGTTTCCACGGCTTCCTCGCCGAGTTTTTTGGCGATGGTGGCACGGCCTTTGGCGTACAGGCTGGCCACATACGAGGACTCTGGTGCGGCCTGTTTGCGCGCTTCAAGCACGGCTTGTAATTGATTCAGCACGTCGTTATTCATGGTCATTATTCATGCGTGTGTGGCTCATGCGGCGTCGCGTAAATCTCATCCGGGTTTTTCAGTACCGGGTCAACCGCGACCCACTGCCCGTTTTCAAGGCGCAAGTAAAAGCAGCTCTGCCGCCCAGTGTGACAGGCAATGCCACCGTGTTGTTCAATCTGCAATAAAATCACATCGTTATCGCAATCCAGTCGAATCTCGCGCACCGTTTGCACATGCCCCGAGCTTTCGCCCTTGTGCCAGAGTTTGTTGCGCGAGCGTGACCAATACACCGCCTCACCCAGTTCGGCGGTTTGCGCCAGTGCCTCGCGGTTCATCCAGGCGAACATCAGTACCCGACCGGAGGTCGCATCCTGTGCAATCACCGGCACCAGTCCGTCGCTAGTCCATTGCACTGCATCCAAAAACGATGGATGTCTCACAAGCGCACCTCGATACCCGCTTGTGCCATGTGCTCCTTGGCCTGTTGCACTGTAAATTCACCGAAATGGAAAATACTCGCGGCCAGCACCGCGTCGGCCTTGCCCTTGAGCACACCATCATTCAGATGATTCAGATTGCCCACGCCGCCGGAAGCAATGACCGGTACTTCGACCGCCTCGCTAATGGTGCGCATCAGCTCTAAATCAAAACCGATGCGCGTGCCGTCACGATCCATGCTGGTCACCAGCAACTCGCCTGCACCATAGGCCACCATTTTCTTCGCCCACTCAATCGCATCCAAACCGGTCGGCTTGCGCCCGCCGTGGGTGAAAATTTCCCAGCGCAGCGGCTCGCCGGGTTGCGAAACCCGCTTGGCGTCAATCGCCACCACGATGCACTGGCTGCCTACTTTGTCGCTGGCCTCACGCACAAAATCCGGGTTAGTGACCGCTGCGGTATTGATCGAAACCTTGTCCGCGCCAGCATTGAGCAGGCGACGCACGTCTTCCACCGTGCGAATGCCGCCGCCCACAGTGAGCGGGATAAAGACTTCATCCGCCACGCGTTCGACCACATGCAGCATGGTTTCGCGGCCTTCATGACTGGCGGAAATGTCGAGGAAGGTCAGCTCGTCGGCACCTTCGGCATCATAGCGCCGTGCAATTTCCACTGGATCACCCGCATCGCGTAGCCCCAAAAACTGCACGCCTTTGACCACGCGACCATCGGCCACATCCAGGCAGGGAATAATGCGCTTGGCGAGCACCTTAAAATGCTCCCGGTGCGGTTTTTAGGCCTGCAAGATGAAGATTGGGGTGGTCCCCCTCGCGCACTGCCTTGCGGCAGTGATACAACGTTCCGCTCACAATCTTGCCGTGGTCGCGGCGTTTGAGCGTTACGCTCTCGCCTTCAACGAGATGACGCAAAGCCTGCAAAGTGTAGGAGTCCTGATCACCAGGAATCACCACAACCAACTCAAGGGGGTCGGAGCCTACCACCTCACATACAATCGGCTTGCCCGGACGGCGTTGTTCAAGGCGCAAATTTAGTGTAACGACCGCGCGCATCAGCTCCTGTGCGGATGCGTCATCCGGCATAATCAGTTCTTTTGCCACATCATCACGTTCAAGGTTGTGCATAAAAATGACCTCGGAAAATATTCTCGATCGTTATCCCGGGCAGTGAGTATCCACATGGGATTGCGCTTGCGCCAGATCCAGTCCGCCCTCATAGAGCGCACGGCCAATGACCACACCGGCAACACCCTCGTCTGATACGGCGCACAAACGCTCAATGTCCGTGATTGAAGTCACGCCACCGGAAGCAATCACAGGAATGTTGACCGCTTGCGCCAGACGCACCGTGGCCTCGACATTCACGCCCTGCATCATACCGTCGCGGCTGATGTCGGTGTAAATAATTGAATCCACACCATAGCGTTCAAAATGTTTGGCCAAATCAACTACATCATGCTGTGACAATTTGGACCAGCCCTCGGTCGCCACCTTGCCGTCCTTGGCATCCAGGCCCACGATAATGTGGCTAGGAAAGGAGACACATAAATCGCTGACAAAGCCCGGCGTTGTTACGGCCTTGGTGCCAATAATGACGTACTTTACGCCGATATTCAGGTACGCCTCAACCGTAGCCTCGTCACGAATGCCACCGCCAATCTGGATCGGCAGATCAGGAAAAGCTTCGGCAATCGCGCGCACCACCTCGCGGTTTTTTGGTTTGCCAGCGAACGCCCCATCCAAATCCACCAGATGCAAACGCCGCGCACCTGCCTCAACCCAGCGCGCGGCAACGGCGACAGGATCAGCTGAAAACACGGTGTCGTCCTCCATGCGCCCTTGGCGCAGGCGTACACATTGGCCTTCTTTCAGGTCGATGGCAGGAATCAGCAACATGGCGTTAAAAGTCCTCGGCGTGGTAATCAGGGTTGAGAAAAAACTTTAGAGCAATCAAGGGTTCCAATGCAGGAAATTGCGTAATAGGCGTAAACCCGCCTCGGCGCTCTTTTCCGGATGAAACTGCACAGCGGCCACATTATTGCGTGCAATGGCCGACACGAAACGTGCACCGTAATCCGTCGTGCCCAGCTCCAGATCAGCTTCGGCGGGCACAACATGATAGCTGTGTACAAAATAAAAGCGCTCTTCATCTTCAATGCCATCCCAGATTGGATGCGGGCGCACCTGTTGCACACGGTTCCAACCCATATGCGGAATTTTCAGGCGCTCACCCGCTGCATCCTGTAAATCGTGGCCAAAAAAGCGCACCTCACCGGGAAACATATCCAGACACACTGTGCCTTCATTTTCTTCGCTGTGTGCCATCAGCACCTGCATGCCCATGCAAATGCCAAGAAAAGGCTTGCTGCGCGCAGCCTCAAGCAAGGCATCGTGCAGCCCACGCTGGTTAAGCTCCAACATGCAATCCCGCGCCGCGCCCTGCCCCGGAAACACGATGCGATCCGCCGCTGCAAGCTCACTTGGGCAACCGCTCACGCGCACCGTCAATCCCGCAGGGGCGACATGCTCAATCGCCTTCGCCACCGAGCGCAAATTACCCATGCCGTAATCAACGACGATGACACTACTCATTTACAGTGCGCCCTTGGTGGACGGCATGGCATCGCCCATGCGTGCATCCAACTCACATGCCATGCGCAGGGCTCGTCCAAAAGCCTTGAAAATGGTTTCCGCCTGATGGTGTGCGTTCACGCCGCGCAGATTATCTATATGCAGCGTCGCCTTGGCATGATTGACAAAGCCCTGGAAAAACTCCTGCACAAGCTGGGTTTCAAACATACCGATAGAAGCGCGGGAAAAGTCACAGCCAAAAATCAAGCCCGGACGACCGGAAAGATCTATCACCACACGCGAAAGCGCCTCGTCCAGCGGCACATAAGCGTGGCCGTAGCGACGGATGCCGCGTTTGTCGCCCACCGCTTGCGCCAGTGCCATGCCCAATGTAATGCCTATGTCTTCCACGCTGTGGTGGTCGTCGATGTGCAAATCGCCATCGCATTCAATGTGCAAATCCATCATGCCATGGCGCGCAATCTGGTCGAGCATATGCTCAAGAAAAGGTACACCCGTGCGGAACGCCCCCTGTCCTGTGCCATCAAGATTGATCTTCACGCGCACCCGCGTTTCCAGCGTATCGCGACTGACCTCGGCCACACGACCATGCGTGGGTGTTGCCAGTGTTTTGGTGGTTGCGTCGGCACGTGTCATGTCAGGTGCGGGAGGAAAGCCTAACGTGGGTTCTTCCACGGAGCGAAACGGCTGATTCATAAAAACACGACGAAATTTCTTAAAAGATGGTGAAGCATACAACGGAGCCGCCCCGGCGGAAACCCGGCAAAGGCCATTTATCAAACCAAAGCAACGAAAACGCTTGACGCAACAGCATGAGATGTATTTAATACGCGCCTCCAAAAGGCCAGATAGCTCAGTCGGTAGAGCAGAGGATTGAAAATCCTCGTGTCGGGGGTTCGATTCCCTCTCTGGCCACCATAAGATTCAATGAATCAGCCCACTTTAGAGAGTGGGCTTTTTTATGGGCTGAAATTCAATCTGGCTCGAGCACGCGGATGCGTGTCTCGGCGCGGCGCCCCAGGCTGTCCAGAACTACCAGGTGGGCGAAGCCGACGCCTTGAGGTTGCCAGAAGCGGCTGTTTTCCGGCAGGGGCTTGCCGTTGGCGATCCAGCGCAGTGGCGCGATGCCTCCGGCGGCATTCAGCGCGATACCTTCGTTGAGGCTTTCCACGCTGGCGCCATTCGGGGGGAAAAGGATGCGCAGGCGCGGGGTGCTGGCCTGGGGGGCATCGCCGCCGCTCAGGCGGGTGAGTGCTGGTGGGGCGCGGCCTTGCAGCAGGGGATGGTGCGGGTTTTCAGGCAGCGGACGCTGAGCGCGATCCGGCGGCAGCAGGTCGAACGTCTTGAACATCAGCGGGGCGGCGGTGAGTCGTCCCAGGCTGCCGGGTGAGGCACCGCCGTCGGCTCGGCCCACCCAGACGGCGACGGTGTATTGTGCGGATACGCCCACTGTCCAGGCATCACGAAAGCCGTAGGAGGTGCCGGTTTTGAAGGCGATGCGCCGTGGGCGTTGCACGCCACGTGCCGAAGCTACGCCTTCGGGCATGGGGCTGTGCTCAAGGATATCGAGCACGACAAACGCGGCGGTTTGACTTACCAAGTGACACTCTGAACCAGGGGGGGGCTGTTGTTGCTGAAGGATGGGTTTGACCACGCCACTTTGCCCCAGTGCGGCGTAGAGCATGGCAAGGTCGATCAGACGTATGCCCACGCCGCCCAAGGCCAGCGGTAGGCCGGGGTCGTCACTGTTGGGGAATTCGAGCCGCGCACCACAGCGGTTAAGCAAGGCGGCTAGACGCGCTGGGCCGACGCGCTCCAGTGCTTGTACCGCCGGGATGTTGAGCGAGCGTTGCAGAGCTTCGCGCGCGGTGACCGTGCCGTGAAATTCATGATCGAAATTGCGCGGCTGCCAGTCGCCGAAGCGTTGCGGCATGTCGTCCATCAGGGTGGCAGGGTGCAGCGCCAGATCGTCAAAAGCCAGCGCGTAGATCAACGGCTTGAGGGTTGAGCCTGGCGAGCGCACGGCGCGGCTCAAGTCCAGTTGGCGTAGATTCCAGTCTGCGCTGCCCAGGTGGGCGATCAGGCGGTTGCCGTCGAGGATGACGATGGCCAGATCGCTGCCGGGCTCAAGTTTGCTGCGCCAGGCCAGCCCCAAGTCTTCGAGTTTGCCCTGCAGTACGCCGTCGATCGGGGTGGAGACGATTTTGCCTTGTGCGCCGCTTATCTGGTTTTGTGCCAGATGCGGCGCGTGACGCGGCAGGCTGCGTTGAAAGCGTGGTACGTCTTCCTTCTGTGCGGCATCGGCAATATCGGCGGCCAGCAATCCGCGTGCCACCATGCGTTGCAGAATGCGGTTGCGCGCGGCCTTGGCCGCTTCAGGGTGGCGATCCGGGCGCAGACGCTCCGGTGATTGCGGCAGGGCGACCAGCAAGGCAGCCTCAGCGGGAGTGAATTTATCCGCTGCATGACCAAACCAGGCCAGCGATGCGGCGCTAACGCCCTCCAGCGTGCCGCCAAAAGGCGCAAGGCTGAGATAAATGTCGAGCACGCCCCCACGCCCCAGCAGCAGACCGAGTTGCAGCGCACGCGCCGCTTCATGCAGTTTCGCCCCCAGCGTGCGCGGCTTCGGTTCAAGCAGGCGCGCGGTCTGCATGGTGAGGGTGGACGCGCCTGAAATGATCTGTCCGTGGCGCAAGGCTTGCCCAAGGGCGCGCGTGGCGGCCAGTGGGTCGATACCGACATGCTGGTCAAAACGTTGATCTTCGCTGGCCTTGAGCATGGCGAGGTAAAGCGGATCAACATCGCGGGCAGCGGTGGGCAGTCGCCAGGTGTCGTCTACGGTGGGGAAGGCACGTAAAAGTCGATTTTGGCGATCAAGAACCAGGCTCGAATGGCCGTGAATACGCTGCAAATTTGGCGGAGCAAGCCAGCTCATGCTTACGCTATGGGCGAGTTTTTGCCCGCTGGTTTGAGCTTGCAGTGCTTGCGGATCAAATGGCGAGACATGGCGTTGCAGCAGGCGACTCCAGCCCCACAATCCCAAAAATAAGATCAAGATCAGGCCAAGCACCGGCCAGCGTTTAGTCATGAGGACGTTCCATGTAGTGACTTGTGTTTGAGTTGGTTGAACAAGTTTTCGAAGGCGGCGTGGATTTTGGTTTTTCCTCCCCCTTTTGATGCCGCCGTGAACCGGCCTGTGTAAGCCGGGTAATAGCGCCATGGATGGCGCATTTAGCCTCGTCACGACATGGATGTCGTGTTGAGGCGACCCTGCTTGCGTAGGTCAGTTCACGGCTTGCCCGCAGGGCGGCATCAACGGGGTGCATTTCTTTGGTGACTTTCTTTGTGCAAGCAAAGAAAGTTACTCGCCCGTATCAAATACGTTTTGTGCGAAGTCGCACCGTGGAGACGGGCGAAACAATGCCACCGTCCTTGAACGGATGATGGGTTATTTCGCCCGTCTTAACGCAGACGCTTCGTTGCAAATGGACGTGGCCACGGGCGAGTTACTTTTCTTGCTCGTGCAAGAAAAGTAACCAAAAGAACACGCCCCAAGGGGTCGCCCTACGGGCAAGCTGTGAACGCAGCGCCTACGGCAAGGCCGTCCCGACGCGACATCCATGTCGCGACGGGACTAAACAGGCCATCCATGGCCTGTTTACCATGCCTCCAGCACCGCGTTCACAGCGACCCCACACGGGGGGATGAAACCAAAATCCACTCCGTGCCATCCATGGCGCTTTTCCCCGGCCCCCACAGGCCGGTTCACGGCGGCATCAAAAGGGGGGATGAAATCCGAAATCCAAACCCGCGCCATTCGCGCACTACTCCACAATATTCAACTCACCCATCGCGGTACGAGCGCGAACACGCGGCGCGTACATATGCTCGGCGTTGGCAGCGGGCAGGGCGAAGCGTCCCGGTGTGACCGCGCGCACCACGTAGGCCAGCTTGAAGCTCCAGATTTCCTTGCTGTAATCACGCGTTGGATAGTCCGGGTCGCTACGATCCATCACGTAGTTGGGCAGGCTGATGGCTGCAAGGTAGCGATCATCCCGCGCCTGGCGCATTTGCGCTTCGGACAGTTCGCCCAGCCAGGCGTAACCTGCCTGTTCCGGGCGCAACATGCCTTCGATTTCCCAGCCCGCAGGCAAAAGATCAAGCACGGCATAATCACCGCCCATACGTGGGTTCGACTCGCCTTCAATCACCACCACGAAACGTTCGTTGCGCGGAAGCTGCTGCAAATTCACCGGCTGACCGCTCAGGCTGAACACCTGCTTGCTCAGGCGAAGACCTTCGGACATGGCGGGCAAGGGTTCACGCGGCACGCCTTCGACCGACAGGATGCGGAACACCTCGCTCTCGCCGACATTATTCAGGCGCGTACCGGCCAGCGCTGCCGCTTCGATGGTGACTGACGCCGGATCACCCTTGGGTACCGGCGTGCCATTGACTTCGACCGCGATTTTTCCGGCATTGCGTCCGATATCGGCCGCAGCGAGGAGCATCCACGCCTTTTCCTGCGTGGTGGTGTAATCCAGGCCGTAACGCCCCGCTTCGATGCCCCGCGTGGGGGCAAGCGCCAGGATCGACGGCACGGCGGAGCTACGCCCGGCCTGCGCCATGATCGCCGCTACCGCATACACATCGCGCAAGTAAGAGCCATACGGCGCAGGTTTGTAGCTGCCCGGCTTGGCCAGCAGCTCTTTCGCCGCATTGAAAGCATGATTGGCGCGCGCGCGCTCGCCGATGGCTTCCAGTGCCGCGCCCAAATGCGCCCAGCCAACCGGATCGGAGGGCGGATTCTGGTCGTGAAAATAGCGCAGGTCGCTGGCGTTGACCTTGCCCAGACGCGCCAGCAGCGCCGCCGCATAGGCGCGCACATCGGCACGGCTATCGCGCATGGCCTCAGAGCTCAACCACTGCTGCCCCAATTGACGCGGCGCTTGCGGCACATCAAATCCCTTGTCGGCGGCGCGTAGCAAAAAGTCCAGGGCGAAGACGCTAATCCACGGGTCGGCGCTATTGCCCCACGGCCCCCACATATTGAAGCCGCCATTGACCTGCTGCATGGCGAGGACATGGTCAATTGCCACTTGCACACGCATATCCAGGCCGCGATCCTGACGCACCCCGCTGACCTTGGCCATCTCGTTGAAATACAACAGTGGCATGGCACGGCTGGTGGTTTGCTCCAGGCAACCGAAGGGATAACGATCCATCCAGCGCAGCAGCCCCGCCACATCCAGCCCGGCGAAACGCGACAGGCTCAGGGATACCTGCTCCGTGCCTGGCACAAAGCCATCAAGCAGTGTCCTGTCCAGAACCACGGATTGTCCGGCGGCCAGAAGCTCGGTGTTTTCACGGCTTTGTACGGCTTGCGGCGGACGCACCTGAATCGGCCAGTCGCGGGTCACGTTGAAGGCCTTACCATCGGCCTGCGCCGGGCCGCTGAGGTTCATCACCACCTGGCCAATGCCCGCATCCTTGCCCAGCAAGGGCAGGGTGAACACCTCGCGCGCGCCTGCGGCGAGCTGAATGCTGCGCTCGATCAGAGTCGACGACTCGCCGCCGCTGACTGCGCCGCTGGCGCTGATTTTCAGCGTGTAGGCTCCCGCCGCGCCCTCGACGTTATGCAGCAAGGTGGTCAAGCGCCCGGTATCGCCCGGCGCAAGGAAGCGCGGCAGAATCAGCTCGGCCACCAACGGGTCGCGCACGGTCATGCGCATCTCGCCGGAGCCCATTTTCTCGGCATCGAAGGCCACCGCCATCAGGCGCAGTTCGCCTTGAAAATCAGGCACATCCAGCGGGATATGCGCCTTGCCTTGCGCATCAGTTTTCACCAGACCGGAGAACAGCGCCACGGTGCGCGTCGGCACCACGTCCAGCCCCTTGCCGCCGTCGGCATCGCCGCCCTGATCGTCACCACCGGCATTCAGGCCGCGAATCAAACGTCCGTAATCATCACGCATGCCCACGCCCAACTGGCGCTTGCTCAGGTAATGCGCCTGCGGTGCTGGAGTCTTGAAGCGTGTGAGTTGCAAAATGCCCTGATCGACCGCCGCCAGCGTCACATACGCCGCCTTGCCGCCCGCTGTCAGGCCGGAAATCGTTACCGGAACTTCGATCTTTTGACGCGGCGCAATCTTGCCCGGCGCATCAATCGCCACCTTCAGGGTGCGCTCCTGCGGGTTCAGCCCCAGCCAGGCCACGCCCACGGCGCGCACCGGCGCATGACCGAGCTTGGCGTTCAACGGGCGATACAGCGTGACCAGCGCATAGGCACCTGCGCCCCACTCGGCGCGCACCGGAATCTCCACATCCGCGCCGCCAGCGGGCACGCTGACATTGCGTACCTCATGCACGCGCTCGTTGGCCATCACAATCAGAGCCTGACCAGCGAACTCGGCATCGATGTGCAGCCTGGCGGTTTCGCCAGCGACATAACCGGCTTTGTCAGCCGCAATCGGCAGACGATCCGGGCGCTCTGCCGTGGCTTCACCATACCAGCCGCCCCAGAAACGCAGGCTGGTCTGCGCCCCGCTGGCCGGGTCGCGCACAATCAGGCGGTAGTTGCCCCAGCTCACCTGTTGTTTGAGCACGGCCGGCTTGTCCTTGGCGACATTCAATGTACCGGAGGCCAGCTCACGTTCACGCACCACGCGCTCGTAGCGCCACTGATTGTCGCGGCGATGCCATTGCCAGGTGGATTCGTCCTTGATGAAGCGGTATTCCAGACCGCCCTGTTCCACGCGCGCGCCGTGGCTGTCCACCGTGATCAACTCGAACAGCGCGTCGGCACCCTGTCTGGCCGCCCCTTCGAAGGTCGGGCGCAGCCCCAGCGCCAAGGACTGCACATGCACGGGGACGTAAACATGCTCACCTGTTGCCCGCCCACCCGGCTCGCGGATCGCCAGCGCAATATCCGCGCGCAGCGGGCGCGAGCTTTGAATCGTGCCCGGTACCTGGCCGGTGACCGTGGTCTTGCCAGCGGCATCGGTTTCGCCTACCAGCAAGCTCACGCGCTCGCCCTGGAAGACCTCGTCCTCATCACCCCATCGAAACCCCTTGTGCATGGGGAAGGGGGCAGGGTCGGTCTCCAGAATCAGGTCGCCCTCCCCGCTCAGTGCGGCAGCCGGCGCGCCATACAAAAAGCGTGCCTCCAGCGGAATGGCAAGGTTTTCACCCGCACTCAGCACTTTGGGCTTGTCCAGAATGGTCAGCGCCAGACGTTGCGGCACAAAGTCCTGCACTTCAAAGCTCAGGCGCCCCACGGGCGACGCATCCGGGTCGGTATGCGCAGTGATTTCCCAGCCGCCGCGTGCAGCGGTCAAGGGCAATGGAACCGCCAGGGCTGCTCCGCCCTCGCCTTGTGCCTTGAGGGTAAAGCGCCGCGCTTCCTGGCCGTTCGGGCGCATGAGCTTGAGGATCAGAGTGCTCTCCGGCAGCGCCTTGGCCTGGGCATCGCGTGCCAACGCGGTCAGATGCACCGTTTCGCCGGGGCGGTAAATACCGCGTTCGCTGTACAAAAACGCATCCACCGGCCCGGATGGCGCACGCCCGTCCACACCGCGGTCAGACAGGTCGAACGGCGCGCGGCGCAGGTCGAGGAAATTGAAATCATCCTTATGATAGGCCATGAGCATGACCGCGGCCATGCCGCCCTGCCCCTGCAACAAGCCCGCCGGGAAACGCACCACGCCCTGCGCATCACTGCTGGCTTCACCCAGAATATCGTTGTTGCGCGCAATCAGGCTCACGCGCACGTCACCCACGGGTGTGGCGTCGCGCAGGGAGCGCACCAGCAGGGTGAGGCCATCGGCACCACGGAACGACGTCAGACCCAGGTCGGATTGCACGATCCACTGCGCCGCCATGCGTCCGCGCTCTTCGTCGTAATAGTCATCTTCATTTTCTACGGCGGTGTCCTTGGCGGCATCGCCAGCCACCAGCAAATAGGCGCCCGGCTCTCGCTTGCCGATGGCCTCCTGAATGGGAATCAGGCTGGTTTTGGCGATATTGCGCTCGGCGCTCACGGTCATGCTGCCGCTCCAGACCAGGCGACCTTCGTCTTCGGCGATCTGTTCGGCCTGATACGGGTACATGGTGCGTTCATCGACAAAATCCTCGCGCATCCGCGCCAGCAGGCGGTCGCCCACTCGAAACAGCTTCAGATTCAGCTTGTCCACATTCATGGTGGTGACGGGCAGGCCTTCATCGTGGTTGATGGGCAGCACAAACCCGGAACCCAGACGCACCGAAGCGCTGCGGTCGCCCAGGCTGAGGGGAAGCTGCACGCTATCGCCAAGTTTCAAACCATCTTTAGCGGGCAGGCCAGCCAGCAGTTCAAGCTGGTATTCAACCCCAAAGCTCAAACCACTCAGGCACAGACGCGCCTCTTCGATGCGCACATCGACCTTGATGGCAGGTTCAAGGCGCAAATAATCGGCATAACGCACACGCTCGCCCGATTGCAGCGGCGCGGAAAAAATCAGACAAACTTCATTGGCTTCGCTATTGGGGTCAATTAACAGGCGCTGGAAACGCAACGCATCGCTCGGGGGATTTTGTGCAGGCGGCGTGGTCGCGGTTAAATCACCGGAGCGCGGTGCGACGGGCGGTGAGCTTTGCGCGGTACTGGATGCCGTCAAGCTCGTGGGCGGCTTGTCCGTTGGCTGAAAGACGAAATAGGCCAGCGTGGCCAAGAGCAGTGCGGCAATCGCCGCGAGAATCATGTTGCGCATGTCGTAAACCCAAGTCAGCCCTGTTGTGCGCTGAGTGTTGCGCAAGGATGTTGCATGCGCAATACAAAGTCAGGCCGCCAAAAAAAAATGGCTTCAAACAAGCCGTGTAGGTGCGAATGAATTATCGCGAAGCTGGCGTAAGCCCGCACCTACACGTTTTTTGCGACCATTTTCCGTTCAATGGCGAGAATGTAAACAGCCTCTAAGCCTCATCTCCCAGGGCAGTGACCCGCCACGGCGCATCCGGGCTTTGTTGCATACGCTCGTGTAGCCAGGCCGTTGCCTCGCGCAAGGTTTCGTCCACCTGCCACGGTGCGTTGATGATGACCAGGCCGCTGCCGTTCAGACGCAGCTGGTTATCCGGCGCATGAATGCACAACTCGCATACCAGGGTGTCAGGCATTCCGGCGCGGGCGAGTTTGCGCAAAAAACGATCCACCATGGGGCGATCCTTGATCGGATACCAGCCCAGCAACACGCCCTGTGGCCAACGCGTGTGGGTGGTTATCAGCGCGTCGGTCAGGCGTTGCAGCTCATTGGGCGCTTCAAAAGGCGGGTCGATCAGCACCAGGCCGCGTTTGATCTCGCGCGGCGGCAGCAGTGCGCCCAAGGCTTCCCAGCCATCACGCGCATGAATCGCCACATTGGGCAGGCCGCGCATGGAATCACGCAAATCGCTCAGGGTGTTCGGTTCGAGCTCGCAAAGTTGCACGCGGTCTTGCTGGCGCATGTGGGCAGCAATCAGACGCGGTGAACCGGGATAGATACGCGGAGGCTTGTGCGGGTCGGCATTTAGGGCGCGCACGGTAATAAGCAAGCTCGAAACCACCGCCGGAGCGCGAGTTTCGACATAAACTCGCCCAATTCCATCGCGCCATTCGCTGGTGCGTTGCGACGGGTCGGCACTCAGGTCGTACACACCCGCGCCTGCATGGGTATCCAGCACGCTGATGGGTGTTTCCTTAAGCTGCAAACGCTGTAAAACGCTCAGTAAAACCATGTGTTTGTGGACATCGGCAAAGTTGCCGGCATGGAAAGCGTGGCGATAATTCATGGCGTGGGGTTGCTTAAATGTGGGAAATATACCCCATGGTGCGCGGTGAGACCGTATCTGGCAAATGCGCTATGCTGCTGGGTGTGTGTTTGCCTTGCGGTGCGTTGAAGCCGGCTCGCGCAAATGCAATCGCCCAATCCGACCCCCAACTGAGCTTGATTCAATGCCGCTCACGCCACCTACCGCCGAACCGCCCAGCCTGCGGATAGCGTTGCTTTCGGATACTCACAATGCAGTCGATCGGCGCATTGCCGAGGTTGTTGAAGGCTGTGATTTGGTGGTTCATGCGGGGGATATTGGCTCACCGGAGGTTTTGGCTCGGCTTTTGCCGAAAAGTGGACGCGTGTTGGCGGTGCGTGGCAACAATGACACCCCGGAGCAATGGCCAAGAGGAACGGAGCGCTGTTTGCGCGTTTTGCCGGAGTACCTGAGTCTTGACGTGCCGGGCGGTGTGATTGTTGTGGTGCATGGGCATCGGGTCAACCCGGCCTACCGGCGGCATCAGGCTCTGCGCGATCGCTACCCGGAAGCACGCGCCATTGTGTACGGCCACACGCATCGCCTGGTGGTGGACGACAGTACTCAACCCTGGGTGCTGAATCCCGGCGCGGCGGGCTTTACCCGCACCCATGGCGCGCCTTCGTGTCTGGTGTTGGTTGCGACACCCTCGGATTGGCGCGTGGACATCCATGCTTTTCGTGATTAAGGTAAATGCCTCGTTGAGCAACGCATCAAATCTATGGCACGCATTCTAGGCACGGGCATTGCCACGCTTGATATTATTAACACGGTGGACGGCTATCCGGCGGAGGATAGTGAAGTTCGCGCACTGGCGCAGGCCGTGCGCGTGGGCGGTAATACGGCTAATACGTTGAGTATCTTGGCGCAGGCCGGGCATGAGTGCCGCCTGGCAGGGGCATTGGCCGGTGATATGAATGGCCGCCGTATTGCCAGTGAACTTGAATTGCGCGGTGTGGATTTACGCCATGCGCGCCGCATTGAGCACGGTGCGGCACCAACCTCTTATATCCTGCTGAATCAACAAAACGGCTCGCGCAGCATTGTGCATTATCGTGATCTGGCTGAGTTTTCCATCAGCGATTTCATGGATATCGACGGCATTGATTCCTGCGACTGGCTGCACTTTGAAGCGCGAAACTGTGATGATTTGGCGGTGATGCTGGCCTTTGCACGCAGCGTTGTGACTGACCAGCCGATTTCTCTGGAGGTGGAGAAAGAGCGCGAAGGATTGGAGGCGCTTTGGGAGTACCCGGACATCATCATCTTTTCGCGCGCTTTTGTGCAGGGGCGTGGTTTTGCTCTGCCGGAGGACTTCTTGCGTGAGGCGCGCAGCTGGGCTCCGCAGGCGATTTTGATACTGCCCTGGGGCGAGCGGGGTGCCTGGGCTCTCTCCAAAAATAATCAGTTGCTCCACAGCCCGGCGTTTCCGCCGATTGAAGTCATAGACACTTTGGCCGCAGGCGACACATTTAACGCGGGCTTGATTCACGCCATGCTCTCCGGGCGCTCATTGGCCGATGCGCTGGTCGATGCCTGCCAGCTGGCCGGGCGCAAGGTTGGACAGTTTGGCCTGGATGGTTTGCTGACACCGCTTGCCGCTCAGGAGAATGTTCTATGCCCTCTGAATAGCCTGCCCGACCCGGGTGCACGGGGTTTTGAGGTTGAGGATGGCGGGGTAATGCGCGCCATTTTTGTGGTGCGTCAGGGGTTGGAGGCGTATGGTTACCTCAACAACTGCCCGCATTTGAGTGCTGAGCTCAACGTGACCGCCGATACGTTTTTGGATGAGGACGGACGGCACATTCGCTGTGCTCTGCACGGTGCATTATTTGATATTGAGGGTGGGCGATGTTTCGCGGGGCCGTGCGAAGGTGAGTCGCTGACCCGCATTGGTCTGCGCGTGGAACGTGGGCAAGTTATTTTCAGGGCTAGCGCAAAACCGCCCCAGCTGCGTTAAAGCGGCCTCTCCGTACCAAGCTTACTAAGTACTGACATCAAAACTTTGTCTTGCCGGAACACTTTTGCGTAAGTCCTACACAAGTCCATTAAGTTTGCATGTTAAAGATTCATGAATGCTTCATGTTTATTACGCATGATTTCGTAACTTTCGTTTTTAGCCCCGCAGGGGATCAGCCGCCATGCGCATTGCCATTGTCACAGAAACTTATGCTCCCGACTTGAACGGCGTTGCACGCACGTTGGTGGCGTTGGTGGGTGAGTTGCGTCGTCTCGGGCACGAGGTAAACCTCGTACGCCCCACCCCCCGTGATGCGGACGTGCCGCGTGAAATCGGTGAAGTACGTGTCATCGGCATGGCTATTCCTGGTTACACCGCCATGCAATTCGGCTTCCCGGCCGGCGGATTGTTGCGCGAACTGTGGACTAAAGTGCGCCCCGATGTGGTGCATATCGACACCGAAGGCCCCCTGGGCTATTCCGCGCTTAACGCTGCGCGCGCCTTGAACCTGCCTGTGACCTCCAGCCTGCATACCCATTTTCATGTCTACATGCGCCATTACGGTCTGCCTTGGCTAGGCGCGCCGGCGCTGGCATACCTGCGTCACTTTCATAATGCGACCGCGTTTACCCTGATTCCTACTGAAGACCAGCGTGTGCAGCTCGCCGCTGACGGTTTGCAGCAGCTCAGGGTACTGGGGCGAGGCGTGGATGCAGAGTTGTTCCATCCCAAGCGCCGTAATCCTGCCTTGCGTGCCGCGTGGGGCGTTGCCGATGATGCACCGGTGGCACTCTATGTTGGCCGCCTCGCGGCAGAAAAAAACCTGCAACTGTTTATTCGCAGCATCCATGCAATGCGCGAAGTCCAGCCCGATCTGCGCGCCGTGGTCGTGGGTAGCGGGCCACTGGAGCATGATTTGCGCCGCGATCATCCAGAGATAATTTTCAGCGGCGCACGCGTGGGTGAAGACCTTGCGGAGCACTACGCCAGTGCCGACTGCTTTGTATTTCCGAGCTTGTCCGAAACCTTTGGCAACGTGTTGCTGGAAGCCATGGCTTCAGGTTTGGCACCGCTGGCCTTCGATTACGCAGCAGCGCGGCATTTGTTTGTCGATGCTGAAAATGGACTGGTCGCGCGCGTAGGCGACGAACAGCATTTCATCGAACAAGCAAAACGCCTAGCCTCATCGCCCGAATGGGCGCAAACTTTGGGCATTGCGGCAAGACAACGAGCAGAAACCCAGACGTGGAGCATGATTGCGCAACAGTTGGAGGCCATGTGGCGCGAGATAACCCCCGAAACAGACAGTCAAACCCATCCAGCAAGCCAGGCGAAGAGCACAAGCCAGGCGCGCCCGCACATGCAAGGAGCCGCCTGATGAGCTTTATGCGCGAAAGCCTGTTGCATCGTTATTTGGATTGGGAGCACTCGCTTACCGTCGGTGCACACCGTCTGCACGCTTACCGCATGGCGCGCAGTGTGTTTGGTGTGGCCAGTCGCCTGGGGGATGGCATCGGTTGGTACGCCATCATGGCAGCACTGGTGCTTATTTACGGGCGCGTGGCATGGATTCCAGTGGCATGGATGCTGGGCACAGCACTGGTCGGCTTTGGATTGTATTGGGCGATCAAGAAAATGACCGCGCGGGCGCGCCCTTGCGATGTGTTTGAAAGCATCAATCTCAGCGTCGCCCCGCTCGACAAATACAGCTTTCCCTCCGGTCATACCTTGCACGCAGTCAATTTTTCCGTGCAAATTATCGCGTTTGCCCCGGAGCTTGCGTGGCTGGTACTGCCCTTTGCCAGTTTGGTGATTGCCTCGCGCATGGTGCTTGGTCTGCATTACCTCTCCGACGTGCTGGCAGGCGCGGCTATCGGTGGCTTGCTGGCGGCCTTTGCCTTGTTCATGCAAATCTCGTAAGACTCTGCTCAGCTCTTGCCTAACGCCGCGTTAACAATGGGTGGATAGACAGGTATCCCATCTGTTCGGTCTATGCAACGGTCACAAAAAACCCCGGGCTGGCCGGGGTTCATTCGATTCAACATCTAGCGCAATTACTTGCCGCTGCGACCTTCAATCAAGCGGTGAATCATCGGTGCAAGAATCAGCTCCATGGCGAAGCCCATCTTGCCGCCGGGAACAACCATGTTGTTTGGGCGTGACATGAAGGAGCCAGGAATCATGCTGAGCAGATAGGGGAAATCGGCAATCTTCGGATCCTTGAAGCGAATGATGACAAAGCTTTCATCCGGAGTAGGAATGTCGCGGGTAATGAATGGGTTGGAGGTGTCTACGGTGGCCACGCGCTGGAAGTTCACATCGGTCAGTGAGAACTGTGGGGTGACGTAGTTAATGTAGTCCGGCATGCGGCGCAGGATGGTATCCACAATCGCTTCGGCAGAATAGCCACGCTCTTTGTTGTCGCGGTGGATTTTTTGAATCCACTCAAGGTTAACGACCGGAACCACGCCAATACCAAGATCGACATACTTGGAAACGTCGATATCACCCGCTTTAACGAGGCCGTGCAGACCTTCGTAGAACAGCAGGTCGCTGGCATCCGGCATGTCCTCCCATGGGGTGAATTCGCCGGCTTTTAGGGTGGTGCCCAAGCGAGCATTGTGCTCGGCAGCTTCTTCGTCGCTGTGCAGGTAGTAACGCTTCTTGCCACCACCGTTTTTTCCATACGCCTTGAACAGGTCAGCAAGTTTGTCGAAATGGTTGGCTTCGGGACCGAAGTGGCTGAAGTTGTTGTTGCCTGTGGCCTCGGCTTTTTTTACTGCTTCGCGGAACGCCATGCGATCCAGACTGTGAAAGCTGTCGCCTTCAATGATGGCGGGGTTAATATTTTCACGGCGGAAAATCTGCTCAAACGCGCGCTTGACTGTGGTGGTGCCCGCGCCGGATGAACCGGTGACAGCAACGACTGGATGCTTTTTAGACATGGATTAACTCCCTATTAAAGTAAAACTGAAATTGCAACCTGCCGGATTCTAATCCCTGAGGGGGTGCTTGTCATGCGATTGACAAAATACCCCCGACAAATACTCCCGAAAAACAAACGGTAAACAATAACCCCGTGTACTCGACGCGGTTTTATGTTCGACGAGTGTAGAGCATATCCCACACACCATGTCCCAAACGCTGTCCGCGCCGTTCGAACTTGGTTTCCGGTCGCCAGCTTGGGCGTCCAGGGGTGCAGGCATTGGGTGCGATGGCGTTCTCAAAGGCTGGGTGTACTTCGAGTACGGAACGCATGTGATCAGCGTAGTTTTCCCAATCGGTGGCCAAGTGCCATACGCCGCCGGGAACAAGGCGTGAAGCGACCAGATCGGCAAAACCTGTCTGTACGATGCGCCGTTTGTGGTGGCGGCTTTTGTGCCAGGGGTCGGCAAAAAACAGCAACAGTCGCGCCAGACTCGCCTGCGGGATGCGCATCTTCAACAGCTCGACGGCGTCTTCATTGGCCACACGCACATTGCTCAAGCCCTTTTGCTCGATCAGGTGCAGTAAGTGCCCTACGCCGGGGCGATGCACTTCCACGCCGATAAAATTCAATTCCGGTGCAGCCTCGGCCATGGTGGCCAGCGATTCACCATTGCCAAAACCTATTTCAAGCGTGACGGGGTGGTCGTTGCCGAACAGTTCAGTGAAATTCAGCGGGCTGTCGCCTTCCGGCAGGCCAAAGTGCGGCATCAGCTCATCCAATGCACGCTGCTGCCCGGCGGTCAGGCGGCCTTCGCGCAATACGAAGCTTTTGATGGCGCGGATAAAAACCGGTGCAGTCGTCGCTTCAGGCATCAGAAAAACAGCCCATCGGTCGGCGAAGAAGCCGAAGCAAAGCGGCGACGCGGCATCCGTCCGGCCTTGAAAGCCATGCGCCCAGCCTCAATCGCACGCTTCATCGCGCCCGCCATCATGACCGGGTCGCGGGCTTCGGCAATCGCGGTGTTCATCAGCACGCCATCACAGCCCAACTCCATGGCAATCGCCGCATCGGAGGCCGTACCCACGCCCGCATCGACGATGATCGGCACCTTGGCATTTTCGACGATGGTGAGGATGTTGTACTTGTTTTGCACGCCTAGGCCGGAGCCAATCGGCGCGGCCAGCGGCATCACCGCCACGCAACCGATTTCTTCCAGACGCTTGGCGATAATCGGGTCATCCGAGGTGTACACCATCACCTTGAAACCGTCTTTCACCAGGATTTCGGCGGCATCCAGCGTGGCGATTACATCCGGGTAGAGTGTCTTGGAGTCACCCAAAACCTCCAGCTTGACCAGATCATGGCCATCCAGCAGCTCGCGCGCCAAGCGGCAGGTACGCACCGCATCTTCACAGGTGTAGCAGCCCGCCGTGTTGGGCAGCAGGGTGTATTTATCCGGCGGCAGAACGTCCAGCAGGCTCGGCTCGTTCGGGTTCTGCCCAAGATTCACGCGGCGCACCGCCACGGTAATGATTTCCGCGCCGGCAGCCTCGGTGGCCAGACGGGTTTCCTCCATGTCCTTGTACTTGCCGGTGCCGGTGAGCAGACGGGATTGGTAAGCGGTTCCGGCAATGACAAGCGGGTCGTGAATATTTTTCATGCAGCAGCATCCTCAAGGGCATAGGGCAAGGGAAGACGAGCAAGTTGCGCACCTTCGGCAGAACCGAGGTGGAGCGTGGACTCGTCCTCTATAAGTGAATTTAATCGTAACACGGCCAGCAGCACGATCCCGCCATCCGGATGCGGTGCGGCACGCACCACTTCGCCAGCCGCCTCGCCAGCCCTGATTACCACCGCCTGCCCCGGCACGGCGGAATCAGCATCAGGGGCACGCAGCAATGCCATCCGCCGCGCAGGCTTGCCCAGATAGTGCATCCGCGCCACGATCTCCTGACCGGGATAGCAGCCCTTCTTGAAGCTCACCGCGCCGATGCGCTCCAGATTGGCCATTTGCGGCACAAAGGCTTCCAGCGTGGCCGGATAGACTTCCGGCAAGGCCGCCAGCGTGTCGAGTAACTCCCAGCTGGTCGAACTGACGGGCGTGGCGTGTACATCCAGCGCCTGCCACAGCTTTTGCATGGGTTCCAGCTCGCCGTAGATTTCAAAGCGCTGCTGACCGCTGCGGCCACAGGGCAGACGGATCACGCTGATACCCGCAATATGCTGCACGGCGTCGGGTGTTTCTGGCACGGTGCCCAGCGCCTTGCGCAAGCGCTCGGCGGCGTGCATTCCGCTCAGGCCAAACTGCACAAAGGCATCATTCGCCGCCTCCAGCGCCACCTTGCTGCGCAAAACATACATGCGCAGACGCTTGAGCGTCGGCTCCACCATGCTGCGCGGCAGGCTCAGATAAAACACGCCCTCATGCTTGAACAGACGCATCAGCGCCAGCATCCGCCCCTTGGCCGTGTTCAGGCTGGTGAGCTGGCTATGCGTGTCACTCACCTGACGCACATCGTTGGAGAGCAGGCTTTGCAGAAAGCTTTCCGCCTCCTCGCCACTGACCGCAATCAGCCCTCGATGCCCCAGATCAACCAGCACCTCGCCGGTAAGCGAAAGGCTCAACTCCTGTGCCGGATTGCCAAAGTGCGCCAGCGGCGCATCGGGGTCGATCCACTCCGCACCGCGCTGGCGCAAAAAATTTTTCCATTCGGTTTTCATGCACGATTCTCCGCTTTGACAGGCTGCATTCGCCGCGTTTTGGCAGATGCTAACCTAAAAGACCAGATTCGCAGGCCATGGGGCGCAAGAAAAGCTCCGTCATGCCTCGGCTTGCCATGCCTCAAGCCCATGCTGGCTCGCTTGGATTATCCTGTTTGGGCAGCAGTACAGACTGCTTGCGCATGACTCATAATGATGACCTAGCCATTTCGTTTTTTTCTTACTTTCGTCTTCCAATCAAGCACTGGAGAACCCATGTCCAAGCGAATTCTTTTGATCCAAGGCCACCCAGATGGAGACGAACCACACCTGTGCCACGCGCTGGCGGCCAGCTATGCCGAAGGCGCAACTGAGGCCGGACATGAGTTGCGCCAAATAAGGTTGGCCGAGATCGATTTCCCCCTGCTGCGTAGCCAGAAAGAGTGGGAAAATGTTCCTGTCCCGGCATCTCTTAAATCGGCCCAAGACGACATCGCATGGGCTGAACATATCGTGTTTTTCTTCCCCCTTTGGTTGGGTGATATGCCAGCAGTGCTGAAGGGCTTCCTTGAACAAGTGGCTCGGCCTGGCTTCGCCTTCACGCGCGAAGAAGGAGGCAACCCTTGGGGAAACAAGGCATTGACCGGGCGTTCAGCTCGTGTAGTCGTCACCATGGGTATGCCAACCATGGTCTATCGATGGTATTTCCGTGCCCACAGCGTCAAGTCATTGGAGCGAAACATTCTCGGGTTTGTGGGCATTGCTCCGGTACATGAAACCCTGATCGGTCTTACAGCCAACATGAAGCATGAAGAGGCTGATAAGTGGCTAGGTAAACTCAGGCGGCTTGGATACAAAGCCGAGTGACTATCCGTTATGAGTGCAGCCTGCCAGTATCCGAGCCAAGTACTGCGATTTATCTGCTGAATCGCCTTGGGTTTCGAGCAGATTAATCACGGCCAGCGTTATTTCCCGATACAAAAACTCGAAAAAATCCGTCCCAGTAAATCATCAGCGGTGAATTGGCCGGTGATTTCGTCCAGTTGGCGTTGGGCGTAGCGCAGTTCTTCGGCGGCGAGTTCGCCGGCTTTGGTGTTGAGCAGGCATTCGTGCGCGCGCTGCATGTGCGCTTCAGCTTTTTGCAGTGCGTCCAGATGGCGGCGGCGGGCGAGGAAGATGCCGGCATCAGAGGGGTGGTAGCCGAGGCAGTCCTTGAGGTGTTCGCGCAATGCATCCAAACCGACACGCTGTTTGGCGGAGAGGGCGATTTCGGTGACGGCGCGCCCCCGCAAATACTCCGGCGCTTCGGGGCTTTGCTCCATAACACGTTCGCCTGCCGGGTTGCCGGACAGGTCGATTTTATTGCGCACCACGGTCAGGCCAAGTTTGGCGGGCAGGCGCGCCAGGATTGCCGCGTCTTCCGGCGCAATGCCGCTTTGGTCATCCACCACCAGAAGAATGCGGTCGGCGCGTTCGACCTCCAGCCAGGCGCGGCGGATGCCTTCCTGTTCGACCACGTCCGTGCTTTCGCGCAGTCCGGCGGTATCGACCAGGTGCATCGGCAGGCCATCGATGGAGAGATGCTGGCGCAGCACGTCGCGGGTGGTGCCGGGAATGTCGGTGACTATCGCCGCCTCAAAGCCGCACAACGCATTGAGCAGGCTGGACTTTCCGGCATTCGGGCGACCGAGGATGACCACGTGCAAGCCCTCGCGCAACAATGCGCCCTGGTGCGCGGCGCGGCGGACGGCGGCGGCTTGGGCGAGTAGTTCGTCGATCTGCGTGAGCAGGCGTGTATCGGCGAGGAAGTCGATTTCTTCCTCGGGAAAATCCAGCGCGGCTTCGATGTAGATGCGCAGGGCAATCAGGCGTTCGGTCAGCCCATGCACCTCATGCGAGAACGCGCCTTGCAGCGAGGCCAGCGCGGCTTTGGCGGCGGCTTCGGAACCGGCATCAATCAGGTCGGCAATGGCTTCGGCTTGGGCCAGGTCGAGCTTGTCATTCAAAAAGGCGCGTTCGGAAAACTCGCCGGGTCGGGCAAGGCGTGCGCCCTGTGCCAGGCAGGCGCGCACCACGCGATCCAGCACCACCACGCCGCCGTGGCCTTGCAGTTCGAGCACGTCTTCGCCGGTGAAGGAGTGCGGTGCGGGAAAATACAGCGCAATGCCGTCATCCAGCGCCTCGCCGTTCGCATCGCGGAAGATGCGATGTACGGCAAGACGTGGCGCAGGCAATGCGCCCAGAAGGCTGACAGCAATGCGGGGAACCTCCGCGCCTGAAACCCGCACCACACCGATACCGCCGCGCCCGTTGGCGGTGGCGACGGCGACAATGGTGTCGGTGGGCGCGGGCAGCATGGCTTATTTTTTCGTAAGCTTCACAGGCGTGTTGGCCTTGGCGTTGGCAGGCTCAAGGTCGCTATCCAGCGCGCCCATGCGCTTGTTGATGAACCATTGCTGGGCAATCGACAGAATGTTGTTGACCACCCAGTACAGCACCAGACCGGACGGGAAGAAGGCGAAGAACACGGTGAACACCGGCGGCAGAATCTGGAACACCTTGCGCTGCATTTCGTCCATCGGCTGCGGGTTGAGCTTGTGTTGCAGCCACATGCTGATACCCATGATGATCGGCAGCACGAAGTACGGATCCTTGGCGGTCAAGTCGTTGATCCACAGAATCCACGGAGCCTGGCGCAGCTCGACCGATTCGACCAGCACCCAGTACAGCGCGATGAACACCGGAATCTGTACCAGCATCGGCAGGCAGCCGCCGAGCGGATTGATCTTCTCGGTGCGATAAAGCTTCATCATCTCTTCGGAGAATTTCTGCTTGTCTTCGCCATAACGCTCTTTCAACGAGGCCAGCTTGGGTTGCAGCTTGCGCATGTTCGCCATCGAGCGATAGCTGGATTCCGACAGGGGGTAGAAGACGAGCTTGATGAGTACGGTGACTAAAACAATTGCCCAGCCCCAGTTGCCTACCCATGCATAGAACAGGCTGAGCAGCCAGAAAATCGGCTTGGCGATAAAGTGCAACATGCCGTAATCGACGGTCAGATCAAGACCCGTGGCGACTTTTTCAAGGTCATCCTGAATTTTCGGCCCAAGGTAGAGGCGCGAGCTGAATTCGTTGCTCGCACCGGGGGCGATGGTCTGCGCGGGCGACATCATGCCGAGGGTGTACAGCGGCAGGCCGTTGCCTTGCGTGCTGGTCAGGCTGTAAAAATGGTTGAAGTCTTCCTTGTCGCTTGGAACCCATGCGCTGAGGAAATAATGCTGAATCATGGCTACCCAGCCATCCTTGAGCGAAACATCGACCGGCTTTTTGGGCAGTTCTTCCAGCGGGGTTTTTTGGTAGGCAAGGCGATCACCCGCAACCGGCGTACCGGCATACACGCCGCCGGTGTAGGTGTAAACCAGCGCCATGCTGCTATCAATGGGGCCGCGTTGCAATTGACGATACTGGCTGCCCACCCATGGGGCGGCGCTGTTGTTGGTGACGGTTTGGCTGACATCGACCGCATAATTGCCACGCGTAAGCGTGAAGGTTTTGGTGACCTTGATGCCGTCCTGTTCCCAGGTGAGCGGCACGACGAGTTTGTCTTGCCCATCAGCGAGGCGGAAATCATTCCCTTCGGCCTTGAAGGCAGCGTAATGATCGGGGGCCGCGCCACTGGTGGCGCGCAAACCGGATTGCGCCACGTTAAACAGGCCGGGTGCATCGTTGAGCAGGCGCACGGCCTGGTCGGGGTGTTCAAGATTGATCGGGTATTTGCTCAGGTCAGCACGCTGAACCACGCCGCCCTGGGTATTGATCGTCAAACTCAGCACATCGGAAATCAGGCGAATCTGCCCGCCATCCGTGGAGGTGCCCGCAGGCGCGCCGGGAACAACACTGGCGCGTGCCGTGGGAACATCACCCGCAGGGGCGTTGGTTTGTGGTGCATTGGTTGCGGATGGCAGGTCATTGCGCACGGGCGTGCCATTCGCCGTCGTGGTCATCGCCGAGGTTTGACTTTGTTTGAGCAGGGCGGCGTTGTCGTCATTCCATGCTTGCCACATCAGCAGCAAAACGAAACTAAAGGCGACGACGAGAATGAGGCGTTGGCTGTCCATGGTGAAGGCTTATCTCAAATGACTTGATGTTAAGAAGAGGGCGTGGATTTTTTGGGTTTGACTTGATCGGTCGCAGTGTCCGTGGGCTCAGTATCCGGTACCGGATCATACCCGCCGGGGCTGAATGGATGGCAGCGGCAAATGCGCCTGATCCCCAACCAGCCTCCGCGCAGGCTCCCATGACGCTGGATTGCCTCAATAGCATAACAGGAACAGGTCGGTTCAAAGCGGCATTGTCGCCCCATTAACGGGCTTAATACCAGCTGGTAGGCGCGAATGATGCCAATCAGGACGCGGCGCATTGCTCAGCCAGTCGTTTCCATGCCGCATTCAAGGCGCTGCGCAATTCCTCGTTGCTGGCCTCGGCGACACCATGACGCACTAAAACCACACAATCCATACCGCAATGGCGCACCGGGTGCAGGCGAAAGGTTTCACGCGCCAGGCGCTTAATGCGATTGCGCTCGTGTGCACGTTTGACGTGCTTTTTGGCCACCGCCAGACCCACGCGCGCGGTTGCCGAAGTTGATTTGCGCGCCAAAACAATGACCCCGTTGCGAGAAAATCGCACGGGGTCATTGAAGACGTTTTTGAATTCGGCCGGGCGCAATAAGCGCGCGCTTTTCGGAAAGCTAAATGTGCTGCTCAAGAGTATTGGCAGAGCACAGGCAAACTTAACGAGACAGCATCTTGCGCCCTTTGGCGCGGCGTGCGTTGATGACGGCACGGCCACCACGGGTGCTCATGCGCGCACGGAAACCGTGGGTACGCTTGCGGTGCAGATTACTTGGCTGGTAGGTTCTTTTCATGATGTTGGCTCCCTGTGCGGGGTCTGGCGGAATAAAGACCGCGCATTAGACTGAAAAACAAGCCCCAAGTCAATGAAAATTATGGACTCATCTCGCGGGCTGTTGATCTCACCTTGCGCGGCGAGGTGCTCTCCGTTAGTTTAGCGCCATGAGCTAGGGGTGCTTTGCCTGATTTTGGTGAAGCTGAGATACACCCTTTGAACCTGATCCGGCGTAACACCGGCGTAGGGAAGCCGCACAACTCATCTTCGTGCCGCCTTCCTGCGCCCTTATTCACATTCAAATAAGGAGCCACGCATGGCCGCCATTGCAGAAGACATTTTCCAGAAATCCGCCGAGCTTTCCGCTGAAGTCACCAAACCCTTCACCGGCTCGCGCAAGATTTTTGTCGAAGGCTCCACGCCCGACATCCGCGTACCGATGCGCGAAGTCAGCCAGACCCCGACGCGCATCAACGACGGCATCGAGCCGAACCCGCCGATTTATGTCTATGACACCTCCGGCCCCTACACCGACCCGAGCGCCAGCATTGATCTGCTCAAAGGCTTGCCAGAAGTGCGTTTGGCGTGGATTGAAGCGCGTGGCGACACCGAAGCCTTGAGCGGCCCCAGCTCCGAATTTGGTCAGGCGCGCGCCGCCGACCCTAAAACCGCGCACCTGCGCTTTGAGCACATCCGTGCGCCACGTATTGCCAAGGCTGGCCGCAATGTGAGCCAGATGCACTACGCCAAACAGGGCATCATCACCCCGGAAATGGAATACGTCGCCATCCGCGAAAACCTCAAGCTGCAAGAAATGCGCGCCGACCCGCGCTATGCCGCCCTGTTGCGCCAGCATCGCGGGCAGGATTTCGGCGCGTCGATTCCCGACATCATCACCGCTGAATTCGTGCGTGACGAAATCGCGCGCGGTCGCGCCATCATCCCCGCCAACATCAACCACACCGAGCTGGAGCCGATGATTATCGGCCGCAATTTCCGTGTGAAGGTCAACACCAATATTGGCAACTCCGCCACCACCTCGTCGATCAGCGAAGAAGTGGAAAAAATGGTCTGGTCCACGCGCTGGGGCGGCGACACGCTGATGGATCTCTCCACTGGCAAGCACATCCACGAAACCCGCGAGTGGATCATCCGCAACTGCCCGGTTCCGGTCGGCACCGTGCCGATTTATCAGGCACTGGAAAAGGTCAAGGGCAAAGCCGAAGACCTGACCTGGGAGCTGTTCCGCGACACCCTGATCGAACAGGCCGAACAGGGCGTGGACTACTTCACCATCCATGCCGGCGTGCGTCTGGCCTATGTGCCGCTGACCGCCGATCGCGTCACCGGCATCGTCAGCCGTGGCGGCTCGATCATGGCCAAATGGTGTCTGGCGCATCATCAGGAAAACTTCCTCTACACCCACTTCAATGAAATCTGCGAAATCATGAAGGCCTATGACGTCAGCTTCAGCCTCGGCGACGGCCTGCGCCCCGGCTGTCTGGCCGATGCCAACGACGCGGCGCAGTTCGGCGAGCTGGAAACGCTGGGCGAGTTGACCAAAATCGCCTGGCAGCACGACGTGCAAGTCATGATCGAAGGCCCCGGCCATGTGCCGATGCAAATGATCAAAGAGAACATGGACAAGGAACTGGTCGATTGCTTTGAAGCGCCGTTCTACACCCTCGGGCCGCTGGTGACCGACATTGCGCCCGGCTACGACCACATCACCTCCGGCATTGGCGCAGCACAAATCGGCTGGTTCGGCACCGCCATGCTCTGCTACGTCACACCCAAGGAACACCTCGGTCTGCCCAACAAGGCCGACGTGCGCGAAGGCATCATCACCTACAAAATCGCCGCCCATGCCGCCGACCTCGCCAAAGGCTTCCCCGGCGTGCAGGTACGCGACAACGCCCTGTCCAAGGCACGCTTCGAATTCCGCTGGGAAGACCAGTTCAACCTCGGCCTCGACCCGGATCGTGCCCGTGAATACCACGACGAAACCCTGCCACAGGACAACGCCAAGGTCGCCCACTTCTGCTCCATGTGCGGCCCGCATTTCTGCTCCATGAAGATCACCCAGGACGTGCGCGACTACGCGGCCAGTCTGGGCGTGAGCGAAAACGAAGCCCTGCAAAAAGGCATGGAAGAAAAAGCCATCCAGTTTGTGAAGAGCGGGGCGCAGGTTTATAGCAAGGTGTGATTTTTCGATGAACTCGTGAAACAGAAAAGGCGGCTTGAAAGCCGCCTTTATTTTTTTTGAAAATCCCACGATTAACCTAAAAAAGTCAAAATTTCCTCGTAGTGCTTAACGAAGCTGAACTCTGAAGGAAAATAACTCACTCAAGTATTCGTCACTGGAAAGTCGCCACGGATAACCATGGTTTCGGACTTTTCCATTCTCTTTTTCTGACATCAAAAATTCGAATACCAGTCGCCGGTCTTGCACTAGCTCAGTGAACCGTCGAATCGACGGTTGCTCGCAATAAATCAGTTCCAGGTAGTGGAAGCGCTTGCCTCCAGTTGTGTTACTTACCTTGGCTTTGATAAATACTGCCCGTGAATGCTTTTCTTTTAGGCGCTCAGCGAGAATGGAATGAGGCCAATAACCAAAGCGTGTGTCGCCTTTCAATAAATCGATTTGTGCAGGAGTGGCGAAAGGATTCAGCCATAAGTCAATGTTGTTTTTAGTGGTTGTAACTTGGGAATGGCAAGCGTAGCGGCCATTTAAATCCGGTTGGCCAATCAGCCGAATTCGCTCCAAGGCGCTTAGATTTGTTTCCCAACACGGCGCTTGCTGGAACAGATTTATTTTTCCGCCACCAGCCCCGGATTCCTTAATTTGTTTGCATTTGATTTCGATTCCACGGAAATCGGCTTTCCGGTCATTGTTTTCTTGGATCCCTGCAAGTGATTCAAATGTGTAACCAATTCCTGTATCTCCTTCTCTTAACGATTTTATCCAGCCCATTTCGGATATTTTATCGAAGCGGGTTAAAAGGTCATTTAAAGCATCATCCGGAATAAATATCGGAGAGTCGACTGGCTGTATCGAGAAAGCGCCATCTGATAGGGCAATGCTTTCACCAAACAGAACTGAACAGAGAGGTTGGAAGTCGGCATCGAGCTTCTCCCGAACAATGTCCGCGTAGTAGCCGATAGTTCCGTCTTGATGCTCGGCCTTAAGGAGAATTGCAACTCGTCGACCATGCAGCCTATCGTTAAAGGCGGGGTTTAGTCGAGTAATTCGCCGTTCCGGGTAGCGCTCATAATATTTGTATGCGAGTTCCTTGTGTGTGTTTTCAAGGAAATCGAAACCACCAAATACATTGGTTTGGTTGTGTGTCTTGTCGGGGATAATCAGTTCGGGGAAAAAGTCATATGCCTCAGTCGGAATGAGGACTCCGTGTCTGCCAGCATCGTCGTTGTTGCTGAGTACCTTGGAAAGAACCTCTCCTCCACGCAACTGCTGTCCAGCCGAATTTACGATGCTGCGGCAATATGTGAAAAGGTTATTTAATTGCCGATGTGCCATTTGAATCCATTGCTGAAATAGTATCCGCTAATTTGGTTAGGTGCGCTTCGTCAATTTCGCATTCCCATATCGTAAGTACGCGCCACCCGAGAGTCTGTAATTGCAATTTGTTTCTTTGATCACGTCTGCTGTTTGCTGACAGTTTTTCAATCCAGAAATTAGAGTTTGTCTTTGGTGTTGTTGCAAATTTGCAGTGCTCATGCCTGTGCCAGAAGCAACCGTGGACAAATACGACCGTCCGATATTTTGGAAAAACTAAATCTGGTTTTCCCGGAAGATCATTTGCGTGAAGCTTGTAGCGAAAACCCTTCGCATGAAGGGCTTTTCTTACCAGCAATTCGGGCTTCGTGTTCTTGCCACGTATGCCGGACATCATCCGGCTCCGGGTTGCTTTGTCGACTACGTCAGCCATTATGCGTCAAGCTGTAGTCCACATGCGTTCATTACAATCGGGTAAGCGGCAGCATAAACTTCGTCGCCCAAATTGGTAAACAACTCGTTCATCACGAAACGAACTTCGGAAGCTTCAGGGTCAGAAAACATCGGTTGCCAATCGCAAATGCGCAATATCTCTGCCGGATCATTATCCGGGTGAAACATTAGTCCCTTTGTTTGCATATCGGCAAACCACATCAGGGCGCCGTCAAAACTGGCAGAGTTGAGCTTCGGAATGCGGGATTGGGTATTCATGGCAACACCTCAAGCGGTAGCGTAACGGAGTGGTAGTTCGGGTTCCAGGATATCAGCATTCAAACCGGGCTGCATCAGTTTTGCGACGTGCCTCATAACATCCACAACCACCGAGTTTCCGAACTGTTTGTAAGCCCGCGTATCCGAAACCGAAATCCTGAAGGTATCCGGAAAGCCCATCAGTCGGGCGCATTCGCGCGGGGTCAGGCGACGGGGGTTTTTGCCCTCGCCCTGATAGAGCAGAATTTCCGAGCCGTCCTTGTAGTAGCGGGCGGACAGGGTACGGGTCACGCTGTGCGGGTAAACCAACCCAAAGCCGAAGCCGTTGCCCTTGGCGCGGTGCTTTTCCGCATAGCCTTGCAGGTAGTTCCAGAGATTGTCGGTCAGCGTGTATTTGGGATCGACCTGCTGGCTTGCGTGGTTGAAGAAGCGGTCGCCATCCCACGGTAGCCGGGGTTCGCGGCCATCCGTGCGGTGCAGGATTTCCGCGAGGGTGTGGGTGCCCTTGGGCGGGAGCGGCAGGGCGTTCCAATCGAAGCTGATGCTGTCCGCCTTGCGGAACCCGGCAATCAGGATGCGTTCGCGGTGCTGGGGCACGAAGTGCGCGCCATCGATAATGCGGGTGTGGATGTCGTAGCCGAGGTCGTCGAGTGAGCGTTTGATGACATCGAAGGTGCGCCCCTTGTCATGTGACATGAGGTTTTTTACGTTTTCGAGCAGGAAGGCGCGTGGTTGTTTGCTTTCAATGATGCGGCACACGTCGAAAAACAGGGTGCCTTGCGTTTCGTCCGAAAATCCGTGGGCGCGACCGAGCGCGTTCTTTTTGGACACCCCGGCAATGGAGAAGGGCTGGCAGGGGAATCCGGCCAGCAGCAGGTCGTGATCGGGAATTTCAGCGGCATCGATTTGGGTGATGTCGCCATGGATGCTGTGGCCGCCGGGGTAGTTTTCGGCATAGGTCTTTTGCGCGTAGCTGTCCCATTCGCTGGTGAATACGCATTGCCCGCCCAGTTCCTCGAAGGCCATGCGTATGCCGCCGACACCCGCGAAGAGGTCGATGAAGCGGAACGGAGCGTCGTCGTTCATGGGCAGTTCGAGCGGCAGCAGGCGCTGGAGGCCGAAGATGTATTTCTGCGGAACCTCTTCCTTGACCGCCCAATGGCGGACAGCCCTTGCCGTTACGCCCAGATGCGCGGCGATGTCGGCCTGCGTGTGAAAGCGCAGGGCATTGAGCAGATAGCGTGTCGCAAGGTCGGCTTCGGAGCCGTCGCGGAGTACATGGGTCATGGCGTTTATTGCATCTCTGGTTCTGTTTGAGGAAATTATGCCTCTTTTTTACCCAGAGCAAGGTTTTTTTACCTCGTTTGACCTGTAGCTTGATGACTTTTTGTCAGGTTAAAGTCTGCACCAGATTTGCAGCCGCTTTTTTGTTGCTGAATGTTGCCATTTTCCGCCCATGTCAAAGTCTGGTGGCTATCATTAACCGCAGCCTGAGCAATATCCGCACAAGCCGAAAGGAAGTGCATCCTTAATCTGTCTGGCAACACAGGAATCGAGCATGAATACCACCACGAAAAGTGTACAGGCTTATATCGACGAATCGCCGATCTGGCAGGACGGGACGGCGGTTGGCAGTTCGCCGATGACCGGGATGCAGTGGCTGATCTGGTCGCTGGCCACGGCCGGGAAATTCTTTGAAGGCATGGTGGTGTTCATGACCGGGGTTGCGTTGCCGTTGATGGTGGCGGAATTCGATCTGAATGCGCTGGAAAAGGGTGCCATTGGTGCTGCGTCGCTGTTTGGCATACTCGTCGGCGCGACGGCGCTTGGCGGCTTGTCTGACCGCTATGGCAGAAAGGCGCTGTTTATCGCCGAGTTGGTCATTTTTACCTTCTTCCTGATCGTGCTGACCGTTAGCCCAAGCTTTACTGTCTTGCTTATCGCTCTGTTTGGCGCGGGGCTGGCGCTGGGGTGTGACTACCCCACGGCGCATCTGGTGATTGCGGAGAGTATTCCAAGCCGCATGAGGGGGCGGCTTATTCTTGGCGCGTTCGGCTTTCAGGCCGTCGGTGCTCTGGTCGGTGCCATGGCCGGTTTCATTGTCCTGTCTGTCAACCCCGAGATCGGCGCCTGGCGCTGGATGTATGCGCTGATCGTCATCCCGGCGATTCTGGTGATCGCGGGGAGGCTGCTGATCTGCGATTCCGCACAGTGGCTGGTTGACAAGGGGATGATCGAGAAGGCGGAGAGGGAGCTTGGGCGGCTGCTCAAAAGGAGCCCGCAATATCCCAAGACCATCACGCTTGCCAAGCCCGCTGCCAGTGAGGGGGAGGCGAAGCACGCGCCATCCCTGCTCACGCTGTTTGGCAAGAAAAACCGCAGGGCGACTGTGTTCGCGTCCGTGCCGTGGTTTCTGCAGGATCTGGGCACCTACGGTATCGGTATCTTCACGCCGGTCATTCTGGCGGCGACCTTTGGTCATGACACGCTCGGCAACGATAGAAACATTGCCGATCTTCTGGAAAACACCATGCAGGGCGCGAAGCATGCGGCTTTCCTTGATGTGTTCCTGATCGTCGGAATTCTGTTTGCCATTTTTCTGACAGACAGCGTGGGTCGGGTCAGGCTTCAGATCATCGGTTTCCTGGGCTGCGCCATCGGGCTTGTCCTCGTCGCGCTTGCGGAGTCCATCGGCGGCGACATGCGGATGTTCCTGATCTTCGCAGGGTTCATCCTGTTCAACTTCATGACCAACATGGGCCCCAATGCGCAGACCTACCTGATTGCGGGGGAGGTGTTTCCGACGCGAATACGCGGCCTTGGCGCGGGCTTTGCGGCATCCTTCGCCAAAATCGGCGCAGTGCTCACGGCCTTTTTGTTTCCCGTCCTGTTGGCAGACATCGGCACCGCAATACTTCTTTACATTCTGGCGGGAACATCCTTGCTGGGCGCGTGGGTGACATGGCAGTTCCGGATCGAGACCAAGGGCATCAACCTGGAAAAACTGGGCGGATAACATCCTGTACGCCAGCCCTTTGCCCGGGAATGACTCGGGGGTGTCACCGCCAGCCTCCTGCATGTCCATGCCGAGGCGCTCAGGAAAGGCATGACGGAAAAGGTGCTACATTGCGTTGGGGGAAGGCGGCGTTTTTTCAACAAGGCATGAGGTGGATTGCTATGCGGGTACTCGGTACATCGGTTCAAAAGGGTCTGGGTGCGGCATTGCTGGGCGTTGGATTGTTGGGTTTGATTGCCGCGCCGGTGGTGGAGGCCAGCCCTTCGCGCATCATTATTCTGCGGCATGGTGAAAAACTGGATGCGTACAAGCTTTGTGCAGCGGGGCAGCAGCGCTCGCTGGCGTTGCGCGCCAACTATTTAGGCAAGGATGCGGCGAATAGCCTGTTTGCCAATACGGAGGCGCCGAGTGGTATTTTTGCAATCACGCTGCACACGCTGGAGCTTGCGAGCCCGGCGGCACAGAGTTGGGGACTGCCCTTGCAGCTCTATTCGGTGGTGCCATTGCCGCATTTGGATCAACACGCGGTGACGCTGCAATTGAACCAGCGCACCCAGCAGGCGGCACAGGATGTGCTGACGAATCCGCGCTGGCACGGCAAAACGGTGGTCATGTTCTGGGAGCACAAGCATATCGCCAATGCGGCGCTGGAAAAGGCCTTTCCTCAGGAAAAAATCACCCTGCGCCAGTTGCTTAATCTTGATGTGTTGCCGGATGTGCCGACCACCTGGTCAGGCGATAATTACGACTATTTCTGGGTGGTGGATTACGCCAATCCTGACTCGAACATCCCGACCGGGTTTTCGACGATCAAGCAAGTGTTCCCCGCACCGTATCTGGATGTGCCCAGCAATGATTGGGGCAAGCCGGAAAAGGCCTCCCTGCGTACCGGGTGCCAACACTAGAGTGTGACCTACTCCAGCACCTTGTCGCGTGTCTCCTGCATCAGCAGCAACCCGATCAGGGTCAGCAGCGCAACGGCGGAAAGGTAGTAGCCGACAAAGGCCAAACCGTAGTGGCTGGCCAGCCAGGTGGCGATGTAGGGTGCCAGTGCTGCGCCGAAGATGCCCGACAGGTTGAAGGCCAGCGACGAGCCGGTGTAGCGCACGGCGGTGGGGAACAGTTCGGAGAGCAGCGTGCCCAGTGGCCCGTAGGTCATCCCCATCAGCCCCAGTCCCAGTGCCAGAAACACCACCACGCCGGTCAGGGAGCCCGAGCCAAACAATGGTGCGAGAGCAAAGCCGAAGAGGAAGATCGCCAGCGTGACTACAATCAGGGTAGAGCGGCGACCATATTTGTCCGCCAGAAGCGCCGAGATTGGAATGGTGATGGCGAAAAACAGGATGCCGAACAGTTGGGCGAAGAGGAAGGTTTCGCGGCTATAACCCAGCCCGGTTTTGGCGGTGCCATAGGTCAGGGCAAACACGGTCATCAGGTAAAAGGTGACGAAGGCTGACAGGCCGATGACGGTGCCAAGAATCAACGCCTTCCAGTGATCGCGAAACACGCTGGCAGCGGGAAAGTGCACGCGCTTTTCCTGCGCCATGGCCTCGGTGAAGGCGGGGGTTTCGGTGATGCGCAGGCGCACGTACAGGCCAACCAGCACCAGCAGGGCGCTGGCAACAAACGGAATGCGCCAGCCGAATTCGAAAAACTGCTCGTCGGTGAGCAGGGCGGTCAGCAGCAAAAAGGTGATGCTGGACAGAATGAAGCCAATCGGTGCGCCAAGTTGCGGGAACATGCCGAACCAGGCGCGCTTGCCCGGCGGAGCATTCTCGGTGGCCAGCAACACGGCGCCGCCCCATTCGCCGCCAAGGCCGAGTCCCTGTCCGAAGCGGAAAACAGCCAGCAGGATGGGCGCGAGAATGCCGATGGAGGCGTAGGTCGGCAACAGGCCGATGGCGACGGTGGACAGCCCCATGGTCAATAGCGCGGCCACCAGGGTGGCTTTGCGCCCGATGCGGTCACCAAAGTGTCCGAACAGCGCCGCGCCAATCGGGCGGGCGAAAAACGCGATGGCAAAGGTCGCCAGCGATTGCAGAGTAGCGGTGGTGGGGTCGGACTCGGGGAAAAACAGACGCGGAAAGACCAGCGCCGCTGCCGTGGCATAGATGTAGAAATCGAAGAATTCGATGGTGGTGCCGATCAGGCTGGCGAACAGCACGCGGCGGGTGGAGTTGGCTGGAACGGTGCTGGCTTGGGTCATGGGGCGTGTGTCTTGGTTAGTTTGGGTGTTTGAGCCGGTTTACTATCGCTGTACGCGATGTATTTTGGATTGTGAATCGGTAAAAAAATAGACTGTCTGGGATAGAGCGAATGCGTGTTGATCGCGGGCGAAATAGCCTCCCCCTTTGCAAAAGGGGGATTGAGGGGGATTTTTTCGGTGTTGGCATGGGTCGCAACCTTCAAATCCCCCCTGCCCCCCTTTTCCAAAGGGGGGAGAAGATGGCCTTAGGGGTGCAGTAAGCATTCAGCGGGATCGAAGCAGGTTCTCAGGCAAATTCGGCAATCACGGGCGCATGATCGGAGGGGCGTTCCCAGCCGCGCGGGGTTTTGTCCACGTAGCTGGCGCGGCATTGTTCGGCCATGCTTGGGCTGGCCAGAATCAGGTCGATGCGCAGGCCGAGATTGCGTTTGAAGCCGTTCATGCGGTAATCCCACCAGCTGAAGGTTTTTTCTTCCTGCTCGAACTGGCGGAATACATCAACCAGCCCCAGTTCATGCAGGCGCGCCAGCGCAGCGCGTTCGGGCTCGGAGCAAAGAATCTTGCCTTCCCATTTGGCCGGATCAAACACATCCCGATCATCCGGCGCGATATTGAAGTCGCCGAGAACCACCAGCCTGGGATGGCGCGCGCTTTCTTCGGCAAGCCAAGCGGCCAGTGCATCCAGCCAGGCCAACTTGTAGGCGTATTTTTCCGAGCCCACGGCCTCGCCGTTGACCACGTACAGATTCACCACGCGCACGTCGTCGATGGTGACGGCCAGCACGCGGCGCTGTGGGTCATCGAAGCCCGGAATATCGGTCACGACGTCGCGCATTGGCTGGCGTGCCAGCACGGCCACGCCGTTGTAGGTCGGTTGGCCGGAGACCACGCAGGTATAGCCCGCATCGCGTAGCGCATCATGTGGAAACAGCTCATCAACCAGCTTGATTTCCTGCAAGGCCAGCACATCGGGTTGTTCGGTTTTGAGCCAGTCGAGCACATGCGGCAGGCGCACGCGCAACGAATTGACGTTCCAGGTGGCTATTTTCATCGGTGGCTACAACATGGTCGAAGGGATGTGATCGGTGACAAGATACACAAACAACCCCAGCGCAGCTAATGCACCCGCCAGCCAGAACCATGCGTGCAGGCGCAGACGCTCGGCCAGCTTGTGTTGCGGATGGGTGGAAAGCAGTAGCGGGCGGCCATGCGGGTCACCGGCGTTGAGCATGTGGGTTTGCCCGGCAAGACTGCGCTCGTGTTGTTCATTCTGGTACGCCACCAGTGCAGAGCGCTCGGCCTCTGCGCGCAGGGCGGAGAACTCTTCCGCATTCAGTTCGCCGTCGCCATCTGCATCAAATTGTCTGCGCTTGGCAGGGTCGGATTTCCAGGCGATCACCTCGTCGCGTATCCAGTCGTGCGGGCTGCTTTGCATTGGCTCATAGCTTCTCAGCCAACCGAGGGCGTACAGCTGTTCAAGCGGGTGAATCAGCTCTTCGGTGTAGCGGTAATCGCCCGTTTGCCAGACCTTTTTGTGCGCAGGTTCAACCACGGCCTTGTCGGGGTCGATCACGCACTCGCCGGTGTTGTCGTCGAGTAAAAACAGATGCGAACTGGTGCCGCTGCGCACGGTTCTCCAGTGCGTGTTGCCCTTGTTATCCGTTTCGCGTTCTTCAACCTTGAACTGATACCAGACGCATTCGGTATGCGTGAGGGGAGAGAAAACCGGCGAGGATGGCGAGGCCGTGGCATAGCCTTCCAGCTCGACATACCCCTGCGCCGCCGAGCGAATGCGCGACGTGGGCGTGTCCTGCATCAAACGTCGCCGCGCTTGCAGGCGCAGAAAGCGCTCGAAGCCCAACACCGAGATACCGAAGATGAATACAAGGAAAAACCCCACTTCGGGGTTGGCCTTGATCGCCGCCATCAGCGGCGCGAAGTCGTCCACCATGATTTAGGTGAACAGCGAGCGCATATCGACATCGGCCTTTTCGGCTTCGCTGAACTCAAGTAATTCGGCGGCCTTGAAGCCAAAGTTGTTGGCGATAATCACGTCCGGGAACTGTTCGATACGCACGTTATTGGCATTGACGGCCTCGTTGTAGAACTCGCGGCGGTCGGCAATGGCATTTTCCAGCCCGGAAATACGCGTTTGCAGATGCTGGAAGGTCTGATCGGCCTTCAACTCGGGATAATCTTCAGCCAGTGCGAACAGATTGCCCAGCCCCAGGCGCAGCGCACCTTCCGCCTGGCCGAGGCTGCCCATATCGTGCGACTCGCGCGCTGCCTGCACTTGACTGCGCGCCTGGATCACCCGTTCCAGCGTTTCCTGCTCATATTTCATGTACTGGCGGCAGGTTTCCACCAGCTTGGGCAATTCGTCGTGACGCTGTTTCAGCAACACGTCGATATTCGCCCAAGCCTTGCTCACTGCGTGCTTCAGGCTGACAAGGTTGTTGTAAATCATGATGCCATACAGCACCAGCGCGCCCAGCAGGGCGAGGGTCACAATCAGGGCGATACTCATGTGGGGGTTCTCCGTGGTCGGGGTAGTGCAAGCATAGCAGCCTGTGGGCTATTTCTCGCCGGTGGCCGCTGAATATCAACTAGGAATTGGGCGAAACAGCCCTAGGCATAAAAGAGGCCTTGCCGTACCAGGTTTTCTGTCTTCGGCGTTTTGACTTGCTGGAACAATTTTGCATTAGTCCTAATCCGCCTGAAACTCTAATCACCGGAGCGCAATCGTTGCTCCAGCGCCCATACCTGCTCCAGCAAGGAGTCGCTTTGCTTGATAAATGAATCCACTTGGGTGAGTGCTTCTGCACCTTGTCCTTGATATTTCAAGTGCAAAAGGTTTGCCCCCTGGGCATGGATCGACTTGTGCAGGTTTTCGAGGCCGAGCAATGTGTCCTTAAATGCAAGGTTTCTGCGACCCTCGGTGTGCAACCACTTTCCAAAACGACATGCGCAATCATCCATGCATGGTGTCTTGCTAGGTTTGTCCTGAACCTGTCGCATTACAGCGTTGACCCATGAACGATGCTCCACAATGGCGTACAGGATGTGCAGATCTTCATGCCGCATTTGTTGCACGCTTACCCATTCCGGGTAGGGATGCCAGTTTGCCATCCAGTCGATCATTTCATCCGCAGGCATGGGGTGGGCGATGGCATAGCCCTGAGCCTGCTCGCACCCCAGACGAAGCAACATGGCACCATGCGCGCGGGTTTCCACGCCTTCGGCGATGATTTGGCGGTGAAACGCATCGGCCAGGCTCAAGACACCCTCGATAATCGCCAGGTCTTCGGTGTCGTCCAGCATGTCATGCACAAAACTTTGATCAATCTTGAGGGTTTTGGCTGGCAGTCGCTTCAGGTAGGTCAGCGAAGAGTAGCCTGTGCCGAAGTCGTCCAAGGCAAAGCCGATCCCGAGTTCGCGGCAGGCATTAATGACAGAGGAGACAAGCTCAAGATCTTCCAGTGCGCTGGATTCTAGCACTTCAAGTTCAAGGAATTCAGGGCTGACTTCAGGGTAGCGCGCCATAATCTGGCGCAAGCGGCTGATAAAGTCCTTGTGCTGGAGCTGGTGCGCGCCAACATTGACGCTGACGGCAAGGTTAAGCCCAAGCGCGCGCCAAGTCGCCATCTGCGCCAGCGTACTTTCGATCACCCACTCGCCCAGATCCATGGACAGAGGACTACCTTCGATGGTGCTCAAGAAGTCGGCGGGCGCCAGCAGGCCGCGTTGCGGGTCGTGCCAGCGAATAAGTGCCTCTGCGCCGATCACCTCGCCACTGCGCATATTCACCTTGGGCTGGTAGTGCAGCTTGAACTCCTGTCGACTCATGGCTTCTTGCAGTCGGGTCAGTCTCGCGTGGTGCCCGCGCACGCTGCGATCCTGCTCGGCATCAAACACAAGGTAGCGATTTTTTCCAGCCTGTTTGGCCTGATACATGGCCTGGTCGGCCTGGCGCAAAAGCTGGTCGGCATCGACATCGTCCTGTTGCGGGAAATAGGCCACGCCGATACTGGCCGATACACGCATACTCAAACCGTTGATTTCGACCGGCTGGGACGCAGCGCTCAGCAAGCGCAGGACAAGGGCTACGCTGCTGTTGATTCCCTCCAGATCCTGCAACACGGCGACAAACTCATCACCGCCCATGCGCGCGACCGTGTCGCCATAGCGTACCGCCAGTTTCATTCTGTTGGCGACCTGTGTGAGCAGCTTGTCGCCCACGCTGTGACCATGACTGTCGTTGATGGTCTTGAAGCCATCCAGGTCGAGGTAGGCGACGGCCAGCGGGCGATTATGGCGCACTGCCGAGGCCATGCTCTGCGTTAAGCGATCGCGCAAAAGCACACGATTGGGCAGGCCGGTCAGGGCATCATAGTGCGCGATATGTTCGATGTAGCGCTGATGCTCTTTTTGCTCGGTGACATCCGAGAAAATGGCGAGGTAGTTCGTGATCTGGTTCCGGCTGTCGCGGATGCTGCAGATGGTGAGCCATTCGGCATAAAATGAGCCATCCTTGCGTCGATTCCATACTTCGCCCTGCCAGAAGTCCGTTTCGCGGATTTTGCGCCACATGGATTCATAGAACGCGGCATCCTGCTGCCCAGAGCTGAGAATGTGCGGGCTTTGGCCTAAAACCTCGTCGCGGGTATAGCCGGTGATCTGGGTGAAGGTGGCGTTGACATCGATAATCCTGGCTTCGGCATCGGCAATGATGATGCTCTCATGGGCATGGGTGAACACGTTTGCTGCCAGACGCAGACTCTCTTCATTGCGTTTGATTGCGGTCAGGTCACGAATCACCATGTTCGATAAAAGCCGTCCGTCCGCGCCTTTGAAAGTCGCAGATGAAAGTTCAACAGGGACTTTACTGCCATTCGGCCCCAACACGGTCAGCTCGCCCTGAAAGCGTCCGACCTGTGTGCGCTGAGCAATGGCGACCTGCAAGCGTGGGTCGCTCATGTCCATCAGTTCACTGCGTGGGCGTGCGCGCAATTCATCCTCGCTGGCGCCAAACAAGTCCAGCGCGGCCTGGTTGGCGGCCAGAATCCGTCCCGCGACCGGGTCGGTCATCAGAGTGGGGAACAGGCTGTTTTCAAACAGGGCGCGATACTTGGCCTCATTTTCGACCAGTTTCTGTTCCATGTGTTTGCGTTTGGTGATGTCGATCTTGACTGCAACATAGTGCGTGGTGACACCTGCAGCATCCTTGACCGGAGCAATCTGGATGTCTTCCCAGTAAAACTCACCATTCTTGCGCCTGTTTTCCAGCTCGCCTTGCCACACGCGCCCATGTGTCAGCGCACCCCACATCTGCTGATAGCTTTCCTTGCTGGTGTGCCCGGATTGCAAAATGCGCGGATTTTGACCTTGCGCCTCTTCTGCTGTGTAGCCAGTGATCTGGGTAAAGCGTGGATTGACATATTCGATACTGGCATCCAGATTGGCGATCACCACCGTGGCCGGCGCCTGCTCAATCGCGGTATACAGCTTACGCAGGGTGGCTTCGTCCTTTTTGCGTTCGGTGATGTCGGAATTCGAACCCGCCATGCGATAGGGCGTGCCCTCAGCATCGCGCAGCACGATGCCGCGCGAGTAAATCCAGCGCCAGGAGCCGTCCTTGTGGCGCAGGCGGAATTCGGTTTGTGAGAGCGTGCTGTCGTCGCCCTGCAGATGCGCGTCGAGTTTGCTAAGTATGTTTGCCTTGTCGTCCGGGTGCAGACGCCCGGCAAAGGTTTCGAAGGCATCGCTCAGCTCGTCTTCGCCATAACCGAGCATGGATTTCCAGCGCGACGAAAAGAAACACTCGCCCGTGATGATATTCCAGTCGTAGATGCCATCCTGGCTGGCCTTGATCACCAGTCGATAGCGCTCCTGGCTGACGCTCAGCTCGCGGGTGCGCGCGGCCACCAAATCTTCCAGGCGCGCGGTCATGTCTTCCTGCTTGGTCAGCGCATCTTTGAGTGCTTGCGCCAGCAGGCTGATTTCGTCGCCTCTCGCGTCCAGCGGGATCTGTCTACCCTGTGGCCGGGGAAGGGTACTGATGGCATCGGTCAGCCGCCTAAGTCGCCGGGTGAGTCCGCGTGCCAGCAGGCCAGCGATCAACCAGATGCCCCCGGTTAAAATTACAACGGTAAGAAGAAACAAGAGCCCTTGCTTGACCAACAGGTTATGCCAGGCGGATCGGGTACCAAATAGCTCAATCTGAATCTGGAATAGTTCCGGAAAGTCCGGGTGGATCAGTGTGGAAGTTATTGGATAATGGCGTTGTGTGCTCAGGGGCGAAGACGTGAATAGCACCTCGTCGTTGATGCGGATCACATAGCCCAGTCCATCACTCAGGTTGCTAAGAGGGTGTCCAAATAACTCGTCCAACAATAGGTTGCCAAGTAGCACGCCAATGCTTCCCTCGGTGTAGGGGGTGTTCACAGGAAAGGCCAGCAGCAGGTGTGGTGAATTGCCGAGAATCAGCGCGCTCTTGGGTTGTCGTGATTTCAGTGCTCTATTAACTAATGCGTCGGGCGCGTTCGCCGCAGGCATCCCTTGAGTGTATTCCCCGCAAATCCAGCGTCCGTGATAGTCAAAAAGGCTGATGGGCATGACATCGTCATGACTGATGTTATGGCTTGCGAGTAAGTTCTTTAAATAGTCCTCACGCTCGTGAGCGTCGGAGATGGCCGTCCAAAGAATCGGGTTGTTGCCAAGCTTTTTCATGACGTTAAGCCGGTGTTCAAGGCCGAAATACAATTGGCCACTTAAAAGTCGCAGGGTGGTTTCCTGAGCATCATGCTGTTCTTTTTGTGTGTGAATCATTTGTGTCCACATGGCCACCACGCCAAAGATAGCGAGCAGCAGCATGGACAGGCCGAAGGCGGCGAGGCGAATGCGCTTTTCAAGGCTTCCTTGAAGCAGCAGGCGGTGCAACACATTCAGTACGGGCATCAGGGGTGGCTCCATGCAATGCGCACCAGGGTGCCGTCTTCGGTATCGCGTGCCATGAGGATCAGCTTCGAAGAGAGGACATCGTGGCGCTGGGCGAAGCGCTGGATCAATCCGTCATAAGCAGGCATCAAGGTACGTAACAGGCTCAACCCGGTCTTGCGGCGTAAGGCTTCTCTGCGTGGTCTGGTCGCCGTCATGCGCGTGCCTCTGCTCGGGTGTGAATAGCGCTTTCTAATCTCTGCTGAATATAGCTGAATTCACCTATCCAGTTAACGGGAATTGTGCACTTGCTTTGTGGGAGGGTAGTCATCCCCCGACAACAACCATGTATCAAGTGGCATCGAGCCCTGGCCGGGGGATGTTTTGTAGGGTTTAGACCCCCTTGAATCGGTCAACCCATAAACAAAGGTTACAATCACAACATGAACACTCCAGAACCCCAGGTGGCTGATGCCGCCGCCCCGCCTTCCAGTACCAGCTTTGCTAGCTTGGCGCTGAACCCCGCCACCCTCGACAATTTGCAGCAACTGGGCTATCTGGAAATGACCCCGATTCAGGCCGCTGCCCTGCCTGCCGCCCTGCTGGGCAAGGACATTATTGCGCAGGCCAGGACCGGCAGCGGCAAAACCGCCACCTTTGCTCTGCCATTGTTGACCAACCTCAACCCGCGCCGTTTTGCGGTGCAGGCGCTGGTGCTGTGCCCCACGCGTGAGCTGGCCGATCAGGTCGCGGTCGAAATTCGGCGTTTGGCGCGCGCCGAGGAAAATATCAAGGTCGTGACCCTGTGCGGCGGCGTGCCCTTGCGCGGTCAACGAATCACGCTGGAGCACGGCGCACACATCGCGGTCGGCACGCCCGGGCGCGTGATGGATCATCTGGAGCGCGGGTATCTGAATCTGGACGCACTCAATACGCTGGTGCTGGACGAAGCCGACCGTATGCTGGACATGGGCTTTTTTAATGACATTGAAACCGTCATCCAGCAATGCCCGAAACGGCGGCAAACCCTGCTGTTTTCCGCCACCTACCCGGAAGGCATCGAAAGACTGGCGACGCAGTTCATGCGCGATCCACTGCAAATCACGGTCGAATCGCAGCAGGCCGAGAGCCTGATCGAGCAGCGCTTTTACGAAGTAACCCGCCAAAACCGGCTGGACACGGTGGCGCGGCTGTTGAACCACTTCCGCCCGGTCAGCACGCTGGCGTTTTGCAATACCAAGCAGCAGTGCAACGATCTGGTGGCGCTGCTGCAAGAGCAGGGTTTCGTCGCGCTGGTGTTGCATGGCGATCTGGAACAGCGCGAGCGCGATCAAGTGCTGGCGCAGTTTGCCAACCGCAGTTGCTCGGTGCTGGTGGCGACCGACGTGGCCTCGCGCGGGCTGGACATTACGCAACTGGAAGCGGTGATTAACGTGGACATCACGCCGGATGCCGAGATTCACATCCACCGCATTGGTCGCACCGGGCGCGCGGGTGAGTCGGGTCTGGCGCTGAACCTGGTTTCCATGAACGAAATGGGCGCGGTCGGCAGGATTGAACAGTACCAACAGTGCGAATCGGTCTGGCACAAGGTGGACGATCTGCACCCTACCGGCGAGGGGGCGCTGCGCCCGCCGATGGTGACCTTGCAGATTCAGGGCGGCCGCAAAGAGAAGATTCGCCCCGGCGATGTGCTCGGTGCGCTGACCGCCGATGCCGGTTACAGCCGCGAGCAAATTGGCAAAATCAACGTGACCGAGTTCACCACCTTTGTGGCGGTGCAACGCGAGATTGCGCATGAAGCCATGCAAAAACTCAACGCGGGCAAGGTCAAGGGCAAGAGTGTGCGGGTGCGGTTGATTTAGAGCCTGTTTTCGACCGTGTTAAATGACGTTATTCCCCCCCTTTGGAAAAGGGGGGTAGGGGGGATTTGAAGCCGTGGCACGTTCTAAAATACGACCAAATCCCCCTCGATCCCCCTTTTATAAAGGGGGAAGTGGTTCTGTGGTGCTCACGGAGGGCTCCATAAAAGTACTAAAGATCAATCAGTTGAATTGATTTATTGCTCGCGCGCCGCTGCCCGAAGCTTGTCTTTCTTGCTGGGGCGCTTGCCCTTGATGCCGCCGTTGGCGCGGTCAAACAAGTCTTGCTCGGATAACAGCGCGACCACCCGAGCCGTCTGCACGGGCTCGAAGCCCTCAATCTGTTCCAGCGGCACACGCAATCCATGGCGCTTTTCAATCAAGCGGAAATGCGCCTCGCTATCGGCGCTGACAAAGCTCAGCGCCACGCCTGATTCTCCCGCACGTCCGGTGCGCCCGATGCGGTGCGTGTAGTCCACCGCTGAACGTGGCAGGTCAAAGTTCACCACCACCGGCAATTGCGCGATGTCCAGACCACGCGCCGCCACGTCGGTGGCGATCACTACGCGCAGGCGCGAGGCTTTGAAGTCCGCCAACACCTGCGTGCGCTTGCCCTGGCTCAAATCACCATGAAACGGCTCCGCGTTGATGTGCGCCTTGCGCAGTTTTTCGGCCACGATTTCGGCGGCGTGCTTGCTGGCGACAAACACCAACACCCGGCTCCAATGGTGTTGTTGAATCAGGTGGCGTAACAATTGCGTGCGCCGCCCGTTATCGACCGCGATGGTGCGTTGCTCAATGTCCGGCGCGCTTTCTGGCTCGGACTGCACCTCCACCCGCAGCGGGTCGTGCAACAGCATGTTCGCCAGCGTTTGCACGGCAGGCGGGAAAGTGGCGGAGAAAAACAGGTTTTGGCGCCGCTCGGGCAATAACTGCAAAATGCGCCCCAACTCGTCGGCAAAGCCCAGATCAAGCAGACGGTCGGCCTCATCCAGCACCAGCGTTTTGACTTGGCTGATGCTGAGGGCGTTGTGCTCCAACAAATCCAGCAAGCGCCCCGGCGTGGCCACCACAATGTCCGTGCCACCGCGCAAACGCAGCATTTGCGGGTTGATGGACACGCCGCCAAACACGACGGAGACCCTCACCGCCCGCGACAGATGCGCCGCCAAGGCCAGAATCTCCTCGCCGACCTGGGTGCACAGCTCACGCGTGGGCAGCACAATCAAGCCGAAAACCCGCCGAGGATTCTCCAGCGGCCTCTGCTCCAGTTGCTGCAACAGCGGCAAGGCAAACGCCATCGTCTTGCCGGAGCCGGTCTGCGCCGAACCCAGCACGTCGCGGCCTTGCAAGGCACCCGGAATCACGGCGGCCTGAATCGGTGTGTGCTGTGTGTAAGCCTTGGCACTGACGGCGCGCAGCAGCGAGGGGGAGAGACCCAGAGAAATAAATGGCATGGAGGATCGCTGGGTGAAGGGCGCACTAGTCTAACGCGTCGATGGGGTGAGCCCGAAGGTGGCTCGGATTAGAACCTGTTCACGATCTCGTCATTGAATGGAAAATGGTCGCCAAAAACGTGTAGGTGCGAATGAGTTCGCACCTACAGCGTCGTTTCACGAAGAATTTTTAGCTTCAAAAAGATCGTGAGCAGGTTCTTTGGGACGACCTGCATTGGAAGTAAGTACGTGGCGGATCAAATATCCTCCGGCACCATGTCGATGGCTCCGCAGGGGCACTCTGCCACACAAATGCCGCAGCCCTTACAGAAGTCGTAATCGAATTCAAACCCTTTGCCGGGGCCGAGTTTTTTGACCGCGTTATCCGGGCAGACGCCGTAACAGTTGTCGCACTCGAAGCAGTTGCCGCAGGAAAGACAGCGCCGCGCCTCGAACAGGGCGTTGTCGGCGTTCAGTCCTTGCACGACTTCCTCAAAGCCGTTCATGCGGCGCACGGCGTCCAGTTCCGGCTGGACGACTTTGGGCGCTTCGCTGTAATACCAACGATTAATGCGGTCGAGCGTGGCAATCGCCGGACGCGGCGGATGTACCCAGGTTTCGCCATTGAGCCAGGCGTGAATATTGCGCGCGGCCAGTTTGCCGTGTCCGATGCCGACGGTCACGGTGCGCTCGGACGGCACCATGTCGCCACCGGCGAAGACACCTTCGCAGCCGGTCATCATGTTTTCGCCAACCTTGACCACGCCGCCTTCGATTTCGATACCGGGCACATGCTCCAGCAAACCCAGATCAACATCCTGCCCCAGCGCCAGCACCAGCGAATCGGCTTGCAGCGTCTCGAATTCACCGGTTGGCTGTAGCGAACCATCATCATCCATGCACATTTTTTCGATGGTCAGCTCGCCTTCTTCGGCTTGAGTGATGGTGGTTAGCCAACGGATCAGCACGCCTTCCGCTTCGGCCTCATGCACTTCGGACGGATGGGCGGGCATGGCATCGCGGGTGCGGCGGTAGACGATAACGGCCTCGTCTGCGCCCAGACGCTTGGCGGTGCGGGCGACGTCGATGGCGGAGTTGCCGCCACCGTAGACCACCACGCGACGGCCGAGCAGTGGCTTTTCGCCCGTTTCCAGATCATGTAGCACGTTGACGGCATTCAGCACATGCGCGGCCGCGCCAGCGGGAATATAGGCGCGTTTGGCAATGTGCGCGCCAATGGCGAGGAACACCGCATCGAAGCCGCCTTCCTGCATGGCGGTCAAAGCGTTCTCGACCTTGCGGTTGAGATGCAGCGTGACACCCATGTCGAGGATGCGTTTGACTTCGGCATCAAGAATGTCGCGTGGCAGGCGGTATTGCGGGATGCCGAAACGCAACATGCCGCCCGCCATGGGGCCGGCCTCATGGATTTCGACATCATGACCCAGGCATGCAAGATGGTAGGCGGCGGTCAGGCCGGAGGGCCCGGCACCAACAATCAGCACGCGCTTGCCGCTTTTCTGTACGGGAAGCGGGAAAGCCCAGTTTTTCTTGATCGCCTCGTCACCCAGAAAACGCTCAACCGCGTGAATGCTGACGGCTTCGTCGATCTGCCCACGATTGCAGGCCGATTCGCAGGGGTGGTAGCAGACGCGTCCGACAATCGCCGGAAAGGGGTTGTTCTCGGTCAGCTTGTGCCAGGCTTTTTCATAGTCGCCGCTTTCGGCGTGAAACAGCCAGCCCTGAATATCCTCGCCTGCCGGGCAGCCGTTATTGCAGGGCGGCAGGCGATGTACATAGACCGGGCGTTCAGTACGCCAACTGCCGGTGTGGTTGGAGAGCGAGGTGCCGGGATCCAGGGTAATAGCAAATGGCTTTTCCATGTTCAGGCCTCCAGCAAATGATATTTACGGATATTGCGCTCGGCGCGCGCTTGCAGGAAGCCAATGGCCTCCTCGTCGCGCTGCTTGCCGAACAGGTGGGCGAAGCGCTTTTGCGGCTTGAGAAACTCTTCCACCGGCACCTGATGACGAATCTTCAGCGAATCCGTCACCTCGCCATCGCGCGCCTCGAACACCGGGAACAGCCCGCTTTCCTTGGCCATGCGCGCCAGACGCACGGTGTCGTGACTGGCGGAACCCCAGCCCAGCGGACAGGGCACGAGGATATGAATGTATCGTGCGCCGCGCAGGCTCATGGCCGTGGTCACCTTGGCCTCAATGTCGCGCAAATCGGCCACGGTAGCGGTGGCAACATAAGGAATGTGATGTGCCATGGCGATTTCCGGTACGAACTTGCCCATGCCGAGCTGGTGTCCGGGTCGTTTGCCGACCGCCGCCGTGGTCGAGGTGCGCGCCGCAGGCAGGGTGGCGGAAGAGCGCTGCACGCCGGTGTTCATATAGCCCTGGTTGTCGTAACAGATGAACAAAACGTCATCGTTGCGCTCGAACATGCCCGAGAGCGGGCCGAAACCGATGTCCGCCGTGCTGCCATCGCCGCCCTGGGCGATGACGCGCACATCGCTCTTGCCCTTCACGCGCATGGCCGCTGCCAGACCTGCGCCCACGGCAGCCGCATTGCCGAACAGCGAATGCACCCACGGCACCTGCCAGGCGGTTTCGGGGTAGGGGGTGGAGAATACTTCCAGACAGCCGGTGGCATTGGCGATGACGATTTGGCCGTTGGTCGCCGCCATGGCTGCATCCATGGCGTAACGGGCGCCCAGCGCTTCGCCGCAGCCCTGACAGGCGCGGTGACCGGAGTTCAGCGCGTTGGTGCGCTCCTCGGTGGATTGAACCGAACGCTGCTCGGGATCGAGCAGGCGGTTGCCGACGGTAAACGTGCCGGTCTGATAAAACTTGACTTCCTGATGGCTCATTGGAGCGTCCTCATACGTACTGCATGGCTTTCACGCCAAGATCCTTGAGCACCCCTTCGGCGACCGGGCCGGAGCGGCGATGGCTGCGTTCACGCTCGAGCGCACGTTCAACCACGTCGGTCTGCAGGTCAAGGAAGGTCACTGACGGCAGGGCATCGTCCATCGCCTGATGCAGCATGGCATTCAGCGAGGCCTGGGTAATCGGGCGACCGCCCAGACCCGCAACCACGGTATAGATGGGGGCGGGTCGGCCTTGCAGCGCCTTGCGGATGGAGTCGGCCACAATGCCGCCCTGACCAATGGCAAAGGCGCGCTCGACCACCACCACACGTTCGGCATGCATCAGCGCATCATGCACCTCGGCCAGCGGGAAGGGGCGGAAGGCACGAATGGCCAAAACGCCGACGGCATGGCCTTCGTTGCGCAGGGTGTCGATCACCTCCTGCAAGGTGCCAACGACGGAACCGAGCGCGACCACAATGGTTTTGGCATCTTCGGTGCGGTAGCGTTGAATCAGGCAACCGGAATCGCGGCCAAAGCGCGCTTCGAATTCGCGCGCCAGCTTCGGCAGCAGTTCCAGTGCCTGCATCTGCTTGATGTGGGCGAGGTAGCGCACCTCGGTAAAGGCCTCCGGGCCGACCATGGCACCCATGGTCACCGGCTCGGCGGGGTCAAGTATTTGCCTCGGCTCGAATGGCGGCAGATAGGCATCCACTTCGGCCTGCTCGGGGATGTCCACGCGCTCGTAGGCGTGGGTGAGGACGAAGCCATCCATGCACACCATCACCGGCAGGCTGATCTCCTCGGCCAGCCGGAAGGCGATAATGTGCAGATCCACCGCCTCCTGATTGGAGGTGGCATAGATCTGCAACCAGCCGGAGTCGCGCATCGCCATCGAATCGCCCTGGTCGTTCCAGATATTGATCGGTGCGCCAATGGCGCGGTTTGCGACGGTCATCACGATGGGGAAGCCCATGCCGGAGGCGTTGAATACCGCTTCAGCCATGAACAACAAACCCTGACTGGCCGTGGCAGTGTAGGTGCGCGCCCCGGCAGCCGATGCGCCAATGGCCACCGACAGGGCGGAAAACTCGCTTTCCACATTGATGAATTCGCAAGGCGAAAGCGTGCCTTCACGCACCATCTCGCCCACGGCCTCGACGATGTGGGTCTGCGGGGTAATCGGGTAGGCGCAGACCACTTCGGGGCGGCACAAGGCCACCGCTTCGGCGACCGCACGTGATCCTTCCAGTTGTTTCAGCATCGGTACATCTCCAGAAACAAAAAAGGCCACAGAGGCCTTTTAAAACTTAGTGTTCGACCACGGCGCTGATGCGCTCAAGTGCCATGTCATAGGCCTCTTGCGCCGCATTCACATTGGGCTCGGCAATGCGCGCGGGAAACTTGTCGCGGATGGCCGCCAGCACCGAGGGCAGGCGAATTTGCCCGGCCAGCGCGGCGAATGCGCCCAGTAACGGCACATTGGGTACGGCGCGACCGACATGCTTGAGGGCGATTTCGGTGGCGGGAATAGCCAGCACACGGGCGGGATCGAAGCGGGCGATGTACTCGCCCAGCCCCAGCTCGCTGAAGGTCTTTTTGGAATTGATGACGACGTAGGCGTGATCGGGTACGCCAGCGAATACATCGATTTGATGTAGCAAGGTAGGGTCTTGAATGATCAGCCCATCCGGTGCGAGCACGGGCTCGTGCAGGCGAATCGGGCGGCTGTCGATGCGGCAGTACGCCACCACGGGCGCACCATTGCGCTCGGAACCGAAGCTGGGAAAGGCCTGCGCGTGCTCACCGTCGAGGAATGCCGCAACCGAAAGCATCTCCGCCGCGCTCACCGCGCCCTGTCCACCACGTCCATGGATACGTACCTGAAACATTGACTTATCTCCACGTTGTTCGGGGTGTAGAAACCTGTTTGCGAACGCGCTGAACGGGCGCATTGCCGCATGAAATTGCAGCTCCCTTACCCTTTGAATGACTCCTCAAGGGTAGGTGAGGAAGCCAGGAAGCCGTTTATCTAAGTAAATCGTTGCGCAATCTTTTTTATCGAAGCCATAAAAATGTTAAGCCAAGTTTGCCTTGCATCGTGGTGTCAAGGAAGGGGGGCGGCGAATTTATTAAGGGGGTGATGGCGACGTCCCCCCAATTTGAGTAGCACCTGAACTTAGAGTCCAATCCCACCCATGAAGGAGATTGGACATGAAGAAGCGATTCAGCGAAGAACAGATTA